>JAKFUF010000037.1 GCA_021732845.1 Planctomycetaceae bacterium | reverse complement strand
GGAGCGTACCCTTTTCTAGGCTGGTCAGAAAGCCGTTCAGTTCCTGTTCCACGCTGTCGGAATCGCGAACTGGGACGACAAAGAAACGCAGTCCCATCCGGTCGTCCTCCACACCCGCCGCGAAAAACAAATTTTTGCGCAGGCAGGGGGACTGCCCCCTGCACCCCCGGTTTCGTCACTGCAAGCACCCACCGCTGCGCCATCCGGCTGCGGCAGCTCCGGTCGCGGCTCCGCCTTGCTCCCTCCGTGCCTCCGCCTCCTGGCTCCGCTCTACTTGTCCTGTGCAGCCTCCGGCAGGACTCCAGACGGCGAACTCAGGGCCAGGCGGAAGCCAATGATGCTCGAGCGGAACGTCGGTTCGAACGCGTCGCGGTATGCCGTCTGGCAACTCGCCGCGCCGTTGGTCCAGCCGCCGCCACGGCCCGCCCGGAGCGAGCTAAAAAAGTCTTCACAACATTCCCATACATTCCCGTGAGTGTCGTGGAGGCCCCACGCGTTGGGAAGCTTCTCGCCACTCACTGCCGTCAATTTTGATGGATCCATCTGACAATAGGCGGCCAACAGTCCTTCATCGTCTCCACTCGAAAACTCCGTCTCTGTCCCTGCCCGGCACGCATGCTCCCATTCAGCCTCGCGCAGCAGACGATAGCCGGCCGCGCCGAGATTGACACGCCATGCGTCGTTGTCGTCGGAACCCTGCTCCGTTCGCTCATAACACACCGGTCGCCCTTCGCGCCGACTCAGCCAGTTGCAGTACAGCACCGCGTCGTACCAACTGACCTGCTGGGCTGGATGATCCGCCGTGGGGCTGATTCCTGAGTCAATGCCGTTCCAATTTATGGGCTTTTCCGCAACGGCATACATGGCGTCGTTGAAGAAAGCCTCGAACTGCCCCCGGGTGACTTCCCGATCGGCAACCCAGAACTCGCCTGGCGTTGGTTTTCCGGTCGGATTGGGAATTCTTGAAACCTCTGCCGATGATGGGCGAATCCGCAGCATCGTGGACCCGTTGGTTTTCACGATGAACCAGTCTCGCTCCAACGTGATCTTGTGGGGTTCCGGGATCTCGGGAACCGGGAACTTCCAGTGCCGCAAGAGCCACCCCGTGGCAGAGTGGGTCGATGTGTCCCGCTTCTCAGCAAACCACCGCGAGACAACCGACTTCCATGACTCTTTGTCAGCATCGGTGCTTTTCTCATTGGGAACCTGACCAACAGCCAGACAGATGCCGGACCGCAGGGCCGGACTCTCGCTGTTCTCCACAGTATTCAGCACAGCCCGGAAGCCGACCTCCCATCGCGAAAACTCGTCCACGAAAATCGTCCGCTGTTCTGGGTCAGGCCGGTTCTCAAACGTGCAGACATCGAGAGCAGGCTCCCCATCACCGAGATGTAATGCCGCGATCGCCAGCCTGGCCTTGCGACGCCACAGGGGCTTTTCGGTGCATTTCCGGCTTTCGGCCTTCAGGACGCCCAGGGCGGTCGCGGTGTCGGCCTGCAGTGCTGTGTGATAGCTGCGGGTGTCAGTCTCGTGGATGTCGTCAATCCGCGATGCCAGGTACGCGGCGTCCAACCGCCCGTACTCCGCCAGGGCAAACGCCAGCGACAGTTTGTGGCGGGCAATCGGCGTGGCGGCAAAGCGCGATTGAAGTTCCGGAAGCACCAGCCGCTCCGGCAGAGTCCGAAGTTTCTCCAGGTTGAACGGCACGCTCGGTCCCAAGTTATTTTGCAGGGCCTCGACGGCGGTTTGGGTCTGCTCCTGCAGGTTCTTCCAGCGTTCCGCCGCGACAAACTGCTGAATTCCGGCCCCCACCAACAGCACCGTCAGCAGCAGTCCGCCCCACAGGGTTCCATGGACCCGAGCCGCTGTTCGCATCATGACCCGCTGCGATGCCGTCCAGCGCTCGGTGTCCGTCAGCGCGCGGATTCTGAGCCATTCACCCACGGATGGAAGCTGCTTGTTCTCCCGCTTGGTGTTCCAGGTCGCTGCCCGGTCGGCCAGCAACAGCTCCGCCCGCCCCTTGCGGGTTTCCTTCTGCTTCCGTGTCAGCCAGTCCCGCAGGGACGGGACGAGGTAGTCGTGCGTCAGTTGATAGTACTTGGCACCGGCCTGCAATGCGGGGGTCGTCGCGGAGGCGGCATCTTCCTGGCCTTCCTGGCCTTCCGGGTCGGTCGGGGTGATCAGGCGGATTTCGCTGTCGAGAATCCGCAGCAGGGCCTCAAAGTCTTGCGGACGGCTGGCGTAGCCGGAGGCGTCCAGCAGTTCGGCATGCGACCGCATGTGGCCCTTGATGTCCGTGCCGGAATCGGGCAGCAGAGTTTTCAAGACAACCCGCGCCGCTTTTTGATGCAGCCGATGCGTGGGGTTTGCCGCAGGCGAACTGAAGGTTTCCTCAAGGAACGCGGCACCCACACCCTCCGTGCCACCGACCTCCTTGAAGGTGGCTGGCGTCCACGGCTTCCCCTTCATCATCTCGGCGAACAGCGCCAGTCGGACGCAGATCACCTTGCCTTCCTGGGCCAGCCCGGCAACGGCGGATTCGAGAAACTGTTGTTGGTCGTGGAAGGTGTCCGCCGACCGCGGCAATCTGCCGAAAGCCCGCCCAAACGCCGCCAGCACCTTCCCGGCATGATCCAGATCGAACAGGTCCGCCAAGGCCGTGTTTTGTCCCTGCAAAAGATAGATCTCCAACTCCCCCATGAATCGTGTGGCGGAGAGCCAAAAATCATCGCGGACCATGACGATCCCCTGCACCCGTCCGCCATCGCACTGCCGCAGAGCCTGCACCAGTTCGGTATGCTCTTCGTCCTTCTTCGCGTGCAGCCACTGTTCAAACTGGTCCAGGACGATCAGCACCTTCTTGCCGGCCGGCAGCCCCTGGCCCCGCCGCAAAGCCGCCAGCGACTCTTTCAGACCCAGGTTCGTTGGCAGGGCCGGGCAGCGCTTCCGCAGGCCATTCAACAACCGCGTCTCCGTCTCTTCTGCCGTGGCTTCCAGATAAACCGGAATCACCGCAGCCGACAGCCGGGGCAACAAACCGGCCTTCATCAGCGATGATTTGCCGCAGCCAGACGGTCCATAAATCAGCCCCACGGTGAATGTGTTTTCGGGATCGGGCTCTTCGATCCTGGTCTTCCAAAATCGAATGCTGTCCGGCAGTCCCTCCCGGTCGCGTGGACCCGGCAACAGCTCCAGAAAGAAATCGGCATCGTGGGCGTCGAACGACCGCAGCCCCTTGGGCACGATCTTCAGGACGTGGCTGTCGGACGCGGGGTCGGAAGGTGCCGCTGGTAATGCGGGAACTGGCGTGGGCGTGGTGGACTTGGCACTGTCGCCTTTGACAATCGCCGCCAACTGCCCGGCGACCTGATCCGGGGTCAGCCGCCAGGCGTCGAGCCAGTGGGCAGAGGCCAGATGCAGTTCCAGAGCCGGACCGGGCAGCAATTCTTCCAGCCGGACGGGGATCACCCGCCGGCCCTTGCTGGTCGCCCGCTCCACTTCATGCCGGACGTGGATCGAAGCGTTGGCGTGGGCGGAAAACATCAGAATGAACGTCGGACTCCCCTCAATGGCACGGATGATCGCTTCGGCATAGTCGGTGCCGGGAACGACATCGCGGGGGGCGATCCAGCAAGCCACACCCTGCGCTTCCAGGAGCCGGCACAGGTCGAATGCCGCCCCCTGGTCAGGCGAGGCGTAACTCAGAAACGCCTCCCTGCCCACGCCGGCAACGGCGGCCGGCAGCGGAGCCACCGACTTTGGTTTTGCTTCTGGTGTGGGCGCGGGGGGAGAGTCTGACGGCGCGGTGCCGCCACTGCCGCCGTGGCTCTGGGTGCCGAGCCAGTGCCGCACGTCATCCGCCATGTCTCTGGCCGTGGTGTACCTGTCCGCAGCCCGCTTGGAGAGCGACTTCAGCGCGATCCGTTCCAGTTCTTTGGGAATCGTATCGTCGATCTGCCGCGGCGGGCGGACGTCCACGCTGATGATCTGTTCGAGCAGTTCCTGCTGAGTGTCCGACTTGAACGGTCGCCGTCCGACCAGCAATTGGTAAAACACCACGCCCAAACTGAAGATGTCGCTGCGGCCATCGACCCGATGCCCCTCGCCCCGCGCCTGCTCGGGACTCATATACGACGGGGTTCCGGCATAGCGTGGGCCGTGGCCCGCGTCCTGCTCCCGCAGGGCCATGCCGAAATCACCCACAAACGGTTTGCCGCTCTTATCCAGGAGGATGTTGCCCGGCTTGATGTCCCGATGCACAAGCCCCTGCTTGTGCGCGTAATGCAGGGCTTCCGCCACCGTCGCCACCAATTCCACCGCCTCCGCCAATGACAGCCGCGCCGCCTTGTCCCTCAGCCGGACGGAAAGGTCGGTGCCATCAATGTATTTGGAAACAATGAAACAGGGGAATTCCGCGGTACATCCAACGTCAAAGACGGGCACGATGTTCGCGTGATCCAGACTGGCAACCGTCCGGGCTTCCACCAGATACGCCTCTGCCGCCGTGGCTTGAGCCACGAGCCGCGCGTGCGGCACCTTGATCGCCACCAGCCGCTGCAACTGGTCATCATGGGCCAGATAGACGAGTCCAAACCCACCCCTGCCCAGCACGCGCTCGACGCGGTAACGGCCGATCCGCTCAGGAAGGATCTCCGCGCTTCCGTCCGCGACAGGTTCTGGCCGCGGCTCATCTTCAGTCTTGTCCTGATTGTCCATCGCTGTCGTCGCCTGTCGAGGCCGCCGGAAACCACCGCGTCAGGCTACTCTATTCACGGGGGGAACAGTTCGCCAGCGGGCGGAGGACGACGGACGAGGCGTTAAACCCGACTGTGATCAGCAGGATACGACTCGGATTTCAAATCCGTCAGCCCTCTCGGCGCCCTCTGACTGGCGTCCTCGACCCGACTGACCGGGGCCGCGGTCGGAGAACCAGTGCGGTCCACGACGAGGAATTTCACGCGTCAGGCTGAGCCACTCGGCCAGGAACAGCATCTATTAATAACGTTTGGACCGCGTCTTAGATCGAGCCCTTCGTAGCGAAACTGGCAATTCCCAAAAGGAATTGTGCCTGATTCACTCGGCTGCCCTGAAGGCATTCAAAATCGTTCTGACAAATGAGACACGCCGTCATCACGCCAGAGTCTGCGGCGTACCCTGCTCCCAATTCGCGTGGGCGAGTGCGATCCCACGCCCACGGCCTGCCTCTTCATATCAAATGGGTGCGGCCAATCCATGCCCCGGTCTGACCCACGGTGGCTGAGTGCGGCTATGCCGGGCGATCAGCGCCGCTGGCAGGAATTTGATGGCCGCATCAAATCAGCATCGCCCGACTGCTTGACGGAACTCCTGACCCGACCCAACGGCTGAAAAAAGCGCGCTGTTCCCACAAGCCACGGTAACCTGAGGGCCGCACTCAGGCACAATGTCATCACAATCACCGTCTGCGCTTCGACCTCGGGCTGCGGTGGATCTGTGAGGCAGTGCGGAAAACAGAGTCAGCGTCCCTTTTGCAGCACGCCCTGAAGTTCTCGAATTGATGTGGCAACAGCGTGGTTCGAGACTCCCCGGACTCAAACAGTGAATTCGATGACAATTCAACGATCAACCCGGATGGTGGCCTTTCTGAGTGCCTCGCTCGCCATTGGCTGCCTGCTCGGCATGGTTCAGCCGGAGTCGAGACTCAAGGCCGAAGGGGCGAAAGCCAGCGACAAGGCGGAGTTTGGTCCGACGAGGGTGTGGTCGATCCACCTGGAAATCCCCGCGGCCGAATTTGCGGCAATGCAGCCGGCTCCCGGCGGAGGGTTTGGAGGCGGGTTTGGACCTCCCGCCGCGCCCCCGCGGCCTGCCACGAAGGATGGCAAACCGCGCGGCATCGAAAGGAACCTTTTTGGCACGGAGTTCCCGTGGGTGGAGGCCAGCGTGACCCTGGACGGGGCGACCCTCAACAAGGTCGGCATCCGCTACGGCGGGGACATCACCTACCTTGTTTCCGCCACCGGACTCAAGCGGCCGCTCAAGATCGCCTTCGACAGGTTCAGCCAGCAAGTGTTCCGCGGGCTGTCCGCGGTCCAGTTGCAGGCAATGCCAATGGATCCCGCCAAGGCCAGGCAGGTGCTGGCGTCGGAGGTGTTCCGCGCGGCCGGAGTGCCAACCCCGCGAACGGCGTTCGCCGAAGTGACGCTGACCGTGCCCGGAAGACATGACAAGGAAGTCCTGGGTCTGTTCACGGTTGTGGAGGATGTGGGAACGACGTTTCTGACAGAATCCTTCGGCTCCGACAAGGGGCTGCTGCTTCGGCCCTTTGGCATTCGCGGTCTCGACGATCTCGGCGATGACTGGGAGCAGTACAAGGCGGCCTATCGCCCGCAGCGCGAAGCCACGGCGGACGAGGCGAAACGGGTAATCGAGTTCGCCAGGCTGGTGAACAAGGCGGACGACGACGAGTTCAAACGCCGCATCGGCGAGTTTCTCGATGTCGAGGCGTTTCTGCGGTTCATGGCCGCCAACTCGCTCACGACCAACCTGGAGAGCTTTTTCGCCCTCGGCCACAATTACGCCCTGTATCTCAACCCAAAAACGAACAGGTTCCAATTCCTCCCCGGTGACCTGGAGTTTTCGTTCGCCAATTTTTTGCTGATGGGGACGCCCGATCAGTTGATGGACCTGAGCGTGTTCAAGCCATACCCGGGGGCAAACAGGCTGCCGGACCGCCTGCTGGCGATGGAGGTGGTGAACGAGCAGTACCGCAAGCTGTTGCAGGATTTGACCAAGGTCGGGTTCACGAAGGAGCAGCTTGTCCGCGACGCGGAGGCCATTGAGAAGGCGACAGGCGAAGTTCGCGCGAGGGAAGCCACGGCTGTCGCGGCGCGGCGCGAGCCGCCGGCGGGGTTCGGTGGACAGGGACAGGGTCCGCAGCCACCCGACCTCAAGACGTTCGCCGACAAACGCACCGCCTCGGTGGCGGACCAGTTGAGCGGCAAGCGCAAGGGCTATGTCCCGCAGCCAATCAGCTTCGGCGCACCGCCGCCGGGGGGCGGCTTCGGGGGTGGTGGGCCAGGCGCGCAGCAGGCATCGAAGGCCATCGACGAACGGACATTCGCAGCCGAAGTGAAGGCCCCAGCCGGATTTGAAGTCACGCTGTTTGCCGCACCGCCCAAGGTGAATTCCCCGGTGGCGATCGCCTGTGAGCCCAGCGGGGCGATTTACGTCGCAGTGGATGAGCAGGGTTCGCTTGGCCGCACGCCCGGCGGCGGGAGAATCGTGCGGCTCGTCGACAAGGACGGCGACGGCAGGGCGGATGCGGCCACGACGTTTGCCCAGGTCGAACACCCTCGCGGGGTGACCTACCGCGACGGCAGCGTGTGGGTCTGCCACCCACCCGACCTGAGCGTCTTTCGTGACACCAACGGCGACGGCGTGGCCGACCAGCACGAGTTGCTGGTGACCGGCCTGACGACCAACCAGATCACCGACCGCGGCGGCGACCACACAACCAACGCCGTGCGGCTGGGAATTGATGGCTGGCTGTATGTCGGAGTTGGCGATTACGGGATCAAACTCGCCAAGGGTACGGACGGAAGAACCCTCAGCCTGCGGGGCGGCGGAGTGGTGCGGGTCCGGCCGGACGGTTCCGAGCTGGAACTCTACTGCAGCGGCCTGCGGAACCCTTTCGACCTGGCGATCGACCCGTTCATGAACATCTTCACCCGCGACAACACCAACGATGGTGCCGGGTGGGACACCCGTGTCAGCCTGCTGCGGCAGTCGGCCCTGTACGGCTACACACAGCTCTTCGCCAACTTCACGGACGAAATCATGCCCACGCTGGGAACATTTGGAAACGGTGGCGGGACTGGCTCACTGTTCATTGGCGACGCGCGCTGGCCCGCAAGCTTCCGTGGCTCACTCCTCACCGGCGACTGGGGGCGGAGCGAGGTGTACCGCCACCAACTCAATCCGAACGGACCGACTTTCGACCTGCAGCAGGAGGTGCTGCTGGCACTTCCGCGGGCCACGGGCATGGACCTGGACGCGAACGGCCGGCTGCATGTGGCCAGTTGGCGGGGTGGCGAGGCGTCGGTGTTTGTCGGACCGAATGTGGGGTTCGTCGCCCAGATCGTTCCCACGGGCCTGAAGGCCGAGCCGTTCCCCAATCTGAAGAACATCGACGACTCGAAGCTCGTCGAGTTGCTGGGCACTGCGAACGCGGTCACCCGCCTGCATGCCCAGGGCGAGATTCTGGCCCGTGGTCGGAATTCCGAGTTGACCGTGGCTCTGACAAGCCTGGCGTCAAATTCCGCCATCCCCCTCGAAGCCCGCGCCGCCGCCGTGTTCACCCTCAAGGAACTCGGTGGCCCTGAGGCCCGGCCGGCGCTGCTCAAACTGGCCGAACCTGGTGCCGTTCGTGAATTTGCCCTGCGGGCGCTCACCGACCGGTTGAAGGACTGCGCGGGACTGGACCCGCGGCCGTTTGCGGCCGCACTGGGGGACGAGTCGCCCCGCGTGCGGGCGCAGGCCCTCATCAGTCTTGGCCGGCTGGGGGATGGCTCCGCCGCCAAAGAGATTCTCCCACTGACCGCCCGTGCGAACGGGTCGAAGATGCCGACACTGCAGCCAGTCCAGAATCAGCCGGACCCGGACCGCGTGGTGCCGCATCTGGCAGTCCGGGCGCTTGTCGCCCTCAACGCCATTGATGCCTGCCTGGAGGGCCTGGAGGGTCCGCATGCCGAAGGCGCGCTCTGGGCGCTGCGGTCTCTGCATCACCCGCAGGCGGTGGAGGGGTTGATCAAAAAGCTCGGCTCCGTCCGCACGACGGAACTTCGGCGGGAAATCCTCGTGACGCTGATCCGGCTGTATCACCGCGAGGCCGATTACACCGGATCGTGGTGGGGCATTCGCCCGGACAGCACCGGCCCCTATTACGACCGGGTGGAGTGGGAGATGAGCCGCCGGATTGGGGCGGTGGTGACGGCAGCCGTCCTCGACGCGGACAACGAGACTTCTGCATTCCTCAAGGCCGAGCTTGCCCGGCACCAGGTGTCGCTCGCCGGCGTTCCGCTCAGCACCACTGCGGTTGCCTTGAATGAGAAGCCACTGGTGCTGCCGAAGGCCGATCCGAACAATCCGGAACAGATTGGGAACATGGGCTTCGAGGCGGCCGCCCGCCGGGCGCTGTCCGCCGGCGGTGATGCGGTCCGGGGCGGGATGCTGTTCAAATCCCAGTCCTGCGCGGCCTGCCACACCACCGCCGACGGACAGACACCGCGCGGACCGCACCTGGTCGACATTGGCAAACGCTACCCGGCAGACGCGCTGGTCGAGTCGGTCCTCAAGCCGAGTGCCAAGCTGGCGCAGGGCTACGAGATGTACAGCTTCCAGCTCGTGGACGGGCGCGTGGTTCAGGGGTTTGTCGTCAGCGAGCGCGCGGATGCCACCGTGATCCGGGAACCGGGCGGAGTTCAGCGGGAACTCAAAAAGAGCGACATCGAAGAGCGTGTGATGCAGAAATCGTCGGCGATGCCAGATGGTCTGGCGGCCAACCTCACTCCAGAGCAGGTGGCCGACCTGATTGCGTACCTGCAGTCGCTCAAGTAATACGCACAGAGAATCGTGGTCTCTGAATTCTGAGATTCCCTGCCTGAGGCGGACCATGCGTCGATTGCTCCTGCTGTCTGCCGTGCTGCCGTTCGTCTCCATCGCGCAACTCCCCGCGGACGAACCGCCAAAACCATCCGACCTGCCGAAACCGGTTCAGCTGTCCGCGCAGGATGACCATCGGCGGATGATGGAACTGCTCAAGATCCACGAGATTCGCCGCGGGGCGGATGGAAATCCGAACTCTGCCAACGCCGCCAACCGCGACGAGTCGAAGGCGACGCCGTATCCGGAACTGCCGGACCCGCTCACGTTCAGGGATGGCACTCCGGTGACCACCGCCGAGCAGTGGCAAAAGCGGCGGGCGGAAATCCTGGAAGACTTCGACCGCGAGGTGTATGGCCGAGTTCCCCGGGAGACGCCAAAGGTGAACTGGAGTGTCACCGACACGGTGAATGAAAGGGTTGGCGAGATTGATGTGGTGACGAAGAGGCTGGTCGGCCGGGTGGACAACTCCGCATACCCCCATGTCACGGTCGAGATCCAGTTGACGCTGACCACACCCGCCCGCGCGCCGGGGCCCGTGCCGGTGATCTTGGAATTCGGCTTTATTCTTCCCCGCCGTCCCGGAGCGGCGGCGTTCCCACAGGAAAGAGGCAAGGCCTGGACGCAGCAGGTGCTTGAAAAGGGCTGGGGATACGCGATCCTGTCGCCCAACAGCATCCAGGCGGACACCGGCGGTCGGGTGGGCGGACCGGGATTCGGCGGGGGTGCGGGCCGCGCCGGGGAAGCCTACCAAGGGTTGACAACCGGCATCATTGGCCTGTGCAACAGGGGGCAGCCACGCGGACCTGAGGACTGGGGCGCGCTGCGGGCCTGGGCATGGGGCGCGAGCCGCGCTTTGGACTATCTGGAGACCGACAAGGCGGTGGATGCGCGGCAGGTCGGCATTGAGGGGCTGTCGCGCTACGGCAAGGCGGCGGTGGTGACGATGGCCTATGACCAACGGTTCGCAATTGGCCTGATCGGATCCAGTGGTGCGGGCGGGGTCAAGCTGCACCGCCGGCACTACGGCGAAAAAGTCGAGAACGTCGCCGGCTCGGGAGAGTACCACTGGATGGCGGGAAACTACATCAAGTACGCCGGGCCACTGACGGCCCGGGATCTCCCGGTTGACGCGCACGAACTGGTTGCCCTGTGCGCCCCGCGCCCGGTGTTCATCAGCGTCGGCTCGCTCCAGGTGGAGGGCGGGTGGGTCGATGCCAGAGGGATGTTCCTGGCCGGTGTCGGGGCGGAACCCGTCTACACACTGCTCGGGAAGCGGGGTCTGGGGACTGCCGAGTTTCCGCCGCAGGAGACAGCCCTGGTCGAGGGCGAAATCGCCTTCCGCCAGCACGAGGGGGGCCACACCGTGGGTCCGAACTGGCCCACGTTCATCGCCTGGGCGTCGCGTTACCTTCAATCGCCGCCTGAGCCGGAAAAAAAGCAGTAACTGCACTCCGCCCGGCCACCACACCATGGAGTGGCAGCAAGCGGTGTGTCGCAGGGAGGTCCTGGAATGTCTGTGTTCTCGTTGTCCGTGAGGTCCGCGCTCCCCTTGGTCGTCCTGCTGCTGGCGGTTCCAGGGCGGGCTCAGCCGTTCCCCGCCTTCGACCCGGAGCGGATCTTCATGCAGGGGGACGCCGACCTCGACGGTCGGCTTTCGCTGGACGAGTACCGTGAGTTTCTGCGGCGGGTGCCACGCATGCAGGAGGCCGGCATCGAACCCTTCTTCCGCCGGTCTGATGCGGACCGAGACGGATTCCTATCCCTGGCCGAATACCGCCGGTCCTTCCCATCCAGGCCCGGTGGTCGAAGGCCGGCGGAGCCGAAATCGAAGCCGGAGGCCGAGGTTTCGGGGCCGGTCACGCCCGCGCAGGAGCAGTTCTTCGAAACCAAGATTCGTCCGGTCCTCGCCGCGCACTGTGGCTCGTGCCACTCTGGCATGGTTGAGAAGCCCAAAGGCGGGCTGAGGCTCGACACGCGGGAGGGGATGCGCGTTGGCGGAGACTCGGGACAGGTGATTGTGCCCGGCCGCCCGGATGAAAGCCTGCTCATCCGCGCGATCCGGCACCGCGACGACGAACTGCAAATGCCCCCCAAGCAAAAGCTTTCCGACATGGTGATCGCCGACTTCGAGGCTTGGGTGAAGATGGGCGCGCCGGATCCGCGAACCGGGCCGGCCGCCGCGCCGCACGCAACCATCGACCCCGCGAAGGCACGCGAGTTCTGGTCGTTTCGCGTCCCGGTCAAGTCCGCCCCTCCTATGGTGAACAGGACCGCCTGGCCGCGCGGCGAGATCGACAGCTTTCTGCTGGCGGCCCTCGAAGCGCGGGGGCTCTCTCCGGTGGGCGATGCCAGCCGGCCGCGGCTCCTTCGCCGGGTAACCTTCGATTTGACGGGTCTTCCACCCACGCTCGAGGAGCTTGACGCCTTCCTGGCGGACGACACGCCGGAGGCCTTCGCCAAGACGGTGGACCGGCTGCTGGCTTCGCCCCGCTTTGGCGAGCGCTGGGCGCGGCACTGGCTGGACGTGGCCCGCTACGCCGAGTCGAGCGGAAAGACGAATTTCGCCTATCCCCAGGCCTGGCGCTACCGGGACTGGGCGATCAGCTCCTTCAACGTTGACAAGCCGTATGACCAGTTCGTCCGCGAGCAGATCGCGGGCGACCTCCTGCCCGCGGCTGACGACCGTCAACGGGCGGACCAGATCATCGCCACCGGCTTCCTGGCCCTCGGCAGCAAGGCCCACGACGCGGAGAACCGCGGGCAGTTTCTGCTGGATGTGGTGGACGACCAGATTGAAGCCACGACGCGCGCCTTCCTTGGCCTGACTGTCGCGTGCGCCCGCTGCCACGACCACAAGCTGGACCCGGTCAGTCAGCGCGACTACTACGCGCTGTCGGGAATCTTCCGCAGCACGCAAACCTGCTCGGGGACGCTGGCGGGCGTCTTCCCCAACTTCAACGCCTCGCCGCTGTTCGAACTCCCGGCCGGCGCGAATCTCCCCTCGGCGGTCCCGCCGCTGTCCTCCGGGCAGCGGACGGCGATGGAAGAGCGTCTGGCCACACTGGTCAGTGAGCGCAATGCCATCCCTCCTGGCGAGGCCAACCGCGACCGCGTGCGGCGGACCGACTCCATGCTGTCGACCCTCCGCCTGCGGCTGCTCGTCGACCGTCCCGGTGGGACGCCCCGGACATTTGCCATGGCGGTGCGGGAACGGGACGAGGCGGTCGACAGCCCGCTCTACGTTCGCGGGGAACTGGAGCAGCCCGGCGCAGTCGTCCCCCGCGGTCTGATCGGTGTGTTTGGCGACTCTGCGTCCACACCGGTCACAACCGGCAGCGGACGCCGAGAATTGGCGGAGTGGCTCGCCTCACCCTCCAATCCGCTGACCGCCCGGGTAATGGTCAACCGGGTGTGGCTGCACCTGTTCGGGCGCGGCCTGGTGCCAACCCCGGACAACTTCGGCTCGGCGGGGGTGCGTCCGGACCACCCTGAACTGCTCGACACGCTGGCTGTCGATTTCATGCAGGACGGATGGTCGGTCAAGCGGCTGATCCGGCGGATCGTGCTGAGCCACGCCTATGGGCTGGATTCCGCCCACGACCCGCGGAATTTCGAGGCCGATCCGGACAACGCACTCGTCTGGCGGATGAGCAAGCGGCGGCTGGAGGCAGAAGCGGTGCGGGACACGCTGCTGTCCGTGGGCGGACAACTTGATGTCACGCCCCCGGTCGGTTCCGCCGTGGCTCGCATGGGAGAGGGGCTGGCCCTGTTCGTGCGCGTCGAGGGTCTGGACGACCAGGACACGCACCGGTCCGTTTACCTGCCGGTGGTCCGCGACCGCGTGCCTGAGATGTTCGCCATGTTCGATTTTGCAGACCCGAGTTTGGTGACCGGGGAGCGCGCCACGACCACCGGTCCGGCGCAGGCCCTGTACTTCATGAACGGACCACTCGTCATCCGGCAGTCCGGGGCGCTCGCAGAGCGTGTCAACGCGATAAATGCGGATGAGGCCGGCCGGATCGCCGCCGCCTGCCGGCTCGCCCTCGCGCGCATGCCCACCTCCGTGGAACGGGATCGCGCGGTGGCCTTCCTGCGAGAGTTCTCCGAACAGACGAAGGGCGCCGATTCGCAGCGTGGAGCCTGGACGGCATTTTGCCAGGCCCTTCTTTCCAGCGCCGAATTCCGGTACCTGGACTGATCCATCCTTCGCCAAACCAGTGGCATGAGAACCCCATGAACCCCCAATCTCTCACGCGGCGCGGCCTGCTCTGGAGTGTCGCCGCGGGCGGTGGCTGCCTGGCGCTGGCCGGCCTGCCCTCAGTGGCATCCGGGACGGATCCAAAACGGTCGCCGCTCGCACCAAAGGTCCCGCACATTCCGGCCCGCGCCAAACGGGTGATCTTCCTGTGCATGAACGGAGCCCCTTCGCATGTTGACACCTTCGATTACAAGCCCGAGCTGGCGCTGGCCGACGGCAAGACCTCCTCGCGGCCAGGACGCATTCCCGGTGCGAAACTGATGGCGTCGCCATGGAAGTTTCGGCAGCATGGCGCGGCGGGGCTTTGGATCTCTGAACTGTTCCCGGAGGTGGCCAGGCACGCCGACGAGCTGTGCGTCATCCGCAGCCTCCACACAGATCTTCCGGCGCACCCGGAGGCCTGCCTGATGCTGCACACTGGCAGTTCGCAGTTCATCCGGCCCTCGCTGGGGGCGTGGATACTGTACGGGCTCGGCAGCGAGACCGACGACCTGCCCGGCTTCATCGCGCTCCGCCCGTCCGGCCGCAACGGCGGCGCGCAGAACTTCGGCAGCGCCTTCCTCCCGGCGGCATGCCAGGCGACTCGCATCGGCAGCGAGGGCCAGCCGATGGCCCAGGCCCGGATCAGCAACATCAAAAATCCGCGGCTTGGTACCAACGCCCAGCGGCTGCAGTTGGACCTCGTCCAGGCGATGAACCGGGACCTTGTTGAACGCGAGCGCGCACACCCCGGCGCCGATGGGGTCATCGAGTCGTTTGAACTGGCCTTCCGCATGCAGGGCCGGCTCCCCCGGGTGATGGATCTCACCGGCGAGTCGGCCGAGATGCGGACCTTGTACGGCCTTGACGATCCCGCGGCGGCCGACTTCGGGCACCAGTGCCTGCTCGCCCGCCGCTTCATCGAGGCCGGAGTCCGCTTTGTTGAGCTGGCCCAGGGAGACTGGGACCAGCACCGCGGCCTGCGCGCCGGACATCTGCGGAACGCCCGCGCCGTCGACCGGCCGATTGCCGGGCTGCTGGCCGACCTCCGTGTGCGGGGGCTGCTCGACGAAACGCTGGTGGTCTGGGGCGGTGAATTCGGCCGCACGCCGCATGGACAGAACGCCGACGGACGGGACCACAACAACAAGGGGTTCGCCGTGTGGCTCGCCGGTGGCGGCGTGAAGCCGGGAATCGCCTACGGCCAGACCGACGAACTGGGCTACGAGGCGGTCGAGAACCCGATGCATGTCCACGACTTGCACGCAACGATCCTGCACCTGCTGGGGCTCGACCACGAGCGCCTGACCCACCGCCACGCCGGGCGCGACATGCGGCTGACTGATGTGAAAGGCGTCGTCCACACGGCGATCCTGGCGTGAGACACGGAGAGCAGGCAAGGCCGTGGTTCCCGTGTAGCCGGTTCAGCAGTTCGCCGCTCGTCTTCGATTTGGGTGCCTGGCCGGGGTGGGCATTGGGCTGTGCCTCATTATTCAGGTGTGTCGGATCTCGTCAGGCGGCGCTGCCGATTCCAACCCGGCGCCAGTCACAGAGGTTCGATGGATCGACTGCGGCGAGGTTGATTCTTAAGAATCAAACCCGTGGGCGACGCTCGTTCGTCACTGCAACCCCATGCCCACTGGCGGCGATCATCACAGCGCCGGGAGAATTGGTCGCATGAATGGGCAGCGACCCAAGGCGGTTGTCTACCGGCTAGAACAACCACCATCAGCGGTGAATGGATTGCAGGCCACCGCACGCATTTGGGCACTGCCATTCAACGGGAGGTACCTGCGGGGTAGCGACAGTTTCGAGGGATCCGCACCTTGGCTTAAAAGCGAGGCTCGCCGGGGCCAGCGCACCGCCCACCAACACGACGAGATGGAGGGGTCGCCGCGGAAGCTGGTTTACGGCAACGAACGCGCGAGTAGGACCGACCAGTTGGGTGACGAATTGGAAAAATCGTATCCGGTGATCGTATCCGAAAATCGTATCCGTTTTCCGCCAACCCAAGTCATTGGCTTCAAACAACTTAAAATTGGGCGGCACTGGATTCGAACCAGTGACTTCCACCGTGTGAGGATGGCACTCTAGCCGCTGAGTTAGCCGCCCGATGTCATGGATGACATTGGTGATTGGAAGATTTTAGCCACCCTCAAGGCTTGCGGCAACCGTGTTGGCGGGACAATATCCGTCGTTGACCCAGCATTTTCACGGCCTTCTGCAATTGGCTGCCATTTCATGCCTTTGGAACACCAGATTGACATCCGCGTGCGGTACAGCGAAACCGACGCCATGGGTTACCTGCATCACGCGAACTATCTGATCTACTACGAAGAAGGACGGACGGCGCTGCTGCGGGCGCAGGGCGGCAACTATCGGCAGATGGAAGAAGGCGGGCTGTTCATGGTGGTCGTGAGTTTGGACTGCCGTTACCGGCGGCCGGCACACTACGATGACCTGTTGACACTTAAGACACGCATTTCCCGGGTCACTCCAGCCAAACTCGAACACGAATACAAACTGTTTCGGGGAGAGGAACTTCTGGCCGAAGCGCATAGCGTCCTGGCCTGCGTCAACACCCACGGAGTCGTGCAACGGATTCCGGAAGAATTTTTGAGCGACTTGTAGTGCCCTGGGTTCTCAGACGGATGATCTGCACCGTGAGGCCTTGTGGCCCTGTTCAGAACGGAGGCGGTCGAAAATGCCCGAGTATGTCGACAGTTTGCCAAAACTGCCTCCCCGGGCAGCGACGAGCCACAAGGGAACGTTTGGGCGCGTGCTGGTGGCGGCGGGAAGCCGCGGGATGAGCGGGGCGGCGGCGCTCGCCGGACGCACGGCACTGCGGAGTGGTGCCGGACTGGTCACGGTGGGTGTGCCGGAGGGGATTTTATCGACTGTGGCGGGACTGGAACCCGCCTACACCACGGTTCCCCTGCCCGAGACGCGGCTGGGAAGGCTCTCACTGGCGGCTCAGCCACGGCTCTGGGAACTGGCCAGTGCAGCCACGGCAGTGGCTTGCGGCCCCGGTTGGGGGACCTCGGCGGCGATCGAGGTCATCACCTGGGACCTGTACCAGCACCTGCATGTCCCGTTGGTTTTGGACGCCGACGCGCTCAATGCCCTCGCCGGGAGGCTGGCGCCGCGCACCACGCCTTTGCCGCCAGCGGGACCGCGGGTGTTGACGCCGCACCCGGGTGAGTTCGCGCGGCTCACAGGGTACGACTCGCAGACCATTCTGGACCGCCGCGAGGAGCTGGCCACAGAATTTGCCGCCCGGCATGGTGTTGTGCTGCTGCTCAAGGGGTCGCGCACCGTCATTGCTGATGGAGAGCGTATTGCCGTCAACCAGACTGGCAATCCCGGCATGGCGACGGGCGGGTGTGGCGACGTGCTGACGGGTCTGATCGCCGCCCTTCTGGCACAGGGGTTTCCGCCCTTCGAAGCGGCCCAACTGGGAGCCCATGTTCACGGTCTGGCCGGTGACCATGTCGCGCAAGCCTTGAGCCAACCGGGGTTGACGGCCCTGACCCTGTCTGAGGAAATTGCCCGCGCGTGGACCGACCTGGAAGGGTGAAACCAGAGCGGTGACACCCGCGGCGTGCTCCACTTTCCACGCAAACTTTTCGGTTTTCCATGCTCCGACACAGTTCGGCAAGCGTTCTGATTCATGGAAAACAAATGGAAAAAAGAGCTGACAGTCAACAATCGTACTGGAAATCCAATGTCAATCGCGCCGGAAGTTGTGGACGACATTCCAAACCGCCCTCCGTTGGGGCTGCCGACCGGCAGCATTCGGGCCATCCTGACCCTGCTGACGTTGTCGATCGTGATTCATGACGTGCTGTCGGGGGTCAAGCTGGAGATCATCTGGGTGGAGATGCTCCTGATCGCCATGGCGCACTACTTCACCTCCCGGCGTTTCGTCCGCCTCTCGCCAGCCGTCCTCCGCCGGCTGGAAGAGGAAGGATCGCTGCCCCGCGAAGCAAACCCCTTGTTCCTCCCGCGGCATTCGATGCAATTGATCATCATCGCCGCGCTGACCGGCATGGGGGTGATCCTGTATCAGCAGCACAAGCTGTTCGGCAGCGATGCGTTGATTATTCTGGGGACGATCCCGGCTTACCTGCTGGGTGTCATCGTCCGCACGTTCGGAAACTGGTGTACCGGCGGGCGGCAAACAGCCATCGGTCGAGTTTGGGATGACCTGATCGCCGTGGCGGTGATCCTCACCCTTGGTGCCTGCACCGCGATCCACTTTCAAAGCGGAGCCACCAAGATTCCCCCGGAATTCCAAACGGGCATCGTGGCCCTGGTCCTGTACTACTTCGGATCCCGTTGAGCGGCTTCGGGATGGGAGTCAACGCGACGTGGCGGAGGGCGAAGGCCTCGCCTTCCCATCACGTCGCTCGACAATTGGGAACCGACCGTGGCCCTGATTTCATTTCGGAAAACCGGTCGCTGACACCAGCGGAAACCGTCTTGCCCGGATCGCCGGGTTGTGGGACACTTCGACCAATCCCAAAATCGACACCGGCGGGGAATGCCGGCAGAATCCGTGAATGCGAGAGTGGCCCAAGGATGGAGAGCGCCGCGCTGTCGAGTGTTTCCGAGCTGCCCCGTGTGGCACGGGCACGCGGAGAACCAGCAGATCCAGCGTGCGACCCCATCACAAGCGCTGATGGGGATGTCACTTACACTCAAGCTGGCGTCACCTGGGTGATTGACCCGGAGCTGTTGAGCGAATTCCAGCAAATCGGCGGCATCCCTCACGGTTCTTGGTCCAACTGGCCAGGGTTCTCGGTGGTGAAGACTGGCCCGCACCGGGCCGTCTACCGGTGCGAACTGCCTTCAGGTGAATACTTCGTCAAGCACTTCCGGGTGCGAAGTTGGCGGGCATTTTTCCAAAACCTCGTTCGCCCCTGCAAGGCGGACCTGGAGTCCAAATCCGCGAAGAGGATTTCAGACGCGGGTCTGCGAACGATTGAGACTCTGGCCGTGGGGCGGGTGAGCCATCGCGGAGTGGTCTTTGAGAACTATCTCATCAGCCGCAGTATTCCCAACACCATTCCACTCGATCAATTTGCGTTGAACCTGCGGGACTGTGAGCCACGGCGGCGGCGGTTTTTGCGAGACCGTCTGGCAGCGGCTCTGGGACAGCTCGCGGGGCAGTTGCACGCCGCCGGCATCGAGCATCTGGACTTTCATGCCGGCAACGTGCTGGTGCAGGAAGGTGCCGATGACAGCTTGAAACTGTGGATCATTGATGTTCACGCAGTGCGATTTGGCCGCGAGTTGAGCGCGGGCCGGGCGGCTGGAAATCTGGCGTCGCTGTATCAGTTCTTTCGCCGCGTGGGGACGCGAACCGACCGCCTGCGGTTCTTCCGCGCCTTTGCCAGCGTCCATGCGCTGCCCCCCGGTGCTTCAAACCTCAAGACCTTTGAAACGCGTTGTCTGCAACTGTCGCAGCAGCTCTGGAATCGGGCCGACCGCGCCTGGCGGCGTGGAAACCGGCATCAGCACAAGCTCTGTGGGCCGGCTTATGGCCGCAGCGTCATCGCCTTGAACTATGACTGGCTGAGGCTGGTGTGCGAGGATCCAGAACTGTTGTTTCAGGACGTCACTGGCTGGTGCAAGCAGTCCGGGTCGCATCGCGTGGCAGCCGTCAAAATTCCCGTTCCCGACGGCATGGCCACCGCCTTTTGCAAAAGCGTGGAGCACTGCGGCTGGCGGCGAATCTACACGCGCGGCCGAGGCTCAGCGGCGCATCGGGCCTGGGATGTCGGCCATGCTCTGCTGCGGCGCGGAATCGCCACCCCCCGCCCCCTGCTGTATCTGGAACACCCGGGTCCGAAAAGCGACCGTGAATACCTGTTGACCGAGGCAATCCCCCATTCCATCACTTTGGCCGAGTTTTGCCAAACGCGTGTACCGGGCCTGACGACCGGAGGGCGCGCGGCATGGCTCGCTGGCGTTTCGCAACGCCTGGCCAGCCAGTTGAAGTGGATGCACGACTGTGGCTACGACCACCGCGATTTGAAGTTTCAGAACATCCTGGTGGCGGCAGATCCGGCGGCCCGCGAGACCTGGCTGCTGGACCTGGAGGCGGTGCGCCGCTGGCCGTGGCTGCCACGGGAGCGGGCCGTGCAGAATCTGGCCCGGTTGAATGTCAGCGCGTTCCACCTGAAGGGGCTGCGGCTGACAGAACGGCTGCGCTTCCTGCGGCACTACCTGACACCCGCTGAAGCCGTGGATTGGAAGCATTGGTGGCGGCTCATTCGGAACCGCTCGCAAAAGAAGCGTCGCCAGAATCAGCTCCGTCGCCGCCCCTTGACCTGATTTCAACCAGCATGCGCCCGCCAGCCAGAAAATGGTTTGACACCAGCCCCCCGGAGTCCACGCGACGCCGCAGGGAGTGGGCACGGAGCGGCGCGAAATTCGCCTGCCGACTGGGATCCGCGTTGGTTGTCACCGCCCTGTTGATCCTTGGCGGCTGCGTGGCCACGTCGAATGAATTGGTCAGCCTGCCGGCACGAAACTCGATTGAATCGGACCAGCTCATTGTCTTGAGTGACTTTCGGATTCCCTCGACCAGTCCGCTGATCGGCGACCTCAAACAGTTGCGGCAGCAGGTTTGCACAACGCTCGACCTGCCATACAGTTCGCGGCCCGTCACCGTGTATCTGTTCAAGGACGAACTCACCTACACCCAGTACATCCGCACCACCTATCCAAAACTTCCCGAGCGCCGGGCATACTTCGTGAAGAAGACCCCTGGCGACGAGCTGGCGGTCTACACCTCGTGGGGCGAGCAGATTCAGGAAGACCTGCGGCACGAGTTCACGCACGGACTGCTGCACGCCGCCCTGCAGACGCCACCGCTGTGGCTCGATGAAGGCCTCGCCGAGTACTTCGAAGTCCCCGGACTGCAGGTTGGCGGTGTCAACCGGAATGATGCGAACCGGCTCACGCAGGGCTTGGCCGACGGCTGGCGACCCAACATCCACCGGTTGGAAGGGCTGACGGAGGTGGACAAGATGAGCCGCGCCGATTACCGCGAAGCCTGGGCCTGGGTGCATTTCATGCTGCACAGCTCGCCGGAAACACGACAGGTGTTGCTGACGTATCTGCACGACCTGCGGACGAGCAAGAATCCGTCGCCACTGAGCAAGCGGCTGATGGCCGCCATTCCCAATGCCACCGAACGAATGTCGAGCTACATCGCCACACTCCCTGTCACCGGCGCGCCCATGAGCGGTTCGACAATCCTGCCGGCAAGCGCGACAGTCATGCCGACAGGTGCCCAGTGACTCTCACTCACGTGTGCGTTCCACCTGAATCGTCTCCGCCACGGCCTTGACGGCGGCCTGAGTCAACTGGGCCGGCAGCAGCACGCGGGCGTTCTCGCTGGCGGCGGCGATTCCCAGCCGCAGGGCATCCACGATGTTTTGCCCGGCATCCAGAGCCACGGCAAAACCGGCCGCCAGACAGTCGCCACAGCCGATCGGATTCACAACGTCGACCTTGGGTGGCTCGGCGTGATAGACCTCTCCCTGTCCTGACATCCAGACGGACTGGGGGCCGTCGGTCACGACGACCCATTCGGCTCCCATGGCGTTCAACTTCCGCATCGCCGCGATTAGCTCTGCAGAATTTGCAAGCGTGCCGCCGACGGTCTGAATCAGTTCCTCGCGGTTGGGCTTCACCATGAACGGCTTGCAGGGCAACGCCTGCAGCAACCCTTCGCCGCGAAAGTCAAGGATCATGCGGCCTGGCGTGACTGACGCCAGCCGCGCGTAATAGCTGGCCGGCATTCCGCTCGGCAGGGAACCGGTCAGAACCACCACGGCCGCCTTCGCGGCGAACGCTTCATAAGCGATGAAATACTCTTCCTGTTCCTCTACCGGCAGCGCCCGCGAGTTCTCCACGATCTCGGTGGTGACACTCGTCTCCGCATCAAGGAGCGTCGTGCAGACGCGGGTCGGCACCGTGGTGCGGACCCACTGGGAATTCATGCCGAAATCGGCGAACTCGCGGGCGATCGGTTCATACGCCGGACCTCCGAGCGGTGACAACGTCAGCACTTGTGATGCTCCGTCGGGCGAAAGCCGGTGGCACGCGAGTCCCACATTCAACACTTTCCCCGAGCCACACCACACAACTTCATGGGCGCGGTTCACCTGACCGGGGCGCAGTGTTTCCAGCGTGACAATCTGTTGCCAGGCGGGTGAAAGTCCGGCAGCCAGAATCACAGCAGCTCCTCCAAAATCTTTCGCACGTCCGCCACTGACAGTTCCCGTGGGTTGCCATTGAGGCTGTTGCCTTGGGAGCCGGCGGCGAGGTCATCCAGTTGCTCGGGCTTGACTCCGAGTTGTGAGAGGCGGTGCGGGATCGACAGGTCGCTCAGCAGTCCGCCAATCAGATCGGCCAGCGCGTCGATCGCCATCGCTGGCGTGGACCAACTGCGACCGGTCAGCTCCGTGCCCAAGTACGCCAGCTCGCGTTCCCGCACCCCACGGTTCACCTGGATGGCGGTGGGCAGCAGCACCGCGCACGCCAGCCCATGAGAGACATGCGCATGAACACCCAGGGAGGCCGCAATGCCGTGAGCCACGCCAAGGCCGGAATTGGCCAGGGCCATCCCCGAGAGGAACGCCGCATGCGCCATCGCGCAGCGGGCCTCCACCGACTGGCCATCTCGAACAGCCTCCGGCAGCGCCGGCACGGCGAGCTTCAAGCCCTGCAGTCCCAGAGCCTGCGGAATCGGCCGTGGCTTGAGGGTAATGTAGCTCTCCAAGCATTGCGTGATCGCATCCAGCC
The DNA here is from genome assembly GCA_021732845.1 of Planctomycetaceae bacterium. Classification (GTDB taxonomy): domain Bacteria; phylum Planctomycetota; class Planctomycetia; order Planctomycetales; family Planctomycetaceae; genus JAKFUF01. The sequence continues at coordinate 63,396 of JAKFUF010000037.1, read as the reverse complement.
CCGTCCAGGCGGTCACATCCGGCGGCACGGAACAGCTCAGCTCCGGGTCGATCAGCACGCACCGGGGAACCATCCATTCCGACCGCAGGCTCTTCTTGAACGGCGGGTCGAAGCTGGAGATCACTGCGTTCTTGGTGGCTTCGGTGCCTGTTCCACCGGTCGTCGGCATGGCCAAGAGCGGCAGTGGCGGATGGACGATTTTGAGCCCCCGGCCGACCCCCTCTAAAAAATCCTTGACCGTGTTGCTGGTAAGTCCTGCTCGCTGCGGAACCCCTGGCGCGGATGGGTGGCTTGCGCCACCTTCCATATCCGCTGTCGGGGTTCCTCGCTCGCTGGTAAGTCCTGCTCGCTGCGGAACCCCTGGCGCGGATGGGTGGCTTGCGCCACCTTCCATATCCGCTGTCGGGGTTCCTCGCTCGCTGAAGGGGTTCATGACCAGCGCCCCGGCCGCCTTGGCCAGATCGATCGCCGAGCCGCCGCCGACGGCGATCATCACGTCACCCGCGCCCGTCCGGCGCTCGCGCAGCGCCTGCACCAGCAGGTCAACATCCGTCACCAGAGGCTCGCGGGAAATGTTAGCCACGACTTCGGCAATCAGGCCCGCCTCACTCAGGAGTCCGCACAATTCGGTGAGCGTTCCCGAGCGCTCCAGCGTGCGCGACCCCGCCACGATCCACGCGCGGCGGCCCAGCCCGCCCGCCAGCCGCCCGAGTTCAGTCCGTCGCCCCCAGCCAAAAACAACCTGTGGCGGAGAGAAGAAGTCGTAATTCAATTCAGCCATGCCAAACCGTCACCTGGAAAAAATCTTGAGAAAGCTCAAATGACAGTATGTCGTCGCCCGTCATCATGCCAGCGAACACGCGCTGGCGGGAGAGCGGGACGCATGCCATAATATTGATTCGTTTGGCGCACTCGGCGTCAACGCTTCTGTTCGGGAGTGTGCAGGCATGCGATTCGGTCACGTTGTCTTCGGCTGCCTGATGCTGTGTTTGTTCGCTGTGGCGAGCCAATCTTTGCACGCTGCCGATGCTCCGCTGAACTTCGAGGACGACATTGTCCCCATTTTGCAGGCCCGGTGTTTTTCCTGTCACGGGTCCGAGACGCGCAAGGGCGGTCTGGACCTGCGGCGGAAGTTCACCATTGTTGCCGGTGGCGACGGCGGTGCGGCGATTGAACCGGGCAAGCCCGACGAGAGCCTGCTGATTGAAAAGATCGTCTCCAAAGAGATGCCGCCCAAGGGCGAAGACCCGCTTGACGCCCGCCAGATCGAACTGTTGAAACGCTGGGTCAAGGCCGGGGCGGCCACCAAGCTGGCCACGGAAATGCCGTTGGAAACGAAGGACGATGATTCCACCCTGAAGCCCGAAGACCGCCAGTTTTGGATTTACCAGCCGCCTGTCCGCCGCGATCCACCGACGGTTAAGGCACCAGACCGCGTACGCACGCCAATTGATGCGTTTCTGCTGCAAAAGCTGGAAGCGGTGGGGCTGACCTTTAATGCCGACGCGAGCCGCGAAGTTTTGCTGCGGCGGCTGTGCTTCGACTTGACCGGGTTGCCGCCAACACCCGAACAGCGAACGGCGTTTCTGCAGGATGCCCGGCCAGATGCCTACGAACAGCTTGTCGAAGCCCTGCTGGCATCGCCACACCATGGCGAACGGTGGGGCCGGCATTGGCTGGATGTCGCCGGCTATGCCGACTCGGATGGCTACCTTGAAGCCGACCGTGAACGGGCGGAGGCCTGGCGCTACCGTGACTATGTCATTCAAGCCCACAACCGTGACCTGCCCTACGACCAGTTCATCCGCGAGCAGATTGCGGGCGATGAACTCAGCGACTGGCGGCGGGCACCCGAACTGACGCCGGAGATGCGCGACCAGCTCATCGCCACCGGCTTCCTGCGAACCGCCAGCGATCCCACCTACCCCGGCTACAAGGAAAAGCCCGAGATTTTCAAGGTGATGGCCGACACCACGCACATTCTCAGCTCGGCCTTCTTCGGCGTCACGCTGCAGTGCGCCCGCTGCCACAGCCACAAGTCCGAGCCGATCTCGCAGCGGGACTATTATCAGATTCATGCAGTCCTCGTGGCTTCTTATGACCCGGCCCGCTGGCTGGCATCGTCCGAACGGGCGGTCCCCCTGGCCACGGAGGCAGAGCAGGCCGAGGTCGAACAGCACAACAAGCAGATTGCCGACCGGGTCAAGCAGTTGACCGACAGCATGCAGGCAATCCGGATGAAGATTCAGCAGAAACTGGTGGCTCAAAAACTCGATGCCGCGGCGCGCGCCGTCCAAAGCCCGGTCGATGTCGGCGGCACCATCAACGCGGACTGGACACTTCAATTCAGCGGCACGGCCAACGGCTGGAAGACCGCGGCGGACGGGCAGAAGTTTGTGATTCAAGAGATTGATGGCAAGCCGGGCTACGCCACGGTTCTGCTCAAACGTCCGGTCGCGCTGGCGGGCGAATTCAGGGCGGAACTCGGGTTCGGCTGGACCTCCAACGACGACAACGACGCCGGAAAGAACACGGCCATGCAGGTGCTGCTGGTCAATCTGCGGGATGCGAAGGGCGATTTGATCGCGAGCCACGGGTATGTGGATGAGAACAACAACAAGCGTGGCTCGGCCGTCGGACGGATCGGTATCGGCCCCGACCTGATCGAGCAGCAGTTGAAAGAATTCCAACAGGCCGCGACGCCTGGCGAATTCGCCCATGCTCTTTCCCCATCGGGCCGGGCCACGGTCACAATCGTCCGCAGTGCGGACGGAATAATTACGAGCACGTTTAACGACGGCCAGCGAACCCAGGTGATCACCGGCAGCCGAGCCGGAACTGTGGCGGAAGTCGAACTGGAATTTCGCCGGTACATCACCCCGCCCGGCACTCCAGCCACGTTCGAAGGCCTGACGCTGGAGAATTTCTTTGTCACGGGACCGTCGGCGCTGCAGGATGCCACGGTCGTGGCTGCTGTTCGGGCCGCGCTCCTGATTGATGAGAAGCAGCGCAATGACGAGCAACAGAAACTGCTGGCGGAACGCGCGCCGCGTGTGAGCCTCACAGCCGCTGATTTGCAAAAAGACATTGAGGCGAACCACCCCGAGCGTAAAATCGAACTCGACAAGCTGCAGGCCGCAATCACCACCGAACAGGCGCTGACCCGCAGCATCGTGCAGATTCGCGGGCTGGTCGACCTGGATGACACCCCCCCAACGGCCAATGTCCTGCGGCGGGGCGACTTCACCAACCTGGGCCGCGTCGTGGAACCCGGTGTCCCGGAAGTCCTCACGCCGGCGGACTACAAGTACGCGCCGCTGCCGGTCTACAAATCCACCGGCCGCCGCCGGGCGTTCGCCGAATGGCTGGTCAACCCGCGGCATCCCACCACCGCCCGCGTTCACATGAACCGGCTGTGGTCCCATCATTTCGGACGCGGACTGGTCGACACCCTGGACGATTTCGGACAGCTCGGCAAACGACCCACGCACCCCGAACTGCTGGACTGGCTGGCCACGGAATTCATCGAACGTGGCTGGAGCCAGAAGGCGATGCACCGGCTGATGGTGACCTCAACGGCCTATCGGCAGACATCCACCCTGGACTCGGCAAAGGCTGCGGTCGACGGTGAGAACCTGCTGTTGTCCGCCTTCCGCCCGCGGCGGCATGAAGGAGAAGTGGTGCGTGACACGCTCCTGGCCCTGTCCGGAAAGCTCAGCCCGAAAATGTACGGAGTGCCGGTCCCGGTGGTCCCGCAGGCGGACGGCTCGATTTCGACCGCAGACACACCCGAGGGCAGCCGCCGCAGTGTCTACCTGAAGGTCCGCCGCAGCCAGCCCGTGACGCTTCTGGAAGCCTTTGACACCCCGCGCATGGAAATCAACTGCAACCGCCGCACCGAGGCGATCGTTGCCACGCAGGCCCTGGTCTTGTGGAACAGTCCGTCCGTGAGCCGGGCCGCGCAGACGGTGGCCGGCCGCGTCCTCACATCCGCACCAGACCGCACCGGCCGCATCCAATGGGCCTACCATCTCATTTTCAGCCGCGATCCCACCGATACGGAACGGTCCGGCCTGCTGTCGTTTCTCGACGAATTCGCCCGCGTTCAACTGGGCGACAAATTCGCGGCCGCAACACCCGCCGACCTGGCCACCACCGACGCCGCCGCCTGGCCGCACATCGCGCTCACGCTGCTGAATGCCAACGAATTCTTGTGGGTGGATTGAGAAATGGCAGCTTGGAGCGATACGACGGGGGTCGGCTTCTCCATTAATTCAGTGCGTCACATCGTGGAACCTGCAAGGGGGGCGGCCGTCTGGCCGACGGATTCCATGCGGATACCGCAGACGAGTTATTCGCTGTTGGCGAAGTGAATCACGCCGCCGCCGATTCGTAGCCGCCGGTCAGGCGGTTGCGGGCGGTCATCAGGTGGATGGCGGCGGTCAGGCCGTGCAGGGCCTCGTCGAAGTGCTGTGTCTGATGGATCGTCCGCAGGTTTTCGTTCAGCACCTGCTGCAGTTCCAGCAGCCGGCCTTCGCCCTGGGTGAGGTTCTGGAACGTCTTGCCGATCTCTTTGAAATCGTCGCGGAGCAGTACCACGCTTTGAAGTGTCTTCTCGAGCTTGGACAGGTGCGCGTCCTGCCGGGCATCGATTTGGGCGAGGAGTTGAGCCACGCGGCCCTCGCTGCGGTTGTCCAGTTCCTGGTGCCGGCGGTCGAGTTGTTCGATCACGCCGGCCAGTGACGCCCCTTCGATCTGCTGGCGATCATCGAACCTTTGGAAAATGGTCTGCAGGCTCTCGGTCCACAGCGAGACCTGGCGTTCCAGCGTGCCGGCCATGACCCGCAGGACTTCTTCATTGGCGGCCTGGACGATCGAGAGGAACGGAACGAGATCCTGGTGCTTGACCTCGAAGCGGTTGAGCAGTTCACGCTCGACCATGCGGTCAACCGAGCGGTCGTAGGAGTGCTCGACGCGCTCGCACATGAACAGCGAGAACATCATCGACATGGCGGCGGCGAGAGCCACGGTGGTGGTGTTGAACGCCTCGCCCATTTCGGACACCACCATCGGCAGCCGTTCGGTCATCTCGGCGAAGGAGATGCCGCTGAGGGCGGTGCCGAAGTGGACCACTGTGCCGAGGAAGCCGAGCACGGGGGTCACGGCGATCACAAACCGGACCAGCGTGTAGCGGCCGTGGGTGGTCTCTTCGGCCTGGTCGGAAAGGTATTGCAGATGGTCGCGTATTTCCTGCGCGGAGCCATTTTCGACGACAAAGTCGAGAGCATGGGCGAAACGCAGGCCGATGCGGGACTCGGCGAGCCACTTCGGTCGGGAGTCGACCTGGGCCAAGAGTTCGCGGGCGTTGGAGACCGGTTCACGGACACTTTTGGGCGGCAGCCACTGCTCGCGGAGCGCGAGGCTTTCTTTGGGAAAGGAGAGCAATTTGAGGAGAATGTCGACGATGCCCCACATGAAGAGGGTCACGATGACATAGTCCACCGGGTGGGCGGTGGTGTAGCGGTGCAGCAGCGTCCCATGCAGGGCCGGCTGGTGCATCACCGAGTAAAACGCGACCGTGGCTCCCACGCCGAGGATCAACGACAGGTCGAGCGCCTTGAAGGCGGCTGGCTTGAGTTTGTTGAGCATCGGTTCCCCGGCAGACAGCAGCGACGACGGCGATATTGGAAGTGGCCCGAGTTGAGCGAAAGGCTGATACCGGAGTTGGCGGTTTGGGACAAGATCAGTCCATCCCAAAACCTACCGCTTTGACCCCTCTTCCCGTTCCCCTTACAATCAATTCGCGGCGGCCCGCGTTTGCCGCAGATTTCCCCCCGCACTTCCTCCGGACCGAACTGACGGAAGCGATTCTGTGTCCGAAGCCCATATCGATTAAGAACATTACGGTGTCGAACCACCGGGGAAGATTCGATGATTGCGTACAATTCGCTGGCGGACGATTTTTTCGTCAACATGTATTTGAACACGGAGATGGCGCTTCCCGGCCAGCGGGACACTATCTTGGGGTTTTTCGAGCGTGTGCAAAAGTCATACCCGTCGATGCGGAACTTCTACACGCGGGAGTCGGGTGATTTTGTTCTCGAAGAGGACAAGGAAAAAGGGCACTATCGCTGGATCAGCATCGAGCCCCGCCGGGTGTGCAGCGGGTACGCCAATCCGCCGGATGTCGAATCGGCCATGCAGCAGCACCGGCTGGTGCTGGAGCTGATTCCGTACATGCTGACCGTCAGCCCGCTGGACTGTGAAGCCCTCGACTTCATGATGAGCTTCGACTTCTCGTTCCGCGGCAACCACGACGCCCTGGTTGCCGAGGCACTCGGCACCTGCTCGGCCCTGGAGGCGCTGGTGGATGTGGAGGGCTCACAGGTGATCAACTACGAGCCACAGATCACGATCGCCCTGGATGCCGAATGCCGGCAGCAGGCGCGGCTCATGATCGAGACCCGCACCAACGCCTATCACGTCCGCCGCGGCGACTACCCGGAAGAGCAAATCAGCGTGTACTTCACCGTGCGGCAGTACGGCAGTCTCGAACCCGGGACGACGTTCGAACAAACCCTGGACAAGCTGCGGATCTCCAACGAGAACCTGCTGCAGGGCCGGATCATTGACCATGTGCTGCGTCCGCTGGCGCAGGCGATTTCGACGAAGTAGGCGGCGGGGCGGGGCGGAGCGGCAACGTCAGGACGTCGCCCAACTCAATCAGTTGTTCAAATTCCACTCCGCTCCCGGAGATGTCAACAATGATCGCGCCGCTTCCAAAGTTCGCGTAGGACCTGATCGCCTGCTGAACGATATTTGGGCAGCGGTCATGGCTCCACAGGAGTGGAGCATAGAGTGTGGAAATCCACTCGGCACTGATCACCTCCGTCCGTGCGGCCAGCCAGCAGGCGGGGCCGAATGAGATCGGGTAAAGCAGCAGGAGCACAACCGCCGTAACGGTGATGACCGTGGCTGAGGAAGCACCTCGTTCGGTACTCATCTCCAACTCCCGATCACGGACGGCAGCTTCAAACCCGGCCCATTGGTCAGGAATTCACGGCACCAAAACATGTCGCCCACATCCCCAAGTCAAAGCACTGACCGGCAAAAAACCGACTTCCCCGCCGGAAATGCGGACCGACATCCCACCGTTGCCGAAGTTCGCGTATCCGAGGAACGCCTGTTGAAATGGCTCTGAGCTGTTGTCGTAGCCCCAAATGAGCGGAGCATAGGCAATGGAAATCCACTTCCCTGTCAAATGGTCAACGCGCGCCCCCAGCCAACACGCGGGACCGAAGGACAGCGGGTAAAGCAGCAGGAGCACGGCCACCGTGACCGCGCTGACTGTCAGTGACGATAGACCACGTTCTGGACGCATGCTCCAACTCCGTTCAAGGCTGATTGCTCTGAATCCTGTACAGAGCATTTTGCGACCGCAGCAGCAGGGATTCGCCCAGCACCGCGGGGCTGGCCATCAACTGGCCGTCCAGAGTGTTCACCGCCAGTTCGTTGTACTTGCGGCCGGGAGCCACGATGGTGGTCTTTCCCTCGCGGCTGCAGAAGTACAGTTTGCCGTCGGCCAGCAGGGGGGATGACGAGTAGTTCCCCGCGAGGCGGTGCTGCCAGACCGGTTCGCCAGTCTTGGCGTTGAGGCAACTGGCCACTCCGTTGTCGCTGACAAAATAGATCTCCGCGCCATCCAGCACGGGTGAGGGCATGGCGGGAATCCCCCGTTTGACCTTCCAGACGACATGCGTTTTGGTGACATCGCCCGTCCCATCAGTGCGGATCGCCCACAGCTCGGGTGTCCCAAAGCCGGTGCAGATATACACCATGCCATTCCCCGCCACTGGGCGGGGGACATTGGAAAATCCCTCGCCATAGTTCGCCTGCCACAGCGTCTTGCCGGTCAGTGGCTCATACGACACCACCCATTGCGGACCAGGGATGACCACCTGGTCGGCTTTTCCATCACTCCGCAAAATCAACGGCGTGCAAAACGCCTTGTGCATTTCCGGTTCGGTGCCGGTCAGTGGCGGCCGGTCGACTTTCCAGACCGTCTCGCCCGTGTGCTTGTTGATGGCGGTGACATATTGCACGTCGATCCCATCGCATGGAAAGATCGTCAGGTCGCCATGGACGACCGGCGAACTTCCCGGCCCCACGCTGTGTTTCGAGGGGAACTGCTTCTTCCACACGATCTGGGCAGTGTTGGCATCCACGCAGGCGGTGCCCAGTTCGCCGAAGTGGCACAGCAGCTTGTCGCCATCCAGAATCGGCGTGGGCGAAGCGAAGCTGTTCAAGGCATGGACCGGTGCCGGATCTTCCACCCGCAGCAATTCCACATCATGCACCACCTTCCCGCTCCGCGGATCGAGGCCGATCGCCCGCAGGCTGACCGCGCCAACCGTCGGCGTTTCCCCCTTGGGCGGGTTCTTGCTGGCCTTCGCCGCCTCCAGTTTGGCCTTCTGGTCCGCTGTCAGTGGCTCTTCAATGGCGGCGGTCAGCCAGATCGCCCCATCGGCAAACACGGGTGAAGACCAGCCCCGGCCCGGCAGCGCCGACTTCCAGACGATGTTCTCGGTTTCGCTCCATTTGAGCGGCAGGTTCATCGCGTCGGCCCGTCCGTCACCCGACGGCCCGCGGAACTCCCGCCAGTCCGCTGCGATTCCCAAGCCCGAGAGAACAGAACCCAGAACCGTGAGCAGGGCAGTCAAAGCGATGGAACGGCCGTGGAATCGCATGGGTGGATTTTCACGAGTACGAAGCAGGAAGGTGGACGTCGACCAATCTTCCCGAAACTGGAATGGCTGGTCAAATGGGTTCGCGCCGCAGGCTGTTTTCGCGGAACCCTGGTGCCTTGCCGCCGCGGCGCTCTGATGCGAACAATGTTGCCGCGACACTTAGGATCGCGGCAACAATAACATGGTGAAGTTGCTTGGGATGGACGCCGATTAAGGGCAGATTCATCAGCCGGCACGCGTTAGCGTCCGGTTCGTGGCGTTGGCGTCTTCCGATCATCCTCCAACCGGGGGCTAAGGCCGGCTAAGGCCCTCCGGCTCATTGGCTGTGTGGCTCGTCAAGAATCGACAGTTATTCTTGCCGCGACACTTACTTTGCGTCAGGCACAACCGGCATTTGCGGGGTGAACGCCCCTGTCGCGGAACTCAGATAGAAGGCGATCATTGTGTTGAAGTTTTCACTGCCGCGATACTTGTAGCTGATCTGGCGAGCGGCCGCGTCAATTTTCAGCGAGCCCGGCACATAGCTCTTGAACGGAAGCAGCAGGGCCTCGCATCGCGGTTCAAGGCCATCCAAGCCGCCTGGATTGGATGCGACGCGGACAGTCACGGCCACCTCGGGGGTGGTGGGAGTGACCTTGGCGTCGAGCTGGTGCATCAGGTCTTTCCATTTCGCGGCATGGCCAGATTGACGGCCGGCCCCCACATACATCGGGTAGAACACCAGCAGCATCAACCCCAGCAGCGTGAGCGGGGCGAGAAGCGAAAGATAGACGATGGCGCCACGCCGTGCCGGACCTGGCTTTTGGTACGCCGTGACCAGTCCGATCGGCGGCATGAACAGGACGCCGGCTCCCAGCAGCAGGTTGTCCCTGCCCAGGTCAATGGCCATCCACAGCATTCCCCCCAGCGAAAAGCCGAGGATGGCGACCACGCAAATGACGGATGCGATGATCGCCAGTGGTTCGGAAAACAGCCCGCCGATTCCAAACAGGAGGGCAACGGCCAGCACAATTCCACAGACCACCAGCCAGCGCCTGAGAAACGGCTGCAGGCTCTCTGAACCAGCGGACTTGTTCTTGAGTGGCCTCCGGCGGCGAGTCTTTGGATCCTCGGAATCGGTGTCCGAGTCGTCAGCTTCCGGGCTGGAAGCGGCCTCCTCCGTGGCCCGAAATTTCCTTTCGCAGCCCGGACACTTGACGATCGAATCGATTCTCTCATCCGGAATTCGCAGAGATTTTCCGCACTCTGGACAGTGAATGAGCTGAGGCATGGCACACCCTGACGGACGACGACTTCAAGATGGTATCCTGCCCGGGATCAAAGCTCCAACACTTCCAGCATCGACTGTTTTGGGGATCCCTCAAAGTTGAAGCGGGATTGTGGCTTCTTGGGTACGGGGGCCGCCTGGCTCTGCGGCGGCACGGGACTCGGCAGGCTTTTCGCCGCCGGAGGGTTGGGTTTCTTCTGAACCAGTGTTTTTTGGAAGTGTTCCTCCAACCCGGACAGGGGTCGTCGGATTCCAAGGCCGTTGGCCTGAACTGACAGAAACGGCCTTCAGGCCTGAGAGCCGCGCCGGGTTGTCGGACCAGCGCGCCATTGCAGTTGAGCCTGAAGGGCACATTCCGTCAGCCCCGGGCAAAGCCGGGATTGGCGGCGACGCCCTGGTGTTGACGGAACTCAGGCATGTCGCTTGGAGGATGGCTGGGACGTGAATCTCAATTGGTCCGCCGGCGATTTTTCCGCCCATCGCGCCGGCATATTCGGCAGAAGCGGTTCGCGTTCCACGGATGTTGCCGGGAACCCCGGATTCCGGCCACCGGGGGTTCTCCCCGGGAATTCCTCTGGACGATGTAGCTAACACATGCTGCGGCCTGACGTCCTGAGGATAACCGGACCGCCTCCCCGTCCGCCATAGATTGAGTCCCAGAAGCAAGGAGTGGTCAGATGCTTGTTTTGTCGAGACAACGCGACGAGAGCATCATTATCGGTGACAATATCGTGATTACGATTGTCGATATTCGGGGAGACAAGGTGCGACTGGGCATTCAGGCGCCAACCGAGATTCCTGTTCACCGGCAGGAAGTGTACGAAGCCATTCAGCGCGAGAACCAGCGGGCGGCGGGCGGCGAGTCCGACGAGTCCGCGGCGGGCAAGACTCTGGCACAGCGTCGGAAGTCGAAACCGTCGACATGAAATCGAAATGAAGAAAAAAAACAACGGGAAGCCGTCTGCCTGGTTTTCCTGACCTATATATACTTCCAGAGCTCCCCAGGATGTCTAGAGACTGCATCATGTGTGGTCCTTATCCCTGAGAGAGAAGATACAGAACCCGGGATTGCACCCAAGCCATTGGGAGTTGCGATGCCCGCGGGATAGGCAATTCATCCAATCGCAGGTCCCGCGGGACGGACACCGCTCGGGGCGGTGACGGCTTTCAGAAAAGGTCGAGGGTATGGGCACAAGAATCGCAACGAACGTCGACTCCCTTCGCGGGTTGCGGAGTCTCAACAATGCCACCAGTCTCCAGAGCCAGACGCTCGCCAGACTGTCAACTGGCACAAAAATCAACTCGGGCAAGGACGATCCGTCAGGCCTGGTTGGCAGTGAAACCCTGCGGTCGCAGATCACGGCGATCAACCAGTCGATCCAGAACAGCAACCGGGCCAACAACGTCATCGGCACGGCTGACGGTGCTCTGGGCGAAGTGAACAACCTGCTCGACCAGATCCGTGGCCTGGTGCAGCAGGGCGTGAACCAGGGTGCCCTGTCCGATACGGAAATTGAAGCCAACCAGTCGCAGCTCGACGCGGCTCTCGGCGCGATCAACCGCATCGCCGCCAACACAGCTTTCGCCGGCGACAAACTGCTGGATGGCAGCAAGGCGTTCACCACCAAGGTCTCTGCTGCCGACTCGGCGAAGCTCGCCGACTACCAGGTCAGCGAGGCCCTGTTCGGCTCCTCGTCGACGATCACGATCAACTCGTCGGTGGTCACCGCCGCCGCCAAGGGTGCCCTGACTTACAACGCCGGCAACCTGACTGCCACCACCACGCTGCAGGTCTCCGGAGCCAAGGGCAGCCAGGTGCTGTTCTTCGGCAATGGCACCAGCTACACCAACCTGAACAACGCGATCAACGCGGTCAGCGATGTGACTGGCGTGACCTCCAGCATCACGACGGCCGCCACGGCGTCCACGCTCGCCCGCACCAGCGCCGCCGTGAACAGCGACATCACCTTCACTGATGCCCGCCAGGATGCCGGTGCCAGCGACTCCACGATCTCTGTGGCGTTCGTCAACGGCGGCAACAGCCAGTCGTTGTCGGTCTCTGTGACCGGCAACGCCATCAGCGTCGCCCTGGCGACCAATGGTACCGGGACCGTGACCTCGACTGCCACGCAAGTTGCCGCGGCCATTGCCGCCAGCACGTCGGCAGCGGCCCTCGTCAGCACGTCTGTCGAAGGCGCGGGTGGTGGTGTCGTCGATGCGGCCGCTGCCGCCAACCTCACGGGCGGCGTGAATGCGACCCTGACGCTCAGCAGTTCCGACTTCGGCTCGGATCAATTCGTCGATATCAGCACGCTGGCCGGATCGTTCACCTCCTACGATGCTGGCGTCGCCTCCGCCCGTTCCACGGGGGCGGACATTGTCGCCAAGATCAACGGGCAGAACGCCTACGGCAAGGGTCTGAAAGCTTCGGTCTCCACCGCGCTGCTCTCGGCCTCCGTGACCTTCAATTCCGCCAACAACGTGGCGGGATCGAGCGCCAACGTCACCATCACCGGTGGTGGATCGCTCTTCCAGATCGGCCAGAACGTGTCAACTTCCGGCCAGATTGGCGTGGGCATTGAGGCCGTGAACACCGCCAAGCTGGGTGGTGTGGCCGGCAAGCTGTACGAACTCGGATCGGGTGCCGGAAAGAGTCTTCTCGACGTAGGCCCTTCCGTTCAAGGTTCGACCCTGGTCGACATCGTCGAACAGGCCCGCGACCGGGTGACCTCGCTCCGCGGTCGGCTCGGTGCTCTGCAGAAGAACGTGATCGAGACCAACATCAGTTCGCTGGGCGTGGCTCTCGAAAACATCTCCGACGCCAAGAGCAACCTGTCCGACACCGACTTCGCCGTCGAAACCGCCAACCTGACCAAGTCGCAGATTCTCACTCAGGCCGGCATCTCGGCCTTGCAGACGGCCAACTCCGCTCCACAACAGGTGTTGAGCCTGTTGCGATAAGCATCGCGTTGACCGCTTGAAGATTCTCACCCGGTGTCGAACGTGGCTTCCAAGCCACGTTCGACACCGGTTTTCTTCGCGCTGGACCGAATGGAGCAAGCACGGAACCGGCAATTGCCGATATTCAGACAGGCTGGTACCACCGGGCATCCCCACATTTGATGCTGTTTCTGATCGTGAAGGCGCTTGCCAGGACGCGGGCGGAAGAAAGGCAGGTGGGCGCGCATGGCGATCAATTCCTCAACCGGGCTCGTCAGCGGCCTGAACATTAGCGACATCGTCACCTCACTGGTCACGTCGCAAAAGAACGCCGTCACCCGGCTGCAGGCCCGGGGGCAGACGTTTCAAAACACGCAGGTCGGACTTAACACGCTCTCCGCCAAGCTGTTGACGCTGACGACCTCGTCCGTCAGCCTTGGCCTTGCCGCGAATTTTCAGACCTTCTCGGCCAACAGTTCCGACACCAACGCGCTGACCGCCAAGGCCGGCACGGCTGCCGTCGCCGGCACCTACCAGTTCCAAGCGCTGCGTCTCGCGTCGGCCCAGCAGGTACTCTCCCGCGGCTACACCGACGCCACCCAGACGGTCGGTGCCGGCACATTGACCGTGGCTGCGGGCGGCGGTCTGGCCTCAGAAACGACCTTGAGCGCGCTCAACGGCGGTGCCGGCGTGCGGCGCGGCGTGATCCGCATCACCGATCGCAGTGGAGCCACGGCTGATGTCGACCTGACCGGCGCGGCGTCGGTCACCGATGTGGTCAGGACGATCAACAACACCAGCGGGATCAACGTCACCGCGTCTGTCGATGGTGACAAGCTGGTTCTGGCGGATGCCACGGGGCAAACCGCCAGCAACCTGATTGTCGTCGACAAGTCTGGGGGCAACGCGGCCGCCGACTTGGGCATCAAGCAGTCCGTGGCTTCCGCCACGCTGACGGGCAGCAGCGTCTATCAGGTGAATGGCAACTTCTCGCTTTCCAAGCTGAACGATGGCAATGGCCTGCGGCAGACGACGGGACAGCCGGATTTGCGCATCATCCTGACCGATGTCGCCGCGACCACGCTCGACGTGAACTTGGATGGCGCGAACACACTCAATGACGTCGTCTTAAAGATCAATTCGGCCACGGGCAACGGCGGCAAGCTGACGGCGGCCGTCACCAACGGGAAGCTGGTCCTGACCGATACCACCGGCGGTGGCGGCGCGGCCAATATCGCCGTCACCAATTTGAACGGCAGCAACGCGGCCCGCACCCTGGGGATTGATGCGGCAGCCACTGGCGGGACGTTGACTGGCAACCGGCTTGGCGCCGGGATCAACTCGGTCCTGCTGCGAAACTTGCGGGGCGGTGCTGGCATCAGCCAGACAGGGCAGATCAGCCTGACGGACCGCGCTGGAACCACGGCGGTTGTGAATCTGACGGGGGCCGATTCACTGGACCAGGTGCTGACGGCCATCAACAACGCGACGGATGGCGTCACCAAGCTGAAACTTCAGGCCACCATCAATTCCGCCGGCACCGGCATCACCATCCAGGATTCTTCCGGCCTGACCGCCAGCAATCTGGTGATCGCTGATGTCGGCGGCAGCACGCTGGCGACGCAGTTGGGCATCTCGGTCAATGCCGCGCAGACTTCCATCAAGTCCGGCAGCCTCAATCTGCGGTATGTGAATGAAGCCACCTCTCTGTCCACCTATGGCACGGGTGCCACGGATATTCGCCGCGGTTCGATTGGGATCAAGGATTCGACCGGGATCGAATACTTTGTGAACATCAATTCCGACGTCAAAACGATCGGCGACGTGATTGACAAAATCAACACTGCCACCGGCAACAAGGTGACGGCGTCGCTAAATGAAACGGGTGACGGCTTCGTGTTGAAGGATGAGGCGGGTGGCGGCGGCCAGATCGTGGTGCGTGACCTGGACAACAAGACTGCCGCCGACCTGAAACTGGCCGGAACGGGAACCACGGGGCTGGACGGAAAGTCGCAGCTCTCCAGCCGCGCGGCCACCATCATCACAATCGCATCGACGGACACGCTCTCGGGCATCACCGACAAGCTGAATGCGGCCAAAGTCGGGATTGCCGCCAGCGTGGTCAACGACGGCACGGCGTTCAGCCCCAACCGCCTCTCGCTCACCTCGAACATTGGCGGTGCCGCAGGCCGGTTTCTGGTGGACGATGGTGGTCTCGACCTGGGATTTGCCATCAATTCGGCCGGCCAGGATGCCCTGCTGCGGGTTGGCGCCGACGCCAGCACCGGGTTTGTCATCAGTTCGGGCACCAACACCTTCGACAAGCTCTCTTCGGGCCTGACGATCACGCTGAAGGCGGCCTCCGCCACGCCGACGACGGTCACGGTGTCGCAGGACATCTCGCGGGTGACGGCCTCCATCCAGAGCTTTGTCAACAATTACAACGGCACGATCACGCAAATCGCCGATGCCACGAAGTTTGACAGCACGACCAACGCCAGTGGGCCGCTCCGCGGGGAAGGGGTCACCCTGCGCGTCAAAAGGGTGCTCGGCAATCTCGTGACCGGCACGCGGTTTGGCACATCAGGCAATGACGTGAAGTCGCTGGCCGACATTGGCGTTTCCATCAGCAGCACCGGCCAGCTCAGCTTCGACACCGACAAATTTGCCACCGCGGCCGCCAAGAATCCGCAGGCGATCGCCGATTTCTTTGCCCAGGCGGAGACCGGTTTCGCCAAGAAGCTCAAGTCGACCATCGAATCGTTTACCGATGAGCAGACCGGGCAGTTGACGGCGGCCAGCAACGCCGCCCAGGCTTCGATCACGACGCTGGAAAAACGCATCACCGACCTGAACACGCTGCTCGATTCCAAGACCCAGCGCTTGTTGACCCAATTTTACAACCTGGAGACCGTCCTCGGCAAACTTCAATCACAGCAGTCCGCATTGAACAAACTTGACGCTTCCACCAAATCGAACAACTGATCCCACCTCCATGACTTATCGCCCCCAGAACTCCGGCGCCGACGAATACCTCAACGCCCAGGTGCTGACCGCCTCCCCGGAACGACTGCACCTGCTGCTGGTCGAGGCCGCCATCCGCTTCGCCCGGCAGGGTTGCCTGGCTCTGGAAGAGCGGCAATTTGACAAATCCTACGTCGCCATCAGCCGCAGCCACTCCTGCGTGGCGGAGATGATCGCCGGCGTGAAGAACGAGCCGAACGCCGAACTCGCCGAGAACCTCAAGGCCCTGTTCGCCTTCATCTACAAGAACCTGGCGTACGGCGACCTGTACCACGAACCCCAGCATGTCCGCGACGCCATCCGCATTCTGGAGATCCACCGCGAAACGTGGCTCGAACTGCTGGAACGGATCGCGCCGCGCGCCGCGGAGATTCCCGCCCCGCACATGACCAAGGCACCGGAAGCCGCCAGGCGGTCGTGGGTCACGTGAGCGGATTTTCGATTTTCGAAGAAGGATTTTCGCTTGCTCCGCAGACGCGTTATTTTTTGACGCGAAGCTTCAACCGAAAACACCTTCGATGGTCGTGATGGGGAGGAATAGGTGTCGCGGGTCGTCCAAGAGCGGAACAAAACCGTATTTCACATGGAAGGCCGTGGCGGCGGCGTCCAAGGCGTCAACCTCGAGGGCGTAAATGCCCAGTCTGGACGACAGCTCTGCGGTGCGGTGAAGTGCATCAAGCAGCAGCCGTTCTCCCAACCGATTTCCCTGCACCGACTGATCGACCGCCAATCGCGCTAAAAGCACGACTGGGACCGGATGCTGCGGCAGCTTTCGGGAGGCATCGGCGGGCAAATTGCTGAATGAGACCGCTCCCGCAGCGAGCGTGAAGTACCCAACAACTCGCTTCCCCCCGCTGGGAACCAATACGAACGTTTTTCCCAGGCGTCGCTTCTCGTATTGGCTCACGCGCGACCGGATGAAATCATCGAGCGCAGGTTTCCCGCAGGAGAAATCGGTGCGCTCGTGCTGTTTCGCGAATGATTCAACGACCCAGTCAATCACGGCGTGCCTTATGGCGTGTGGCGGCTTTTTTGAGTGCCGGATTGGCAGCCGGGGGATTGTCGAGCAATTCCAGGAAATGGTCGCGCGCACGATCAGAGAGGGGAGATCGCGTCTCTTCGACGAAGGGAAGTTCATCCAAGGCGACAACCTTGGCGCGGCGGACCCGAATTTCAGTCTCGCTGATTTGTTCAACAATCACTGCAACCGCATAACGTTTTACCAAGAGGCGTTTTCCGGCTAAACAGATTCCGCACTACAGGCCTCGCCGAACAGCTTCTTGCCAAGCTGCTGGAACGCAACTCCGTCGCGGGAGTGGGTTCGGGTAAAACGGCGGAGGTATTTGGGGTCGACGAAGACCATGCAGAGTTCTTCGGCGGGGAGAGAGGCGGCGGCATCGCCCAGAAGCTGCCGTTCGCGGCGCGACAACTGCTGGCTTTGGCACAATTCGGCGAAGAGGGCTTTGGGCGTCAGGATCCACCGGGCACGGGCGATCCGCAGCCGCTCCAGCCATGTCAGCAGCAGCCACAGGGCCAGCAGCGACGAAATCGCCGCGATCAGGACTGTCAAATCCCGCCCGGTGCCCCCCCGGTGAAGATACTGCGAAACCGCCCGGAACGGGCCAGGCTGGGATTGTGCCAGCAGCCAGAA
Source organism: Planctomycetaceae bacterium (assembly GCA_021732845.1). GTDB lineage: Bacteria > Planctomycetota > Planctomycetia > Planctomycetales > Planctomycetaceae > JAKFUF01. The sequence goes on along the minus strand of JAKFUF010000037.1, from coordinate 45,767 downwards.
GTACAAGTGTGGGTTCTCCAAGGGTTGCATGGAGTCGACCGTACTCTTTAGTGTGCGGCATGCAGTTCTGACGTTGTCTCCCCCGCCGTGGCCAGTGCCCGGGCGGCACTCTCGCGGACACGGGGACTGGGGTCCTGCAGCAGCGGGCGGATGGATTCGACAGAATAACTGCCCGGAATTGTAGCCAGAGATTCGACGGCCGTCCGCCGGACCAGCGTGTCGGGGTCGCGCAGCAGTCCCAGCAACTCCGCGGCCACCAGCCGCTGCAGGCCCAGCTTCACCGACCCGCCCGCCGCCCGGATCCGCCGGCGATGAGCCGGATGGAACAGTTCGGCCCGCAGCTTGTCGACGGTCAGCGGATCGATCTTCTGGATCAGCCGGCCAACGCGGAGCCCCACCTCTGGTTCCAGATGTTCGTGGAAGTCCAGGACTTTCAGCAGGTTGAAATCATTCAGCTCGCTTCTGGCGGCCTCCCGAACCGGAGGCATGGGGCTGTCCAGCCGTTCGACGAGCATTTCGATGGCGTGTGGAATTTCGCGGCTGCGCAACTGGCTGGTGGCCCAGGCCTGGACATCCGGCACCTCCGAGGTCAGACCATCCAGCACCACTTCCTGAATCCGGTGGTCCTGCAGGTTGGCCAGCAGATCGGTCGCGGCATGCCGCCCGTCCAGGCTGCCATTCCGCACCATCCACTCCAGCACGGCGAGGCGGGCGTCCTCGGAGATTCCGGTTGCGAAAAGGAACCGCAGCGCGGCGGTATGCAGGCCGGGCGGAATCAGTTCGAGGCCCGGCTCGCTGCCGAGCCACGGAATGATGGTGATCTCGCGGAAATTTTTCTGTTGAAACGGCGTCAGCCGCCGCGGCCAATTGCGAAGCAGATGACAAACAAACTCGGCATCCGTGCGGCGGCTGAAGGCCGCCATGGCGGCGGGGGGCGGATAGTTCTGCGTCAGGAACTGAAAAATGAGTGTCAGCACGCCGGGATGCGTGGAAGTCAGGAGCTGGTGCTCAAGCTCCGACCGCAGGGCCTCGCTGCCCTCGCGCAGGAGCCGTCTGAGGATCAGGCTGTCGGCGTCGATCAGGATCAGCAGGGACTCGACGACCGCCGGGCAGCGGTGTTTGTCAAAGCGCCCGCACGCGGTCTCGAGACTGACCAGCAACTGATGGCGGATCGACTCGGCGTTTCGCAGGAACAGGGCCTGCCGCGTGCCGGCCTTGGGGCTTCCGACCGTGCCGAATTTGAGATGGTCATGCAGGCGGCTGACCAGATCCAGCATGGCATGGATCGCCTGCTCCCGGTCGGGGTACCGCAGATCGTCGATGTGCTGCAGCAGGGCGGGAAACTGCGCATAGTCCTCGAGCCACCGCACCATGGCGAAGGCGTTCTGCCGCATCTGGGCGTCGCTTTGACCGAGGGCCTGGCGAATCGCCGGCGTCAACACGCCGCGCTCGGCCTCCAGGACCTCCCGCATTTCCCCGCTGTATTCGGGCAGGCAGCGGATGATCGCCTGGTTTCCGACGGCATTGCGCTGCTTGAGGAGCGCCTGCAGGGCCCTGCCGCGGATGGCGTCGTGACGGACCTTCAGCCCGGCGATCAACATGGGAATCGCCGCCGGATTAATCGTCCTTCCCAGCACATCGAATGTGGTCTGCAATCCCGGCATGGCCGGCCTGTTCTTTCATGCGTAGCACCCAGCGAAGCGGCCCATGGCTGTCATCGAAAGTTTTTACGCGGCGACTGCAGCCTGCCTTCCGAACGCGCCACATCCCGCAACTCCGGTGTCGCACGGTGCGAAAGAGCATGCGGCATGTTCGGAAGAACTGGCAATGCTCCGAAATTGAGACCAGATGCTGTTCGACTTGTGAACGGCCGGACTTGTTTCGGCGCTCCTGAATTTCGGTGCCCTCGTGCGGAAGTCAGCTTGGCCATACATTTTCACGGACAGCGCCACGTGAATGCCTGTGGCTCGACCTTTGGAACCAGTGATGATTCCTTCAGTGCTTCTCTTCGACATCCGCACCGACCAGAGTCACGCCGGGTACATCTCCGTGGTGAACCAGGGACTCGACCGTGAACCAGGGAATGTGTATCGAACGCAATTCGGCCATGTCGGCAGCCCCCGATGGTGGGCATGCTTTGACCGGGGCGAACTCCCTGTGAAGGCTCATGCGGGCATCGTCACGTTCGTGGGCCTTCGAGCGGGCTGGGGGAGTGAGGAGGAGGATGTGATTGAATTCTCGTCTAACGGACGTTTGGTCGCCTACGACCGGACTGACCACTGGGCCGTGAATCCGATCGGCATTGGTGACCGGGTCTGCATCACGCGAACTCAAGCCACACTGAGCTTTCCCACCGGGGCGGAACAGTATTTGATCGACGTGCGGGCGGAATGGTGGCCAGCAGCCACAACGGAAGAATTCGAGCAGCCGCGCTGAAAGCGGATTCTGGACGCGACTCCGCTCAGTTTCCCAGCAGCACGCCGATGAGCCCCTCCAGCTCCTTGTCGCTGCGGCCGCGGCGATTGCCGGTCAGCCCGGCGATGCGGCGTTCATGACCTTCGGCCCGCAGCAGTTTGAGCACGCGCTGGTACTCCAGCCGCTCGGCATCACGGTCGCGGCGGGATGTCGCCAGCCGCGCCCGGCGGAGCGCCATCTGATAGGGCTCGGGCGTCTCGTCCGGGTCGCCGTAGTAGCGTTCAATCTGGACGCGGGCCTCGGCCTTGTCGAGCTGCTCGCTGTTGGTTTCCGTCTCCAGCAGCAGCATGAGAATCGACAGCAGAAAACTGCCGGCGATGGCACCGACAAGCAGCAGGGGGTTCGACTGACGCGGGGTGTTGTCGCGTTGCTCGCTGGCGCGGCCGGCGTCGAGCCGCAGTTCGGGCAGATGACCGTCAGCACCGAGTTTGACCAGCGGATCGCCCACGCCATCGGTGATGAAGCGGGCCACCGTCTTCTTGGTCTTCGCCTCAGCGCGGCGTGGCTTATCCTCGCCCGGCATCGGCGGCGGTTCGGCCGGGCGGCGGTTCCGGTCGCCTTCCGCTTCGCCGGGGCGGTCGTCGCCTTCGGTCGAGGTGAACTGGCAGATCGTGCGGCGGCTGATGCGGATGTTCGCCTCGGTCGGCAGCCACACCCAGCGCTCCGGTGGAATCGGATTGCCTTCGACTTCAATCCCCTCGGCCACCGATGTGTAGATGGCATAGCGGCCGTTGCGGCTCACAATGCTTGCCTGGTGGTCGGCCAGCGACGGGTCGGACAGGACCACCTGGTTGTCGGTCCCCTTGCCAATGTGAACCAGCTCGTCCCGCAGTTCGAACAACTTTCCCCGATCAGGGCCGGTTGTGATGCTGATGCGTGCGCGAGAAGGCATGGGCGGTTGGTGTTCGATTCGGCGAGTGAGGGACGGAACCGCTGAGAGTACAGACACAAGAACCACCATCCTACGCGAGAGTCCGCGCGATGTGCCACAGGAAAGCGAAAGTGTGGTGTCAGTTTGCCTGATGCCAGAACACCCGGGTGCACCTGTCCACGGTGTTCCGGGAGCAAGGTGAGTCTACATCAATGGCTCGTAAAGGAACGCCAGAATGAACGGACCGAGAATGATGATCACGGTGGAGGCCATGATCAGAATTGCCGGCAGGAGCATCTTGACCCCGGCCTCGCCGGCCGTGGTTTCCGCCCGCTGGGTGCGCTTGATGCGGAGCACGTCGGCCTGGGTGCGAAACAGCCGCGCGAGCGGCGTCCCCAGCATTTCTCCCTGGATGATCGAGCCGACAATGCTGGTGATCTCGTCATCGTTCAGACGGTCGCGCATTGCTTCCAGCGCGTTGGTGCGGCTCTTGCCCATGCTGATTTCGGCCAGCACGCGCCCGAACTCCTGCCCCACGGCATGCGACCCGAATTGATCGACCCCCTCCTTCAGCGCCTGCACAAAGGTGGAGCCGGCCTCCATCAGCAGCGTCAGCAGGTCGAGCAGATAGGGCATCCGGCGTTTGATTTGGAGCAGCCGCCGCCGCGCCTGCGACGCCAACCGGCGACGCAGCAGGTACGCGGTCAGCACGGTCAGCACCGCGGCCATCACCGTGCCCGGCCAGCTCATGATGGTCACGCAGACATACAAATAAGCCGGCCCCATCAGCAGGGCCAGCAGTTCCAGCCGGCCCAGATACTCCTCGGCCGTCCAGAATCGCGAGAGTCCCGCGGCTTGAATCTCCCGATGAATTTCCGGCAGCGTTTCCGCGAAGGCCCCGCGATTGAAGCGGGCGAAGCCTTGTATCAGTGGCTGAAACACGCGGAACAGCAAGTCCTGTTTCCGCAGCTCGTTGATGCGGTTGATGTCATACCGCCAGGCCAGATCCTGCTCCAGATCCTCGGTGTGCAGCGCCCGCGTGACGGTCAGAAGAAACAACGTGACCGCGGTTCCCACCAGCAGACAACCGACGACCGGCAGCGCATAAATCGCCGGGTTGACCTGGGCCACGAGTTCAAGCATTGGTACGGTCAAATCCATTGGTCATTGTTTCATTGGTCATTGGGGCATTGTTGAACTCAGATGTCCGAATTCAAAATCGCCCGCGCCCAGACATAAGACAGGATGTTCAGCACCAGTGACGCACACAACATCAGTTGTCCTGGCACGGTTGTAAACAGGCGTTCGGTGTTGGTGGGATCGAGGAAAAAGTAGTACATGGCCAGCACTGCCACCGGGGCGAGCGCCATGTACAGCGACGACGTGCGGGCCTCGGCGGTTTCCGAGATGATCTTGCGTTCAAGCCGCTGCAGTTCGAGGACCGAATGGGCGATCCGTTCGACCGTTTCATTGAGCCGCCCGCCGCTCTGGCGGCTGGCCTCCATGGCGGCGGCGAAGAGGGCGAAGTTTTCGCTTTTGAGCCGCTCCTTCGCCTCCTGCAGCACCCGTTCCAGGGGCTTGCCCATCTGGTACTCGCCCACCATCTGCTGGAACTCCTGCGAGATTGGCTTGGGACACTGGTCGGCCAGGATCTGCAGGGACTGGCCCAGCGACAGACCGGCGCGGATGGCGCTGGACAACGAGACCATCGCGTCCGCCAACTGGTCTTCGATCTGCTGCTGCCGCTTCTCCGCCATGCGGCGGATGACGTACCACGGACCGCAGCACATCAACACCGCAAACAGAATTCCCAGCGAGATCGCGCCCGCCAGGATGAAGGCGACCAGGGTCGCCAGCACGGCAACGGTCCAGGCGACGAGCCACTTCCGCAACCGCTTGGTCGACATCCGCAGGCGGCGGAGCTTCTCCTTCAAATCCCGCTCGACCAGTTCCAGACCCTGCTGGTAATACTCGTCCGCCGACCAGGCCAACAGCCCCACGGCGCTGCCCACGAGGGCGATTCCGGACACGATGAGGGGGTTGATGGTCATGGCTGGAGATGTGGCAAATGACTCTGGGATCGGATTGCGTCTTGAAGTGTCGCCAGCACGGTGATCAATCGGTCTTTCGCGGTTTTTTTGCAGGCTTCGCCTTCAGTGCCGTGCAGATCTTGGCGAAGCTCTCCCGTGCAATCAGTTGAGCATGAATCGCCCTGAGACGATCGAGTTCCTGAATTTGTTTCACCTGAGGAGCGATCGACAGACCATCTTCGTCAAACCGTAGTTCGAGAATCGTCTGAATTGAAACACAGAGAGTCTTCCGCTCACGCTCCTCTGCTTCCTGCCTTTCTTCCTGCCGTCCTCTTTGAATTCCTTCCTGTCGTCCCAGTTCCATCCCACGTTCGACGCCAATCCGTTCCGCACTCGACACGTATCGCATGTTTTTCTGCTCCTCGAACTTCTGCACCTCATTCAGAAACTGAAGTTCCAATTCCTTGGGCAGGTCCAGCATCCAGTCAATCACGTGATAGAGACACAGGATCGTCTTTTTTGTCCATCCTGCGCGATAGAGACCTTTGACCAGCTTCAGCTTCGCCGCTTGTCGCTCTTCGGGGGCACCTCTTGTCTCGCGCGAGACGAGATGCGCCAGCACCATGGACGCCATCGGGTTCATCTCGTCCGCCAACTTGTCTCTGTGGTCTTCATAGTCCAGCAGTTTCGCGGTTGGGTACCAGAATTTTACACCACAACCCCATTGTCCCGCTTCGAACTCTCGTGGATTCCACTTCGGCCGGTCGTCGCCGAACAACACCAGGTTGACCGGCCATGTTCCATATTTGTCAAACAGTCGGTAGTGGCAGGTGAACATCCGCCGTGGAAAGTCCGCTTCGTACTGGCATTGGATTTCGATGTGAATCAGGACGACCAGGGCTTCGCCGGCATGCGTGTGGACGCGGACCAGCTTGTCCACGACCCGCTTTCCCTGATTCGCTGCCCGCAAGATCTGACGCAGTTCCTGCTCCAGCGACTCCACACCGCGTTTCCAATCAATCTCCTTGTGAACAAGCGGAAAGAAGAACTCGATGAACGGCTCCAGGAGCACATCCAGCACATCTTTCCACGGACTGTCGTAGTCATTTTCGATTTTTGATTTTCGAATTCTCATTGGTAGCCAGATCGAATCAAAAACCGGTCAGTTTCCAATCCTTGGCGTCCCCCCAACTACAACCTTTCAATCGAAAACCGAAAATGCCGCGCCTCACCGTCTTCGCACCGCTCCATTCTCGGCCCCCGGCGGGGTCTCCGTCTTCCCGTACAGGAACTCCAACTGCAGCAGGTTCTTGGCCATCAGCGACTCCACGAACGTCGGCAGATAGCCCGTTGGCCGGAGCATCTGGCCGTCGCGGTAGTTGTAGATGTCATGGATGACCAGTTCGCTGCGCTCCTGGTCGTAGCCAGCGATTTCCGAGATCTGCGTCACGCGGCGTTTGCCGCCAGGCAGGCGGGTGATTTGGACCACGAGGTTGATCGCCGAGGCGATCTGCCGGTGGATGGAGACGACCGGCAGGGGGGCGGCCATCAGCACCAGCACTTCCAGACGTTTGATGACCTCTTCGGAACTGTTGGCATGCACCGTGGTCATGGAACCGTCGTGGCCGGTGTTCATCGCCTGCAGCATGTCCAAGGCTTCGCCCGAACGGCATTCGCCGACGATGATCCGGTCGGGACGCATCCGCAGCGCGTTTTTCACCAGGTCGCGGATCGTGTAGGCCCCCGCACCTTCAACATTGGCCTGCTTCGATTCCAGCGTCACCACGTGTTCCTGGTGCAACTGCAGTTCGGTCGTGTCCTCAATGGTGACGACCCGTTCCTTGTGCGGAATGAAACTGGACAGCACATTGAGCATGGTGGTCTTGCCGGTGCCGGTGCCGCCGCTCACCAGGATATTCTTCTTGTCGATGACACAGGCCCGCAGGAACATGGCGGCCGAAGGGGTCATGCTGCCCAGTTCCACCAGGTCGTCCATCGTGTAGCGGTGGGCGGGAAATTTGCGGATCGTCAGGCACGGGCCGCTGACCGCCAGCGGGGGGATGATGGCGTTGACGCGGGAGCCGTCGGCAAGTCGGGCGTCGACCAGGGGCTGGCTCTTGTCGATGCGGCGGCCGACCTGAGCCACGATGCGTTCGATGATCGACTCGGTCACCTTGTCGGAGATGAACCGCCGCCCCGACAGCTCCAGCACACCTTCCCGCTCCACAAAAATCCGGTCGCTCTGGACCACCATGATTTCCGTGATGGTGGGGGCCCGCAGCAGATCCTGCAGCGGGCCGAAACCAAACACGGTGTCCTTGAGATCTTTTTTCAGCGTTCTCAGGATTAGATATTTGCGCAGCTCTTTGTGCAGGTGCGGGCGGACCAGCGGGAAGACCGCCGTGAAGTTGTTTTCCACCTGCTGGATCTGGCCGCTGAGATCCGGCTGCGAATTCAACTGCAGCCGCTCGCGGAGGAAGTGCAGCAGATTGTGCAGTTCGGTTTCGCGTTCGGGCACGAGCGTGGCCGGAATGTCGAACTCGTTGTGCGTCCGCGCCGTAACTTGATCGATGTTGGCGGTGTTGCTCTCGAGGATCAACTGGTTGATCACGTGGTCGCGCAGCGTGAGGCCGGTCACCTCTTCCAGCAGCGAGTCGTTCTCGCCGCCGAACAGCCGCAATTCGCGGCAGATGTCCTCAATGTTGTTTTCCAGCAGCAGGATGCTTTCGGCGTTGCCCAGGCGGTTGCTTTCCAGTTCGTACAGGTCCAGCCGCTCCAGCAGTTTCTTGTGAATCCGCAGCTCCAGGTCCGCCATGATTGACCGCAGGTGCGCTTCGAGCTGCACGCGGGTGATGGCGGAGGCGGTCTCGGTCTCAAACGTCAGCGTGTAGGGCCAGATGCGGACCTGCGTGCCCGGCGGGAACTGCGTCGTCTGGCCGCCAAAAACCTCCAGGTCCCCCACCATGCAGCCGTTGATGCCGACGTTTTCCAGCGTCAACGCACCATTCTGCCGCCGCACGATGGCGTGCTTCTTGGAGACCAGCGGGCTCTGCAGCACGACGGTGTTCGTCGAGTCCCGGCCAATGTGAATCTCATCGGCCTCGACCTCGACCAGCGCCCGGCGGCTGTCATGGACTTTGTTGAACCAGATCTTCATGGGAAGGGGAAGCCCAAATGACAAATGACAAATGCGGGGAGGAGTTACAAGGAAGTTTTGGACAGGATACGAAAGGATTGAAAAGGATGCTGTTGGTCATGTCTGCTGGTCCGGCAGCACAGCGACTGGACCGGAAGGTCAGAAATTTGACCACGAATTTCACGAATTTCACGAATGCTCAACCGGCTTGACACCGCGGGTCATGGGACCCATTTCGTTGCCATTCGTGTCATTCGCCTTATTCGTGAAAATTCGTGGTTTCCCTTCTCGTAATCTAGATTCGGCCTTCGATTAACACCTTGAAACGGACAGCAATTGTTGCACAAGTCATTGTTCGCCCCCCATGGGAGTCGCCGGACAATTTGATCCGCGCCGTCAACGTCAGCGCTTCTTTGGGGGTGCCGGGTGCAGCAGCACCTGGACCTGGTTGAAGTTGGTCAGCCGAAAGACTTCCGACAGTTCCTGGCCCGGTTTGTCGAGCGAGCCATCCGCCTGGATCTTGATGGCGATGCCCATCAGGTTTTCCTGAGTGGTGCCGGTGCCGACGACGCGGGCCTTTTCTGACGTTCCCAACCGGTCGCCCATGGAGACCACGCGGTAGGGACCGATCCTCCGGGAGACACCGCCCGACGGGATGTTGGTCAGTGGCTTCGGCGCATTTGGGACATCGGCCGGCGTGGGCGTCGGCGGCAGGTTGGGGATCACAAATGAAACGTAGTCGTCCGCCTGGATCAGCCGGGGCACCATGACGCGTGAATCAATCGGAACGATCATCAGCACTTCGTCCGGACCCAGCTTCGCTTTGACATCGGACGGCGGCGGCTGTTCCAGATCCTTTTGCATCAGGATGTCGCCCTCCAGGAAGCCATGCGGCGCGACCAGTCCGACGGCCGTCTTCCGGTCGGAATACAGCACCGCCGATTTCTCCAGCGTGCCCTTGGCGAACGTCGGCACGGGCAGCGGTACGAAATCCGATTCTGAGAACTTGTCGCCCGGGTTGAGCGGACGATTGCTGGAAATCTGGATAAATTCCGTCTTTTCAAACTGCCGCGCCTGCTCGGCAATGTAAAACCAGTTGCAGAACGCGCCGACCACGCCGAGCAACAGCGCGATCCAGACCCCCATCATGCCCTTCATCGTGACCCCTGCGTGATTTTCGATTTTCGATTTGTGATTTTCGATTGAAAAGGTTCGGCATCTTTGGCTCTTCGAAGGGATAGTTTTCGTAGGCGTTATGAGCGGTCGTCGCCAACAGCCAATCGAAAATCCTCAATCGAAAATCGAAAATGCCCTTACGGGATGACGCTGACGACGCCGGAGACTCCGTTGCCTTCGAGATGAAATTGGACGTCGGCGGCGGCATTTGTCTGTGCCGTCGTTTCTGGGTTTGGTTCCGTTGCCTCCGCTTCGCTCGTCTTCCGATACCGCGTGAGCCACGCGCCGTCGACGACGTGCCACCCGCTACTCTTCCAACCCAGCGCCGCGAACTCCCGGTCGAAAGACTTCCGACATTCTTCCGGCGTCAACTCGCCCACGAACGCCGCCAGGATCCCTCCGCGCTCCTCCCGCAGCGACAGAACCTGCCGGCAGCCTTTGGGCAGCGGCAACTGATCAATCCCCGCGATCGGCCGTGGCTGCGACGTGGGGCTGCACACATACAGCGACCACTCCCGCTCCCCCGCCCGCATGAGCCACGCCCAGCATACCACACGCCACCGACCCGCCGCATCGGGCGGGTTGGCGGGAAACCGGCGGATTCCCACGGTCAACTGCATCATGTCGGGCAGGCGGCAGACGCGCCAGTCGCGCGTGGCTTCCGCCACCGAAGATGGCGGCTGCTCCAGGCTCAACCGCTCCAGCAAATCCAACTCTGCCTTCAGCGGTGGCTCAACGGGCTCTCGTGCATTGGCTGCAGCTTCACCGCAGCGTTTGACCATCTCACTGAGCGCTTCGCGGGCGTCGCCCTGCACGGTTTGCCGCAGCATGGAGAAGGCCGACTCGCCAAACTCCATCGACACTGGGACGCCACCTTCGCCCCACGGAATGGCGGTGGGCCGCGCCGTGACGGGAATGCCGTCCTCACGCCACCATTCGAGCACCTGCCGGCCGGCTGCCAGGCTGACGATCAGCACCAGACTCATCGCCACCAGGTCGATGGTGCGGGCTCGAATCGTCTGCGACAGAGTTTTGGATTCAGGCCGGGCTGCGGCCGCAGCCAGGAAGGTGCCAGATGGCGGAGGACTTTCGGCAGCCGTGCCGGACATGCTTGCAGGGCTTGCCTCAATGGCACCGCGTGATTCTGGGACACCGACAGTGGATCTTGAGTGAGCGCCAGCGAGCGGATCCACGACAGGTGTCCCGGAATCATGCGATATAACCAAGGCCTAATTCAGCGTTCCCTGGAACTGAACGTACTTCTGCTTCTCAGCTTCGATGGCGGCGATCTGCCCGTTGATGGCCGCGTCGGCCTGCGCGGCTTCAGGGGTGCCGGCCAACTGGCCCCGCAGGTAATTGATCTGCTGGTCGTACAGCCGGATCCAGGTCTGCGCCATGTCACCGGGGACTCCGTCACGGCCGCCGCCGTTTCGTCCCTGGATGGCATTCACGAGCTGGTTGACATTGTTTCGCACGCTTTCCGGGTCGAGTGTGCAGGGCCGCGAAACAATCTGATGCGGTCTCCCCAACGTGCCATACCGTCCCGGCTGAAACATCGGATAAAAATCCTGGAAGTTTTGGAATCCCCAAGGATACGCCGGAAGAAATTCCTGGTCCCGGTCCAGCGGAATCAATCCTCCAGCCTGCGGATTGCCGAGCATTGAAGCGTCGGCCTGCTTCAGCGCGGAGGACTCTGAACTCCATTCCGGGCTCTCGTCGAACATGTACCAATAATAGGAGCGCCGGGCATAGTTGCCGCCGCCCACCACGTCCGGTTTGCCATTCTCATACCCCATCGTGAAGTACTGCCACTGATTGTCGACGAGGGGATGCTTCACGTGATAGGCGTAGCCACGGGTCTTCGGAAGCAGAGTCGGGCTCCGCGTGATGTCGGAGGTGCCCACTTTGACGCCAGCGGGAATCTCCAGATAATCCAAATCCCGCAGTTGAATATGCCCGGATTTGCCAGTCTGGGGAGATTGGCCGGAAACATTCGTCCCACGGGCAAACGGCGAGTTCAGTGGTGACACATCCCAAATGGCGCGCACCGTGCTGAGTTCGTTCGCGCCAGCCGAGCCCAGTTGTGCTGTGTCCGGCCAGTTGGAGGGTCGGGGGTCGGAACTGCCATTGCGACCCGCCCGGTCGCGCCACACCCCCTGCCGGGCCGCGCCGAGAGACCGCGCCTTCCAGGCGGAGGCCGACCCGAAGTTCATCATGAGTGCCATCATGAACAGCAGGAGCGGCAGCACCAGGACCAGTTCCAGCGGCGCGAGTCCGCGGCGGGCCGAGCGTGTTGGCAGTCTTGAGGATTGGCGGTGCATGATGCGCCCGGTGCGGCTAATGCGAATTGATGAGAAACAGGTCCCGCTGGGTGAGCCCCTGCAGGTTGGGCAGGCTGGCACCCGGAACGAGGCTGGAAGGCGGTTGAGTCTGCAGGATCGCTGGCAATTGGTTGTTCGTCGCCGGCGTCACCTGGACCAGCCAGTTCTGATTGAACAGATCCCACGGCTCTGAACTGGGGGTGTCGTGAAGAAAATCGCCCCGCGCCGGCCAGCCGTCCACATGGTCGACATCGTAAATGGCGTTCATTGTCACCCGGCCGCCCGAAAAGCTGTAAGACGAACCACTAGCCCGCGGCAGTTTCCAGGGGTAGCGATACCGGCGCGCCGGAACGACGATGTTGATCTGCGTGAACGCCATCGAATCCCCGCCAATCCGGTTCTTGAAATATTTGGGGAATGTCTGCGCCAATTGCGGCCAGTACACCACGCCGACAAAGGAATAGTCGGTTTCGATCAACTGCTGCAGATCCTGTGAGCCCGGAGTCATCTGGCCGGGCAACTGGCCGCCCGACGAAAACCGCACCATGTGCGGCAGGTTGGTGGTGGGGTACTCGAAATTGAGCAACTCATTCAACTGCCCGCAGGTAAAAATCCGCCACAGGCCGATGAACTGCGACATCTTGGCCGAGATCCGCCCTCCACCGTTCATGGGGTCTAGGGTGTATTGCGAACCATCGAAGCTGTACCCCCCCTCCCGTTCAAACGGACCCAGGTCATACATGGGGTCGGAAATCCAGGATTCCAAGTAGTGCTGCGCCAACTCGCGACGGCCTCCAATCGCCAGTGTCTGGTAGGCGTTCAAGCTGCTGCCGCCACCGAGCCGCCGGGCATCGGGGCTGTTGCTGGCGGGATCGATGGCCGGAATGGTTCGCTGCAGCGGATCGTCCTCGTACTGCTCGCCGGCGGCCATCACCCGTGTTCGCCACAGGACGCCACCAAGCGGGCGGCTTCGCGCCCCGCGCTGGGCAGCACAATGCCTGCTGGCAATTTCGTTCATGGTCAACTGCGCGGCAATTGGCGTGGCCTGCACGACGGCGCGTTGAAACACGGGAATCAGGTGCGACTGCGGATCGCCATTCTGCCCGGGCTGGCCCAGAATGGACTCCAAGGCTGGCAGCATGATCTGCGATTTCTTGGCGGTCAGCTCGCTGAACCGCAGCACAACCTCCTGTTCCAGTGGCACCTTGGCGCTGATCGCCGGCCCCAGGGCCTGGAATTCGGGGATCCCCGTGGCTCGATTGAACATCGGGGCGATTTTTGACCAGGCCGCCAAAATCTCGGGTACGAACTTCTCGGCATTCCGATCCCGCCCCTCGCGGAAATACGCCGTCATGGCGAACAACTCGGCCTCAAGATGGTTGGTGAACGCCAACGCGTTCATCCCCCGCGCCAGCACCACTCCCGCCGAATATGTTCCCGCGTCGGCGGCGTTCTGCAGCCGGATCTTGTCGTCGACCTCGCGGCCGACGTTCATGATCATGCCGAGCAGGATCGTGAAGATGAACAGAATCACCAGCGTCATCATGCTGATGGTTCCACGTTCGTCCGCGTGCGCGCGACGGAGTTCGAAACCGATACGGCAGCGGACAGCAGAGAGAGTGGCAGAGAGGCGGGTCACGATAGGCCCCTGTGGGGGAATGTCACAATGACCAATGAAACAATGACCAATGTGATGGGATCAGCGACTGCTAAGACTTAAGGGCAGATTTCGAACAAAAATTTGGTCATTGAGGCCTTGGTCATTGAGTCATTGCAGCTCGTCAATGCGCAGCTAAGGCCGTCGCTGCTGATACGGCAGGATCGACTTGAACCCTTCGTTATAGACCGTGGCTGAGGCCGGAATCTCGATCGAATACACCCGCTCTTTAAAAGAGCCCGACGTCGTCTTGATCTTGGGGCTGAGGTTGTCCTGGCTGCCATCCGCCGGGACCAGTCGGGCGGCGATGAATTTTCCCACGCCCGAGAGCAGGGCATAGTTGTGAACGACGCGCACCGTGATCGGGTCTTCCCAACCTACCTCTCCCGGAATCCAAGGGATGTCAGGATGATCCAGCGGGTTGTAGGTCACCTGCAGGGCATCGTTGTAGCGGTCGCTGGTGTAATGCCGTGCGTATTGCCATTCAACCCGCACCTGCGTGCTGACGGACGCATAGGCCAGCTTGTTGTACAACCGTTTGGCAAACCGTGAACTACCGGAGTTGGTCGAATTGTTGGCGTTCGAATTCTCCCGGGTGATCTGCGCGTACAGGCGCGCCGTCGTGGCATTTGACTCCACAACCCAGGTTGGCACTGAAATTGTGGGGTTCGACCGGCTGACGAGTTCCCGGGAAGGGGCGATCGGGGCGCAGGCCATCACGACTGCCTGCTGGATTTTGAGCAGCTTGCCTTCGGCATTCTGCATCGGCGCATCAGCGTAGATGGAATCCCCGCGGGTTCCGTACTGCCTTGCGAAGAGTTGATTCTCGGCCTCGGATTCGTAATACGCCGGAATCCACACCGATGCCGCCCGTGCGCCGGCGAAGGCGGCGTAATGCACGACAATGATCCCCACCATCAACTGGCTCACCTGAATGATGAACAGGATCATCAGGATGAAGATCGGCAGCGTGACCACCAGGCTCAACGACTGCACGCTGCCGCGCTCGCACGTGTGCACCTGCCGCAGCCGCGCCCAGTCCCAGGAAGCCCGGCTGTGCCGCACAATCACGAGGAGCACCGCGGACGCACCAAGAAGCGCGTAGAGGCACGGGAGGCAGGCGAGGAGGATTTCACGGCTCATGAGACACCGAGGTGAATGACCCAATGACCAATGAATTAATGACCAATGGGTTGTTTGATTAGCGTCGACAGGGTTGCTTAAGAGACATTGGTCATTGGGGCCTTGGACCTTGGGTCATTGCGAAGCCAGCACAATCAACTCCGCCAAGAATGCCGCGGGGGCGAGCCGCAGCGGCATTTGCAGGGTCAGCCGTTCCCTTTCACTCAACGGGATCACGAAGCGGTATTTGAGGGTGAGCCACAGGTGGTGGGCCACCTGCCGCACCAACTGAACCGCCCCCACCGTCCAGATCAACTGCATGATTCCCAGCATCGCGCCGAGGACGAAAGTCCACAGCATTCCTTCCAGCCCCCGGGACAGTCCCAGGAATGCCCCCATCATCGCCACCAGTTTCAGGTCTCCACCGCCCACGGAGGGGAACATCACGAACGTCACCAGCATCACGCCGGCGCACAGCCCGAATCCTGCCAGACTATCCTGCCAGCCGATCCCCTGCGGGTCGGCCACACTCATCAAAAAGCCGACCAAAATCCCCGGGTAGACCGTCGAATTGAAGATCTTGTGCCACCAGATGTCAGTGACTGCCGCCGCGAGCGTGAACCCCAGCATGAGACCACATGACAGCGAGATCATGCCCTCCGCATCCTTTGAAATGACTCAATGACCAAGGCTCCAATGACCAATGCTCCAATGACCAATGCTGTTGAGCGCGAGATCACGGTAGTTCAACAACTCATTGGTCCATTGGTCATTGATTCATTGGGAATTGGGTCATTGAAACTCGTCGTCCTGTTTAGTTGGAGTTCTTGAGCTGGTCCGTCTGACCTTCCAGCTCCTTGATATTGGTGTCGAAGTAGGCCCTGATCTTGGGCCAGCCGTACTTGATGATGAAGATCAGGATCGGCAGCGCGATGGCTCCGATGATCAGAATGGTTTCGAGGCTGACCGCGCCGCGTTCGTCCCGGTGGACGCGCCCCAGCAAGTTCCGAAACGCCTGAATGGACTTCATGGGAGGCTCCTGCGCGAAACGATTGTGTTCAGTGGAGAGATGATCGGTCGGTAAAATTTGGAGGTGCGTGGATTCTGACGAATTGTGGCTTGTTGGCGAATTGTGTCGATGGTCACATGAACGGCCAGCTCACCAGCACACAGATCATTTCATACGCCAACTTGATGATTGTCCCACCCAGGTAGACACACAACCCCGCGATGGGCAACAACATGCCCAACACGAGGACGAAGTCCAACGTGGCCGCTCCGCGCCGCAGGGCGACACGGGGACGACACGGATTGGGCTGGGGGAGATGTTTCAAATTGCGCATGACGGCACCGGCGATGGACGACCGACATTCTAAGCCACCACCTCAAAAAACGCCAGAACTTTCTTGGAAATCGGTGGATAGAGCGAGTGTGAAGAGATTTGCGCGGAGAGGCGTGCGACTGCTCCAGCCGCAATGAAACACTCGTTCGCACGCAAAGTATCGGGCAATTTCGCAACAGGATTGCCCCACCGCTCCCTTTGAGCGGCACGGCGCAAGCCCTCCGGTGAGCGCGGATCGACCCGCGGTGGCTCACCGGAGGGCTCGCGGGCTGACCGGTCAACTTTCGTGAGGGACTGTGCTACAATCCGCTGACTGCCTCTTCGAAGGATCGCGACGTGAGTTCTCCGCCAAAATTTACCGATGCTGAACTGGCCGACCTGGGGCTGGAGCGAGGCAAACTTCCCCGGCACATTGCCATCATCATGGACGGCAACGGTCGCTGGGCGCAGGCACAGGGGCTCCCTCGCGTGGAAGGACACCGCCGCGGCGTGAAGACGGTGCGTCTGACCGTCGAGGAATGTGCGCGGCTCGGGATTGGGCAACTGACACTTTACTGCCTCAGCAGCGAAAACTGGAAGCGGCCCAAGCCGGAACTCGATTTCCTGATGAGCTTGTTGGAACAGTACGTGATCGAAGAACGGACGGAGATCATGCGGCAGGACCTGCAGTTTTGCATGATCGGCCGCCGTGAAGGATTGAGCGACGGCGTGCTGTCGGAAGTCCAAAAGACGCTCGACTGCAGTGCCAACAATCGGGGGATGCGGCTGTGTCTGGCGGTCAATTATGGCGGCCGGTCGGAACTGGTTGACGCCGTGCAGACGCTGGCCCGCGAGGCCGTGGCAGGAACACTCGATCCGGCGGACATCTCGGAGAAACATATCGCCGACCGGTTGTACACCGCAGGGATGGAAGATCCAGACCTGTTGATCCGCACGGCCGGTGAAATGCGAATCAGCAATTTTCTGTTGTGGCAGATCAGCTATGCCGAACTGTGGGTCACGCAAAAGTTCTGGCCGGAGTTCCGGCAACCCGAACTGCACGAGGCGCTGAAGAGTTTTGGCGGCCGCGACCGGCGGTTTGGCGGCCTCAACGCTTGAAGTCGTTTTGGCCCAACTTTCGTGATGTGACCGAACGGGACGGACATGCTTGGATGGCGGTTGTTGCAGGCACCCTTCCTGATTGCGGGCCTGATCGGAATTTTCTATGTCGACGCGCTGAGCGGTGCCGCCGCCCCGTGGCTGTACCTCTTCATTTTGCTGCTCACCGTCCGCGCGGTCTATGAATTCCATCTGCTGCTGCAGACCCGTTCCTTCCAGCCCAATTTATTCGCGACCATTGCTGGAAGCGTCGCGGTCGTCACGGCCCATTGGCTGCCGCACTGGCTGCCTGTATTGGCTCCAGCCGAGAAGGGATTGGCGGCATTCGGTGTGCTCGGTCCCTCGTCCCTAACCATCACCGTTGTGTTGATGGCACTGATGACCTGGCGGGCGTTCCGGTACAGCGCTCCTGGCGGCAATCTCGAAACCCTGGGTGCCGAATTCCTGTGCGTCGGTTATGTCGGGCTATTCCTGGGACTCACGGCCCAATTGCGCTGGGTGCAAGGCACCGACCTGGGTTATGTCGCCATCGGTTCCCTGATGATTGCCACCAAATGTGGAGACACCACGGCCTACGCCTGCGGCAAGGCGTTTGGAAAAGCCAAGATGGTGCCGAAGCTGAGCCCCGGAAAGACCTGGGCTGGCGCGTACGGAGCCATTGGCGGTGCCGCCCTCGGGTCGTGGCTCTGGTTCACGTTCGCGGTCCCCACCATCACCGGTGGCCATTATCAAGGCCAGCACCTTGGCGCGATCCTGTTCGGAGCGACGATCGGCTTGGTGGGGATGATCGGCGACCTGTGCGAATCCCTGATCAAACGCGATCTCGGCCAGAAGGACTCCGCCCCGCTTCTTCCCGGCTTTGGTGGACTCCTGGATCTGCTGGACAGCGTGATGTTCGCCGGGCCTGTCGCCTACCTGCTGTGGCTCACGCTCCCACTCGTGACGACGCGGTAGGCGGCGCAATTGACAAATTGGGGATAATCGGTATTTTAGGTTTATTGCGCAGCTTTCAGGTCATGCACGCTCTCTCCTCTCCCGTGCAACAACCAGAAACCTGCGAGGGCCATCTTGAAGAATTTCCCAATCGAGTCCGAGTCGTCGCCCGTGGCGGCACTGCTCGTGGCTGCTGAGCGTGCGGTCGCATCCGCACGTCCCGATGCAGCGCGGCGACACTTCACTCACGCCGTGGATTTGGACGAATCCGGCGTCGCGGCGCACGCTTACGGCCAGTTCCTCTGGCGACAAGGAGAGTTCGCGGCCGCCCTGGAACACGTGCGAACGGCACTGGTTCAGGCGAGGTTGGGCGGCAATCAGGCGCTCGTGTCCGTCTCGGCCAACAATCTGGCAGTCCTCTTTCGAGAGATCGGGGATGCAGAGTCGGCGGCCCGGTGGCAGCAGCGATCGTGGAGCGTCGCGTTGTCGTCCGATCCGCAGAACCCACCGCAAATGGGTTGTGATTTGTCGAACCGCGCGAACGATGCCCTGCTGGCGCGGGACTTCGAGCTGGCGGAAGAACTCTTTCACCGTTCCCTGCAATGGGAGGTGAGCCTCGGCACCCGCTCCGGTGAAGCGGATGACTGGGGAAGCCTCGGCCATGTCGCCGCGCTCCGCGGCAAAACCGAGCAGGCGCTGAAGTATTATCGGAAGGCACTCGACCTGCATGTCGAACTTCAGGATGAGCGCGGCGTGGCGACCGACCTGCTTCATATCGGACAGGTCCTCGCGAATTTGGAGCGGTGGCCGGCCGCCCTGCTGCTGCTGAACCGCGCCGTCGCCATGACCGAAAAGCTCTGTCACGCACCGCTGCTGCAAGAGGCGCGGCAGTGCCTGCTGGAAGCGAAACGTCGCTGGCGGGTCGTTGGTGCTCAACCCGAATGGAATTGATCGGCCACTGCCAGATTGGCATGTTGGAGTCGGATGCCAATTTTGCACCATCGGCGCAACCAATTATTAACATGTCGTTTGCAGCGAACGACGAAAGGCAGTCCGATTGGCACTCCGTATGCTTTCATCGTCGGGATCTTGATTGTCCAGTCTGTGTCGCGTCGGAGATTGAATTGTGACTGCGCCTGTGGAAGCCACGCCTGAAAAGCAGGAATTCTCGTTTCAAGCCGAGATCAAGCAGCTTTTGCACATCCTGTCCCACTCTCTTTACCAAAACAAAGAGATTTCGATCCGCGAACTGGTTTCCAACGCGTCCGACGCCCTCGACAAGCTGCGGCACATCCAACTCTTCGAAGAGAAATATCGTGACGACGCGCCGCTGGAAGTCACCTTGGAAGTCGACAAGGAAAAGCGGATCCTGACAATCCGCGACAACGGCATCGGGCTGACGCACGATGAACTCGTGAAAAACCTGGGCACGATCGCGCACTCGGGTTCACTGGAGTTCCTGAGCAAGCTCTCCGGGGATGCGAAGAAAGATCTCACGCTGATCGGGCAGTTTGGCGTGGGCTTCTATTCCGCATTCATGCTGGCCGACAAGGTCGAGGTGCTGAGCCACAGCTATGCGGAGGACGCCAGTTGGCGGTGGGAGTCGGACGGGACGGGTCGGTACAGCATCGAGCCCGCCGAGAGCCTTCCGCGCGGCACCCAAGTCCGGCTGCATCTCAAGGCGGATCTCGACGAATTCCTGGAGGCCTACCGGCTCAAGAGCATCATCCGCCGCTACTCATCGTTCATTCCCCATCCGATCCGCCTCGAAGGCGAGGTGCTCAACGATCAGCGTCCGATTTGGGTCGAGCCCAAACACGAGCTGACTGAGGAGAAGTACAACGGCTTCTTCCAGCATCTGACCCATCGACCGGATGCGAAGCCGCTGTGGTATCTGCATCTCTCCAGCGACTCGCCGCTGCAGTTCAGTGCGATTCTCTACTGCCCGGAAGAAAATTTCGAACTGCTGGGCTTTGGCAAGAACGAGCATGGGCTGCACCTGTGCGCCAAGCGGATTCTCGTCCAAGACAACTGCCGCGAACTGCTGCCGGAATACATGCGGTTCCTGTACGGTCTGGTCGATTCCGCCGACCTGCCGCTGGCTGTCTCGCGGGAGACGCTGCAGGACAACACCATCTTCCGCAAGCTGAAGAAGGTGCTGACGAAGAAGGTGCTGGATCACCTCGATACGCTGGCGACAGACACGCCTGAGGTCTACGAAAAGTTCTACCGGCAGTTCGGGCCAAACCTCCGCGAGGGGATCGCCACCGACTTCGAGTCGCGTGAACGCCTGGGAAAACTGCTGCGGTTCCGGTCATCCAATGACACCGAGAACCCGGAGAAGCTGATCAGCCTGGCGGACTATGTGGCCCGCGTGTCCGAGAAGCAGAAGCAGATCTACTTCGTCTGCGGCCCGGATTTGGAAACCCTCAAGAAGAACCCCAACCTCGAGGTCTTCCGCCGGAAGAAGCTGGAGGTGCTGTACCTGATCGATCCGATCGACGAGATGGCCCTCTCGCACCTGCGGACCTTCTCCGAGAAGCAGATCGTGTCCATTGACTCCGCCGAAGTGGAATTCCCCGAGGGGACCGATTCCGCCGAGACACCAGAGCCTGCCGAAGCTGAGAAACCGGCCGGCTTCGACCGGGTGCTCGAACTGTTCCGCGAGGCACTGGGAGACCGCGTGTCGGATGTGAAGGCCTCCAAGCGATTGACCGACAGCCCCTGCTGTCTGGTGAACCCCGCCGGTGCCCTCAGCACACAACTGCAAAAAGTGCTGAAGATGAACCATCAGGAGTTCGAAATGTCGAAACGCGCCCTGGAGGTGAATCCGACTCACCCGCTCATTCTGCGGCTGACCAGCCTCGCGGCGGAAGACGGTCAGGCAGCCTTCGTCAAGGAATGCGGCCAGCAGTTGTTCGCCAACGCCATGATCTTGGAAGGCCTCCCGCCGGAGCCCGAAGACCTGGTGACCCGCATGGAACGGTTCATGTCGGAGTTGGCGCAGGCGAAGTAGACAAGCTCAGTTGGTCGACTTCCGTGTTCAGGTAAAAAGCCGTCTTTGCGGGTTCGGCAGAATGATGTCCGAATCATGCCGAATTCCCGCCCGTCGAATGATCAGTTTCTGCTTGTCCTGGACACGGATAGTTCCGTCCTTCGCCAAGTCATTTAAGACATCTTTCATGATTTCGGCAGTCACCGGACACTCGTTTGTCAGACTGGAGAAAAGGGACTGGAACGTAATCCCGTCTTTCGATGGGAAAATTCTCTCTGGCAACTGCCTGAGCAATTCTTCGTGGCTTGAAGCACGGGCGGTTTGATCGAAATGAAACTCAGGCAGCATTCTCTGTCTGGTCAGGTCGGAGTCGTACTTGGGATCGTAACCCAACATCTGCAGGCCAGAGCCACCATAGTGTGCGAACGAGCGATTCTCCTTCCAGTGCAAGCCCACCATGACGTCCCTTGCACGGAAATGTCCCGAAAGGTGCACCAGCCAAAAATCACGGTGCGAATCTTCTGATCGGATGAAGAAGGGCGTATAAAACTTTGCGGCGGTTTGTGACCGGATCTGTTCGTGAAGTGCCAATTGGATTGATCGCCGCCAATCCCGGCTCTCCTTTGCCGTTCCGATTGTTTTGGAGGGCAGGGTGATCCCAATCTTGGCGAGCGTTTGTTGAGTCGCCTCGTTTTCACTCAAGTAGTCAATCAAAAAATCGACTGCGAAAGTCATAAACACTTCGGCCTTGTCGACTGTCGCCAGGATATTGCGAATTGTCGGCAGCGGAACGTCAATGTATCCGAACTGGTCCAGCACGAAAATTGCCCGCTCTGCGCGTCCCCGCTGTTTTACAAATGCGGTGATTTCGGGAACTTTCGCTGTAAATTCTCCCTGGAGCAGTTGGATCCTGTCCGCGAGCAGCGGTGCGTGTTTGGACTTGGAAATGACGCTTCGAAGATAGTCGATGGTTTCCGCATCTTTTTCAACAAAGATGTACTGCACATCGAGGTGAAATGGCTTCAACCGCGAAGCCTTGGCAGCCTCGGCAGCCTGGTCCATCGCTTCGAGCATGATCAGGGGCGAACCTGATCGTTCCTCCTTGGACCTTGCGTCAAGGTAGATGCCACCACCAGCGAACCCATCCACAAGTGTCAGCCGAAACTGGTCGAGCCTTGGATTTGCGGTAAGAACAGAGATATATCGTTCGAGATAGCCCCGCAGCACTCTGTGCTTGGCAAGGCTGTGCGAGCGAATGACCGGTGGAGTCTTGCCAACACCCCAATCATGGTTTTTGTGGCCCATCTTCTATCTCACGCTACGTGGTGGATCTTCGGTGGACATCTATCCCGCCATTCGGCGGCGAAGGCAGCGGCAAGTAATTTTCTTTCCGCCGAGGGTAAAATCCTTCCCCGATTCAAAGGCGGCATTTCATCGAATGTGCGACCGTTTAGTTCGCGTCCGGTAAGACTCTTCTTAGCTCCACCCCATTGTTTGAAGAAAAATGGAATGCTCGACTCGCGACACTGACGTTGGATCTCGGCAACCCATGCGGGATTCATCGGGCGTGCACCAGCCCCGCTCTCCCCTCCGACGATGACCCAGTCGATCCCTGACAAACTGAAACTCCCGAGGTCTTCCAGCAGCGGTTCGACGGACAAGAATGCCATCTTCGGATCGGCTTGTCGCAGGTGTTCGACTCGCGGAAGGCCATATTTACGATTCTCGACACTCACTCCCCACCAGATATGTGGGAGTTCAGAAGCGAATGCGAGCTTTGTTTGAAGCAAGTCACGCAGCCGGTCTGACCTTTTGGTCAGCACTTGATAGGTATGCCAGTTTGCGGAAGCCATCACACCTGCCACCAGGACGATGTAGTCGTCTGGCACATCCTTGTGAAACAGGTCACTCATCGAGTTGACGAATACCATTTGTGGCTTGGACCAACTCAGCGGCTCTGCAATCTTGTCGGGAACAAGGCGAAGGTCGAAGCCCTGCTCGTACGGATGATTCGGAACGCCACGAAAGCGTTCGGCCAACGTCTCCGCATAACAGTGGATGCAACCGGGACTGACTTTGGTACAACCGCGCACTGGATTCCAAGTTGCGTCGGTCCATTCGATCTTGGAATTGGCGCTCATAGATCCCTCTGTGAAGTGCATCGGCATTCCGTGAACTGGGCCATGGAACAGCCGTGCAGTTCAGGTTAAGACAACTGTACACCACATTGCAAGTCGTCGTATGAATTCGACTCACCGGATGGGGTGATTTAATGCCTGATCTCCCGCAGAATTCAGTCCTCGCAAGCCGAGTGGCATGGCGAACTCTGGTATAATTTCGGGAGACAAGACTTCCCCAATTCCCACCATGAGCAACACCTTGCAGCCCGCGCAACTTCTCCTGAAATGGGTGCAGCGTCAGGCCGCGCCCAACGCCTTTGATTGGCTGTCCGAACGGCTGGCATTGATCGGCATCGGGCAGACCAGCGGCCTGTTCATGGGGTTCGGGCTGGCGGCCCGCAAAATGGGCAAGGCCGACCTGGAGCTGACAGAGGCAGACCTTCAGGCTGCCGAACTGGCACGGCCCGGTTGGAACCCTGCAGGCTGGACGCTGGATCAGGCGGCCCGCGCCCTGTTGGTGCTGACCGCGCCCTCCCCCGAACCGGCGGCCTATGTGGCGATCATCGACAAATTGTTTGTCGCGGCCGAGATGGGCGAGTTGATCGCGCTCTACCAGGCACTGCCGCTTTTGCCCTACCCCGAACAGCACCGCTTTCGCGCGGCGGAGGGGATTCGCAACAATATGCAGGGCGTGTTCTGCGCTGTGGCCCACCGCAATCCGTACCCCGCCGAGCAGCTTGACGAGGGGATGTGGAACCAACTGGTGGTGAAGTGCCTATTCGTGGGCGTTCCTTTGCACCCCGTTGTCGGCCTCGACCGGCGGGCCAACCCCGCGCTGAGCCACATCCTGATCGATTTGGTCCATGAACGCCGCGCCGCCGGCCGCGCGGTGTCACCCGAACTTTGGCGGGTCGTGGCTCAGGCCCCCGTCAGCGGAGCCGTGGAAGAAATGGCGCAGACAACGGCCAGAGGGACCGCAGCGGAGCAAGCGGCAGTCGCATTGGCGTTGGCATCCTGTCCGGATGAAGCGGCCAGTCGTGCGTTGCAGTCACGTCCAGACTTGGTGGAACAAGTCACACGCGGCGACTTCAGTTGGGAAAAGATCAGTCACGGGTTGGCGTGAAGGATCTCATCGATCGTAGCGACCCCGGACTCACGACATTCCTGATGGAAGCTGAAGCCGGGGGCATTCAGGGCTGAGCCAGGAGTGCCACATCGCACTCGCGAGCATGGGACGGCAGAGAGATGCCGTCCTGCGTGCTCAATTGGCCATCAGCCCAGCGCCAAACAGTCTCGATTTACTTGCGCAGCAGCTTGTGGCACGTCTTGCAGCGTTTTCGCATGGCGACGAGGACACCACATTTTGGACACCGCTGACTCTTGCGCAGCTTCACGAGTTTGGTACGCGGACGATAGACCATGATTCTGTTCTCTCCCGAGCGAAGTCGTTGCCCCTAGGCAACTTCCGTCAACTCGCTGTATTACGAATGCCGAAGTTCAAAGTTCAGTTTTCGACGAGGAATCGAGCATTTTAGCGGCAGGCAGCACGGGAGGCAACCCTTCAATTCTTCGCCGTTTCAGCGAGTTTCTGGTAGATCTGCAGTGCCTGCTGGTATTCCGCCAACTCTTCTGCTGACAAAACCTGATGGTTGCGAACGATCTCCTGCGCCATACGGTCGATAAAGTACGTCACCTCCCGCCGTTTCGGGCGGACCGGGCCGTCGATTTCGTAGTGTGCGGGGGCTGAATGGGCATAGCGGAATCGTTGGGACGACGGAGCGTCGAAACAGCGGACAACGACCCACGCCGAGTGTGCGAGCGGCAGGGTTTCTGAAATCGCGCTGGAGAAGCCACCGGCTTTGGTCGGTGTGTTGGTGGGTTTGATCGTCCGCACCACGTCACCGTTGACGATGACCTCAATTCTGTCGAGCGGCACGGGGCTTTCCGCGGTTCCCGTCACCACCGCTGACTTTTGATCTTGGAAGACCGTCCCCGGCCGCTGGCTGTTGAATTCGACGAGCAGCATCGGGCCGGTGGTCACAAAGCTGTCGCCCGCGTCCAGCCCTTTGATCCACTTGTCGTAGCTGAACTCGCCGTGAACATTGACGTAAACCCGGCCGAAACCGACCGGCACGGAATGCACACCACCACCGGTGCCTCCCGTGGGCCGCAGGCGGAAGCCACAGTTGAGGAAGGCGTAATAAGTTTTGAAGCCCCAGTCGATCCAGCCCCATTCGGTGTAGCCACCGGGACCGGTTTCGATCTCCCAGGTTTTGGGAAGGTGATCCAGCGTCCAGTTTTTGAAGGCGAACTCTGTCCGCCAGATGTGGTTGTTCGCCAGCTCAAACAAATCGGCCTGCATCACTGGCACAATCATCGGCGTCCAGTTCCAGGTGTGCTTGTCGAGGTCCAGCAGCGCACCGGTCTGATGGGCGGCCGTGGCGACGGCTTGAACGGGCGGGGCCGACAGCTCCGTGCCCCCCTGCTGGTTGATCACCAATACCGCCCCCTGCGTATGCGGCTTCCCACGCAGATTAAACAGTTCGTACTCGGTGTTGAGGGGCCAGATGACGCGGTCTTTGGCCACATGCATCGGCGCCGGTTTGACGTCTGCACCCACCTTGCCGTTGGTGGCCGGTTCATACGCCTCCCGAACCCAGTGGCTCAGCGGAAATGTGACATGCAGATCCTCGGCCAGCATGACATTCGGCATGTCTTCCAGCTTCCGGTGGATGTGCGTGTCGCCCGAGTACCACCCTCGCGCTGGCATGTCGATCCATCGCGACAACGGCAGCTCAATGTCGACGGGCTCGGTCCCCACGTTCACTGTCCGCGTGAGCGGCTGAAACTCTTTGCCGAGTTCGACGGTCAGTTTGACATTCCCGGCGGGAACCTCAACCTCGAATGCGTCCGCCGAGAGCGTGACATGCTTCTCGACGCTGCGCGGGCCACGCTCAATCGAACAGACCAGTGCCGAACCCGTTTTGCCCAATGATTTGGCAAAGAGCCACGTGCCATTTTCGGCCTGCACGTAGAGCCGGCAGGGAAGCACCGCCTTCGTGCCGGCATCCACGACTCTTCCCCGCAAAACGGCCGCATCGCACCATGCGGTGAGTGTGGCCACGAGCAACAGCCCGGCAGCGCAACGGATGGAGAAGTGGCCTGGGTGGGACATTATGGCAATCCTATTCAGGTTCAGCATGGAGCGCGTCCTGGTGATTGACGCATGATGTCCGGGAAAGCGCCAAACGCCAAGTGTGCGGCTGCAGGCTCTCTGGTTTTAAACCTTGAGGTTGGACCACGAAAGGTACGAAATTGATGGCGACATCGACCAAAAAGGCAAGGCGATCTTGTTGCAGAGTTTTGTGAGAACCACGAATAGCACGAATCTCACGAATAAAAGACGGATTTTCCAGCCTCGAACAATTGGACCCACACGATTCGTGTTATACGTGAGATTCGTGGTTCCCTCATCGATTCGAACCATGACCATCCTTGCCAATGTGGTTGAGTCAGGCTCAGACACAACTGGCGACCGGTAGACGGCGTGTTGTGCCGGTTTTCCCTGTGGTGGCCCCGCGGGCGGTGGTATCATGCCACGCACTTTCCATTGGCGCGGCATTCAGCCTTGAGGCATGCAGCATGACCAGACTTCGATCGGCGTTGGCATGGTTCCTGACCCTGGCGGTCATGATCGGTGGGAGACAGGCGATGGCCGAGACCATTCCCTTGAAGTTGCGGTCGATTACGCGGGATAAAAGCGCGAGGCTCAAGCCGATTCGGGTGACTCAGGAAGAGACATGGGATCTGGGAAAGACCGCGGTCATCGTGTGCGATGTCTGGGACCTGCACCATTGCCTGAACGCTGTCAGGCGGCTGGAAGAATTCGCCCCGCGGCTCGACCAGGTGCTCAAGACGGCACGTGCCAAGGGCGCGATCATCATCCATTCCCCGAGTGATTGCATGCCGGCCTATGCGGATCATCCCGCGCGGCAACGAGCCACGGATACGCCGCTGTCGAAGTCGCTTCCGGAGGACATCCAGTCCTGGTGCTCGCGGCTCAAAAGTGAATACGACTACCCGATCGACCAGTCCGACGGCGGCGAAGACGATGACCCAACCGAGCACGCGGCTTGGGCCGCCAAGCTCAAGGCGCTGGGCCGCAACCCCGGCACGCCGTGGAAGAAGCAGTCGGATCTGATCACGATCGACTCTGATCACGATTACATCAGCGACCGCGGGGACGAAGTGTGGAGCATTCTGGAAAAGCATGGCATTCAGAATGTCATCCTCACGGGAGTGCATTGCAACATGTGCGTCCTCGGTCGCCCGTTCGGCCTGCGGCAAATGGTCCGCAATGGGAAACACGTCGTACTCATGCGGGACATGACCGACAGCATGTACTCGCCCAAACGCTGGCCGCATGTGGACCATGTCAAGGGGCATGACCTCGTGATTCAGCACGTCGAACGGTTTGTCTGCCCGACGATCACCAGTGACCAGCTTTTGGGAGGGCAGCCGTTTCGCTGGAAGTCGGCGGGATCCGAACCAATGAAAATCGACCAATCGGTGGCCATCCCGAATCCGGGATCGGAATGGGCGGTGGTTGACCTCGACCACAAGTCCATTGGTGACGCCTTCAAAGAACAGCCACAGATGTGGTACCGGGGCGCGTTGCGGGTCCCTGCCAAGTGGCTCGCGATGGGGCCTGTGGGGCTCAGCCTGACTCACCCAGGCAAGCCCCAAGTGTGGCTCAATGGCCACGAGCTCTCGCCTCGAAAAGTTGAGTCCAGTTCCCCCGGCACAGTTCAATTCCTATTCCCTGCCGAGCATCTGAACGTTGGCGACTACAGTCTGATCGTCGTCAGGCTGCCAGCGCCAGAAGCACGGATTGACAAGGCCTCAGTGCATCTGCTCACCGGCCCACGCAACTGGATCATCGATCCCGTCTGGCAGGTTCGCACTGGTGACAGTCCCGAGTTCACCAACATCCCCCTACCCGCGAAGTTCGGGATCGGACCGGACGCCGTGCTCCGGCTCCGCGACCTTCCGGATGCGTTTTAGCGGCCAAGGAATAAACGGTGAGATTTGGACGGGATGAAAAATGAAAAATGATGATCGCGGGACGAGCCCTGCGGTGAGCCACCACGGATCAGCCCTCACTCACCGGACGGCTTGCGCCGTGCCGCTAAGGACCGGACAAAGAATAAAGCACGCTTCAAGATGCTAACTGAAGGCCGGTCTTAGGCAACGAGAAGGGGGGACCACGAATTTTCACGAATAAGACGAATGTCACGAATCACAACGCGCAGGATTCCATCACCCGCGAAGCCATGCCGGTTGATCATTCGTGATATTCGTATGATTCGTGAAAATTCGTGGTTAATTTATGACCGTACGATTCCCGCACCGTTTTGCCAGCCTTGTCGACTTCACCACCAACTTCATTCGCTGCCCTTGATGGCGTTCGCTGCTGGATAGGGAGACAAATGTCACAGATATTTTTGCTGCGACCCTTAGCGTCCGGTTCGTGGCGCTGGCGTCGTCCGATTATCCTCCAACCGGGGGCTAAGGCCGGCTAAGGCCCTCCGGCTCATTGGCTGTACGGCTTGTCAAAAGTCGACAGTTATTCTTGCCGCAGTCCTAAAATGGAAGCGGCCGGGCGCGTGCCTTCTGGTGCGTCACGCGACTTGAGCAGGATGTTGAGGATGAGGAGATTTCTGTCTCAGGATCGCAAGCTCGTGAGATTGAAAGTCGATCTCTGGGTCAGTAGTGCGGCGGCTTCTCGCTCGCGGGATCGATCCGCTCTTCCCCGGAATCGAGGCGCGACATCCGGTCGTCGATGCGGGTCAGCATGCGGCGGAAGTGGTCGAGTTCGCGCTGCTGTTCGAGAGCCACGGCGTTGAGGGATTCCAGGTCGTGCTGCAAATGCATGACGAGGGTTTCCAGTTCGACGACGCGCTGCTCCAGCGGATCGGTCTGGGGTGAGGTTGCAGCGGACATGCGACTAAAATTTCCAGCCACTGTAGAGCTTCGCGCGGAAGTCGCGCCACTCTTCGTGGTGCTCGGGAGCCGCGGCGCGTTCCATGAAGTCGGCAGCCCAGTCATCCATCCGCCGCAGTCTCTCGGAAAGAATGCGGACGGTATTGGCCACCAGCTTATTGGCAGCGCATGAGCCACGCTCCTGGAGGAGGGCGTACTGATTGTGGGACAATCGGCAGGCGGTGACGGGCTCCAGGGCGCGGACGTTGGCAGAGTGCGGAGCGGCATGGAAGAAGGACATTTCGCCCACCACATCCAGCGGCAGCAGCACGGCGAGTTCCTTTTCGCCGCCAGCCTTGCGGCGCTTCGCCACCTGGCAACGGCCCTTGAGCACGATCCACAAGGTCTGGTCCGGTGGCCCTTCCAGCACGAGCGGCGTTCCCTCCTCGAAGGTCTTCACCTCCAGCAGGGGAATGATCTCCGCGCGTTCGGTCTCCGTCATGTCGAGAAACAGGACGCAGGTGGAAAGCATCTGGTCGAGTTCTGTCGGGGACATCAGATTCCTCCGAGGACTGTGGCGCGGCCGACACGCCCAATGCCAATGATGTAGGCGGCAGTGCGCAGGGGAACTTTTTTCTCCGTCGCCAGCGTCCAAACCTTGTCGAAGCTGTCGATCAGGATCCGGTCCAGCTCCTGCCGCACGCGGCTCAATTCCCACTTGAAATGCTGCTGGTTCTGCACCCATTCAAAGTAGCTGACGGTCACGCCGCCGGCATTCGCCAAGATATCCGGCACCACCAGGATTTCGCGGCGGTTAAAGATTTCATCCGCCTCGGGATGAATGGGATGATTGGCGGCCTCCAGAATCATTCCGGCCCGGACATGTTCGGCGTTGTTGGCCGTCAATACACCGCCCAGCGCCGCCGGAACCAGCAGGTCGACCTCGGCGGACAGCAGTTCTTCATTGGTGATCGGCTCGCCACCCGGAAACTGGGCGAGGGGCGTCTTCGCCGCACCCCAGTCAATCAAGGCCCAGACATCCAGCCCGCCCGCGTTCTTGGTTCCGCCGGTGACATCGGTCACGGCGACGACCTTGGCACCCGCTTCATGAAAGAACCGCGCGGCATACGTGCCGACGTTGCCAAACCCTTGTATGGCGACCGTGCTGCCGGCGAGCGGCTTTCCCCGCCGCTTGTAAAGCTGCTGGGCGATGGTCACCACCCCGCGGCCCGTGGCTTCCTCGCGTCCCTCCGAGCCATGCAGTTCCAGGGGCTTGCCGGTGACGCAGCCCGGGTTGAAACCGTGATACTTCTCGTACTGGTTGGCGAACCAGGCCATCACCTGGGCGTTGGTTCCCATATCCGGAGCGGGGATGTCCTTGTTGGGGCCGATCGAGTCGTGGATCTCATCGACGAAGACCCGCGTGATCGACTCCAGCTCGCGGCGGCTGAGCAGCGATCCATCGACGGCAATCCCGCCCTTCGCGCCGCCGTAGGGGATGTTGACCACGGCCGTCTTCCAGGTCATCAACTGCGCCAACGTCACCACTTCGTCGCCGTCAACCTCGGGGTGATACCGCAGTCCGCCCTTGAAGGGGCCGCGGGCGCTGTCGTGCTGCACGCGGTAGCCAAGAAAGGTTCCGATCTCGCCATTGTCCATCTCCAGGGCGATTTGAACCTTGATCTCGCGCTTCGGCGTGAGCAGCAGCTTCCGCATGTTTTGGGACAGGTCCAAACGGGCGGCGGCCTGGTCAAAATACCAACGCGCAGCTTCGACGGGGTTCATGCCGGGGATCTCACGGGGAGGCAGCCTCGCCACGGAGGGCACCGCCATTCCGTGTCTGCGTAAACATCCCAAATCAGCCGGTTCAATGCAACACGCATGCGCGGCGAGCAGGCGACCGTCTGGCGCGAATCGCCAGGAAATTTTGGATCATTCGGCGGTCTTCAAATCAATCAACCGTGCCCCGCCTTCTCCGGCCACCAGCAGCTTGTTTCTCCGGGCATCAACACTCAGTTCATAAATTCGCCCGTCCAGGCCGGAGAGGTCGCGTTCGACCGCCAGCGTGTCGGCGTCCAGGATGCGCACCCGACCATCGTTGCCGCCAATGAACAGTTGATCGCCGGTTGTCGACCAGGCCGCCACGCGCGGGACGGAAGGGAGCCGGGCAAACCGCATCAGCCGCCCGATGGTAGGCTGCCACAGCCGCACCGTGCGGTCCTCGCTGATGGTGGCCACAACCGGGATCTCCGTCGGCCGACCAGGACGAGCCACGACGGCGTTGACGACTCCCACATGGTTGTCCAGAGTGCGGATCTGTTTCCCCGTGGCTCGATCCCAAAGTTGCAGCGTCTGGTCGACACCGACGGAGGCGATCGAATTGCCATCGGGCAAAAAGCACAGCGACAGCACGGCCCGCGAGTGCCCGGCGTAGCGCATCGACTGTTTGCCGGTACCGACATCAAACACCTGGCAGATTCCATCCGCACCGGCAGTTGCCCAGTGGGTCCCTTCGGGCGACCAGGCAACGTGATACACCAGATCGTCGTGGCTCACCACCCGCCGAATT
Organism: Planctomycetaceae bacterium; assembly: GCA_021732845.1. GTDB lineage: Bacteria > Planctomycetota > Planctomycetia > Planctomycetales > Planctomycetaceae > JAKFUF01. Next base: position 13,940 of record JAKFUF010000037.1, on the reverse strand, counting down.
CTCTGCCCTTCCGGCCAACTGTAGACTTCAACCACGCCTTCTTCGGCGGGTGAGCCCCCGGCAGCGAGCAGCGTCCTGCCATCGGGAGAGAAGCTCAAACAATGCACATGGTCCAACTCGGTCGGCACCGTGCCCACCTGTGCCAGATCCGGCCAAGTACGAACCTCAATGCCCTTTTGCGACCCAAGGACAACACGATCCTCTGCTGGTGAAAATGCCGCGGCAGTCACGGGCGACTCCGCATGAGCGCTTGCCGCCGCGTACAGCACGAGAGACAGGGCGAGGATGAAGGATCTCATGACCAAGTTCGCTTGAAATCCCCTCCGTGCCATTGACGACGGTCCCCCAAAAACTTCGTTACCTTCTGTTCCAAAATTTGCTGAACGTCACGGATTGCGGGTCGGATTTTTGAGAGGATTTCGAGACAGGATTGGAAGGATGAAACAGGATACGAAAGGATGTTTCAAGGAAAACTGGCACCAACAGATCCTTTCCTGATCCTCTACCATCCTTTTCATCCTGTCTCCATCCATCCACATGACCTGCTTGCCTCCGCCCAATTTTCGAGACGGTCAGAAAATTTGGAACAGAAGGAAACGAAGGTAACGAAGATTTGGAGCAGTGCCGCTGAAGGAATTGAATGCTATCCCGATCCGCGAAAAGGTTTCGAATGAAGAGTCCCAATCGAAAATCGAAAATCCCCTACATCCGGATCATCATTCCCCCCTGGTTGATCTGCACGGGCCGGCCATCAGCAGTGTGCAGGTTCTGGGTGGGGTCGATGCCGAGCAGTGTGTAGATCGTACAGGCGAGGTCGGCGGGGGTGACGGGGTTGTCATGCGGACTTTCACCCACGCGGTCGCTGGAGCCGATCACCTGGCCCCCGCGCACACCACCACCGGCCAGCATCACGCTGAAGACACGGGGCCAATGGTCCCGGCCGCCGCGGGTGTTCAGTTTGGGTGTCCGCCCGAATTCGCCCATGGCGATCACCAGGGTTTCGTCGAGAAGTCCACGCTCCGACAAATCTTGGATCAATGCCGCGTAGCCGAGGTCCAGCGTGGGCACGAGCCCCACTCCCACTTTGGCACCCGTGTAGCCGTCGCGCAACTGCCGCACGAGTTGTTCGTGCGTGTCCCAGCCGGTGTACTGGACATCGACAAACGGCACACCCCGTTCAACCAGCCGCCGCGCCAAGAGACAGCTTTGGCCGAACATCCGCGGTCCATAACGCGCCCGCACCTCGGGTGGCTCGGCATTCAGATCGAAGGCACTTTTGGCGTCGGCCGAGGTCACAAGCCGGTAGGCCCGGTCGAAGGCGGAATCCGTCGGCGCGGCACCCGCTTCGAGGCGCGATTGAACACCATCGAACTCGGCCAGGTACTCGCGGCGGCGCTGGATCCGCGCTTCGCCGACACCCGGAAAGAACTCGAGATCCTTCACTCGAAACTCGGGCTTCGACGGATCGCCGCCGGTTTCAAACGGCTCATGGGCACTTCCCAGGAATCCGGACGCCGAGCCACGGGACTCGGGAATGGACACATAGGGCGGCAGGACCGAGCCACCATTGCGCAAGTGCGTCACCACGGAACCGTAGTTGGGATATTGCAGGACCGGTGACGGCTTGTATCCGCTAAGGAGGTACCGGTTGGCGAGACCGTGTTCGCCCAGCGGAGAGGTCATCGAGCGAATGATCGCCACTTTGTCGCAAAGCCTGGCGGTCTGCGGCAAAAGTTCGCTGATCTCGATCCCGGCGACGTTCGTGGCAATCGGCTGAAACGGCCCGCGAACCTCGGCGGGTGCGTCGGGCTTGAGGTCCAGAGTTTCGAGATGACTTGGTCCCCCGTCGAGCCACAACAGGATGCAGGACTTGGCGCGAATCTTTTGATCTGCACCCGTGGCTCGCAGCCGAAACAAATCGGCGAGGCCCAGGCCGAACGCCGAGAGGCCGCCCAACCGCAGCATGTCCCGCCGTGTCACGCCGTCGCAGCGCCGGGCGAGACTCGGCTTCGATGTCATACTCATCATCTCTTCCTCATGTCGGCGGACCTCGTACGAAGCCACTTGGTCATTGGGGCTTGGTCATTGGGTCATTGGCCGCCACGACCCAGACGTGAATCTTATGTCATCGCCGCCGTGGCCATTCAGTGATTTTCCATGAACTGTCGGCTGTTGAGCAGACTCCAGACGAAATCTTCCAGGCGCTGCCTGCGTTCGCTCTCGTCCGCGGCTTGCAGCCGTGTACTCCAGCGCGCCGCTTCGGCATCTGTGGCGTGCCGCCCCAGTGCCCGCTGGTAGAATTCATCTACAATTTCGGCATACGTGCGTTGTGCCGCGATCGATTGACGAAGCCGGCCGCTTTCGGCGGTTAACTTGCCGTTGATAAATTCGCCATTGAGCAGGTGCAATTGTGCTTCCAGGCCGGCAGCCACGGCGGGCTTCTCTTCGCAGCCACCAAGCAGAGTGCAACGGCCAAGCACATCCAGCGAGGAAGCCGGGCTCAGCGGATCGATCAGAGCCACGGCGCGGGTGCCACCAGGCTGTCCCGCATACTCTTCAGGCACTCCAGTGACATCGGCAATCGCATCGGCCAGAACTTCCGGCTCCAGGGGACGGCGAAAGGCGTGCGAATAGAAGCGATCGTCCCTGGCGTTGCCCTCAACCAGAGAATCACTGCGTCCATACGTATTGCTCAATGCCAGCAGTCTGAGTGTGTGCCGCAAGCTGCAGCCATGCTCCACAAAGTCATCGGCGAGGCGGTCGAGCAGCGCGGGGTGCGTGGGCGGGTTCGTCTCCCGCATGTCGTCCGTGGGTTCAACCAGACCCCGGCCGAAGAGCGCCCGCCACAACCGGTTGACGGTCGCTTTGGCGAATTGCCGATTGGTGCCGGCGGTCAGCCAGTCGGCCACGGCTTGGCGATTGTCACCTTCAGGCAGATCTTTCACTCCAGGTATCCGCGGGACTGCGGGCTCGCAGGTTCGCGGGTTGGTCACCGCTCCTCGTGACAGCAACCGCACCTCGCGGCCGCGGTCGAGTCGCGCGAAGACGGCGGCCAGGCCGTGGTAGTCGGCCTGCGTCCACTTGTCGAGCGGATGGTTGTGGCAGTTGGCGCAGCCCAATCGCGCGCCCAGAAAAAACTGACCCACAAGTTCCGCCTGACCGCGCGCGTCGGCCACCATCCGGCCAAAGTTGGCCGGCCCCACGACATGGGAATCGCCCGTGGCTGTCAACAGTTGCCGCGCCAGTTGGTCCAGCCCGGTGTCGGCGGCAATTTCGCGCCGCAGCCACGTGGAATAGGCCTGCAAGGCCTCGGGTTCATTCGTCAGCGAGTGCAGTCGCAGCAACCGGGCAAACTTGAGCGTCCAATAGTCGGCGTAGGCCTCACTGTTCAGCAGGGAGTCGACAAGCCGGCCACGCTTATCAGGGGTCTTGTCCTGCAATTGGGCATTGATGAGCGCTGGCTCCGGCAATCGTCCCGTCAGGTCGAGGGAAACGCGGCGCAGCCACGCGGCATCGGTGGCCGGCGGTGAAACCGGCACGCGCAATTCGGACAAGACCCGCAGAATCTCGTCGTCCACGAAATTCGCCCGTGGCTCACCCGCCAGCTTCACTTCTTGGTCCGAGAGCGGAACGCTGAACTGCAGCGGCACCACGCGCGACAGGAATCTGGCCATGACCACATGCTGTCCGCGACGCGTGACCCGCGCGACATAATCTTCGCCAACTTCAACCGCCGCCGGATCGGCGGGAGTGAACACCGTCCAAGCGGTGACATCTTGTGGCTCGCCCGGTTCTCCGGACGCGCCTTGAAAAGTGGCCGTCACCTGGATCGGGACCCTGGTAAGTCTTGCTCGCTCCGAAACCCCTGGCGCGGATGGGCGGCCTGCGCCGCCTTCTTCAACCGCTGTCGGGGTTCCTCGCTCACTGGCGGGCAACCGCTCTTGGAGCGGTTCGTAGGACACCCGCAGGTTGAGCAGGCGACGGCTTGAGCCACGGGGTGCGCCATCGCGAATCCATTCCACCAGCCGCGCCGCGCCGGCACCATCCGGTTGCAGCACGGTGTTCCCCCCGTGGTCCATCCGACCGGTGGGCTTGGCCAAGAGCAGGCTCCGCTCGGGATGTGCGGGGTTGATCCGCCGGCCTTCGAATTCTTGGACAATCGCCGCGTGGTCACTCGCTGGGTCAGAGCCCAGCAGCGACAAATGAAAGCCACCCCGGCCGGCGGCCGCTCCATGGCAGGCACCGGCATTGCAGCCCGCACGGGTCAGCACCGGCATGATTTCCGTGTCGAAGTCCCAAGACCGGCCGGGCTCGGCAAAGCAGACCGCAGGCGCCAAAGCCGCCAGCAGGATGGCGGACAAGCTCATTCCTTGTCTCCGGATTTCCGCGCTGCTCCCGGTTTCTCTTCAGATTGGTCTTGCGGTTTGTCTTGTTGCTTCTCTTGGGGCTTCTCTTGGGGCTTGTCGTCGCGTTTCCCGCCGAAGTCTTTGGCCCATTTTCTCAAAAACTCCTGGGCGCGCGGTGTTCCATAGTCCGGCAGCTTGCCAGCGTCGATGATCGTATTGGCGATCCGTCCCACTTCCTTGCGGGAGGCCTCGTTCCCCTTCTTGTTCACATACTCCTCAACAGCGAGCGCCGCCTTGTCGACCTCTTCCGGCGTGGCGTTCTTCTGAATCACCGGCCGCAGCAAGCCGCGCAGGTTGGGATCCTGCTCCCGAGCGGGCTCCTTGCGGGGCATTTCACGCATGCCTTCCAATTCTTCCAGCTTGGGAACCTTGCCGCCGGCCACGGCGACCACGCTGTCCAAAATCTTGGGCAAGTCGGCCTGCAGGCTCGGTTGAATGAGGGCGAAATTCCCGGTCACCTTGCCTTCCTTGCCGACGAGAATCGTGAGCATCACCTTGCGGTTGAGGCCGTAGCTTCCCGGCCCCTCCTTGCCGTCGACGGAAATCCCAATCGGGGCCTCTTTGGCGAGCGCATGGCGGATGCGCTTCAGCGTCGACTCGGCTTCGGTGGCATCATCGTCGAGCCACACGACCCCGGTCGCCAGCCCCTCCTTCGCGCGGCTTGCCGTGTATTGCGAGAGAATTCGCGTCATGGCGATCGACTGCCGGTTCAGGTCGTGAATGAAGATCAACACGATCGGCTTGCCGTTCGCCTGCTTCACAAAATCCAGTTCCTTGCCGGCGTCGTCGTCAAACACCCCGCGAAGTTTGAACTCCGGCAGCTTTTCGCCCACCTGCGGACCCGAGAAGACCGGATCGGAGGCGCGTGCGGTTAAGGCGAGCGTGATGACGAGCAGGAGCACGAGACGGTTGATCATTTTCGATTTTCGATTTGTGATTTTCGATTGGAACTGTGGTTCGAGATCCGCAACGTCGCATTTGTCATTTGTCATTTGTCATTTGTCATTGGCTGTGGCTTCGGCGACTTCAACACATTCTCAATCCGCCGGCTCAGAATCCTGAACCGTTCTGGACCGACGAGAGCCCGCAACTCCTTCTGCATGGCATGGTGGCTGGCCAGCAGGCTCTTCTGGTGCTCAAGAATCTCCTGTTCCAGCTTCACCACCCGTGGCTCGTCGAGTTCGTAGGACGCATAGCACCCGGCGAGTTTTTCCTGGGCCACGGCGAGCGCGGCCTTCAACCGGGATTGTTCGGCCTGGGTTCTCTGCACCAGAGTCCGAATCTGGCCGAGCTGCTCGGCCGTCAGCGGGGGCGGCGGGGCTTGTTCGGCACTGGTGGCTGAGCCACAGAGAACGCTGAACAATCCCAGCAGTCCACTAAGAATCAAAGACCTCATTGAAGCTGTTCCCATTGTCGATCTTGGGCGGTCAAAACCTGCGCTGCCGCATCCAGTCGCCGGTTCAAGGCGGCCAGCGAAGCGACCGGCGGCGGGGCGAACAGCGCCTCCAGTGTTCCGTCGTCCAATCCACTGGTCGGAATTGGTTCTTGAGCGCCGCCCACAGGCGATGCCTTGGTCGTCACCACCGGCTTCGCTGAGTTGTCAAAAAACTGCCAGCTCAGACCACCAATCATGAACATCAACACCGCTCCCGCACCAACCGCCGCCCTGCGGCGAAGCTGTCGAGCCTGCAACCGCCGCCGGATTTTCTGGACCAGTCCCGGTGGCGTCTGGGGAAACGAAAGGCTGGCCAGCACCTGCCGCAATGGATCGGCGCGCTCCGGCTCCGGCTGATCAAGTTCATCACGCGGGGATTCAAAGCGATTCATCCTGGTCCTCCGTCATCGTGGCTGGCCTCAAAGGTGTCTTTCAACAGTGGCCGCAGCTTGTCTCGGGCGCGGCTCAACCGCATTTTCACGGCCTCACGCGAGACGCCGAGAATTCCGGCGATGTCCGCCAACGACAAGCTTTCGAAGTAGTGCCAATGGACCAGCGCCCGCTCTTCAGCGGAGAGATTCTGCAGGGCGAATTCAACCGATTGTTCCCGCCGTTGCCGTGCATCGCGCTCGGCAAGCGCCGGAAGAGCTGCCGGCTCTTGGGAAATGAAAACGTCTCCCGCCCGCTCCAAGTCCCAAACCCGCCACCAGCGACGGCGGGCGCGATGCTGGTCGAGAATGACCCGCCAGGCGACTTGTCGAATCCACGCGGCCGCCCCTTCCTGCCCTCTCCAGCTTCCGCAACGACTCCAGATTGCGGCCAGGGCATCGGTGGTGGCCTCTTCGGCCCGGGCCGGATCGGCCAGCACGCGGCAGGCCAGCCGGAAAATGCCCTCTTGAAACCGCTCCACCAGCGACTCCAGAGCCGACTCCTCTCCCCGCTGACAGCGCCGCAGCAGTTCATCGTCCACCCGCCCTCACCTCCGGAAGTCATCCCAGCCTATCATATAGACGTTCGACAGCGGCGACTGGTCACACCTCACGGAAGAATTCCACGAGTTCCACAGCCAAGACGGTCTGTTTGACTCCAAGGTGACAGACGGGAGAAATGACGAATGTCAGGAATGGTAACGAGCAGGATTCCATCGCCCGCGAAGCCTTGCCGGTAGAGGATTCGTGAAATTCGTAGTGCCACCCACCCGACTTCAGCAGACGCTCATCCCCTTATGGATTCGCACATTCACTCAATTCCGTTCGCGATTTCGTTCGGCCCTTCCCAATGGGGGTGGCTGCCGATCGAGCTTGAGCTGGATGACCACCTTTACAGCTTCAAGGCGTCTGAAATTCTCAACAACCCAATCGCGGAATTTCTTCACGCTGCACGGAACATCCTGGACGGCTGCGACAGTGGATCAGTCATCAACATGTGGCGGGAGCCCGGGTGGCATTCGCTGATCCTCGAGCCCGCCGCCGATGGCGGCACTGTCTACATCAGCCTTCTCTGGAATGAGGATGAAAGCCTTGCGAACCCGAAAGCGTGTTACGAGTCGACGGCAACTGCTGTCGAAGTTGTGCGTGCCATTGTGGTCGCTTTAGAAAAGGTGATCAGCCAACGCGATGCCTATGAAGTTTGTTCGGGCTGGAACTCACCTGATCCCATGACGGAACTCGCGGAAATTCAGGAGATGCTGTTAAAGAGGCATCCCTGAAGTATTCCAAATTTACTGACCGTCACAGCGTTTCGGGGACCATCTAGATGGCTGGCCGTTCCGGGACGGCTTTTTGCACAGGATTGAAAGGAAAAGAGAGGATTATAAAGGATGTTTTCATTGAAAGATGGCACAAACTGATCCTCTCTTCATCCTCCATCATCCTTTTTATCCTGTCCAACACCCTTGGCCACCTTCAGCGGCAGGATTGTCTCGTCCCCAGAATCCCTGACGGCCCGCAAGTTTCATGGCACTCAACGACCTGCCGCCCCGTCAGGCGATGATCTCGCGGATCGGCGCTCCGAAATCGAGTTCGAGCCGTTTGTGGCCGGGGATTTCGAGGCGGTGGGCTTCCAGTCCGAGCTGGTGCAGAACCGTGGCATGGATGTCAGTGACGTAGTGGCGGTGTTCCACCGCGTGAAAGCCGATCTCGTCGGTTGCTCCATGCACGACGCCGCCCTTGAGCCCGCCGCCGGCCATCCAGACGCTGAAGCCGTAGGGGTGATGGTCGCGGCCGTCGCTGCTCTCGGCGCCGGGCGTGCGGCCGAATTCAGTCGCAAACACCACCAGCGTTTCCTCCAGCATCCCCCGCTGCTTGAGATCGGCCAGCAGCCCCGCGATCGGCTTGTCCACGGCCTTGATGCGGGTGGAATGGTTCTCCTTCAGCTTGGAGTGCGCGTCCCAGCCGTCATCGAAGATCTGCACAAAACGCACCCCGCGCTCGACAAGCCGGCGCGCGGCGAGGCTCATCCGTCCGACGGACTGTGTCGGCTGTTCGTTGAGCCCGTAAAGATCCTGCGTGGCCTGCGTTTCGTCGCTGAGGCGGACGAGTTCCGGGACCGACATCTGCATCCGGAAGGCGAGTTCATAGGACTTGATGCGGGCGCGCAGCGCGGCGTCATCGGGATATTCGGCACCCGCAAGGCCGTTCAACTCCTGGAGCAGGTCCAGTTGCTGCCGCCGCTCGTCCACCCGAACGTTTGCACCCGGCGTGCCGAACGCCAGTGGATTTGCCGGATCGAGCGAAAGCGGCACGCCGGTGTGTTCCGGGCCAAGGTAACTGCCGTCATACGCCCCGACACCACCGCAACAGTCGCCTGGTCCGCCGCCCATGACCACGAACTGCGGCAGATTGTCGTTGAGCGAGCCAAGCCCGTAGTGAACCCAGGAGCCAATGGACGGGTAGAAGCCGTCAAAGATGTGGCGGCCGGTGTGAAACTGCAACTGTGCGGCATGGTCGTTGTCGGTGGTCCACATCGAGCGGACGACCGCGATGTCGTCGATCCGGTCGCCGACATGCCGCCACCAATCGCTGACTTCAATGCCGCTGGCCCCGCGCTTGCGGAAGCCCACCTGCATCGGATACAGAGTGCCCATCAGGGCTCGCGGCGTTCCGGCAAAGTCCCGCACGTTTTTGCGATAGAACGGGGAATCCAGCACGGCGCTCTTGTGCGGCGATGCGTCGATCGTCTTCCCCGCGTGCTTGTTGACTTCCGGCTTGGGATCGAAGCTCTCCAGGTGGCTGGTGCCTCCCAGCATGAAATACCAGATCACACTCTTCGCCTTGGGGGCAAAGTGTGGCTGCCTTTCGCTCACGGCTTCGATCAGGGGGCTGGCTGTCGCCCGCTGCTCCTGGCCCAGCATTGCCCCGAGGGCGAGGCCGGTAAAGCCCATCCCAAAGTCAGCCAGCAACTGGCGGCGGCTGAAGCGCCCGCAGGGGTATTTTGGAGGTTGCATGCAGACCTGACTTTAGGAAACGCGGTGTACTAATAAATAATCGCAAAGGCAGAAACTAGGACCGCGGCAAGAATAACTGTCGATTTTTGACGAGCCGCACAGCCAATGAGTTGGAGGATGATCGGAAGACGCCAACGCCACGAACCGGACGCTAACGCGCGCTAACGCGTGCCGGCTGATGAATCTGCCCTCAATCGGCGTCCATCCCAAGCAACTTCACCATGTTATTGTTGCCGCGATCCCTACGACATTCCTGCGAAACTTGTGGTCCGACATGACTGCGACACGAGAAATGTCGGCTCCGCGATCTGTAAATCGTATGGTTTGATATTGAACCACGAATCATGCGAATCTCACGAATCATCAACCGGCCTCACTTTGCGGGTGATGGAATCCATCTCGTTGCCATTCGGGTCCTTCGTCGTGTTCGTGAAAATTCGTGGTACCCCTTCTCGTGATCCAGGATCGGCGTTCGGCCAGCACGTCAGCGAATCGTGACGAAATCGTTGTGGCAGTACAAAACATGAACCAGGTTTTCGCGAGCCCGCAGGTGGGGAGTGCCGTGTGGCAGACGCTTGGCCACGCCGCCGGGGGCGAACGCGGTGGCACCGGCCGTCTGCAGCGACTGGGCGTTGAGTGCCAAAAATCGCAGGCAGGCAGCGGACTCTTCGCGGGTGGGACTGCGGCTCAGCACCTGTTCAAAGGCGGCCTGCGTGAAAGCGGTATTTGAGGCCTCGTCGTTCTGTTCGCCGATCAGCTTGTTCAACTCTTCCGCCAGCGTGCGCGCCTGATCGATTGCCAGGCCGCTGTTCATCAGGGCCAGCGCCTGCTGGGGGACGACGCTTTCCTTGCGGCGGTAGCAGGCATTGGGATCTGCCGCGTCAAACAGTTCCAGAAACTTCATCTTCTCGTTCGGCGTCGAGCGAAAATACAGGCTGCGGCGCAGCTTCGACTGGCCTTCGGCCTCGGGAATTTCCGCTCCGCCGCGTTGGCGGTCGAGCGTGCCCGCGGTGAACAGGACGCAGTCCCGGACGACTTCGGCCTCCATCCTTCGTGAATTCATCCGCCAAAGGTACCGGTTGTCGTTGTCCGCGATGCGGTTTGGATCTTGAGGTGCCCCGGTCACTGAACTGAGGCGGTACGTGGCCGAGAGCACAATCTGCTTGTGCAGGGGCTTCGTTTTCCAACCGTTCTCGATCAGTTCGGTTGCCAGCCAGTCCAGCAGTTCCGGATGCGAGGGAGTCTTGCCGTTCAGGCCGAAGTTCTCGGTGGAAGGCACGATGGCCTGCCCAAAATGCCGCAGCCAGATGTGATTCACGGCGACCCGCGCTGTCCGCGGGTTCCTTGGACTTGCGATCCACCGCGCCAGCGCCAGCCGCCGCCCCGAGCTGGTTGCCGGGAACTGCGGACCCAGCGGAGCGTACTTGCCGTCGGGCTGCTCAACGGCCGCCCGCGCGGTGGCCAACGCGGCCTGAGCCACCGCCACCGCAGACTGAGCTTCCACGACCGCAGGCGCGGCTGCCGCGCCTGAGTTTGTGGCTCCGCTGGGTTGAGCCACGGTTTGGAGGCGGGCGAGCTGTTGTTCGGCCTGGAGCAACGTTTCCTCGGCGCGGGCCACGGCAATTGTGCGTTCCGCGCGGCTCGCCGCCAGCGCCAGCGCGTCTGTCTCGCTGGCGGGGGCATTCCCATGGCGGGCGAGTTCGGCCGCGATGCGCGCGGTCAGGGCCTGGCCTTCAGCCACGGCGACGGCCCGTTTCTTGTCACCGAGGACGAGCCTGTCCGCAGCGGTCACTTGATCGCGTTTCAGAGACTCCAGGGTGGCGGCCTGCTCGCGGATTTCCAGCTCCAAAAACTCGGCGGTTCCCTGATGCACCCAGAGGGCAAACTTTCCGTCGCGGCGCGGCACAGGCGAGACGTAGTCCAACTGCTTCGCCCCGTTCAGCCACAGCACGAGGTGCTGGCCATGCACAAAAACTTCGGCGACCGCCACCTCGCCAACCTTGAGCACGGACTGGGTTTTGACGATCCCCCCAGCCGGATAGACCTGTTGTCCATCCAGGCGATGGAACGCCTGAATCCCCTGGCTCGTCCCGGTCAGGTGCGTGTAAATGTCCTGCGAGTTCCCCTGGTCGATGTAGTCGAAACTGAAGCCAATCGAACGGTAGTCGCCGGCTTCGAGCGGTCGGAATTTCCAGCGTGCGTGGAAGTTGCGCGGGTGGTTCATCGTCGACACAATGGTGCAGAATCCAGCCACGGTCTTTTCGATGAGCCGCTGATTCTCGTAGACCCAGTCGCCGCTCACGATCTTCCAGTCTTGAGGGCGAGCCACGGAGAAGTCGTCACGGAACGCCAGCTTCGGTTCAACGACGCCCGCGGCGTCACCGGCCGCGATCCGCTCGGCAACCTGTGTCTCCAGTGCCGCCACTTGTTGCTTCGCCGTCTCGATTTCCTGTTCGGCATTCCGAACCCGGAGCGCCGCTGCGGCAGTCAGGCTTTCCCGTTCGAACGGTCGGAGAGCGGGGTAGAACGAACCGGCGGGGAGTTGAACCGGCTGGACTTCGATTTGATCGTTTCCGAGGGCTGCCGGCACGCCGGGCTTCACCGGCCGTTTCTCATCCGGATAGCGGCCGTCCCCGCGTTGGAAGACATACGTCGGAGCATCGAGCTGTTTGTCGTAGATGCGGGCCACCCCGTCCTTCAACACCTGGCCGAGCGTGGCGTCCTTTTCGGTGCCAGTGTCGGCGGCCAGTCGGTCGGTCCGCACATCATGGGGCTCAAAAAACGCGCGGAACCGGTAATAGTCCTCCTGCGAAATCGGATCATACTTGTGGTCGTGGCAGCGGCAGCAGCGGAGGGTCAGACCCAGAAACGCCTGCGAAGTATGCTCGACCGTGTCAAACATCCACACATTGCGGTCGAACTTGTACCAGTTCCGGCCGAGAAAACCCGTCGCCCGCGTGACCTGCGGGTCATCGCCTGCCAGCTCATCGCCCGCCAGCATTTCGAGGATCATCCGGTCATAAGGCTTGTCCTCATTGAGCGACTCAACGATCCAGTCCCGCCACCGCCAAAGGTGCCGCTGGCCATAACGGATCTCATTGATCCCTCGGCTGCCGTACCAGTCGCTGTAGCGCCAGACATCCATCCAGTGCCGGCCCCAGCGCTCGCCGTATTCCGGCCGGCTCAGCAGGTGGTCGACGACACGTTCTTCGGCGTTGGGCGCTGGATCGGCGAGAAACGCCTGGAGTTCGGCGCGTGTGGGAGGGAGGCCAATCAGGTCGAGAAACACCCGACGCAACCAGGCTTCCCGATTGGCTGGAGCCCCCGGAGTTAGCTTCTGTGCCTCATGCCCGGCGGCAATGAAGTGATCGACCGGGCTCTTCACCCAGGCCGAATTGCGCACAACCGGCAGTTCGGGGCGGCGGATCGGCTGGTAAGACCACCAGGCCCGCGGATCGACCTCGGGCTGCTCGTCCGCCGGTCCGGTGGCACCCTCGGAAATCCAGCGCCGCAGCAGTTCGACTTCGGCGGTGTTGAGGGCCGTCCCCTCATCTTTTGGCGGCATGCGTCGGCCTTCGTCAGCCGTCACCAGTTCGATCAAGCGGCTGTCGTCCGGCTTTCCAGGCTCAAGGACTTCCCCGGAATCGCTGCCTTTCCGGATGGCTGCGGCGGTATCCAGCCGGAGCCCCATCCGCTGCTGAAGCGCCCCGTGACAGGCAAGGCAGCGCTGCTTCAACAGCGGCTTGATGTCGCGGGTGTAGTCGACTTTGTCCGCCCCGCTGACCTTCGCCAACGGAACCAGCACCACCGCCGCCAGGCACAACGGCCACACAAGTCGACGAAGAGGAATCATTGAGCAGTGAACCCGAATTGCTGGGGCTTTGTCATGCACCAGTCCTCGAGCAGGCATGGGGAGTTTCTTCCCGATCTCACCGATGACGTGGCTTTCAAATCATACATCAACGGACACCGATGAACAGACCATCGCCCGCCGTCCGGTGATGCGCTGGGACAAACCGGTTGTTTCCACTTGTAGCGGCACGGCGCAAGCCGTCCGGTGAGCCACGCGGGTCGGTCCTCATTCACCGGACGGCTTGCGCCGTGCCGCTCAAATGGAGTCCTTCGCAGAAGCCAGATCGTCGGTTGTTCGCGGCTCTGGAAGATAAGACGTCCCGCCACGCCGATTGACAAGTGAATGGCGTAAAGTCGTCTTTTGCTCCCGCAAAAGAACGCGAACGTCTGGCGACAATGCCGACAGCTTGAATCCAGAGCCTCCGTGTTTGTCCGCGCCGGACCACGCTCGCGTCCTTTCGCCGTGCGAAAGGCAACACAAAGTAGTCGAGTCACTCCGTGACTCGCATCGTGGCTTCCTCGACGGCTTGCAATTCAGAGACAGCGGCAGGGCACAAGCCCTCCGGTGAGCCTCAAAGTCGCCCAGTCACTCCGGCCGGGTTCGAGTCACGGAGTGACTCGGCAACGTTGCGATGTTCGAGAGAGGACGACGTTCAGCTTGCGGGCGATGCGGCGGATAGGGGTAGGGAGGGCCGATTGGTTTCGGCTCCCCCCTCCCTCCGAACCGGACTGGCGGATTTCCCGCATCCGGCTCTCCAGTTGATGGTCTTACCTGGGACAGGGTTGAAGTGCGAGTTTGTGG
>JAKFUF010000047.1 GCA_021732845.1 Planctomycetaceae bacterium | reverse complement strand
GAAACAAAGAGATTGCCGACCAGGTCAAACACCACGAAAGCCTTGTCGCGTCCCTGGACGCCCAACAACAGGAGGGACTAATCGGACAGGTCAATTCGCTCTACAACTCCCAAGCCGGATCAACCCGGGCGGCAACAGGCACAGCGGCCTACGGATCTGCCGAAGCCTATTCCGCGATTGCCCAGGCGACCAGAGCCACTGGCGAGCCCAACATCAAGGAGTTGATCCAAGTGGTCAAAGATTCTGACCGCAGGCAAACGGAACAACTGAAAAAGATCGCAGAAGCGGTCAAAGAAAAGCCCGCTGTCGTGGACATCAACGGCTAACCCCCACTGGCCTGCGACTCTGACCGCAGGCCTAGTTTTTTGGCCATCGGACCAACCATGAATTGCAACGCAGGAACAACGTCCAGTGTCGCGGATCTGTGGGCAGCCTACGCCGCCGATCGCAGCACAGAGAACCGCAACGCCATTGTCACGCGGTACATGGCGATCGTTTATCGGCAAGCGGTCGCCATGCGGAAGCGGATGCCAAAGATTGACCTGGCGGATCTGATTTCCGGCGGATCGGTCGGATTGATGCGAGCGGTCGAGGCATTCGACCCGGCTTGCAAAGTCAACTTTGCGGGTTACTGCATTCCCCGCATCCGAGGGGCGATGCTGGATGAAGTGCGGCGGATGGACTGGGTTCCAATTCGCGTGAGGAAAGAGGCCCGCCGGCTGGCCAGCATTGAGGCCGAGATCTTCGCGGCAACCGGATGCCATGCCACGGATGACCAGTTGCAGGAGCGATTGGGCAGGCCGTTGGCGGAATGCAGGCCGGCCAAGTTTGCCAGCGGCGACGGCCTGGAGGAAAGAGCCCATGCCACTGCTGACCCGTCCGACCGCATGCAGCAGGCGGATCTACTCCCGGCACTGACCCGTGGGTTCTCCGATGCAGAGAGGCAGGTTCTTCACCTGCGGTATTGGGATTCTCTGTCGATGCGTGAGATCGGCGACAGGCTTGGCATGTCACACACTCGCGTCTGTCAGATTCACAGCAAGCTGATCGAGTCACCGGAGTTGGCCGCACGGGTGCGGAGCGAGTGTTGAGATTGCCACATCATTGGAGCGAAAAGCATGATTTCCTATCCGTTCGTCATCGTTCCAGTGCCTGCTGACTGGAAGCCCCAAAGCTGGAAAACAAGGCCCCCATCCGCAGAGCGCACCATGTCTTTGGAGATGGCAAGCGCTCTGGCGGTGATGGCAAATCAACATCAGATGAACTTTGGGCCAGTGAACGTCTGGACGTTCCGCTGCGAAGCGGCTGGGAGCCGATCGGCAATGTTCACCGTCGATTTGAAACAGGAGTGGGACGCGACCAGCCCGTTCGATTTTCCGCCGGACGTGCAGCAGGTGACCGGCGAGAGCCATTCCGATTGCCGAGACATGATCGAGGATCTAAACGCCACCTTGAGCCCTGGCAGCCGTGCCATCGTCGTTCGCTCGCTGTTTCACGCGGACCCGTTCTTCCTGCGCGACAGTTGCCGTGTTGCGCCACATCACCCGAGGGTGGGTGGTGCAATTGCGCCGCCAAGCGGCAATGCCTAGTTGGACAGCGCCACATTGACCGAGTGTAAAGCCTGCAAGTCCTTGATTGTAGAGGAGTTACTGGGGTTGACTTGAAAGGTGGGAAGAGGCGACCCTTCGCGTGACAAGTCGCGTCCCGAGGGAACCACGGAGGGTCTTCCCATGTCAGTGAAAGAGATCGCCGGCCTGAGCAAATTGCTTGGCCAGTTTTTGGCTCGGTTTGCCTGTTGCTTTGTTCGTCCTGCCGGGCGAGCCTTGCTGCAGATTTATGTGCGGGGGCTGCTGTCGGATGTGCCGCGGAAGAATGTGGAGGCGATCGCGCTGAACCAGAACGTGGCGCCGCGGACGCTGCAGCGCCTTCTCGAAACGATTGCCTGGGACGAACAGTTGCTGCGTGATCGCTGCCAGCAGATCGTCGCCACGGAACACACACACACCGACGCCATCGGCTGCATTGATGAAACCGGAACGACCAAGAGCGGGCGTGAAACGGCGGGCGTCAAACGACAGTACAACGGCAACCGGGGCAAGATCGAAAACTGCGTCAACAACGTGGCTCTGGCCTATTCGGCTCCGGGATTTGACTGCCTGCTGGACTTGCGTCTGTACGTTCCCGAAGAGTGGGCCAGCGATCCGGCGCGCCGAAAAAAACATACATCCCGGACGATGTCGTCTTTCAAACCAAGCCGCAGATCGCCCTGGATTTGGTCGACCGCGCGAAGGCCAATGGCATCCGGGTGATGGCCTGGACGGCGGACGAGGCCTACGGCCGTGACGGCGCATTTCTGGACGGCCTGGACCGGCGCGGCGAAGCCTATGTTGTTGAGATTCCGCCGAACGCCCACGTCTGGATGGTGAAGCCGAAAGTCCTGAAAGCACCGCCCGACAACGAGACGGGCCGTCCGAAAAAGTACCCCCGGCTGCGGTCGTGTGAACGGCCGCCGAACGAAGTTCAGAACCTGGCCATATACTCACCCGCCTTTCGCAAGCAGACACCGCAGAATTACCGCATCAAGGACACCCACCGCGGCAGTGAAGTGTGGGAGGTCCGCTGGGCAGCGTGCTACCGGAAGACTCACACTGACCAGCTCGTGAGCAACCAATGCACGCTGATCGTGGCCCGCAATGTGCTCACCGATGAAACGAAATACTTTCTGTCGAACCGCGTGCCGGGACGCGACGGCTGGACGCTGCGGCAGATTCTTCGCGTGGCCTTCGGACGCTGGCCGATCGAAGACTGCTTCCGTGAGACGAAGGAGGAGCTCGGTCTGGACCACTTCGAATGCCGCGGCTGGCACTGCATCCACCGCCATCTGTTCGTGACCATTCTCTGCCAGCTGTTCTGTGCCAGAGTTCGTCAGGAGCTTTCGCCCAGCGAGGATGTTACCAGCGGCGAACTGCTGACCACGGAGCAGGTCCGCCGCGCCGCCAACGTGGTCGTGGGATCGCTCAACTTTCCGCCACGGATTCGTGAACAGCTCTACCGTGAAGAGGCCGACCGCCAAAGTTACCACGCCCGCCGCAACGCCCAAGCCAGCAGGTCACACCGCAAGACCAGACGCAAACAACTGGCCAAACTCGGCATCGACCCCGATAAAATCAAATCCGTACCACCAAAAAACACGCGGTAACTCCCCAAACCTGGCGCTGTCCAACTAGCTAGGCCCCTCGCACCGCGTTGTGAATAACCGGTGGAAATTTTCCACCGGTTATTGATGCCGGGCGGCAACGCCTGGACCGATCCCACCGCGTTGCGACTGCACCCCTCTTAACCCCATGCAGACAAACGACCTGCAATGCAGGTTTCGAGCGGTCGGATTGATCGGCTGAAAGAGCCACACCACTGGCCTTCCCGTAGAGGCGCGGCATCGAATCGGCAGGCCAGCAATGGTGGTGGATAAGCTAAGCGCAGAAAGCCCTAATTGTTGGTTGCGACTTTGCGAGCGAGACGAAAACACATGCCGCGAGCCAATGACAACCTCTGAGATAGTTGAGCTTGGAAGGGCCATTGAGGCGAGTGAAAAGCCGAAGGCGGAAGAGCGGAAGTCACCCGGAACTAACCAGCACACAAAAGAGGTCGAAGGAAAATTTCCTGAGACCTCCGGACAGACTCGCGACAAGTTCGGCGAAGCCATCGGCATGTCTGGCAAGACCTACGAAAAGGCTAAGGCTGTCGTCGATGTGGCCCTATTCCGCTGGTCGCTTCCGAGGGGCTTTCGCCCTGGCCGTGACTTTCTTGCCACTGCTGGCCCTCGCCGTCTTTCTGGGTGACAGTTCTGCCGGATCTGGCGCAGCTTCCTTTCGCGGACGGCCTGTTCGCGGCGGCGTTCCAAGCTCCGGTTTCTTCAAGACGATCGCTACTCCCTTTCGAACGATATCGCTCCACGTTTCCCCCGTGGCTTCGGTGTGCGCTGCCACGGCAGCGTCAATCTCCGGCGAAGCGTAAAAGATCTTGGCAATTCCCTTATGTCGAGCCATCTTTAGAAATTTCCAGAAAAAGCTAATATCAGCATTGACGAAAGCTACTATCAGCTTTTATCATTTGCCTACGCAAACCGCGTTCACCCACCAAACACAGCGAAAGGTAAACCATGTCACCCGCAGTCGCAACCAACCGCAAAACTCCGAAGCCAAGCCCGACAGTTGCCCGCTTCGCCAGCTGCCAACGCGGCGACACGGTCAACCCGACACCGGGAACGCAGGGGCGGTTCGTCGGAATCACACCGGGCGGCACGGTTTGGATCGCGTTCCCGGAACACGACTTCGACCAGATGGCCCGGAACTTCGACAAGGCTTTCGCTCCGGCGAGAAGATGACCCAGGTGCGGAGGGGCTCAGTCTGGAGGGTCTGGACTGAGCCCCAATCCGCAAGCACCACTTCCGCACCCCCAATCCGAGAAGCCCCATGCCGACCATGAAACGGCCCCCGACAAAGAACGAGATCCGCATCAACTCCCTGGAACGCCAGATTGACTGTCTGCGTGCCGATCTGGAGGCCGAGCGGCAACACTCCCGGCGGCTGGCCGAGCAGCTTCAGGCGATGTTCAACGGCCTGTCAGCCCCACGGGCAGGCCAGCGATTGAGCGGGGTCATGGACGGCTATTTGATCTGGGTCATGGACAAGATCCTTCAGGCCTGCAACGCCCTGGACGCCTCTTTCCCGATGCCCGGCGGGCCACTGGTCACCTTCGACCGCATCCGCTCGCACGCTAAGTGCCACGGCATCCCCAAAGCTGACTTCGACGGGGCGGTCATGGCGTTTGCCCACACGTCGTCCGCCGTGGCCCTGCATCAGCATTCCTACCCGCACAGCCTCTCAGCGGCTGAACAGCAAGTCTTCGTCGCTGATGGCAGCGGTTCGTTCTATGTGGGGTTGGCGACGAAGTAAGCCCCCCGGCCTGCGCCTCAATCTTCCGCCGTTCCTCTGACCGGCGGCACCACTCGTTTCCTCAACTGTCTGAATGTACGTCCAGACCGAAGCCACTTCACTTTACGATAAGAAACTGGAGAACCCCGCATGGTTGCAGTTGCAAGAATGCAAGATTCCGCGCCAGACTTCATCGGTCGCACAAAGACTCAAGCCAGCCTGATGCGTGGCCTAGCTGCGGGGCTCATTGTCCGCTGCCTGGAAGATCTTCAGCACTGGGAGCGCATTCACACGCGGCAAACGAACAAGGATACGTTTCGGTGCCGCGAGTCGATCCGCGCCGCCTATCACGCGATTCGCTGGCTCAACGCCAGCCCACACAGCGAGCGCGTCACGTTCGTTGAATGCTGTGACATGCTGTCGATGAATCCGAGCATCACCCGCAATCGCATCCTCGCGATGATCGACGGCGAAGCCCTGGACGCGGCATGTGAGCCGCCCACGCTGATACGACCTGGAAAGCCCAAAGTCGCCTGAGTCAATCACCACCACTCCATTCCCTGCGCCACGACGCGCCCTGGAACCCATTTCGACCATGACCCAAACAATCAGCCCGCCAACCGAACTCGACACCGTTGAGCAGTCCGACGTTCTGGAATCCACATGGAGACTTATAGCCGTTGGCGTTCCCGCCGGATGGCAACCAACATCATGGCACGCATTCCCGCCTGGATCGTCTCCCGGACTGCCCAACTCAGTCGCCTGCGCAGTTGCCGTTCTGCTCAACGCTGACCGCATGCGGCGCGGACTCGTGCGGGCATGGACCTTCCGGATGAAGATGGGCGGTTCTCGCTCAGCCTGGATCACAGTCCAGCTTCCCAATGACGGCTGGCAACCCGCGAGCCCGTACGACATTCCACCATGCGCCACGGAGTTCAAGGCAGCCAACCGCCATGTCGCTCAAGAAATGATTGAGCGGATGAATGAGTCGTGCGGCCCCACGTCGCGTGTCGTCGCTGTGATGCCCCTCGACCCCGCAGCCCCCCTGCTGGCCTGCCTGAATGAATTCCCGGTCGAGCCCATGCCCCAGGAAGACAGAAGAAGAACCGCCTGAGCCACGCAGGCCCGCGACACCTGCAACCCGGCGGCAAACGCGCTGCCGGGTTCAACCCGTAGCAAAATCGTAGCAAATTCACTTTGCCGAGCGGCTGCTATTTGGAAAAACACCGCTTTTTGCGGCTTTTAATGCAGGCCAAAAGAAAAAGCCCGGAAATAGTGGAATCCCAGGGGGGCTAAGGATGCCAACTATTTCCGGGGCGATTGGTTTCAGGAAGCCCAGGTGAGGCTCGGTGAGACCAGATGGCTGCAACGACACGTCATAAACATGGGCACATCACGTCGTCCTGCGGGGGATGATCGTCATGTGGGCGAACGCTTTCAGGTTTTCGCCACCACCTCGCTTCGCGTCTCGTGTGCCCCCCAACGCGGGCGGAAAATATGCGTTTCCCCTGATTCGGTCAATAGGTTTCTGCGTGATTTTTTGCCCCGTTGGCGCTTTTTTGAAAAGTGCCCTGTGGAGGCGGAAAGCAGATGCTCGCGTCGTCCCACGAGGTGCAGGCGATGTTACCCAACCTTGAGGTCTCCGACAAAAGTGAATTTCAAATTTCAAATTTCACAGTCTGTGCAGCTACACCGAACGGTCGACTGAGCTTCAAGGGCGCGAATGTATTACCCCGGCATGAAGGAATCGCACGACGAAATCGACCCGGGAACCTTTCACCTGAACTCGGCGCTTTCTCTTTCGTGGAAGATTGTGTGACTCGCGGTTCGACCGTTCGTGTTCTTCGTGCCTTTCGTGGTTCAGTTCCCAAGTGAACGAAATCTCGACCATCATTCCGTGAAGGAATAACCACGAAAGGCACGAAGAACACGAAACCGCGCGAGGACGACCGATACGACTCTAACTCAAGCAACGTCGGAGCCGCATCGGGAACTCCGCAGTGCCGTTCTGATCGCTCGCAGGTGAAGTGAGTAAATTTCAGGCCGAGGTAATAACTGTTGCCCCACAGGGTGGATGCCGCGACAAAGCATTTTACTGTGAAATTTGAAATCTGAAATTTGAAATTACATCGAATTCAGAGCCGGGACTTTTGTCGGAAACGTCAACCGCTTGATTCCGTCCGGCCCCGGTTGAATTGGCCCGGCGATCCTGTCACAACTCTCTATAGATCCAGCCTCCCAAGAATTCGCCTCATCCGGCGGGAAAGTTCCATGCGCAACTCCACGCTGCCGCGACTGTGTCTGAGTCTCGTGTTTCTGTTTGCCGCCGCGGTGGTGGCCGCGGACGAGTTGGCGAAGATCGCGCCGCCGCCCGCCGAATTGAAGGCACCCGCGTTTTACACCAAATTCATCAGCGCCCACGGCTATCCGATCGTGGCGTCGGACAAGGTCAGCGACTATGCCCTGCGGGAAGCGGCGTTCCTGGTCGACCAGATGCTGCACCATCGGCCGGATGTCCGCGACGCGATGATCGCCAGTGGTTCCCGGCTGTGCATCATCGCGCACAACGAGTTCACCACCGATTTGCCGGAGTTCGAGAAGCTCGGCCTGCCCCGCGAGTTTCCGACCCTCACCGCCAAGGATTTCTGGGACGCCCGGGCCCGTGGCACAGGCGGCAGCCAGACGGACCCGTATTGCTCGTGTGGCGAGGAGAACCTGCTGGGTTATGACGGCGACCCGTACGGCACCGAGAACATTCTGATCCATGAATTTGCCCACAACATCCACCTGCGGGGCATGCTCAAGGTCGATCCCGAGTTCGACACCCGCGTCAAACTGGCCTACGAAAGGGCGATGGCCGACGGACTGTGGAAGGGGAAGTATGCCTCGGTGAACCATCACGAGTACTTCGCCGAAGGCGTGCAGTCGTGGTTTGACAACAACCGCCAGCCGGATCACGACCACAACCATGTCGACACCCGCGCCGAACTGCTGGAATACGACGCGGGCCTGGCAGCGTTGTGCCGCGAGGTGTTTGGCGCGACGGAGATCAAATACACCAAGCCCGCCACGCGGCTGCGGGGCCATATGGCGGGTTACGATCCAGCCACCGCCCCCAAGTTTGTCTGGCCGGAACGGCTGAAACTAGCACAGGCCGAGATTCGCAAACAGGCCGAACAGCGGAGCCAGAAGGCTGCCAAACCGCCGAAGGCCGCCAATCTCGACCCCGCGCGTTGGGAAAAGGAGATCGCGGCGATGGAAGCGGCCGACCAGAAATTTCCGCCGCCGGAGGGAGCGGTGCTGTTCATCGGCTCGTCCAGCATCCGGCTGTGGAAGACGCTCGCGGAAGATTTCCCGGATCACAAGGTGATCAACCGGGGTTTCGGTGGCTCGTGCATCGCCGACAGCACACACTTCCTTGAGCGGCTGGTCATCCCGTTCAAGCCACGGGTGATTGTGCTGGGTGCGGGGAGCAACGACCTGGCCGCGGGGAAGACGCCAGAAAAAGTTCTGGCGGATTTTCAGGCGTTTGTCGAGAAGATCGAACGGACCCTGCCGGAAGCCCGGATCGTGGTGTTTTCGATGAACCCCACCCCGGCCCGCTGGAAGCAGGCCGACCGGCAGTTGAAGACCAACAGCCTGCTGCAGGAGTTTATCGCGAAGAGCAGCGGCAACGGGAAGAAATCGAAACTCAGCTACGTCGACATCTGGACGCCGCTGCTGGACAAGGAGGGCCAGCCACGATTGGACCTGCACATCGCCGACCGCCTGCATCCGAATGTGGAAGGTTATCGGCTGCGGACGGAGGCCCTGCGGCCGTACTTGCAGGAATAAGGCCGGAACTACATTTTCACCCGGCCCTCGAACAGACAGCCGTATTCGTGAAAGCCATCCTGCAGCTTGCGGGTGCGAACAATGCGGGCCTTGATCCAGAACTCGCCGAAGCCTTCCGGATCGAGGCAGAGCGTCAGGCCGGGATCCTTCAACTCGCGAAGGGAAATGAAGCCAATCCCTCCCGCCGACAGGTCACGGGACCATCCATGCACAATCGTGGCTTCGACATCTTCGGACGCGGTTTCGTCGCCATCGGCCACGTACACAATGATCCGTGTCCGGAATTTCTTCCGGGCATGGCAGCGCTTCTGGTTTTGATGGCCCTGGAGGCGCGCATCCCAGCGGTCCAAGGAATCGAGCACGCTGTGGGCCTGCTGTTCCAGTCGTGCAGCCGGGTTGGCAAATTTCGTCGCCATATCGTCATTTTTCCCATCGCCAGCGAGCGGCCATGCGCAGGGAAAACTCCCTGAATCGGTGTTGTGGGGGATTAGCCTGGGATCCTGTGTGGTTTGCTACCGGGTCGAAGTGTCGCGGGCCTGGTTCAAAAACTCCGGGTTCAGCGCCACCTCGTTCTTGCCCGGAGTTGGCAGCGCCTGCCGCACCGTGATCTGGCCCGCGGCCAGGTCAATCAGATTGGCGTCGTCCGCATGGTCCGCAAGCTTTCGTTGAGAGTCCTGGACCCGCAGGACAATCGGTAAAGCATAGTCCGTCGGATTGCGGCGGAGGACATGGGCAATGCTTCCGTCGTAAAGCACAACAAAACTTTTGAGCGGAAACAACAACAATGCCTGCAACAAGGCCTTTACCGCGTTGCGTTCCAGCCGTCCCTCCTTGCTCTGACGCAGGGTGCATTACATGGCGCGGACAATGTGAGCGACCGAATCGGATGCCGCTTGATCTCAAGGAACTCGGTGGCAATGCCGACCGTTCATGCACGCCCGCGGCCAGCGCCGCGGGTCTGCTTCAAGAACTCCGGGCTCATCGCCACTTCGCCGCTGCCAGGAGTGGGCAGCGCCTGCTGGACTTTCAAAGGATTCTCCGCAAGGTCAATCAAGTTGTCGTCGTCCATGGGATCGGCGGCGGTGCCGTCGGCGTGTTGAATCCGCAGCACGATGGGCGTGGCATAAGATTTCGGACTGCGGCGCATGACCCGGGCCACGGTTCCGTCAGAGAGTGCCACGAAGCTTTTCAACGGGAACAGCGACAGCATCTGCAGGAGCGCCTTGACCGCCTTCCGGTCCACGACGCCCTCCTTGCCCTGCCAGAGCATGCACTCCATGGCGGCGTAGGGCATCAGCGCCGGCCGGTGCGGCCGCACCGCGGTGAGTGCCAGATAGCTGTCGGCCACATGGATCACATGGGCAAAGGGATGAATCGAGTTCTCACTGCGGCCGCGCGGGTATCCCTGCCTGTTCGGCTGTTCGTGGATCTGGTAGGAGACCAGCGCGACCGTTTTGGGGAGCGAGGTCATCTGCTGAAGGATTTCCAGGGAATGGATCGGGTGCCGCTGGATTTCGAGGAATTCGACGGCGGTCAGCGGCCGGTCGAGCTGCCGAATCTTGGGCGGAACCCGGAGCATCCCCCAGTCATGCACCATGCCGATCAGGCCGATGTCGCGGACGTTTTCGGCATCCATTCCCATCTCGATGGCCAGGGCCATCGACAGCAGCGAGACCTCCAGCGATCGCGCCGCCAGGTCTTCCTCTTTGAGCATGTCGGGCGTCGAGGCCAGCACACAATCTGAGTCTGCCATCAACTGCTGCAGGTAGTCGGCCGCCATTCCAGCCACGGCTCTTCCGTCCAGTGACCGGCCACGGAGGGCTTCCTGCATCAGTTGATTCAGGGCCACATCGTTTTGGGCGTGTTTTTCCTGCAACTGCTGTCGCTGGGCCTGGTCGTAGCCCTTGCGGCCGACGATGACCACACTGTCCTTGACGGCGGGACCCTTGTTGACCACCGCCAGAATGCCGGTGTCGCACAACTGGTCCAGCTTCCGGGTCAGTTCCGAATCAAACGCCAGCGCCCCACCGCCCCCCATGCCGGCAAAGGCCTGGAGGGTCGCCTGCCGCACATCGGAGGGATGCATGCGGACCCGGCCGTTGCCCCGGCTGGAGAGCAGCCGCCGGACTTCGCTGGTGATGACTGCACCATTTGCGAGCAGCAGCACCCCCTGATCGTCGTACAGGGGGGACTCCAGCGGCCTGCCGACAATCAACTCGTCGGCATGGACATCCTGCAGGCTGGCCGCCGAGGCGACTTCGCCTTTGGGAACGATCGGATTCAAGGGAGCCGCGGTGGGCATGGCCTGCAATGACTGCGCTGTCAACGGGAGGATAAGTGACGAGGTGGTCGGCATATGAAACGGCGATGACTTTCAGGCCGGCGCCACCTGCACCCATTTTGACAGCTTCTCCTTGAGCGTGACTGGGGTGAAGGGCTTGACGAGATAGTCGCTGACACCGGCCTGAATCGCCTCGACAATTTTTCCCCGTGAGCCCTCGGTGGTGATCATGATCACCGGAACGGTGGGGGTCAGTTTGCGGATTTCAATCAGCAGTTCCAGGCCGTTCATGTTCGGCATGTTCCAGTCGCTGAAGACCACATCCACCGCGGTCTGCTTGAAGATCTCCAGCGCCTTCGCTCCGTCCTCGGCCTCCAGCACATACGCGATGCCGCACGATTTGAGTGTCTTCTTGGCCACCATCCGCGTCATTTCCGAATCGTCCACGACCAGCACTTTCACGGCTCTGCTCTCCAGGTTTAGGGAACACTTGGGAGGTTGGTTGTCACGACGAGTTTGCAAGTTAGCGGTTGACAAACCCGCAGATGATCAAAAACGGCCCGATGTCCGATTCAAATTGAATGACCAGTGGCTGGGCATTCGACGGAAAATCGATCTGAACATTCTGTCCGCGGATGATGTTGGGAATTCCCAACTCCAGCGACAGGTCCGCCAGACGGTCTTTGGCGCTGCCGGCGATCACGTTGGCGAATTCACCCACGGTGTCGCAGACCAGCGGAGTGATTTCGTCGACATCCATGTCCAGCATGCGCTTGACCGCGGTGCATGCCGCTTCCCGAGAGAAGCTGAGGCAGATTGACCCGGCGGCCTGCCCCGTCATCCCAATCACCGCGGTGATCGGATAAAGCTGGGTTGTATCGTCCTTCAGGGACAACCTGGTTCTGCGGGACTTGCAGTCCAGCATCATCTCGAAGGTTTCGAACGTTGCCTGGATCAGTGGATTGATCACACTCGTCGTCAAATTGGCTGGGGCTGCCGTTCCCGTACTCATGTGTTCACCAATGGAGCGCCGCGAAATCATCGTCGTCATGGCAGCAAGTTGCCACGCGGTCAAACCTTAGCTCCTGAGATTTCCAAAACGCCACATTCGGTGCGGGTTGAGGTAAAAACTCTACACTGGTGGGCAGGACGCAACGATTGTGCCGCGCAAACCCTCAATACTCATGTCTCCAGAGCGACACGTCCGATGCCTTAGACAAACCTCAGTGAAATTGCACGATGCCGGCACACCTGTCGCGGATCCCTTGGCAGGCCTTGCACTTGGTCCACTGTCGGTGTCCGAGAACCGTGCATGCCTACACCGAATGGCACTCTGAACTCTTGCGTCAGGCCCTTAATGCATTCCTTCACCCATGGCCCTCCTGGATCGGCACCGAAAACCGCGTCGATTGTTCAGGGCAACCCCGCCTTGGCTGATGAATTGCGGTTGGAGCTGAGCCACCTGGGGATCGCCGCAGACATCCACCCCACGGCCGAGGCCTATTTGGCAACGCCAGAAGCTTCGCGGCCCGGGTGCGTGCTCTGCGATTTTGTCCTGCCCGGCATGCCTGGCTTGGACCTTTTGCGCCGCCTGGGGCAGGGCGCGGGGGTGGCGGTCATTTTCGTTTCGGATCAGTCAACCGTTCGGCTGGCCGTGGAGGCGATGGCCCTGGGTGCGATCTCCGTCCTGCCCAGGCCGTATGAACTGGGAGAACTGAAGTCCGCCCTGCAGGAGGCCGCAACACGACGCGTGCAGGCGGACCTGCAACGGGAAATCGGCCTGCCGCACGCGCGCGAAGTTCGCAGCCGGATGCGGCTGCTGACCCCCAACGAGCGGACCGTAATGGACGCGATCATCGCCGGCCGGTCCAACAAGAGCATCGCCCAGGATCAGGAACTCGGGCTGCGCACCATCGAAGCCCACCGCCAGCAGATTTTTCGAAAACTCGGCGTGGACTCGGTCGCCCAACTCGTGGCTTCCGTCCTGATGGTCCGCCTCGACCCCGCCCAGCCGCTGCGTGCTCCGCACTTCCTGGCCGCCCAGACCACCGACAGCACACGCTCCTGAGCAGATTATCACGCAGTTTTATGAAGCCTCAAGCTGCCTCCGCAGCTCTTCCGTGGCTGCGGCGGGATCGGTGGCACCGCAAATCGCACCGCTGACGGCGGCACGGGTTGCGCCCGCCGCGCGGACCGAAGCAATGTTTTGGGCATTGATGCCACCGATGGGAAACGCAGGCAGCGTGATTTCTTCTGCCACCTGCCGGACGAACTCCAGACCAGCAAAGGCATCGAAGGACTTCGTTGTGGACGGGAACACGGGACCCACGCCGATGTAATCGGCACCGTCCCGCACGGCTTGGCGCGCCTGCTCGATGGTATGCGTCGACACCCCGACGAGCTTGTTCGGCCCAAGGATCCGGCGGGCTTCACGGACGGGCAACTCATCCTGGCCGACGTGAACACCGTCCGCCCCGGTCAGGACCGCCAGGTCGGGCCGGTCGTTCATGATAAAGAGCGCGCCGGCCTTTGCCGTCCAATCGCGGACCCGCCGCCCATGCGCGAGCAGGCGGCGGTCGGACATTTCCTTTTCCCGCACCTGGATGATGCCCACTCCCGCCGCCAGGGCCGCCCGCACCACCGGCCCGGATCCGGCTGGGCACAGCGCTTCCGTCAACAACAGGTACAGCAGGCGGCCCTCGAACCGGTCGTGGCTCAACGCTGTCTGCAGCACCATCTTTTCCAGCGTGTAGAGTTGATAGCGCAGCGCTTCAACACGTTCGGAAAACTCGCCATCAATGATCTTTCCGCACTCTTCCAGCGTTCGTGCCGCCTCCTGCACGCGTTTGAAGGCGGCCGTCGCCACGTCCAGCAGCGTTTCCCGTGCGCGCTCCTGCCGGGTATGGATGACTGTTCCCACATCGCCCGGCGTGTCACGGAAGGCCAGCAGGGACGCCGAGTCCAGTCGCCGGACGGCCGCCGTGAAGCCATGCCGCCAGTCCTTCAATTGTGAGGTGAGGAACTTGTCGTCGAGCGCGAACCTTGCGTAGTCTTCCAGCACTCGCAGACCTTCGCGGACCCGATTCGCGGCGGCGTCCAGAATCCTCCAGGCATCCGCCCGGTCGGAGGCCGTCGCGTCTGGTGGATCGATGGCCTCCTCCATCGGCAGTGGCTCCAGGGCCACGCCCGCCTGCTCCAGCGATCGCCGACCCACGAGATGCGGCGTCAACCCGTGTGAGTGCAGGAGGGACTGAATGGAAGAGTCTACCGAAACCAGACCCCACAACAGGAATTCCGTGCCAATTTCTCCCAAGCCAGCGGCGACCGCCTCCCGGCGGGCATTGTAGATGACCGCCTGCAGGGCCTCGCTCTGCTGAGCCACGGGGTCGCCTGCCGGGAAGCGCGCATCGTCGACTTGCGGATCGTAGCCTTCAGGCAAGGGCCAGTGGCCGCGGAGTTTCTCGGGATTGAGCCCCTGTTCCAGCAGCACGGCGGTCGCCCGCGATTCGTCAAGTACCATGGCCCACAAAAGATGCAGTGGTTCAACAGTGCTGCCGTTCATCGCCGTCGCCAGCAGCGCCGCCCGCTTCAATGCCCGCTCGGCACCAGCCGTCAAGATGTGCAGCACGCGAAACTCCACGCGGAAATCAATGCCAAGCGGGAATTCATCCATTGACTCAATTCCGCCTCGTCGGCACGATAACGCCAATCTTCAGCGATGACAAATTCCACGAAGTTTTGCCCCGCGCGGCGGTCAATCCCGTCAAACCTGGATCGCCGCGTGATATGTTGTCCGCTGTCCCGCCTGATCGATTGGCAGCGGGCACTTGCGTGATTCGGCAGGGTGCCGTAGTGTGAGCCCGCATCCTTTCCAATTGGCCACCGGCAAAGTGAACCAGTTGGGGGCGATGGCCATTCGGCAATCCAGCCAGGCGAACTCACTGCAGGGCAGTCCCCGTGACAACGAACACTTCCGCGCCGGCAGGCGCTCAGGATTCCAAGACCACTCCGGCTGAGCACCGCGACGGACTGGGTTCGCTCAGTTTCATCGGGCTGGTGATCACCCAGTTCCTGGGGACGATCAATGACAACATGTACCGCTGGCTGGCGGTCTCGATGGGCACGGCCGTTCTGGGAGCAAGCCAGGAGGGCGCGGTGCTGTCGATCGGACTGGTCTGCATGACCATCCCGTATGTGGTGCTGGCGACGCACGCCGGCTGGTTCGCCGACCGGTTCAGCAAACGCAAGGTGATCATCGCCTGCAAGGTGGCAGAGATTCTGATTGCCATCCTGGGCGGCATTGCCATCTGGACGGTCAGCATCCCCCTGATGTTCTGCTTCGTCTTCGTTTTGGGTGCGCAAAGCGCCCTGTATGCCCCCGCGAAATCGGGGATCATTCCCGAACTCGTGCCCTCGTCCAAGCTCTCTCTGGGTAACGGTGTGATGGGATTGGCAACGATTACCGCGGCCGCCATGGGCACTATTGCCGGCTTCGCGCTGTATGAGGTTGTGGCACCTCCCAAGGCGGTTCCCGTCGCTCCGATCGCCGCCAAAGCCACCATCAGTCCCACATTGGTGGTCGGTTCCCCCGCGGAAGCCAAGGAGAAGACCACCGCCCCCGCCGAGTTCCGCAATTTGTGGATCCCCGGCGCGGCATTTTTGGCGGTGGCTCTTGGCGGCGTGCTTTCAAGTACTTTGATTCGCCGAGTTCCCAATCCAGCGGTTCACATCCCCTTTCCAGTCAACCCGTTTGCCGGGTATAGCCACCAGATGCGGCAGCTCTGGGCCTCCAAGCCGATTTTGCGCACGGCGATTGGGGTGGCATTCTTCTGGTCGCTGGCGTCACTGGCCAATCTCAACATCCCGCTTTATGCCTCCCAGGTACTTGGTGCTCCGCAGTCCAAAGGCATCCTCCTGGCAGTGCTGGTGGTTGGTGTAGGGTTCGGCAGCGTGCTCGCGGGCATCTGGTCACGCGGCAAAGTCGAATTGGGGATCATTCCCGTAGGAGCCGCCGGGATGGTGCTGTCCCTGGCGGGGCTCTTCATCACGGGCGCCCTGGGCACCTCAATGTTTGCCTTTGTGGTCACGATCATTTGGTTGTTGCTGCTGGGGATCAGTTCGGGATTGTTCGATGTTCCGTTGGAGGCATACCTCCAGGACCGAAGTCCACCGGAAGCCCGCGGCAATATATTGGCCGCCACGAATCTGCTGACATTCTCCTCCATGATCGGCGTGGCCGGACTGTTCTACCTGCTGACATTTCCACGGAACATCGCCGTGGCCGGTGCCGCGGCGCAAATGGTCCCATTTGTCTCCCCCCGCTTGATTTTCCTGCTGGCGGGGCTGATCACCATTCCGGTTGTCTGGTACATCTTTTTCCTCATTCCGTCGGCGGCGCTGCGTTTCATCGTGTGGCTGTCCAGCCAGTTTCTCTATCGCGTGCGGATCTATGGCGAGAATCACGTGCCGGCCGAGGGCGGCGCGCTGATCGTTTCCAACCACGTCACATGGATCGACGGCGTCCTGCTGATGATCATGATGCGGCGGCCGATCCGCATGATCGCGCACTCGGACAACATCACAAAGGGGTTTATCGGGTGGATGGCCGCCACGATGCGGACGATCCCCATCAACCCCAGCGAAGGACCCAAGTCGGTGGTCCGTTCACTGCAGGCGGCGCGGAAGGCGGTCGAAGAAGGCGAACTGGTCTGCATCTTCGCCGAAGGGGCGCTCACGCGACTGGGGCAGGTCCTGCCGTTCCAGCGGGGACTCATGAAGATCATTGAGGGGACGGGTTGCCCGATTGTTCCGCTGTATCTGGATGGCCTGTGGGGCAGTGTCTTCAGCTACCGTGGTGGAAAGTTCTTCTGGAAGCGTCCGCGCAACTGGCCGTATGACGTGGCCTTCGTCTTTGGCGAGCCGATCGTCAACCCCACCGATGTGCACATGGTCCGGCAGAAAGTGCTCGACCTGGGGATCACCGCCGGAGAATATCGCCTGGAGCGGCGGGCCGCGCCGGTCCGGCAGTTCCTGCGCAAGTGCCGCTCAAAGATGTTTCAGACGAAAGTATCCGACTCCACGGGCTCCAGCCTCAGCGGCGGGCAAACGCTGATGCGGTCGCTGATTGTCCGGCGTGTGCTGGGCCGGCTGCTGGCCCCGGATGAGCAAATGGTCGGCGTGTTGCTGCCGCCCTCGGTGGGGGGCACGCTGGTGAACACCGCGCTGTCGCTGTCGCGCCGCGTGCCAGTCAACCTGAACTATACTGTGACCCAGGACACCCTCAACCACTGCGTGGAACAGTGCAAAATCCGGCATGTGATCACCAGCCGGAAGTTCCTGGAGAAGATGAAATTCGAACTCAACGCCGAGTTCGTCTATCTGGAAGATTTCGCCCCCAAAGTTGGCCTGTTGGACAAGCTGGTCACCGGCGTGCAGGCGTATCTCGAGCCGATCTGGGTGCTGGAACGCCGGCTGGGGCTGACCCGCGTCAAGGCAAATGACCTGGCGACCATCATCTTCACCTCGGGTTCGACCGGCGAGCCGAAGGGGGTGATGTTGACGATGCACAACATTGGCTCAAACATCGACGCCATCGACAAACTGCTGCAGTTGAACGCGAACGATTCATTGCTGGGCGTGCTGCCATTCTTCCATTCCTTCGGCTTCACGGTGACCCTGTGGACGCCACTCTGTCTGGATGCCCAGGCGGTTTACCACTACAACCCGCTCGACGCGCGGACCGTCGGTCAGTTGTGCGAGAAGCACAAGGTGACCATTCTGATGTCGACTCCGACATTTCTGCGGGGCTACATCAAGCGGTGCGAGTCGGAGCAGTTCAAATCGCTCAACCTGGTGGTGGTCGGCGCTGAAAAGATGCCGATCGACCTGGCGGCGGCCTTTGAAGAGAAATTCAAGGTCCGGCCGATCGAGGGCTACGGCACCACGGAGCTGTCGCCGCTCGCCTCGGTCAACATTCCCGACTATCGCACCAACGGCTACATGCAGCAGGGGACGCGCGAGGGAACCGTTGGACGGCCGATTCCCGACACCAATGCCCGCATCGTGGATCCTGACACCTGGGTGGAACTGGGTGTGAACGAACCGGGGCTGCTGCTCATCAAGGGGCCCAACGTGATGCAGGGTTACCTGAACAAGCCCGAGCAGACCGCCAAGGTCATTAAAGACGGCTGGTACGTGACCGGGGACATCGCCAAGATCGACAGCGACGGTTTTATTACGATCACCGACCGGCAGAGCCGGTTTTCAAAGATCGGCGGCGAGATGGTCCCCCACCTCCAGGTGGAAAGCATGATCAACCAGATCCTGGCCCTGCCTGGCGAAGAACAGGACGTGAAGGCGGTTGTCACGTCGGTGCCGGACGAACGAAAAGGCGAGCGGTTGATCGTGGTCCACAAGGCGGTCCACAAAACGCCCGATGAAATTCTCAAGGAACTCGGCGAGCGCGACCTGCCCAACCTCTGGATTCCCGGGCGGGATGCGTTCATGCAGGTGGACGAAATCCCCATTTTGGGTACGGGAAAGCTCGACCTGAAAGGCATCAAGCTGGTTGCCATGGAGAAGTTCGGAGCCCCTGCCGTGGCCACATGAGCTGCGCCTCGGCCATTTCGCCCGTCAGCATCAGCGCATTGATGCTGACGGCGATGACCACAAAGCTCTCGGAACCCCGAGTGAGTCGCCACGAAAGCAGCGGTTTCGCGCACTGGTTCCGCGCAGTGGGAACCCATCGCGGGATCCTGTAGAATGCCGCGAAAGTGCGGCATTTCTGGAGGATCCCCATGGCAGAGACGTGTTATCTGGCGGTTGATTTGGGTGCGTCCAGCGGACGGCTGGTGGCCGGCCTGTTTGACGGCCAGCGCGTGCGGCTCGAAGAGCTGCACCGCTTTCCCAATGGCCCGGTTCCGGTGGCCGGGACCCTGCGGTGGGACGTGCTGCGGCTCTGGTCGGAAATCCTCGACGGACTGGCGAAGGCCGGACAGTCGTTCGGAGGCAGTGCGGTCTCCATCGGCGTTGACACATGGGGGGTGGACTACGTCCTGCTGACAAAAACCGGCGAGATGCTCGGGCAGCCCTACCACTACCGCGACCCGCGCACGAACGGGGTGATGGACCACTGCTTCACACGTGTCCCGCGCCAGGAGATCTTCGCCGCCACCGGCCTGCAGTTCATGCCGATCAACACCCTCTACCAGTTGGTGGCGATGCAGGCCGAGAATCCGCAGTTGATGGCCCAGGCGCATCGGTTTCTCATGATGCCGGACCTGTTCCACTGGCTGCTCTCGGGAGCACAGGTGGTGGAGTTCACCAACGCCACCACCAGCCAGTGCCTGGATGCCACGAGCCGCGACTGGGCGACAGGCATGCTCGCGAAGTTCGGCCTCCCGACCGAAATCTTTCCACAAGTCGTGGCTCCCGGCACCGGCCTGGGGAAACTGCGTCCCGAAGTCGCCGAACGCTGCCGGCTGCCGCGGCTGGAAGTCGTTGCTCCCGCAACGCACGACACCGGCGCGGCCGTGGCCGCCATTCCCACCGACATGACCGGAAAGGCGAACTGGGCCTATATCAGTTCGGGCACATGGTCGCTGATGGGCCTCGAACTCCCGCATCCCGTGCTCTCCGCGCGGGCGCTGGCCCTCAATGTGACCAACGAAGGCGGGATCGACGGCACCTATCGGCTGCTCAAAAACATCATGGGCCTGTGGCTCGTGCAGGAATGCCGGCGGTCGTTCGAACACTCGGGACACAATGTTTCGTTCGCCGAACTGGCCCACGCCGCGGCCGAAGCCAAGCCGTTCCGGTCGCTGATTGACCCCGATGCCCCCGAGTTTCTGGCCCCGGCGGACATGCCCACGGCCATCCGCAACTGGTGTCAGGCCCATGGGGAACCGCTGCCGGGGACCGAAGGCGAATTCATGCGCTGCGTGCTGGAAAGCCTGGCCCTGAAGTACCGCGTCGTCCTCACCTGGCTGGAAGAACTCGGTGGCTCGGCGGTTGATGTGATTCACATTGTCGGCGGCGGCACGCAAAACGAGTTGCTGAACCAGTTCACCGCCAATGCCTGCGGCCGGCCGGTGATCACCGGACCGGTGGAAGCCACGGCGCTGGGGAATGTGCTGGTGCAGGCCCGCACATCGGGAGCGATCGGTTCCTTGGCCGAGATACGGGCGGTCTCCAAGGCATCGAGCGCGCTCCGCCATTACGCACCCCAGGCGCAGGCCGAGTGGTCCGCGGCCTACAGCCGCTTCGTGAACCTGCTCAACCGTTAAATCGTACTGCCGTGCCGTCAAGCTGGGTGCCATGCCCGGCTTGACGGCGATTCAACCTGCGCAGTCCCGCCCCATTAAAACGACGCAATGCTCGTTTTGGTAACGGCTTAGGCGACTCTGCGGCCAGCGAAATTGCTCTGGGTTGACGCCGGTCTCCACTGCCTGGCGCGCCGATCGCGCGTGGTGGATGAGTTTTCGCACGCCGGGCTGCCCAACAATTCTCGAAGCGTGTCGCATCACGCCTCCGCCAGGAACGATTCCACCCCTCTGCGGGGCTTGTCGCCACAAATCACAGTCCAGCCGGAAGATTTGGACAGCCAGGCGGTGAATTGCTACCGAAACCGTCAGTGTTCCGATCCGACAACTCGATCATTGCCTGTATCAGGCCATCGTGCAGCGCAGTTGTCCGGTCCCCAACTGTGTCGGCCTGAACAGCCTCCAACTCGTCGCAGACCGCGGTGATGATCTCGCCAACTTCGCGGTCGAGGTCGCGGATGCCATTGGAACCCAGTTCCTGCACCAGATCCGGGTATTTCTGGATGTGGCCAGAAATCGTGAGGAAGTCGATTCCACCTTCCGGGTGTTGTTCATGCACGATCCGCAATGATCTGAGCCAGAAGCTCCAGGCTCCCGAACTTGCCCAGATAAAAATCGCGACCGGCCACCCTCACGCGAGCTCGGCCGGTCGATTTGTGTAGCGAGTATGACGGAATCGGGTTTTTCTCGCGGGACATGCGGAGAACTCCAATTGTGGTAGTGACTACCACGATTGCCTTTTGAGTTTCATCCGCACTGCCGACTGTTCGGCAGGTATCGCAAGTCTCGATTCGGCTTCGATTTACATCAGTGCCCAAGACAGGATTTGAACCTGCACTCCCAGTAAAGGGAACTAGGCCCTCAACCTAGCGCGTCTGCCAGTTTCGCCACTTGGGCTGGAGAAGAAAAGATTATATCAGGAAAAATGGTGCTTTCAAGGTTCAGCGAGATGAATCGGAGGGTGTTCCGAAACATTCTTTGCCACCGTTGGGGCAAGCTTCGGCGGCTCTACTCCGGCGTTTTGACCCACGAGACCTGTGTCACCAGTTGGTTCAATGCTGCGAAGCTCAGGTGGGCATTCGTGGTGTATTTCGGCGTGTTGTTTGACGGGAATGTCGCCAGTGAGGCGTCGCCGACGAGGAATACGTTGAAGTCACGGGACAGGTTTTCGTATCCGGCGGTCGTGCGGCAGAAGCACATGTCGGTGGCGTAGCCCGTCAGCAGGACGTGTCGGATCCCCTGTCGTTTGAGAAACTCTCGCAGCGGGGCATATCCCAGCGCGTCGTAGATCACCACATCGTTCGGAAAGACGTCAATGTCGCGGGTGACCGGGATAGGCAGTTCCCAGAAGCCGGCATTGTTGTACTTCGCGCTCGCGTCCAGACCGGGGAACTGCTTGAAGTAATCGATCACGGGAGTATCGGACGAGAGCTTGATTTCGGCGGGCAGCGGCTGCCCCTTGTAAGAAAAGCTGTTCAGTTTCGTGTGCAGTTCTTTGGCACCCTGTTCGCGCTGAGCCACCGTGGGGGTGCTGGAATACCCGCGGTAGAGCTGTTTGCGGATTGGGTCTTCGCCACCGGGCAGGCTGAACATCACGAGCGAAACCTTGTCACGCAGGCGTTTGATGAAGGGGTTGATGACTTCCTTGGTGTGCCGTGCCGCGAGATGGTTCTTTTCCTCGGTGCAGAAGTCGCAGACTCCTGCCGGTTCGGGAGTCTTCCACCCCTGTCCATCGTCGATGCCCCACGGATGCACCATGATCACCGCGGTCTTGTCCGCCCGCAGGCGATTGGGCATTTCGATGATGCCGCGGGCGTTGTAGCAGAACCTCCAGGCGCGAACATCCAGGTTCCCGCCCTCGTCGTCAACCAGCCGCGGAGCCTCGTAGCGGACGGACTCGATGACCGGCTGCACCCACTCCGGATGATCCGCCAGCAGTGGCTGCGGATTGACCATGGGCTTCAGCGTATTGGCATACAGCCGCGAAGCGGCAGCCTCTGGTGTGGCATTGGCCGTGGCTCGATTCGTGGTCAGCCGGCCAAGGAAAAAGCAGAACAGACCCAGGAAAAGACCCAGAACAATGGTCGATCGCAGCTTCATCATGACCCCGCAAAATCGGTGAAATGGCGTCGGTGGCTGGGATGCCTGCACTCAAGGTTTGCTCGCTGCGGAACCCCTGGCGCGGATGGGTGGCCTGCGCCACCTGCTTCATCCGCTGTCGGGGTTCCTCGCTCGCGGGTAAGTTTTGCTCGCTGCGGAACCCCTGGCGCGGATGGGTGGCCTGCGCCACCTGCTTCATCCGCTGTCGGGGTTCCTCGCTCGCGGGTAAGGTTACGAAATGCCGGCATGAAGAGCGAGCGACGGTGGAATGCAAGAAAGCTTGGCTGTGCCGCAGGCGCGGGAGGCTGGCGTTTTTCCACAACGGGTACGGAGGGATTCCGGTGCTTTTCGTCCGCTGTCCACACTGGTTACACTGAATGCCCAGCGACTAGCTCTCCCACCCGGACCTTCTTGTGCATGTCTGATCATCTCATCTTCATGATGGGCAAATTTGAGGCCCGAATCCCCACGGAGCGGCTCTTCGCCGAGAACCACCTGTGGCTCAAACCCGCCGGAGACAGTTACCACGTGGGCTTCACGGCATACTCGGTGCGACTGCTGCAGGATGTGTACTTCTTGAGCTGGAGCATCGACCCGCAAACGGTGGTCAAACACAAGCAGGAAATTGGCGAAATCGAGAGTTCCAAGGCTCTGTCGACGCTGTATGCCCCGTCCGCCGGCACAATTCTGGAATTCAATGAACAGTTGCTGCACGACCCGTCTGCCATCAACACCGACCCCTATGAATCGGGCTGGCTGTACACCTTTCGCCCTGCCCCCGGCACGGCACTGCTCGAACCGGCAGCTTATGTTTCTTTGCTCGATGCCGGCTGGGAGAAGACCCAGCGGCTCATCAAAGGGCAGATGAACGACTGACCCCGCAAATCCTGCAGAACACAACCTTTTCATCCCGGTCTTCGTGACGCCATGCCCAAGAAAATCACCGTTGTCATTTCGCAGGCGCAGGGGAAGAACCCGGCGAAGCGGCATCTTGAAGAAGAACTCGCCGCCACGTTGCTGTTCGACCCGGATGTCGACATGTCGATCGTGCCGCATTTGTATGACCTGACGGCTGACCACACCGGAATGTTGTTCTTGAAGTCGGTGCCGGGCGACATGGTCATCTGCTCGTGGATGTTTCCACGCGCCGCGCGGTGGGTGTTGGACCGCAATGGGGTCAAAGGCCACGAGGGCGTGTCGCTGCTGAAGCCGGCAGCCGCTGACGACGAGGAGGAGGAAGAAGAGCCGGCACCCGAGCCGGACCGGTCGAACGCACTGGGTGGCCTGAATCTGCCAAAGCGCAGGATCTACTGCCTCGACCTGCGCGATCAGAGCGACGCAAAAGTCTATCTGGAGGAGATCCAACGGATCGCCAAGGACTGCACCGTGCAGACTGTGGACCTGCAGTCGTGGATCAGCGGGCAGCCCAAAGGCGAGCAGTTGCAGCGCTATTTGAATCCTCCGGTCAACCGCCTGAACCAGGAGCCGCTGCCAGCGACACCAGCCGCCGCACTTCTGGAAGAGCCGACGCGCCGCCGCTGGTATCCGGTCATCGACTACAGCCGCTGCACGAACTGCATGGAATGCATCGATTTCTGCCTGTTCGGTGTGTACGGCATCGACTCCGTGGACCGGATCCTGGTGGAGCAGCAGGACAACTGCAAGAAGGGCTGCCCGGCCTGCAGCCGTGTCTGTCCGGAAAACGCCATCATCTTCCCCGAGCACAAAACAGCAGCCATCGCGGGTGCCGAAGGCGGGAGTGTGTCCGGCCTCAAGATCGACCTTTCGAAGCTTTTCGGAGCCCCAACCGCACTGGAGATGGCTGTTTTGGAACGTGACACGGAACTGGTTGCCGATGGACGCGACGCGGTGGGCGCGACTGTGGGCCTGCCTCGCAGACAGACTGAGAAACCCCGGACGCACGACAAGCTCGATGATCTGATGGACAGCCTCGACAACCTGAGTCTGTAAAAAGCTCCCCGATTGAAAGCGCCGGGCATCATGTCGGCCGTGCAGAGTCCGCATGACCGGTTCGGCACGCATTTCCAGAAAAGGGGAAACTCATGAAAAGCTGGGTCGAGGAACTGGTGGAATAAAGTCGCGGCGAAAGTGCCCCCAAACGGCCCTCCGGTGAGTCTCAAAGTCGTTCAGACACCGCTGAAAAAATGGCTCAGCCCCTTTCACCTCTTCCACACCCGTTTACCTCCCAGCCACGTTTCCTCCACGGTCATGTCACGCAGTTCGTCGAGCGAGCAGGTCAGCGGATCTTTGGTGAGGATCACGAAGTCGGCGAGTTTTCCGGGTTCCAGGCTGCCTTTCTCCTTTTCTTGAAACGTGAGGTAGGCATTGTTGATGGTGTAGAGGGCCAGGGCCTGTTGACGGGTAAGCATTTGTTCTGGATGCAGTGGCTCGGTCATGCCGCGGGGCTGGCGGGTGAGGGTGGTCCACATTCCGAGCCACGGGTTGTACGGGTTGACGGCGCGGAGGCTGCCGATTTTCTGCATGTGGTCCGAGCCACCGCCGACGATCACACCACTGTCTGACAATGACTTGTAGGGTTGGAAGTAGGCCAGCCGCTCGTCGCCGAACTGCCGCAGCAGGGTGCGGCCGTCGAGGTAGAGCCAGGCGGGCTGGAGGTCGGCGACCACGCCCAGCCGCTGCATTTTCTGGATGATCTCGGCACTCATGAAGTTGCAGTGGGTGACGCAGGGGCGCATGTCGCGGACGGGAAACTCCTTGTCGAGCGCCTCGTAGCAGTCCACCAGGGTCTGCACCGCTCCGTCGCCGACGGAGTGCGCGGTCATCTGCAGCTCGTGCTTGAGGGCCATGCGGGCGATGTCCCGCAGCTTGTCAGGTTGAATGTAAAGCAGGCCGCGGTACTCGGGGTCGGTGATTGAGTAGATCGTGCTGACACCCCAGGGCTTCTGCATGTAGGCGCTGCCGGTCAGCATGCCGCCATCCAGAAACACCTTGATCCCCCGGACCCACAGGCGGTCGTTCCGTTGATGGAGCGGGCTGGCGGCAATCTTTTCGATGGCGGCCTGAATGTTGTCCAGTGGGTCCTGGGCATTGACCGAAGCACTGGCAAACACCCGGCAGTTCAGTTCGCCCTGGTCGCGGATTTTGGCATACAGGGCGATCGCCCCCTCGCTCGCGGACCGGTCACACAGGCTTGTGAGACCCACCGAGTTATAGGAGGCGAGCAGTTCCTTGAATCGCGCCTCGCGCTCTTCAGGCGTGGCAGACTTGGCCGTCGATTTGGTTTTGATCAGCCGGGTGCAGCTTCGCAGGATGCCGGTCAGTTCACCCTGGGCATCACGCTCGAGAAACCCCGGCTGGCCGTCGGTGATTTTGAAATCCTTGTCGATCTTGTTAAGCGCCAAAGCCAGCGAATTGACGGACGAGTCGGGGCCGGTGGAGAACAGCACGGGATGCTTCGGCGCGACCTGGTCCAGTTCGCTGCGCGTGGGATAGCGCTGGTCGCGCAGGCGGGTCACAAACACCTGGCTCATCACGATCCATTCCCCCTCGGGAACGACCTTCGTCCGTTCGGCGACATACGCCAGCACATCGGCGATGGACTGCATGTCCGGGATGGGATGGTCGAATTCGTAGAGCGACGCACCTGTGGGATGAACATGCGAATCGCACAATCCGGGAATGACCGTTCGCCCCTTCAAGTCGACCTGTTCTGTTCCCGCCCCCGCCAGTTTTTGGACCTCCTCGTTGCTGCCCACGGCGACGATCTTGTCACCGCGGACGGCGAACGCCTCCGCGATTCGGAACTGCGCATCAATGGTGACGACATGCCCATGATGTCCAATCCAATCGGGCTCCGCGGCGGTGAGCGGAGTAGTCAACGCGACGGCAAAGGTGAGGAGGAGCAGTCGGAACATTACGGATTCTCATTTCGGTTGGATTGCTTCGGAATCACAAAGTGCCGCGAGCAGCATACTGAGTGGAGCGAGACGGCTGATGAGGGGTGAATCTTCCAAGGCGTGGTGGCTGGCGTCGCAGGGCCACGAAGTGACGCGCAGGATGCGGCACTGCGGGAAGCGGGCCTGCAAAGCACGGAGCTGCTGCAACCGCGTGCTGCCGGGCGGATCGAGATCAAACACGACCGACATGGCGTACTCGGGATCGTTCACCACGGAGCCGCCGCAATCATGAACTGCCGCCCCCAGCAGCTCAGCCCAGGCTCGATCTGGGGAAACAATGCAAACCCGAGTCCCGTGCAAATTGGGTCCGGGCAAGTTGAGCTGTGCGGCGAAGAGTTCGCCACGGCTGGCGGTCAACGGAAGAACTGGCGATCGGGAAACACCGCGGATTGACTCGAGTTCCTGTTGGATCCGTGAGGCACAATGAGCCACGCTCACACGGGTACCAGCCGGCCAGATGTCACGGGTGCGACCGTCCGCTTCGCACCAGGGGCCATGGACGCACAGCATCCGGGCCAGGGGAAAACGATTCAGCAGGCCGATCACGGTCTCAGCGGAAAACTCATCCGACCATTGCTGAGCCACGAGACAGAGATCTGGGAACCAGTTGCCGGCCGGTGCCTTGTCAGCGAGGCAGGTCTCGACATCCGTCTCAATGATCTCCTCCGCGCCGCCCGCAAGCACCGACCGCAGGGGCGCAAAGTCGTGCCCCCGCGTGGCTCCCAGGACGAGAATTTTTTGGCTCAAGAATTCCCCATCAGTTCTGTCGTCCTTCGATGGCGACCAGCAGCAAACCTGCCGCCAGAATAAACAGCGGATTCAGATGGCAGCCCTCTTCAACCGTGACTGTCATCCTGTGGACAAACGGATTGAAATGGGTGCGAAACGTGGCCAGGTTTTCTTCCCCACTGCCCTTCAGATGAAACGATTGGGGGATCAGCGCGCCGCCGAGAAACCGCCGAACCAGGGCCAGCATCATGCTGTCTTCTTGGATGGCTCCGATCTCCTGGTCATGCTCATCCAGTGCGAGCCACGAGTCGCGGATCATCGAACTCCAGCCCTTGCGCTTCAGGGCACCCAGCTTCTCGTTGGTGCGGCTGTCGACGATGTCGTAGGCGGCCCCGA
Organism: Planctomycetaceae bacterium; assembly: GCA_021732845.1. Taxonomy (GTDB): domain Bacteria; phylum Planctomycetota; class Planctomycetia; order Planctomycetales; family Planctomycetaceae; genus JAKFUF01. Next base: position 60,622 of record JAKFUF010000047.1, on the reverse strand, counting down.
AATCGATGATGGAACGGGCCTTGATCGCCAGTCGTTCCTGCTGCATCGAGTCGTCGGTGTAAACGCGAATGTCTTCCTTGAGTTTGAACGCCTTCTGCCGGGAGAACCCGATCAGTTTCTGATCGGCGTCGTAAATATGGAAGCTGGCGCCGAACAGGGTGAGGACTTTGCGGCGAATCGTGTACTGCGTGACGGCCATGGGCAATCTCAGTGGACGTGGAGGAATAAACGAAGTCGCGATGCGGCTTTACCGACCGTCCCTGGTCCAGGCTGCGTGTCAAAAACGTACCGTGAAATGATGGCGGTGACAACTCTTCAACTCGACCATTGCGGCCGGTCACTTCTTGACCGCCTCCACCACGGCATACGCCTTGTGCTCATGCACGGTGACGCGTGTGAACAGGTCCTCCATATGATCCGAAAACCAGGAGACGTTTTTGGTCACCATGTACACCCGGCCGCGGCGGGCCAGCGCCGCCTTGGCGGCGTGGAGGAAGATCTCAGCAATACGAAAATCGGAGTAGTAGGGCGGGTTGCCCAACACGACCTGGAAGGTTCCGGGCGCATCGGTATGGCCCTGGGCGTTGAGATGTGTCGAAATGTTCGAGAGGCCATTCAGTTTGGCCCCTTCGATCGTGCAGGAAATCGCCCGGGCGTGGGAATCGACCGCGGTGACCTGCACATCGGGGGCCCGTAGCGCAGAGGCCAGGCTGACAACACCACTGCCGCAGCCAAGATCGAGCACCTTGTCCCCGGCCTGAATCTGCATCGAATTGAGCAGCGCCCGTGCTCCGCCATCCAGCCCGCGGTGGCTGAAGACCCCCGGCCGGCTGACCGCCTTGATCAGGTGTTCCTGGTCGCGGAAGGCGAACTCGCAGACAAAATCCTTCGCTTTCTTGAGGGGCGCGTCCTTCGTCGACAGGTAAACCACACCGTTACCCACGAGTTTGCGGGTTACCTTGGGAAACAGCTTGCGCATTTCGGCATGGAGCCAGGTGTCTTCGCTCCGCGGCGTGGCCGAGATCAACCTGCCGCCAAGCCGCAATGCCTCGTGTCCCGCCTGCAGAATCTCGCGCGTCAGCTCGGCCTCGCCTCGGGGATCAACAGGCACCACGACGGCGTCGAAGGGGCCGGCCGGGAGGTCCGCGGCGCACACCACCTGTGCCGCCTTCGGCCCGCCGCCGAGAATTGCGCGTGTTTCATCGGCGAGGAAAATGTCGAAACACTGGCAGATCACCGGCGATTCCGGCCGTGCTTCCTTCACGGCCGCGGCAAACTGCCCGCGTCCGAGCGTGGTACACAAGACGCGTGGAGCCTGCCCCGGAGCTGGCTCCACCGTGGCTTCGATCTCCGGCCAAAGGCTGATCAGCAATTGCTCGGCAGGCGGGACGCGGCGGACAGAATCCGTGGGGGACCGTTTGGGCATGTAACTCTGGAAAGAAACCGATGGCGGAAAATTCAACTGCCACGATACGCCGCCCAGGAGGATTCGTCCACCCGCCGGGAGGAGTGCGCACGGATCGGGATGATCATGCAGGCCTCAGCGCGTTGAGCTTGTCAGCAGCAATCTCCGATGCCACCCGCCTGCCACACATCGACGGCTGGATCACTTCCCTTTGGCGGTGAAGGCCGCGCTACCATCGCGTCAGGTCCTCCAGCAATTCGCGCATCTTTATTGCACGAATTTTGCAGTCGCCGAGGTCCAAATCCAGTCGCAGTTGCTCAAATGCTGCAATTCCGGGTGTGGTGCAGGAAGTTCCGTGCAAAAAGATTTGGCACCCGTAGACATGCGAGGAGACGCTCAGATATTTCAATCCACGGTCGGTGACCTTTGTCGACTGCAGTGACAGACGGGTGCAATGGCGGCTGTGCCTTGCCACCAGATACCAAACTCCATCGTCGGTGATGAGCGTCTGGTCCAATCCAATGTCTGCCAACCGAGAAGGAAATTTGCGCAGGCTGGCGTCATTAACAGGCGCCCGTGACAGATCGAGGGATGTCAGTCTCGTGAAGCTCTCGAGTCCCCAACCGGTTACCCGCGTGCCTGCAAGACGCAGTCTTCTCAAACGGGACAGCCCCGCCAGATCGGCGATCCCGGCATCCGTCACCGGGGTGTCTGCCAGCGACAGAGACTCCAAGTCGATCAATCGTTGAATGTCGGCGATGCAGCCCTCCGTGATCGAAGTTCTTTCCAGTGTCAAGAAACGCAGATCCGGGCAACCTCGAAGTTGGGCGACGCCTGCGTCGGTGACGGCGGTTCCGTTCAAAAGCAAAATCAACAAGGAGGGAAACCGGCAAAACTCTGCCATTCCGGTGTCGTTGAAACGCGTTCCGTTGGCGCTCAGATACTTAAGCGACGGGTTCAGCCACCGCAGTCCCGTTCCGGTCACTGCAGTGTCGTCCAATCGCAGCGTCGTGAGTTCGGCCGATTGACTGAGGTGTATGAGCCCGGCATCGGTCACATGTGTCTGCCGGAGGTCGAGCCACTCCAGTTGCCGAAGTCCCGCAAGGTGCCTCAGCCCATCGTTGCCAATATTGGTGTGGCTCAAATGCAGCCTTCCCAGCGAACTGAACTGTCTCAACCGCGCGAGCCACGTGTCGTCAATGATGCAGTCCGACAGCGACACCTCGGTGACGCGTGTTTTGAACAGCCGCAAGTCTTTGGCCCTGCCCCAGGGCGTTGTGTAAGTGTGCAGCCATTTCGGGAGCGACGATTCGACTTTCACCGTACCGTACTGGCGTGCGACATCCTCAACAAACTGCTGCGTCTGCAGGTACGGTACCCAAACCACAACACCGAACCATGCCAGCATGGTCAAGCCGAGACCGCCGAGCAGCCATTTCATGGATGGCAGGCGAGTTCGCCGCACGATTCACTCCCGAGAGACGAACGCTCATGACCGGATGAGTGCCGCGACACTGCGGAAAAATCACTTCGGCGGATGCTTTTCCAGATGCCGGCGGATGATGTCCTGCGCCTCTTCGGCAATCGTGGCGAATTTTTTCGGCTCGGTGCTGTGTCCAGGCGCAGGATGCTCTGCTTTGGCCGGCGGCGCAGCATGGACCTGCGAGGCTTTCACGATCGTGGTGTCGTGGACAGCGATCGGAATCTCAGCGTCGGTATCGCCATCGGTGAGCCAGCCCGCAATGTCTTCGTCCAAGTCCGGCTGCAGTTTAGGCCGGGGACCGGCAATCTGAAATTGAATCGGGCCGATCTGCAGCGTGTCGCCTGGTTGTAGGAGCGTGTCGCCGACCATTTTCACGGTGTTGACCAGCGTGCCGTTCTGGCTTTTCAAGTCGCGAGCCCGCAGGCCGCGCGAGGTGAGGATCAGCGAGCAGTGGTGGCGGCTGACTTCCTCCGAGGCGAGGCGGATGAAGCAGTCTTCGCCTCGGCCAATAATCACCTCCGAAGCAGGCAGGCTGATTTTCTTGCCTTTGTGCTTGCCGGACAGAACGATCAGCGCGGACATGGGATCGGCTCGCTTTGAAGGGGCAGGCGTTAGAACGATCCGTCAGGCATGGCGGGGAACGAGGACCGATTCGCCGCAACTCGGGCAGGTGAGGGCCTTGCCGCGGTGGGTCGGATTCACCTTGAACCGTTTTCCGCAGGGACAGGCGAACCGAACCGGCAGCTCCTTCGTCGTGGCTTCTTCACGGTACTTCCGCCAAACGGTTTCCGCGGCTTCCAGGATGGTGTCCACCAGTGTTCCAGGATTGAACGGCTTGGTGAGATAGACATCGGCCCCGACGCGGCGTGCCAGAGCCCGGGCGTCATCCATGTCGATCGCTGTCAGCAGCATGACCGGAACGCGGGGGTCGGTGACTTTCAGCCGCTCGCAGACTTCGAAGCCACTCTCCCCGGGCAGGATGACGTCGAGAATGACGAAATCCGGCTTCCGCATGACGAAACTGGACTGAGCCTGCCCACCGTCTTTGGCGACGACGACATTGAAGCCCTGTCGCTCGAGATACAGCTTGACTTCAGCGGCGGTCTGAGGGTCGTCTTCCACCAGCAGGATGGAATGAACGACGGCTTCCAGCCGCGAATCGAACGGGAGATCTCGCATACCTGGGACTCCACAGGGGATCGGTGTGGACCGGTTGCCGAAGACTCAAGATAATATTTGCGACAGCAGCCACGCCATTTTAAGTGTCAAATGGAACGGCATGGTTTCACCAAATTCAAATGTGGAGCAAAATGCTGCGGTTCCTGCCTTGATGCTGCCTGGGTGCTGCTCAATTCAAGAACCGGCTTTGGTTTACGAATAACCAAAACGAGAGGTTGAATCAATGACCAAAGAATTCCGCCCAGAGAGCATTTGCCGCCAACTGCGTCACTGGATCGCAGTTGGCGGTTTCAACACGAGCCATTCTTATGAAACACCATCGCTCGATGGTCGGCACGGAGTTCTTCGAATTTGCACGGATGGAGGAGGTGCCGTCTGGCACGGCCATTGTCGGACCGGCGGGCTTTCCTCACGTTTCATTTTCTGTTTACAATCGAATCCAACGATGATTCCCGTCCAGGATGGACCTCAGAACTGCAAGGATAAGCCACAATGATCCATTTTTCGTGCGATCTCTGCGGACAGCCGTTGGACGACCGCCGGTTTGAAGTGCGACTCGAAATTGTTCCCACGTTCAACCCCGAGCAGATCTCGGAAGACGATCTCGCGGAAGACAATTTGCAGCAGGTGGCTGAAGCCTTGCAGCATGCGGAAGAGTCGGGCAACTCTGCCATTCCGGGCAGCCTGCAGGATCCTGATGACTGCAGCGCCAAGGCGTTTCGCTACGACTTGTGTCCGGGCTGCTTCGCACGCTATGCCAAGGATCCCCTGGGCCGCGATGCTCTCCGCCGATTGAACTTCAGCAAGAACTGAGCGGCCGCGCAGGCCCCAACCAATGTCACAATGACCAGTGGGTGACGTTGAACACAGCGTCCGTGCTTTCCACGATCATTGGTCATTTCTTCATTGGTCATTGGGTCACTTCCCACATGTCGCTGGCATCTGAACTGCGTCCAAGACTCGATCTGGCTCTGGAGGCAGCGGGAGCGGCCGAAAAGATCATTCTGCACTACTACCAGTCCAGCGCGCTGGCGGTGGAACGCAAGGCCGACAGTTCCCCGGTGACCGTGGCCGACCGTGAAGCGGAACTCAAAATTCGCGAACTGATCGCCCGGGATTTCCCCGCGGACGGCGTACTCGGTGAAGAGTATGGCGAAACCAGTGGCACCTCGGGCTTCCGCTGGATTCTTGACCCGGTGGATGGCACCAAATCCTTCATCCACGGCGTCCCGCTGTTTGGGACGCTAATCGGCGTTGAGTACATTGACCCGGCCGGCCCGCCACGGCCTGTCGCCGGGGTGTGTCATTTCCCCGGTCTGAGCGAGACGGCGTGGGGAGCGGAAGGACTCGGTGCCTGGTGGCGCAAGGGAACCGCCGAGCCACAGCGGGCAAGGGTTTCGACGGAAGGTGACATCGGCAAAGCGCTGATCTGCTTCACCACGGTGTCTGGCTTTCAGCGGATCGGCCGGGCTGACGCTTTTGCCGAACTGACTCGCCGCGCCGGCCTGACCCGTGGCTGGGGCGACTGCTACGGCCACTACCTCGTCGCGGTCGGCAGGGCGGAAGCCATGGTTGATCCGCTGATGAATCCGTGGGACGCCGCCGCGCTGGTTGCCATCATCCAGGAGGCAGGTGGCTCGTTCATGGATTGGCAGGGGCAGGCGAGCATTTACACGGGCAATGGAATTTCCGTCAACGCTGCCCTGCGCGAGGAAATCCTGCAGATCGCCACGGGGCGATAATGTCCCCAGTCGCACTCAGCCGGGTGCGTCGCCAAGTCTTGATTTGCAGGTATGGGCGTTTGAGTTTGATGCGTGCGTTTTCGCCAACGCTGCTTTCCGATGAGAACACACAAGTTGCGTGGTCACATCCCAGAAACAATTGAAGTTGTTCGATCTATGACCGGACAACATTGTCTTCGAAAATCGAAAATCACCGTTGCTTCCCAGTCGAAATTCGACTTGCAAAAATGGGAAAGCCTTTTGGGCTGCGGTGTGAGCGATAAGCCACACATCGACGGCCAATTTTCCACCATCCCCGGCGGCTGCAGTGACACGCATCTTTTTGACCCTGTCGACTCTCAGCAACCTCTTTCTCGGAGTCACACTGTGGCTCGGTTTTCAAATCGGTGATCCTTCGACCGCGAAGGAGGTCGGCAATGTCACGGTGCATATCTTCTCCGGGCTGGGGGGGCTGATCTTCGGGATCATGGTGCATTCCGTCGTTTTAACGTACTTCATGGGCACCGGCCGGTGGTTGGAAGAGACCTGTGCGGCCTACCGCCTCGGTCCCGCCTGGTACGACAAGAACAAGTCACTCAAGTGGAGATTGCTGCCGTGGCTCGTGCTGGCGATTCTGCTGCTGATCGTCACAGGCGGGTTTGGCGGCGCGGCCGATCCCGGATCGACAATTCGCTTCCAGGGATGGGGCGGCCTCACGGCGGCCGGCGTCCATCAGCTCGTGGCTCTCACCATGCTGAGCGCGAATTTGCTGGTGAATCTGGGTGAGTATGCGGCGCTGTCCGAGAATGCCACGCTCGTCAACCAGGTTCTGGCCGAAGTGAAGCGGATGCGCCTGGAACGCGGCCTGGATGTCTGAAAACACAATGGCCAGCATCGTTCTGACGACCCTCAACGCCCGCTATGCCCACGCCTCATTCGGCCTGCGGTATCTGCTGGCCAACTTCGGGGAGTTGCTGGCGCAGGCCGAGATCGTGGAGTTTGAGATCAGCCAGCGTCCCGTGGACATGCTGGAGATCTTGCTCGCCTGCAATCCGAAAATCATCGGCGTCGGGGTCTACATCTGGAACATCGACCAGGTGACGCGGCTGGTGGCGGATTTGAAGCGGGTGCGGCCGGACATCGTCGTGATTCTCGGCGGTCCGGAAGTGAGCTACGAAACCGAACAGGTCTCCGTGGTTCGGGATGCCGACTATGTCATCTGCGGCGAGGCGGACCTGACCCTGCCCGAAGTCTGTTCTGCCATCCTGCGTGGCGAACCGCCAACCGAGAAAATCATTCCGGCCCGGCTCCCGCAATTCGCCGAGTTGAAGCTGCCGTATCATCTCTATGATTCCAACGACATCGCCCACCGCGTGATCTATGTCGAAGCTTCGCGGGGCTGCCCCTATGAGTGCGAGTTCTGTCTGTCTGCCCTCGACATTCCCGTCCGGCAGGCCGCCCTGGAGACGTTTTTGGAGGCGATGGACGGACTGTTCCAGCGCGGGGTGCGGCAGTTCAAATTTGTGGACCGCACGTTCAATCTCAACATGCGCGTGAGCCGCGCGATCCTGCAGTTCTTTCTCGACCGCTACGAGCCGGGGCTCTTCCTGCACTTCGAGATGATCCCCGACCGGCTGCCAGATTCCCTGCGCGACCTGATCCGCAAGTTTCCCGCCGGGGCGCTGCAATTCGAAGTGGGCATTCAAACTTTCAACGAGGAGATCGCCGCGCGAATCAGCCGCCGACAAGACGCGGCTCTCGTCGAACAAAACCTCAACTGGCTGCATGCCGAGACCGGCGTCCATGTGCATGCCGACCTGATTGTGGGGCTGCCGGGCGAAGACCTGGATTCGTTTGGCGAAGGCTTCGACCGGCTTGTCCGGCTCAACCCCCAGGAGATTCAAGTCGGCATTCTCAAGCGGCTGCGGGGCACTCCCATCGTCCGTCACGATGCCGAATGGGGCATGGTCTACAGCCCCGCGCCACCGTATGAGATCCTGCAGACCAAGCAGCTCGACTTCCACACGCTGCACCGCCTGCGGCGCTTTGCCCGCTACTGGGATCTCGTCGCCAACAGCGGAAACTTTCTTGAATCGACGCCGTTGCTGTGGGGCGGCAAAAGCCCTGACAGCAGCCCCAGGCAGTCGCCGTTTCACGAGTTTCTCGCCTTCAGCGACTGGCTGCATGCCGTCTCCAACCAGACGCACGCCATCGCCCTCAAACGACTGGCCGAGCTGCTGTTTGAGTATTTGACACAGAAAAAGCAGCTCGCCGTCGAAGCCGTGGCTCAAGCCGTCTGGGCCGACTATCGCCGCGGCAACCGCAGTGACCTGCCCCCTTTCCTGCGGCCCTACATCCACGAACGCGTCGAGCGCTCGTCGCTGCAAGGCGGGGCCGGCCTGCCCGCGCGCCAAAGCCGCCGGGTCGCACCGTAAATCCGAGCGGCTAGGTGCCTCCGCGGCATTGGCCGCTGTGCTCTGCCCTGGGTTGCGGTTCCGAATGAAACCCCAGCCCTGAAAGGCCCTTGGGGCTGACGATTCACCACTCAGGGGTGTTGGGTTTAGGGCGAAGCCCGCGCCATGCCTTTCGTGGCTATTCCTTCATGGGATAGCTCCGTCCACACAATCTGCTGCCCACAGGCTTCGACAAGCAGCAGCGTCCTGCCGATAAGAGAGACTGAGACACGTCGCATGGTGTGATGAAAGTGGATGGATGTCTGTCTGAAATCGATTGGTGCAATCCCGGTTGTCATCCGTCACGACGACCAATGAATCGCTACAATGAATCGTGAGCCAACCGTCATCGATACGGTCGTGATCCGTTCATTCCGATGAGCACCATTTCCGTGAAGCGATCGCCTGAAATTCTGCGGATCGGCAATGGTGCCGGGTACTGGGGGGACAATCTGGATGCGCCGCGGCGGCTGGCGGAGGTGGGGCGGCTTGACTACCTCACGCTGGAGTATCTGGCGGAGCTGACACTGTCAATTCTCGCCCACTTGCGCTCGCGCGATCTAGAGGCGGGGTTTGTCGGTGATGTTCCAACCGTTGTGGAAAGCCTGATCCCGGCGCTGAAGTCCCAGGCTGAATTGAAGATTGTCACCAATGGCGGGGGCATGAACCCAACTGCCTGCGTCCGGGCCGTGGCCAAGGTGCTGGAGGCGGCGGGGTTGGGAGCGGTCCCCATTGCCGCTGTTGCGGGAGATGACCTGTTGCCGCGGTTGCGGGATCTGCAGGCGGCGGGAGAGACACTGGAGAATTTCGACACCGGCGAGCCAATGACAGCGGAGATTCTGGGGCGGTTGGCCAGTGCGAATGCGTATCTGGGAGCCACGGGGATTGTGGAGGCACTGCAGCGGGGTGCAAGAGTTGTCGTTACCGGGCGGGTGGCGGATGCGTCACTGACGGTGGGGCCTGCCGTGCACGAGTTTGGCTGGACTTGGAACGACTGGCAGCGGCTGGCGGCGGCTTCGGTCGCCGGCCACCTGATCGAATGTGGAGCGCAAGCCACGGGGGGGATGTATTCGGGGTGGTCGAGTGCATTGTCACTGGACAACCTGGGGTATCCACTGGTGGAGATGAGCGCGGATGGCCGGTTCACGCTGACGAAGCCAACCGGTACGGGCGGAGCGGTCACTTTTGACACGGTGTCGGAACAGTTGGTCTACGAGATTCGTGACCCGGCCCATTACTTGACGCCGGATGTCGACGCGGATTTTTCTCAAGTCTCGCTGACGGAAACCGGTCCCGACCGCGTGCTGGTGCAGCATGCGAGGGGCAACCCGGCACCGCCGCAGCTCAAAGTTTCGATGGCCTACCGTGATGGCTACATGGCCGCCGGGACGCTGGTGGTGTACGGTCCGGACGCAACGGTTCGGGCCAGGACCTGCGGAGATTTGATCCTGTCGCGGTTGAGACAAGCTGGGATCGAACTCGCGCGAACAAAAATTGAATGCCTGGGGAGCGGCATGGTCGTCCCCGACGCCTGGCATGTGCCTCCGGGACAACCCGCCCAACTCGGTGGCTCCGCTTCGACGGTGACCGAGGTTGTGCTGCGCGTGTCGGCACACGACCCCTCAAAGGCGAAGCTCGAGAGATTTCTGCGCGAGTTCGCGCCACTGGCTGGGGCTGGCACTCCGGGTGTCACTGGCTATACAGGTCCGCGTCCCAGCCCTTATCCCGTCTTTGCTTATTGGCCGACGACGATTTCCCGACAACATGTGCAGCCCACGGTCGAAGTCCACACGGCCAGCGAGTGGCTCAAAAGTTCGGCAGATGGGAGTGTCCACGCATGAACGGCTGGATCCGTCTCGGCGAAGTGGCCCATGCCCGCTCGGGTGACAAGGGAAATCATGCCAACATCGGTGTCATCGCCTTCACCGCGGCCGGGTACGAGTATCTGCAGTCAGCCCTGACCGCCGAGATGGTGGCTCAACATTTCGCCGCCTGGAGGCCGCGGGGCGTCGACCGTTTTCTGCTTCCCGGAATTCAGGCGATGAATTTCGTGCTGTATGACATCCTGGCCGGCGGAGCCAGCCGCTCGCTGCGGACCGACACCCAGGGAAAAGTGCTCGCACCCTCCCTGCTGAGCCTGTGGCTGCCGGAACCGCCAGAGTTGGCGATCATGCGCAAGTGAATTCACGCTTTTGTCAAATCCGGCGAGACGCCTGTCGCCACCTCCGCCAGCGCCAATCGCACTGTGTTCAAGGCGGTCTTGGCCAGGCGGCTCCGCTGGATGGCAGGGTCGCCGGAGAGGTTGACCTCGACCTTCCAGACCCGGTCGTTGCGGTCGGCCACGCCGACGAAAGCGATCGGAGGACCGAGGTCGGCATCGCCCGCGTGGGGAAACCCGAGGTCGGTGACAGCGAGGGCAAAGTCGCTGTCGAACCGTTCGCGGCAGGCGATCGCCAACTGGCGGGCGGCATCGGCAGAGGCGGTGCCAGGCATCGACGACGGGGGAATATCCAACACGAGGCACTGCGCCGCCTCACTCGGCAAAACCAGCACGCCCCCAACACAGTCGGCACCGCCCGGCACAGCCAGGAGGCGCTGCGCCAATAGTCCGCCGGTCGCAGATTCGACGACCGACAACCGCAGCCCCGCGGCCAGCATGCGGGCCACGACCACATCCTGCAGGTCCTCTTCCTCTGTGCCGAAAATGTAGGCCGTCGCCCGCTGCGTGATCAGCGCCGTGGTGTCCTCGATCTTTTGTTCGCATTCGGCGATGTTCTGCCCGGCGGCCACGATTCGCAGGGTGATCGTGGCCTCATGGGCGGTGATCCCCACTTCGGGATCCCGGTTGCGGGCGGTGACATCGCCCAGCAACTCCTCCATCGCCGATTCGCCCAGCCCGAACGTGTGGATCCGCCGGTGGCGAATTGTGCGGCCGCCGGCCAGGCCGGCAATCCGCGGCAGGACTTCGTCGTGAAACATCGGCTTCATTTCACTCGGAACGCCCGGCATGGCCGCCACGCGAGAGATGCCACCCGCACGGGCAATCTCCATGAAGATGCCTGGGGCTGTGCCACGCGGGTTCGCGAGAATCGTGCTGCCCTCGGGAAACATCGCCTGCACGGCGTTGCGTTCGGGCATGGGGCGGTTGCGGCGGGCGAACATCCCCTTGATGATCTCCAGCGAAGCGGCATCGAGCTCCAGCGGCTTTCCCGCGACGGCAGCCAGGACGTCGCGCGTGAGATCATCCAGGGTTGGGCCAAGTCCGCCAGTGATCAATACGAGGTCCGATCGTTCGACCGCCAGTTTGACCACCGCCAGGTTGGCCTCCAGATCGTCGGCCACCGTGACGTGATACTGCACGGGAATGCCGATCGCCGACAGTTCGAGGCTGAGCCACTGGCTGTTGGTGTCGAGCTTGGCCCCCGTGGTCAGCTCGGTGCCAATGGAGATGATTTCAGCAATGGGCATGGTGGCTCGGACCAGAATGACGCGCGGAAGGCTGTGAACGGCGATGAGGGAAGAATACGAACTGTTTTGACATCTTGAAACGGACTTTGGTGGTTGCGAGGACCACGCCGATCCATGATGATGGGCGGCAAATTCGAGGCTGCAGATCATGTGACAACAGGCAGGGCTCTCTATTCCTGCCAGGCTATTTAAGGGATGCGTTCCGATGGATGCGAAGATTGTGTTGCTGCCGGGCGATGGGATCGGTCCGGAAGTCGTGGCGGAAGCCGTGCGGGTGCTCGAAGCCGTGGCTGCGAAATTCGGTCACAAGTTTGCCTTCACCTCCTGCCCGATGGGCGGCAACGCCATCGACACCCACGGCAACCCGCTGCCGGATGAAACTCTCGCGGCCTGCCGCAAGGCGGACGCGGTGCTGCTGGGAGCGGTGGGCGGACCGAAATGGGATGACCCAGCGGCCAAGACGCGGCCGGAAGTCGGGTTGCTCAAGATCCGCAAGGAACTGGGCCTGTTTGCCAACCTCCGGCCGATCAAGCCGTCAGCGCACCTGCTGGACGCATCCCCGCTGAAGAGGGAGATTCTGGAAGGCACGGACATTCTCTTCTTCCGCGAGTTGACCGGCGGCGTCTACTTTGGTGAGTCCGGCCGCAAGCCCCATCCCAGCGGGGAAGAGGCGTGGAGTGTGATGATCTACAGCACTGGCGAAATTGAGCGCATTGTTCGGCTGGCGGCCACCGCCGCCCGTGGACGCCGCGGCAAACTGACGATGGTCGACAAGGCCAACGTGCTCGAAGTCTCACGGTTGTGGCGGAGCGTGACCGCCCGCGTCATGAAGGAAGAATTCCCCGACATCAAGTACGACACGGTGCTGGTCGACGCGATGGCGATGCATCTGTTGTCGCGGCCACGCGATTTCGATGTGGTCGTCACCGAGAACCTGTTCGGCGACATCCTGACCGACGAAGGCTCGATGCTGACAGGTTCGATGGGCCTGTTGCCTTCGGCCTCGCTCGGTGAACCGGGTCCAGGCCTGTACGAGCCGATTCACGGCTCGGCACCGGACATCGCCGGCAAGGGGATCGCCAATCCGCTCGCCACGATTCTGGCGGCGGCCATGTTGCTGCGGCACTCGCTCAAGCTGGAACAGGAAGCCACGACGATCGAAACCGCCGTGGAAACGGTGCTGCAACAAGGTGCCCGCACCGCCGACATCGCCGCGGGAAAACCAAGCATCGCCACGCGGGCGATGGGCGACTTGGTGCTACGGCAGCTCTAGGCGTTGGGACATTGAACCGGAGGCCAAATCAGCGGCCTCCGGATTATGGCTGAAACAATTTCAAATTTCAGATTTCAAATTTCACAGTATGTAGGCTCGGGATCTTCTGATCTGCGCCTGCGATTCTTGCGCAGATCAGGATTGCTCTAACGCGCCAGATTTGACACAAAAATTTACTGACAAAAAGATCCGTATCTCAGCGCGAGCTGGAGCAGCAGCATGTTTTTGTCAAGAATTTTTCTGTCAAATTCTTTCGTGGCATTAGGGAAGACCTCAAGCACCACGGGAGGACATCTCACAGGAACGACATTTTACCGTGAAATTTGAAATCTGAAATTTGAGATTCCTAGGGCCTGCCATGGGCGTTGTCACCCGCGAGGGGCGTCATCCCTACAGCATCACCGTCTGTTCCCGATCGGGACCCACCGACAAGAGGGTGACGGGGACGCCCATCAGGTCGGCGATGGTGTCGATGTAGGCGCGGGCGCGGGCGGGGAAATCGGCCAGCTTCTTGACGCCGGAGATGTCCTGCTTCCAGCCGGGCAGCATGCGGTACACCGGTTTTGCCGCGGCCAGATCCTCGACGTGGCTCGGGAAATCAGCGGTTCGCTCGCCGTTGATTTCGTAGTGCGTGCAGATGCCGATTTCGTCCAGCTCGCTCAACACGTCGAGCAGCATGATCGCCACACAGGTCACACCGCTGACCCGTCCGCCGTAGCTGGAAGCCACGCCGTCAAACCAGCCACAGCGCCGCGGGCGGCCGGTCACCGTTCCGTACTCGCGACCAATCTTGCGGATGTGTTCGCCGGTGGGGTTGTCCAGCTCCGTGGGGAACGGGCCGCCGCCAACGCGGGTGGTGTAAGCCTTGACCACACCGATGATTTTGGTGAGATGCCGCTCTGGCACGCCGCTGCCATTGTGCAGACCGCTGCCGGAACTGTTGGAGGAGGTGACATAGGGGAACGAGCCGTGATCGATGTCCAGCAGGCTACCCTGCGCACCTTCAAAAATCAGCCGCTTGCCGTTGGCCAGGGCCTTGTGCAGGAAGCTGGTGGTGTCGGTCACGTGGGGTTTGAAGCGTTCGGCATGCGCCAGATATTCAGTGGCGATCGCCTCCGCATCAAGCGCTTCGAATCCCGGTGTCAGCGCCTTGAGGATGGTGTTCTTGTAATCGACCACATCCTTCAGGCGCGACTTGAAGGAGACCGGGCGGAGCAGATCGCCCACGCGCATGGCATGGATGCGGCCGATTTTGTCGCGATAGCAGGTGCCAATGCCGCGGCCCGTTGTGCCGATCGCCTCGTTGCCGCGGGATCGTTCGAACGCCGCTTCTTCAGCGATGTGATACGGAAAAATCACGTGCGCGCGGTCGCTGATCAGCAGGTTCTGGCCGACATTGACGCCGCGACCGGCTAGCATCGAAATTTCAGATTCGAGCGCCTTGGGGTTCACCACCACACCCGGGCCGATGACCGAAGTGACGCGGGGGTTGAGGACGCCAACAGGCAGCAGCGAGAGCTTGTAGGTCTGACCCTGGCAGACGACGGTATGGCCGGCATTGTTGCCACCCTGGTAGCGGACGACGATGTCGTGCTGCTCGGTCAAGATGTCAACGATTTTCCCTTTGGCCTCGTCTCCCCATTGCAGGCCGATCACCGCTGTTGACGACACAATTCACACTTTCTGGGATCAGTTCAAGTGGCACCGGCAAGCCACGGAAGACCGGCCGAAAATCAACCGTCTCAGTGTAGCGGCGATTTCGGGAAGAACAAATGGTTGCGGCCGAAACGGGCGTGTCATCCTGCCTGAAGCTGCTGTTCGAGCGAGGCCAGCAGCTCGCCCATGGAGAGCTGTTGTGCCGAAACGCGGATCGGCTCTGCGCCCTGCAGCCACTCGTCGATCTTGCGTTCGGCGGAGATCACGGTGCTGTGGTTGCGGCCGCCAAAAAACTCACCAATCTCCGCGTAGGCGGCCGCGGTCAGTTTTCTGGCGAGGTACATCGCCAGCATCCGTGGCTGGGTCAGCGACTTTGTCCGCCGCGACGACCGCAGGTCTGCCGGTTCAATTCCAAAGGTCGAACAGACGACCCGCTCCACATCGGGCAGGCGGATCACTTTCGTGCAGTCGCGTTCCAAGTCACCCAACACCTGCCGCGCTGCGGTAATTCCCACACGCTTGCTGGTCATGGACTGCCAGGTCTGCAGACAGTTGAGCGCCCCCTCCAGTTCCCGGACATTGCGGGTGAACCGCTGAGCCACGTATTTGAGAGCTTCGGGAGTACACTCCAGGTTCATCTTGCCAGCTTTTCGCAGGGCGATCGCCTCCCGTGTCACCGCATCAGGTGCTTCCAATCGGCAAACGACGCCGGAGAGAAAGCGCGTGATCAGTTCCTCTGAGAGTTTGGAGATGAGCCGCGGGTGGCGATCGCTGGCGACGATCACCTGTCGTCCCAGTGACGTGAGCTGCTTGTAGGTGTGCAAGAATTCTTCTTGAACGACTCGCTTGCCTTCCAGAAAATCGACATCGTCCACGATCAGGACGCCGACGTTGCGAAACTTCTGGCGGAAGGCTGGCAGCGTGTGGTTCCGCAGGGCTTCGGTGAAGTAGTTCGTGAAGTTCTCGGCGGTCAGATACAGCACCTGAATGGCCGGCTGCTGCCGACGGATTTGCCGATAGAGGCCTTCCAACAGGTGCGTCTTGCCGGTCCCCACCGGACCGCAGATGAACAGCGCGCCGTCCTGGGCACCCAACCGCTGACAGACACGCTGGGCCGCGGACATCGCCATTTCATTGCATGAGCCGACCACGAATTCGGAGAGGTCGGCAAACCTTCGGCGGCCCGAGGGGGTGTAGTCGGGAGCTTCCAGACGCACCGGTTCGGTCCGTGTGCCCGCTGGGGTTGCTGAAGCCACGGGTGCAACCGGAGTGACAACTGCGGCTGCCACTTCCAGCATCGCCGCACCTTCTGCGGGAAAGGCGACGGTCGCGGCCAAGACCGGGTCGACCACGGGGCGCACCACCGCCGAGTTGATGCCAGCCCCGTTCGAGGGCGGTGCCTGGATACGGGCCAGTGAGGGCACGAGAGGGCAACGCAGGGCAGGAGCGGGGGATGACCCTGAGAAAGGGATCCCCGCCACTTGGCTGACCTCGTGGCTCGGCGCAATGCCGGACACTGGGGCCGCCTCGCCAGCGGCCGCGACTTCAAAACGAACGGTGACCGGATTGCCGAGCACCACTTCGGCAGCGGCGGCCAACGGGGCGCGGAACTGCTTCTTCAACCAGCGCTGCAGGAAGGCATTCTGTACCCAGACGGTCAACTCGGCATCGTGCAACTCCCAATGTGTGCGGTCGTGAAACCATTGTTGATAAACCTGGCTGCCAAGACTCTGCACCAGTTGCCCCCGCACAGCGTCCGTGGGGGACAGTTCCTTCGCTGACACCATGAACGTGCCTTCGGGTTGCATCTTGCCACCCTCCGCGCACACGCCTCCGCTCGTCTGCATCGCGGGCTGGTCTTATAGCCCTGCTGCCGTCCATCGACGCGCCGCTCCATCGCGTGCCAACCCCGCCGCTGCACCCAGGCCAATAGACGATCGGCACAGGACGCGCGGAGGACTCGGCGCACGGGTAGACCGGCGCAACTGAATGGGATGACAGCGCACGAATGCTCCGCAGGCCCTTCCGGGGAACAGCCCAAGACGGGAACGTGTGCAACTTGTCGACTGGGAAGCCTTCATGAGCGGGCACCAACCGCGTTCACGAAGGGAACTGAATACTGCTCGGAATCATGCTTCAGTGAGACAGATCCTATCCGGCGGCGCGCCAGTGTCAAACCGAAATGTGAATTTGTTGAAGGCTCCAAACCGATCTGCTGGAATCCCCGAGGAAAGGCGAAACGACCCAAAAACTCCCTGTGCAAAACCTGTCGATTCACGGAATCTTCATAGACGGTCGGAGCCGCAAATGCACCGTCAGTCGATTTGTCTCCTTAAAGCCCAGCGAGCGATAAATCTCGTTTGCGTAGACATTTGCATCGAGCGTGGCCAGGTCGACCTGTTCACGGCCCGCCGCTCTGGCTTCCAGCAAAGCCGCGAAAATCGCCCGCCGGGCGACGCCCTGGCCACGCGCCGTCGGCGTGACCCCGACGTACACGATTTCCCAAATCAATGGGTCCGGTTGGGCTGCCAGGAGAAGCACGGCAACGTCCCGTCCGCCGAGGGCGTACAACCGCCACAGATGGGGTTCGCCGGTGCCGACCGCCTGATGGGCCTGAAGTGCCTGATGGCCCGTCCGCACCGCCGCCAACTGCGGACAATCCAGCGATCCTTGATAGGTCTCTTCGACCAGCGCGGCAAACCGATCATGAAGAATCGGCAAGTATCGAACCAACTGCAACGGTTGTGCTGCGTTTGCCGCCGATGAGGTCTGGGCGGGTAGATCCCGTGGCAGGTCGTGCAGGGTCCGGCTCAACCAGAGCATGTCGCCCTGGCTGTGAAAGCCGTTGCGGTCCAGCCGCTGGCCGACGGCAACCTCCACTGGATGCCGCAGCGCCTGGGCGAACAAGATCCCCTGCCGGTCGAGCCGCAAGGCGAGAGCCTGCAGCAACTGGTCCAGCAACGCTTCGCGCTGCGGACCTGTGGGACCGTGTTGAGAATCGGCCGCCGGCTGTTCCAGCAGGGCGATTTGTCCGGGCTGGATGGCGGCGAACACGACGCCGCAAAGCTGCGGATTCTGGCGGTCGCCCCATTGTGCGATCATCAGGTTTTCAAAACTGAGCCGGCCTGCCAAGGCGCGGCTCAGCAGTTCCTGCACGCGCGCCTGCCGCTGGTCGAAATCGAAGTCTTGATACAGTAGCTCCAGCGCCGGCACCACCAATGCGGTGGGACACTTCTCAATGGTGATGGCCGCCGGATTCGTCACAGCCGGCAGCAGTTCGGTCGGCATGGCGGACCCGACTGCGTGGCACAATCCGACGCAATCGGCAGCGAGCCCAGCGAATTCATGTTTGGCACCGCCGCGGCACTCAGCAACTTCTCGACGCGATCGGTCCCGCATGAGGGGCAGGCGGGAACGTCCTGGGCACGGACGAGCAGCTCAAAATCGTTGTGGCAGCCTGGGCAGCGAAATTCAAACAGCGGCATCGAAAGACTCCGAATTCTCAGCAAACCGGACGATGGGGGAGGTTGATTTCAAATCTCAAATTTCAAATTTCACCGTCTGTGCGACCACATCGAACCATCGGCCACGTCTCCGCAACGAAGTACATCACTCTCGCCCGGAAGGCGTGATGTGGCGAAAAGGTATTTTACTGTGAAATTTGAAATCTGAAATTGCGTTTAAACCTTCGAATGGACTTATGTTGGACACGTCAGGTTTATCTTATGCCACAGGGCTCAATTTGCGTAAGTCGAGAGCGCCGCGGTTCATGCCATGTCGGACTTTTGCAGGACGGGGCAATCCACACGCTCGTAGTACGAAGGCCCGAAACCACCGAGATAAACTCGGTGGGGTTTTAGAACGCCGCACGCCTTCAAAAACTGAATGACGCGCGGTCCAAACGGCTCGTCGATTAGGACGCGGCCGCTTTCAGTGCCTTGCCCAGGTCGGCAATCAGGTCATCGGGATGCTCGATCCCCACCGAGACACGCAGCGTGTTTTCGGTGATTCCCGCTGCCTTCCGGGCCTCGGGCGTCATCGACAGGTGGCTCATCGTGTCGGGGTGCTCAATCAGCGACTCCACGCCGCCCAGGGACTCGGCCATGGCGAACAGTTTGCTGGTCGTCATCACCTTGCCCGCCACTTCCCGGCCACCCTTGACGTCGAAGCTGAGCATTCCTCCGAAGCCGGTCATCTGCCGCTTGGCCAGTTCGTGGTGCGGATGGTCGGGCAGGCCGGGGTAATACACCTTCAACACCTGCGGATGCCTGGCGAGGAATTGGGCGACCGCCATCGCTCCCCGTTGGTGGGCTTCCATCCGCGGCCCCAGCGTCTTGACGCCGCGGAGGACGAGCCACGCGTCGAAGGGGGAGCAGGCCAGACCCAGGGCGTTGACGATGTAGCCGACACGCTCGGCATGCTCCTTGGTTTTGGAGATCACCGCGCCGCCCACCACGTCGGAATGGCCGTTCAGGTATTTCGTCGTGGAATGGACCACCACATCCACGCCGAACTCGAACGGGCGCTGGCAGTACGGGGACATGAACGTGTTGTCGGCGATCGTCATCACGCCGGCGGCTTTGGCGACAGCGCAGACCGCCTGGATGTCGACCAGGTTCAGCAGCGGATTGCTGGGGGTTTCAATCCAGATGCACTTCGTGGCGGGAGTCAGGGCCGCCTTCACGTTCTCGGGCTTCTCCATGTTGACGAAGGAGAACTTCAGGCCCATGCCGGTAAACACGCTGTCGAACAGCCGGTAGGTGCCGCCGTAGATGTCATGTCCGGCGATGATGTGGTCGCCGGGTTTGAAGAAGTGCAGCACGGCATTGATGGCGGACATGCCCGTCGAAGTGGCCCGGCAGTCGATCCCGCCTTCCAGGGCGGCGAGGTTTTCTTCGAGAGCCCGCCGTGTTGGGTTGCCGCTCCGGGTGTAGTCGTAGCCCTTGGTCTGCCCCAGCCCCTCCCAGCGAAACGTGGAGGTGGGGTAGATGGGCGTGGTGCAACTGTTGAAGGCGCTGTCCTTGTCGACCCCCACATGAATGCAGCGGGTTTCAAAGTGCAGCGAGTCCTGGTCGGAATTCATTGCCGGAGCCTTGCAGTTTCTCTTTATGCGTGGATGTGAAATTGGTTCGGTCAAAAACGACTCGCCGCCAGATGGACCGGCGAATTGGCCTGGAGCTCAAAGAATTTTGTCGCCAGCACCCGGGTTGGACTCATACGGCAATGGCCAAACAGGACAACAAGCGATCTTGAGTATGTTGAATTGGTCTGCGCTCGCAAGGCAGGGCCATTTTCGATTTTTGATTTTCGATTGCAGCCGTGACACGTGGGCCGATCGCGCAAGCGAAACTGTTCTGAGAGAGATCGCCTTCGGCAACTTTTCGATTTTGGCGGTACCACCAATCGAAAATCGAAAATCGAAAATCGAAAATGCTTCCCGTTGCCTTTCTGCCACGTTCGTTGTGCCATGGCGACGCGATCCCGTGGGACGTTCGCGCGCCGGTTGACACTGTTCACGATTTCTGGCGCGGCAGGATCGGCATGCGCGGAATTGTCGGCCGCGTTTCCCGTCAAAGTCGGCAACGGCATTACGGTTCAGAGCGGCATGGCCGCGAACGACAAAAATTCTGAACAGCGTGAACGGGATTTGCATCAGGCTTCACTTCACATACGGCCAGCCTGTTTCTGGGATGCCACGATGTCTGATCTGGATCTGATGCCGCCTCCCCTGCTTGAACTCCGCGATCGGAGCGTGCGGCTCGCCGCAGCCCTGTCGGCCACCGCCAAACGGCTGCGAGAGCAGAGTGAAGTTCCAGCGGCCGACCTGCTCACGGAACTCCGCGACTTTTCACAGCGGTTTGCCGAAGCGGCCGCGCAGTTGCAGCCAGACGGCCCCGTGCCCGTCTCGGTTCTCGAGATGGAACGGTGCTTTCAATCGCGTCAGCAGACGCGGCGGGCGCTTGGCGTACTGGACCGTGTCGAAGCCATCCGGCATGTCGAAGGCCGTGAAGTCGCCGCCTTGCAGGCCGCCCGAAAGCTCGCCTGGGAACTGCGGCGCGAACTTGAGGAGGACGACCGTACGTGTGTGCGGCAATGCACGGCGGAGGTTCTTCAGGAGCATCATCCGCTGCGGGCGGTGCTGACTTTGGTGACAGACGACGCCCGCCTGGATGACCAGACCTGGGACGCGCTGCACGAGATCGTCACACAGGCGTTTGGCAGGGAACTGGCGACCGCCATCGCCCGCCGAAAACTGAAGTGCCAGGGACCGGACAAAGAATGACCATGCCCGCACCACTTTGCCGGACCGGCCGGCTTGACCAACAACTTCATGCGTTGTCCCTGAAGGCGCTCGCTGCTGGATGGACATCAATCTCACCGTTGTTTTTTCTGCGTCTCGTTCAGCACACCTTTCAAAACGATTCAAACCAGGGCTACTCGAAATGAGCGCACTTCGTTATCGCACCCTGCTCACCAACCTGCCGAACATGGCTTCGGTGGTCAACTCGTTCAACTCCCCTGTCGTCCAACAGGCGGTCTACGAGGCACTGATCGCCGCCCTCAACGGCAAGATGGACGCTGACGGAGTACCGGCTCCCATGTCCGCGTCGCAGTCTTCCACACAGGTTTCAGCTCCTGCCCCCAACCGTTCGTCCGCCCTGACGTTTGAACAGGAACTGGCGCATGACCTCGTCGAGGGTGAAAGCATCCACGCCGTGCTGAGCCGGAATTGACCGTTGGATGGGCATCCTGGCCCACTGGCAAGCTCTGCCCGCTGGTGAACCTGGCGCGGCACGTCGATTGAATGCATCCACGGCCTGGGAAGGCCGTGCGACAGGACAAGAAATCACCCACTTCTCGAGGCTGTCTCGATGCTGCCGCCACACCCTGTCTCTCCGGAACGATCGACCTCAAACGTCGCCACGGCCGCGGCGCTTGAACGCTGGCAGGTCGAACTCGATCTGCTCCAGGCGTGGCGGAGCAGGCTGGCTGACAAGTTCGCGTCCAGCGCTGAACAACTCGCCGCCAGCGGAACGCCAGTCGCCGCGGAACTGCTCGGTGAAATGGCCGAGTTTCGCAATCGGTCGGTGTTCCTCGCTTCGCAGCTCATGGGCGAAGCCACACATCCAGTGACGCTCGACGAACTCGTGGCTCAGTTCGATCTGCGCTCTCGGCAGCAGTTGCGGTCCCTGCTTCAGGACGTGCTGCAACTCCAACATGTCAGCGGTGCGGCGGAGAACGCACCGGTCCTCTTGACCTGTCAGGACCGGGCCGCCCGCCTGCTCAACCTGCTGCAATCTGCTCCCGCAGCCGAACTGCCCCAGGACGTTGAACACCTGCGTTCCGGCAAACATCCGCTGTGTGCCGTGCTGGAGCTGGTCGACCAGGCGAACGACTTGTCCGACGACCGTTGGACGCAGCTCAACGATCAGGTGACCGAATGCTTCGGCCGTCCGCTGGCGACGGCGATCGCCCGTGGCCGGGTTGTCCGCGTGGCCCATGTTCCTGTTCAACCCACACCAATCGCGGTCGTTGCCGCAGCCATCAAACCCGCGGTTCCCATCGCGAAGGTGGTGACCGTTCCGGCGATGTTGAAGGCTCCCGTGGCATTGGCTGCCATCCCCGTGGCGCGACCAGTTCCGGCTCCCGCCACCCAACTTCCGGTACAGCCGCCCTCGTCCCAGCTCGTCCCACACGTATCCGTGTTTGATGACCCGGAGGACTCAGCCTCGCAGTCGGTATGGGATGAAACACCGGTGAAAAAGCCGCTGCCGGCGACCAGCGAGCGGATTGTCATCAAGGGCAACGCCAGCGCCTTTGCCGAAGCCCCGCGCGATCCGCCACGAAACTCGCCGTCGTCGGTGTCATTGCGGCTGGCCGGGATGGCGCATGCTGTCGAGAATGCTTCAGGGAGCGAACGCAACCGGTTGCAGGCGGAACTGGTCCAGCATCTGCTGGCCGAGAATCGGACGGGGCTTGCATTCCATCTGACCCGCTGCCTGGAAGAGCGTGGCGGTGCTGGACATGCCGTGCCGCCGTCGTGGCTCATTCACGCCCTGGCCCTGAGCCCCAAGGTGTGCTATCCGAAGGGTGAGATGTCGCGGGCTCTCGAGGAGGACTTCTCGAAATTTCGGACGGGAATGCTGACGGAAGGTTCCGCCGACTGGCAACAGGGGATCAGCTTCCTGCTGCGTGCCGCGACGCTCGGCCCGGCACTGGTCGCGTCGTCCACCGCGGCGTCGAACATTCTGCGTTCGTTCCGCATCCACCCCGGATTGGCGCAGCTCTACAACTTCTGCAGCCGGGTGGCCGTCTATGGCGACCGGATGCAGGGCAACGCCGCCGAGGCGTTCATGCCCCAATGTGCCGACCCATCCTGTGAAGCCGAACTCGCGGAACTTCGACAGGAGACGGAAGACTGGTACACCGCACTGTCAAGGAATGCAGTGCAGTACAAGCGGTCTTCGCCCCTGTTCACACACGCCCACTGGACGCTCAATCCCAGCACCGCGGTGCGACACGGCGAAGCCGCGCTGAACTGGAGCAAATGGCAGGAAGCGTTCCAGATCATTGATCGCCTGTTGTTGC
The DNA here is from genome assembly GCA_021732845.1 of Planctomycetaceae bacterium. Classification (GTDB taxonomy): domain Bacteria; phylum Planctomycetota; class Planctomycetia; order Planctomycetales; family Planctomycetaceae; genus JAKFUF01. The sequence goes on along the minus strand of JAKFUF010000047.1, from coordinate 37,395 downwards.
CAGTGCGGGAGCAGCGGGATCAGGAGCGGGGCTGGGTCCGCCAGGAAATTCAGCGGCTGGCGGCGGAAGTGCGTGTTGAACCCACGGCTGGCCAGTCGCAGCCTGCGGGGGCATCACGGGGCATCCTGCTGCCCCCCGAAATGGCGGCCGCCATCCGCGACGCCAGCGACCTCGCCGCGCGGTGGCTGCGGGTCTCGAACGCCCGTGCGGCAACGGGTTCGCTGCTGCTGTCGCCCGATGGCGAGGAGCTCCGAAACGAAGTGCTGCAACGCGCCGACGAGGTGCTGCTGGAACTCGACCTGTTTGTGCATGACCAAACTCCGCTGTTGGTCAAGACCGGCGTGGTTGAGTGCCGCAAGGCGATCTGCCGGCTGCGAGACCAGTTCGCCACCCGGGCTCCGCTGCCGCTGCGGGAGCCCGACCCGCGCCGCGTGGTGCATGCCGAACTGTTGAAGATGGCCGACCTGCGGATGGACGACCACTGGATGCCGACGGTCGAACTGCCGGTCCTGGAACGGAGTGTGCTCCGGTACCTCCAGTCCGATGCGTTGAGCTGGTTGCAGGCGTTCGACCTTCAATGCAGCCTGGGCGATCACGTCGCCACTGGGCGGCTCCTGGAGTTGGATGTGTGGTCCGGACCGCTGGACATTGAGTCCCTCCGGGCGAAGCGGGACGCCAGCCTCGAAGAGTGCCGCGTGGCTCAGCACAACGAGCTGCGGGAGATTCAAGCCGAAGTCCAGCGGGCCTGCGAAGACCAGGCGGTCCCGGCACCTGTGCGAGCGGATCTGGCCCGCCGGCTCCAACGGCTCGAGCAGGTCACGCTCCACAGGCTCGACTTCTGCGAGAGCCGCGCCGAACTGAACCAGTTGAGGGCGTCACTCGAACGCAATTCGCACGAATCGAGCCACGAAGGGGTGATGTCAAAGCGTCCAGATGCGAATGAATCAGAACTGCCATCCAATCATAGTTTCGACATTTTCTCGGAGAACTAGCTCATGCCCAGCCCGGATTCGGCAGGCGCGGGCCAGCCGGCAGATGCAGTGCCAAACGATGTGGCAATCGAGTTGACGCCGTCCTGCGAGTCGATGGAACTGTTTCTGATCGGCAACTTGGATGAAGCGCGGCAGCAATTCCCGGCTGACGACCGCCGTCTCCTGGAACCAATGCAACGCCTCGCGGACTGGTATGCGGGGCAGCGGCGGATTGCCGACGCCGAGCCCCTGTATGAGGAATTGCTGCGGCTCCGAACGCTGGCCTACGGTGCAGAGGATCCGCGGCTGTTCACGACGTTGAAGCAGTTGGCGGCCCTCGCGATTGCGTCCGGCAACTGGGCGCGGGCCGAAGCGTGGCTCACCGCCGCCTGCGTCACCCAGTCCCATGTCGAACCGCCTCCCGGTGAGGTCCTGGGCACACTCTGGAATCACCTCGCGGAAGTCTGTTTCGAGCAAGCCAAGTATCGCGAGGCGACAGCCCATGGCGAACGCGCGCTGGCTCTGCTCCGGGAAGATGCCGAGCTGCCCTTCACGCACCCGCTGGTCTTGCGAACGCTGAACAATCTGGGCGCGCTGCATGCCGCACGCGGCGAGTATCACATGGCAGAACGGCTGTTCCGCCAGAACCTGCGGCTCAGCACACCGTCTGTCGGAAAAAAAGATCCCGCTTTGGTCCGTCCGCTCAGCAACCTGGCGGAAGTCTTGCGGATGCAGGGGCGATTTACGGAATCCGAGAAGTACACCCGCGAGGCGTTGAACCTCTGCACCCGGGCGTTCGGTTTGTGCCACCCGCTGGTCGCACAGGCCCTGTGCAACCTGGCACTGCTGAAGATCGAAGCCCGACGTCTCCCCTCAGCCGAGAAACACTATCGGCAGGCCCTCGCCATCCACCGGCAGATTCACCCCCACGGCCATCCGCACCTCGCACGCACCCTGCGTGGCATTGCCGAACTGCATCTGGCCAACCGCAACCTGCGGGAAGCGGACACAGCCCTGCGGGAGGCACTGGCGCTCGATGTCAAACTCTTGGGTCCGGGGCATCCGCAGATCGCCGTGACGCTGCGACTGCTCGGACAGATGTATCAGGCGGCGGGGCAGTTCGAGCATGCCCGTCAGATGTGGACCCGGACCCTGAAGCTGCAGCAGTCGAAACGAGTTGCCGCCGATCCGCAGATCGCCACGACTTTGAATCTCCTGGCAGGACTGGCCGCGGCGCAGGGCGATTTCGAACGGGCCCACCATTGGCATCTGCAGGCGCTGGCCATCCAGGAGCAATCGCTCGGCATGCAGCATCTTGAGGTGGCGCGAACGCTGCTGGGACTGGCCGAGGTGGAATTGTCCCGCCATGAAGCGGCCGCGGCCGAGGTGGCGTTGAAGCGAGCCCTGCAGATCCGGGAATCACGCCTGGGCTCCGAGCATGCCGATGTCGTGGAGATTCGACAGCGGCTGCAACGGGCGTTCGGCGGCACGCAGCCGCCAACGCCCGTGAACACGACCGAAACACTGGCGATCGACGAACTGTATGGGTGGCATGCGCTCCCGGATGCCGACCCACGGATGGCCGCGCCGGATGTGGTGGCTGCGGAAGTCACGCTCCTGGCGGAGGCGGCCGTGTCACTGGAGAACTCGCTGTTTCAGCCGGTTGCCAGCAAGTCGAAGCGCCGTCAAAAGAAACAGCGAAAGAAGCCTTCTTCCAAGGTGGCATCATGAGTGAAGTTCGCGCGGGACAGGCAGTCAGTGTGCATTACACGGCACGCTCCAGCAGCGGGGTGGTCGTCGAAACGTCCATGCATCGCGAGCCGGTGCAGTTCGTGGCTGGCGGCGACGGCGTGATCGCCGGTGTGAGCCACGCTGTGTTGGGGATGCGGGCGGGGGAGCGGCGCTGCGTGACAGTGGGGCCGGAACAGGCATTCGGGATCCGCAATGCCCGACTGCAACAGGTGGTCTCCCGCCGCGAACTGCCGGAGCGCATCGAAGAAGGAGAACAACTCGTGGCCGTGGTCGACGACAAGGAACTGGATGTCTGGGTCCGCGTGCTGGAGAAGGACCACGCCGTCCTGGATGCGAATCACCCGCTGGCGGGGGAGACGCTGGAGTTTGAGATCGTGGTGCTGCGCAATGACTGAGTCAGTTTGCGGAATTGCGACACACCTATCGTGGATCAGCTCGCTGGCGCAAGCCATTTTGATCCACTGTCGGTGTCTCGCAATTCCACGGTAGATGACCAATGACCCAATGTCGAATTCCTTTAGGCACGTGGAATGACGAAGCCAAAGCCATAAATGTGGGTGAAACAGACAGAACAACGTCGTATACCTCGTTTTCGCGCGTTCATAAAAACATTGGTCATTATTTCATTGGTCATTATTTCATTGGTCATTGGGTCATTCCCCCGATCACCTCTCGCATTCTCGGAGCGTCCCCATGTCCCTCAAGCTCACCGTCAATTCCTTTCTCGCTGGTGCTCGTCAGAGCGGACTGGTTGAAGCCGGCCGGCTCGATGCGGTGCTGCTGGAGATTCCAGGGAGCGAAACGCATTCGGCGGCCGTCCTGGCGGAGGCGTTGGTGCGCCGCCAGGTGCTGACCGAGTGGCAGGCGGAGAAACTGCTGCAGGGGCGGCACAAGGGATTCTTGCTGGGCCGTTATAAGCTGCTCTCGCTGCTGGGCGCGGGCGAGATGAGTTCGGTGTATCTCGCCGAACACACGATGATGGAACGCCGCTGCGCCATCAAGGTGCTGCCCGCCGCCAAGGTCAAGGACACTTCGTATCTTGGTCGCTTCCACCGCGAGGCCCGCGCCGTGGCTTCGCTCAACCATGCCAACATCGTCCGCGCCTACGATGTTGACATGCAGTCCGAAGGCGGGACCGACGTTCATTACCTCGTGATGGAATACGTCGAAGGCAAGAACCTGGAAAAACTGCAGCGTGAACAGGGGACTTTGGACGTTGTGGCGGCGGTGGACATTGTCCGGCAGGCGGCGGAAGGGCTGCATCACGCCCATCTGGCGGGCTTGGTCCATCGCGATGTCAAACCCGAGAACCTGCTGATCGATGCTCAGGGAACGGTCAAGCTGCTTGACCTGGGCTTGGCGCGCTTTTTCCGTTCCACGGAAGTCGAGTCGCTGACGATCAAGCACGACGAGAAGGTGTTGGGCACCGCCGATTACCTCGCCCCGGAGCAGGCCATCGACAGCCACAAGGTGGACGCCCGCGCCGACATCTACAGCCTCGGCTGCACCCTGTATTTCGCGCTTTGCGGACATCCGCCCTTCACGGAGGGGACGCTGGTTCAGCGGCTGTTGGCGCACCAGACCAAGACCCCGCCGTCGGTCAAACGCCGCCGCCCGGAGCTGCCAGATTCGCTTGTGGCCGTCTTGGAGAAAATGATGGCCAAGTCCGCCGCCAGCCGCTATCAGACCGCTGCGGAAGCGGCGGCCGCTCTGGGCCAGTGGCTTGTGGCCAACGCACCGGACAATTGGAAGCAAAAGAATCTTGGACTGGTGGCGACGCTGGGCGGAATGTCCGCGGTGCCGGCCTCCCCGGCGAAATCGGCCCCGCAGCCCTCGGCGGACCAAGTGTCAAGCGACGTGGAAGGGACCCCCATCGTTCGCCGCCGCTCCAAGCCCCTGCCCGCCGTCCCCGCTCTTCGCAGCGTGCAAAGCGTGGCCGAGACCGTGATCTCCGGCTCGCCGACTTCCAAAACCACTCTCGCCAAATCTGCCGTCGCACAGACCAGCGGGGTGACAGCCGTCATGGAGACGCCGGTCAAGCGTGTGGCCGTTGAAGCGCAGCCACGCAAGAAATTGGAGCCGCTCCCGGTTCCCGCCAAAGTTCCCCAGCGCGTCCCTGCTCGTCCCCAGGCAGTGCCGGTCACCGAGCCCGCGCAATCTCTAAGACGCCTTTCGGACACCCGCCGCAATCTGCTGATCGCGGTGCTCGCGGTCACGGCCGGGCTGTTCACAGCCTGGGGATATGCGGCCTGCAGTGGGGCTTGGTAAGGCAAAACCCAGTTCGCATCCGAACAAGGTCGAAGAGGATTGCGGCGCGTCAGCTCAATATCTCGCGCACCACATTCCCATGCACGTCCGTCAGGCGGTAATCCCGTCCGCCGTAGCGGTAGGTCAGGCGCTCATGGTCGAGCCCCATCAGGTGCAGGATGGTGGCATGCAGATCGTGCACGTGGACCTTGTTCTGCACGGCGTGCCAGCCATAGTCGTCGGTCGCGCCGTGCGTCATGCCGCCGCGGATGCCGCCGCCGGCCAGCCACATGGTAAAGCCAAACGGATGGTGTTCGCGGCCGTTGTTCCCTTCGGCGGTCGGCGTGCGGCCGAATTCGCCGCCCCACAGAACAAGGGTATCGTCGAGCAACCCCCGGGCCTTCAGGTCGGTCAGCAATGCCGCAATCGGCTGGTCCACGGCCAGGCAGCGCTTCGTCAGGTTCTCCTTCAGACCGCTGTGATGGTCCCAGGCATTGTTGGCCGGTGCGTCGAAGAGCTGCACGAACCGCACCCCGCGCTCAACAAGTCGGCGGCCCAGCAGGCATTGCCGCCCGAACAGTTCCGTTTCTGGCTTGTCGGTCCCGTACAGTTTCTGCGTGGCTTCGCTCTCACGGGAAATGTCGAACGCTTCCGGAGCCTCGCGCTGGATGCGGAATGCCAGTTCGAATGAGGCGATTCTCGCGTCCAGCGGGCTGTCGATCACCCGGTCGCGGCGATGCAGTTCATTCAAACGTCGAAGTGCGTCCAGCTTGGTCCGTTGTCGGTCGAGGCCGCCAGTGGGTTCGCCAAGATTGGCAATGGGGTTTTTGAGGTCGCGAACAAGAGTTCCCTGATACGCGCTGGGCAGGAAGCTGGAGGCCCACAATTGAGCCCCCTGAAACACGGCGGCCGGGCTGACGACAACAAAGCCGGGTAGGTTTTGGTTCTCGGTGCCCAGGCCATAGTTGAGCCACGAGCCGATGCTGGGACGGGAAAACGCCTGCTCGCCGGTACACATCTGCAGCGCGGCGCCGGTGTGATTGATGTTGTCGGCATGCATCGACCGGATGACGCAGATGTCATCCATGCAGGAGGCCACCTGTGGCAGGAGTTCGCTGACCTCGATCCCTGCCGATCCGTGCCGGTTGAACTTCCACGGCGACGCCAGCAGGTTGCCAGTCTGAACTCGTAAAAGTTTCGGCTTTTCGAACGGCAGCGGCTGGCCGTTCTCAGCCGCCAGCCGGGGCTTCGGATCGAACAGGTCGACATGCGATGGACCGCCGGGCATGTACAAGAAGATGACCCGCTTGGCGCGCCCAAAATGATGGGCTGGGCGCAGGGCGAAAGGCTGTGAAGCGCGATCCGGTTCACCCGCGGCGAGCATGTCGGCCAGGGCCAGCAGGCCGAAGCCACAGCCCGTGCGGGCCAGCAGTTCGCGTCGCGAGAGCGGGAGATTCATGGCGGGGACCTGGGGACTCAAATCTCAAACTTCATGTCGGCAGAGAAATGGAGTAAATAATTTCAAATTTCAGATTTAAATTTCAACAGTTTGTCGCACGGAACCGAATTGCCTGGCAGGCGAGCCGGACGGAGTGTGGACAGGATTAAAAGGGATGAAAGAGAATAAATAAGAAATAAGAAAGGATGTTTTTGCTGGAAGGCTCTCCAAACCGATCCTCTTCGATCCTTTTTCATCCTGTCCATTCAACCTGACCTAACTCCCATCAGCCTGACGGTTCCGTTTCCAAGATCATCTTCGTCGAACTCAACAGTTTCGATGTCCTTCACAGACTCCCACACCAGCGCAGATGTTGAGGCAAACTCTAATCCACGTAGACAAACTCATTGCTGCACAGCAGCAGGTGGGCGAGGTCGGTCCATCCGGCGTCCGCGGACTGGCCGCTGCTCACAATCTCGCGGGCGATACCGGCTTCCTCGTCGGTTGCAGCACGGCCATACAACAGGCGGTAGGCACGTTGAATGCGGGCGGTTTCGTGCTCCGCTTTGGTGGGCGGCACCTCACGTGCCAGGCGTTCAGAAAGTTGCATTGCCAGCTTCTTCACAAAGTCGCTGTTGAGCAGGAACAACGCCTGCGGGGCCACAGTGCTGATGTTGCGTTTCTCATCGGAGGCATCGGGGTTGGCGGCGTCGAACAGCATGGCAAAACTGCCGCGGTCCCAACGCGCCGTCTGCACATACAGCGACCGCCGCGCGATGGCGAGGTTGTCGCTCGCGGGTCCGCCAGCCGTTGTGTCGAGCCCGCCCGAGACGGACAGCATCGCATCCCGGATGGCTTCGGCCTCCAACCGGCCTGCGGCGTACCGTCCGAGCCACCGGTTCTCGGGATCCTGGACGATTCGTTCCGGGGGGACGATGCTCGACTGCCGGTACGTGGCCGAAAGCACAATCTGCCGGTGAAGCTTTTTAAGCGACCAGCCCTCCGCCACAAACCGCGTGGCCAGCCAGTCGAGCAGCACCGGATGCGACGGTGGTTCGGAGCGTAGGCCGAAGTTGTTTGGCGTTCGCACCAGCCCTTCGCCAAAGTGCCATTGCCAAATGCGGTTCACGATGACCCGCGCCGTCAGCGGATTTTCCCGCGAGATGACCCATGCCGCCAATTCCCGCCGGCCACTGCCGCCCGCGATTGGTGGCTGCTTGTCACCCGCAAGAAAATTCGGCATTCGTCGTGGAATCACCTCGCCGAGCCGGGTATAGCTGCCGCGGATTTGGACCGGCACATCCTGAATGCCCGGAAACAGCCCGCCCGCCATGCCGCCTTCGCCCGCCGCTTCGGCCACCGGTGGCTCAGGCAATAGTTCTGCCTGCTGCCGAGTCTTCTCCGCCGTCAGCTTCGCGCGTTCCGGATCATCGGCCGGTGGCTTGGGCGTGCGCTTGTCGAGTTCCGCCAGCTTGCCATCGAGATCCACCAATGACTTTAGCTGCTGCTCGCGTTTTGCCACAAAGGCCTTGTCAGCCAGGGGCACACGGTTGAGCGTGTATTCGCCGCCTTTGGCACCCAGCTCCTTTAGAACGTGCGAGCTGTAGAAGATTCCGGCAAGGGCGTAGTAGTCGTGCTGCGACACCGGATCGAACTTGTGGTCGTGGCAGCGGGCACAGCCCAGTGTGAGCCCCATGAACGCCTTGCCAACGGTGTCGATATTGTCATCGACCATGTCGCTGACCATCTTTTCCTTGTCGGCATCGCCGCGATCCCACGAGCCATTGGTCAGAAACGTTGTCGCCACGAGCCCGTCCGCATAGAAATCTTTGCCTTCGGGGGAGGGCAGCAGGTCGCCGGCGATCTGGTGGACAACGAACTGGTCAAACGGCAGATCACGGTTGAAGGCTTCAACCACCCAGTCGCGATAACGCCAGGCGTTGAGAGGATCACATGAGGCGGTGCGGGCACTCGGATTTCCATCGTGGTAATCGGCATACCGGACGATGTCGAGCCAGTGCCTGGCCCAACGCGGGCCGAACGCCGGCGAACCCAGCAGCCGGTCGACGACGTGTTCAAAAGTTTCCGGGGAACTGTCAGACAGAAAGGCTTCCAACTCTTCGGGGGTGGGTGGCAGGCCGGTCAGATCGAAGGTGACCCGGCGGAGCCACGTACGCCGGTCCGCCTCGGAAGCGGGTGTCATCCCATGCGCCACAAGTTCCGCGGCGATGAAATTGTCGAGGGGTTGGCGCGACCAAGAGTTCTTCTCCTCGGGAACGCTCGGGTCGCAAATTGGCTGAAAGGCCCACCACTTGCGCTGTTTGGCGGTCACGCTCTTGTGCGTCGCTGGATCGGCGGCAGCACCGCTTGTTGGCGCAGCCGGCCACGGCGCACCAATCTTGACCCAGCGTTTCAGGACCGCGATCTCTGTGTCCGCCAACTTCTGCTGCGGCGGCATCTTCGGCTCGTCGAGGTATTCCACAGCGCGAATCAGCAGACTTTCTTCGGGCTTTTCTGGCAGGACCGCCGAACCCGAATCGCCGCCTTTGAGAGCCAGATCGCGCGAAGTGAGCCGCAGCCCGCTTTTCGGGTCCTTGTCGCCGTGGCACTCCAGACAGTGCGTGGTGAGGATGGGTCGGACTTGCTTTTCGAAAAGCTCATCGCCCGCCAGTTGTGGCTCCTGAGCCCCGGCTCGGCTGACAAGACAAATGAACGTGATAGCGATCCAAAGGCCTGGCTTTGGCGGCATGGTCCGCAATGCTCCGTGGGACTCTGCTAGGGCATGACTCGGTGAGGGAATGAATCAATGACCAGTGAAACAATGTCCAATGTTTGCCATCACAGCGTCCTGATCGAAATTCCATTGGTCGTTGGTGCCATGGTCAACGCTCATTCGCAGCGATCATCATACACATGTGCAGGCACGCATATGTAGTGAGTATGATGTGTGCGATTCGCTCCGCAGGCACAAGGACAGAATTCAATGAACACGCCCGGTCAAATCAGAACGCGATTCGAGCGTTTTGCGGATGACGAATGTCGCGATTATTCAGATCTCTATTTCAATTTGGCGCATGCAGTGGCGCGCGACGAGGAGCTTGTTGGCTACATTGCACAGATGCCAGTCACGCAGCCGAATCTATTTTTCGCTGCAGTTCAGTTCCTGACTGGACCCGATCAAATGCCGTCCTGCCGCCTCGAATTGGGAAAGCTGATTCAGCACCGAGGCCACGAGCTTGCAGCTTTGATGCGAACGCGCCGCACCCAAACCAACGAGGTCGGTCGCTGCGCCACGATCCTCCCTGCCTTGCCTGACGGGCCGCTGGCACTGCTTGAAGTTGGCGCAAGCGCGGGGCTGTGTTTGCTGCCTGATGAACTCTTCTACGATTACGGAACCCAAACGGTGGGTGACCCGTCTTCGACAGTCCGTTTGCGTTGTGCCGTCGCGGGCCGGTTTCCCTCCCTCGGCAGAACGCCGGAGATCGTCTGGCGGGCCGGACTGGATCTTGCTCCAGTCGATCTCAATGCGGCCGCTGATGTGCGGTGGCTGTTGTCCTGCGTCTGGGCAGATCATGCCGAACGCCGCCAGCGGCTGGAGGCGGCGATTGAACTGGCAAAGACCCGGCAAGTTGCAGTTCACCGCGGGGATCTGGTTCTTGACCTTCCGGCCTTGATGGATGCAGTCCCGCGCGACGCACAGCTCGTTGTTTTCCATTCGGCCGTCTTGTCCTATTTGAGTGCCGAGAGGCGGATGGCATTCGCCAATGTGCTGGCTGAGGCCTCGCGCCACCGCCATATCATTTGGATCTCCAATGAAGCCCCGACAGTCATTCCCGAAATCACCGCGCTGGCCATGTCGGTCAAGCCGCCACAATTTCTCGTTGGCCGGACCTCGTTCACGGATGACCGCCGTCAGAATGAACTGCTCGCCGTGGCACACCCGCACGGGGTTGCGATTGAGTGGCTGGCGTGAGGATGCAGTTTGCCGCGACGATTTTCCCGGTTTCAGATGACACCAGGAGTGCACCCATGGACTATTTGCAGGAAATTGACGTTGCTGCTCCGGGATTTTGCGAATTCTATGATGAACTTCCGCTCTGGTCCGCGCCATTTGGCCTGCTGCTGCTCGACCGCGTGCCGATGAAGCCGGGATTGACTTTCCTGGATGTCGGGGCGGGGACAGGCTTTCTCTCGATTGAACTCGCGGAGCGCTGCGGGGCGTTTTCCAGGGTGATTGCGGTCGACCCTTGGAAGCCTGCGGTGGAGCGACTGCGCCGAAAAGTCCGGCAAAGACAACTGCAGAATATCGTCGTTCTGGAACAGAAGGCAGAGGACATCGATATCCCCGAGGCTTCAGTCGACGTGATCGTTTCCAATCTCGGCATCAACAACTTCGAAGACCCTGTGCTCGTTCTGCAGACCTGCCGCCGGGTGGCCAAGCCCGGCGCGCACCTGCTTCTCACGACGAATCTTGTCGGGCACATGGTCGAGTTCTATGAGTCGTTTCGGAGCGTGTTGATCGAAGAGGGTCATCTCGATCGCGTGGACACACTGGAGGCTCATGTCAATCATCGAGCCACAATCGCGTCTGTCACGAAGCTCCTCAAAGGAGCAGGCTTTGGAGTCGTCGAGGTTGCAACGGATTCGTTCCGTCTGAGATTTGCCGACGGGTCTTCCCTGTTGCGGCACTATTTCATCAGGCTGGGGTTCTTGCCAGGCTGGAAGTCAGTGGCGGGCAGCTTGCCGACGGGGATGTTTGAGGCGTTGGAGCGAAAACTTAATCATGTTGCCAGTGAACGAGGTGAACTCGCGTTGACGATTCCGATGGCCTGCTTTGTCGCCCGCAAAGAGTAGGCCGACCCGCACGCGCCCGATTGTTGCGCCTTCGATCATCCCGGTGCCGAATCACACTGTCATCCGCGTCACCATGACGAAGCCACGGGCACCCAATCTCCCGTCTCCGGCACAACATCCAGGACGCTTTCGTCACCCCGGTCCTTGAAGACGTGGAGAATCCGCGCGCGGCTGATCTCGTGATACTTGGGCTCGGGGTAGGCCTCCCGGCCGTGCTGCGGCGCGAAGCTGATGTCGTGGTCATGCAGGATGACGCGCACCTTGGGCAGGCCGGTGAAGTGGCGCTCTTCGGCCCGCTGACGCCCCCCGAACATGTCGTAGACCTCGAACATGGTTCGAAAGACGCCGACCAGCCGTCGATAGTTGACGCCGTGTTCCACATAAATCAGGTCAATTTTCAGGGCCTGAGTCATTTGCCAATAGTGGAACCGCGACTCACGGCTGAATGCCAGGTGGAATGGCGGACCGGCGATCTCCTCAAAGATCGTGTTGTCGTCGTCGATCCTGTGTTCATCGCTGTCCCAGAAGAGCCCCCACACGTACCAGTGCTGCAACGCCAGGACCACGCCCGTGCCGCCGCGGCGGGCCTTCTGGCGGGCCACATGCTGAAACAGAGTCTTCAGACGGCGGACCAGCTCTCGGCGACATTGAATCTCGAAATCGCGCCGCTGGCCGGCTGTCCAATCTTGATGCGCGGCTTGCAGCCGGCGCTGAATCCGTTGCGGGTTGAACCGGAGTCCCTGTGCCGCGAAACGCAGCGTCATGTTCAGGAACACCAGGTTTCCAAGAACCGAGAACCAGGCAAAGAGGTAGCCAAGGATGTATGTGATCCCAATCGGGGTTCGGCGGGGATCCGTGTCGGCCAGCCAATCCATGGGCGCGGCCACGGCACCGCCATGAGCGACAAGGATCAAAGCCATTGAAAGCAGGATCGCGAGGGCACATTGGATCAGGACCACCCAGCGGCCATCCATCGAACGCGGCGGACTGCCGGTGCGGAACGCCCAGATCACTTCCAGGCCGGAGCTGCAGGCAAACGATGTCAGGCTGGCGGTGGCCAGCATGGCCAACTGCACAAGCAGCGCCAACTTCACGGGAAGCAGCACTGCCACCTGCAGCGTCAGCCCGAACAGCACCCAGGTCAACTTCCACTCGTGTCGCATGGATGGCCCAAGCCGCCGCTGGTTGCGAACGACCATCCAGTCGTGGAGCCGGGCCCAACCCAGCAATGCGTGGATCAAGACTCCAGTGGCCAGGGCGGCCCACAGCAGCCCGATCAATGCCAGATACGCGAGATAGCTGATGGGAACGAGCGTCGCGCGGAGGTTGATTGGGACAAGTGTCGAAAGGGTCGCCAGGGTGATGGCCATCGCGCCGGTCAGCCCCAATACAGCCAGCCAGGGCCGCGGGAAACCCCGTTCAATCGGCGTTTTGCCAGAAAAGTCGATCCCCAGTTCGACTCCCCAACTTCGAACAGTTCTCCACCCGGTGGCTGCCAAGGGCCGCAAGGGTCCCAGGAGCATCCGGCAACCGGGGCGCGTGAGCCACCCCGTGATGAGCAACAGCGCGGCACCATCCATGAATTCGGAGGTAAAGCCGCGCCCGATGACTTCCAACGCCACGAGGGTCAGGATCAAGCCGCCGCTGCTAAACCATGCGGTTGGCGAGTATTGGCTCATTCGTCACACGCTGACTGCTGCGTTTTCCTCTGCCACGGCGAGGGTTGTTGGTATGCCTGAAACGTATCAGGTCAGCTTTGAATTGTAGCATGACGGGTTGGCCCATGGTGCGCAATGCTGGCCGTCCTGGACCGTGGCTTCGACTCTACGGCTTCTCGCGCCGGATGAGCCACCAGATCTCGCGCAGACCAACGATTTTCGCGGCGGCGAAATAGCTGGCAATTCCCAACAGCACGGGAGCCACAACGGCGAAGAGCCGACCAGTGCGCGTGTCGCCACTGATAAGCGGCCACTGCAACACGGCTGCGCATACGGTGGTCATGAACAACGTACACAGGCTCGCACGTATGGCCGTGCCGCGGATCGCCGCCCAATTCCAGTTGCCGATTCGACTTTGCAGCGCCCACGTGAGAACCAGCAATTGAACGACAGCGGTCAAGACCGTACTCAATGCCAGCCCCCGCTCCGCCAGCGGCCAGATGAGCGTCAGGTTCAAGAATGAATCACAGGCCACGGCCAGCAGGCCGACCCGCACGGGGGTCTGGCGGTCGGCCAGGGCATAGAATCCGCGATAGAGAATTGGAATTCCGCAGTACGCCCAAATCCCCGCGCTGTAGGTGGCGATCATTGCCGCCGTTCGTGCGGCATCGTCGGCCGTGAATTCGCCGCTTTGAAACAGCAACGCGGTGATCGGCGTTGCCAGCAGCATCAAACCCGCACTGGCGGGCAGTCCAATCGTGAGGACGAGCCGCATGCCGAGCGTGAGGTCGTGCTGAAGTTCCCGCATGTCTCCCCGGGCGACATGCTGCGACATGCGGGGGAACAGCACCGTGCTGAGTGCCACGCCAAATACGCCCAGAGGAAACTGGTACATCCGTTCGCCATAGTACAGCGCCGAGACAGCACCCGCCTGCAGGGGATACGCCGGTCCGCCGGGCCACAGCACCGCGCCGGCTTTTGATGCCGACAACGAAATGGCGATCGCACTGTCGAGAAACGTGTTGATCTGGGTGATCGACAAGCCCAGTGTGACCGGTGCCATGGCCCACGCAACTTCTTGGACATGCCCCTTCGCGGCCTGCCAGTCCCAGTCGAAGCGATAGCCAAACCGCTGCATGACCGGAACCTGCAGGGCCAACTGCACCACTCCCGAGACCACCACGCACCACGCCAGGGCATAAGCGCGGTCGACCGAATCGGTGAGCGACGGGACAACGCCCCACGCTGCCAGAATGAGGCAGACATTGAGAGCCACGGGCACGAGGGCCGGGACCGTGAAATGATCGAGCCCCTGCAGCACCGCCGTGACCTGTGCCGCCAGACAAATCAGCACGGCGTAGGGCAGCATGACGGCCGTCAGCCCCAACAGCAGCCGCCATTCGGGATGTGTGGATTCGACAAACGTCAGCCCCCATAAGATCCCTTCGCCAACCAGCGTCAGCAACGCCAGCACTGCGGCCAGTGCCGCAAAAACTCCGCTCGCCACCACCCACGCCTGGCGCCGGTCGGCATGTTCGGTCTTCTCACTCGGAAGCACCCTGGCAAAGACCGGCAGAAACGCTGCGGAGAGGGCACCCTCGCCGAAGAGTCGGCGGGCGAGATTGGGAATGCGGAAGGCGAAGAGGAAGGCGTCGCCAATGGGAGTGAGCCCGAACACGCGGGCCAGCGCGGTGTCACGCAACAAGCCGAGTACGCGGCTTAAGAGGGTTGCGGCAGCAACAATCCGCAGTCCGGCAAACCATGTGGGCTGGCTTGGGCTGGCGGCAGAGACTCCGGATTCACCTGTACCGGCCGTAGAGTCTGTCGCCGTGGCCTTGACAGTCGAATCCATTCTTCCCGTCGCCATCCGGGGCGTGGCTCAATCAAATTGGGCGGATTGCAGCGTACTGCGGTGGTGCGTCGTGCGGGAGTTGCTGTGCGCGGTTGAGGTTCAGTTGCTCGAGGATTCCAATCACGCGCCCGATCGGCAGACCCCATTCAAAGGCCCAGTCAATCAGGTTGAGGTTCTCGTACCCGTCATACGCCCGGTCGAGAATCAGCTCCAGCAGGAGGTCTTCCTGCTCAATCAGGTCGGAGATGAGCCCAAAATCTGTCGGTTCGAATTCCCGCCAGATTCGCATCCCTTCGAGGTGTTCCAGACACTTGCAACGGCAGAAGATGTTCCAGTACTTGCGATACCAGTCATCCAACGCCGCCACGCCGACATCGCAGCCATATTTCTGGCTCTCGATCCATTTGTGGCGCTCGGCCTCGCGCCAACCTTCTTCATAAATGCTAAGCACTCTTGACTTTCCCCCTGCACGGCGAGCACGTGCAGCAAAACCAGATTGGTTTGCAATTTATCCTGGGATCTCGGGACAAACGGCAAGATCTGAGTTTTGGGGTTATTGTAAGCCATCCCCAGCACTGGAAACATTAACGATTCGTGAATTGTTGAACAAGGGGATTTGGAAACTTTACGCTGTGGAGCACCAACTCAGCTCGCATGGCGACGATTTTCGTGGTCGTGCGCAAAATCAGTGCCGTCGAGGAGGCTGTTGGGCGGCTTTGAGTTCCATGGAATGTCAAATTTGAGGTCCTCAAGATTCACCCGGACCCGATCGCGAGCCGCGAATTTTTTTGGTAATTCCGCACCAAGTCGTGCGACATCCCTTCCAGACGCTGAGATTCGAAACAATCACCCACAGGACCGCAGGCATTTGACCGACTGGGCCACGCTTGTCCGCGAACAGACGCCGATGTTGTTCCAGACAGCCTGGCGGCTGCTCGGGCACAGCCAGGATACGGAAGACGCGGTCCAAGATGCCCTGCTCGCGGCCTACCGCGAACGCGACCGAATCCATGTAAAGAACTGGGGCGGTTTTTTGAGAACCGCCGTCACCCGCCGGGCTCTGGACCGCCTGCGAAGGCGGCGTGCGACGGCGATCGTGCCCGAGGAACTCGCCTCCCCTGTGGGTGATGAACCACAGCCCCAGGCCGAAGCACGGGAACTCGCGGCGTGGCTCCAACACGCCGTGGCTCAGCTCCCTGCACGCCAAGCCGAAGTCTTTTCCTTGCGCTATTTTGCCGAAATGTCAAACGCAGAAATTGCCGCAGCCCTCAACATCACCACCGAGGCCGCCGCCGTGGCGCTGCATAAGGCCCGCGAAACACTTTCCGCCATGCATCAAGCTCGCAGCGGCACCGCCATCCGCCAGTGACCATCCGTCTATGACAGACCCTGCCTCCCCCACGACACCGCATTCCAGCGATGACTTTCTGGATCGCGCGATCGATGCGACCAAGTCCCTGCCATTTCCGGAGGACGCCATGCACCGCACCATTGAAACCGCTCACAGTTGGGAACATCTTGCGTCGCCGCCACAGCGCCGAGTTCCGTCATCCTCACCTCGGTCTTCCAGAGTGATCGGCTGGCGTGTGGGATGGACAGCCACGGTGTGTGTGGCCGTCATTGCCGCCTGTGTTCTGGCCCCATTCCCAAATCATCCACTGCCGAACAATCCGGGCTCGGACAATCAACAGTCAGCGCCATCCGGCGCAGTTCCATTCTCTGGGAGCCTTCCCGCTGCACCTCCCACGACATTCCGCATTCCCATGCCGATGAGCCATCCGTTTGTGGCCGATGTCGCCCCCATCATTGTCAGCACCGGCCCGGCCAAACCCGTGAAGCTGGGAGACACGGTGTCACACGAAGAGATGGGCAAGGAGCTGGCGGCGGGCTCGGTGCGGTTTCATCTGTGGGATTGGTCAAAGTCAGATCTGAGCCACGTGACACTGAACCCAGTTCCCACAGGCCGGCCGTGGCTCGTCCTGCCCGATGGAACGCAACTCTTGTACGACGCAGGCGACACCCTGCGCCTCGCCACGGGGAAGGTGACGAAGCACGCGGGATTTGAACTCAAGGACGAGATGCGTTTCGTCGGCATGCGTTCCTCGTCCTCCGGAAAGTTTGTCGCCGCCACGATTCATGAACGAACCGAGGTCAAACAGGTTCAGGTGGATCCACCTCTGTTTGGCAGCAAACATTGGTATGCGGTGCGCTCCATCGACCTGGCCGAAGGCAAAATCCTCGGGGAGTTTCCCGCGGAGGGCGGCACCGCTTGTTTTGCCGCGGATGGCCAGTCATTCGCCTATGCGAGCCGCGACCATGTGATCACCCGCCGCGAAACCGGATCGGGAAAACTGCTGAACGAATATCTTCCCGCGCTTTCGCTCCACGGCTGCGTGGGGATCGAGACCTCCGCGGACGGACGCTTCATCGCCGCGGGCCATTACCACGGAGAGATCAGCATCTGGGAACTGGCCACCGGGAAGCTCGTGCTGCATCACGCTTTCCTGCGTGCCGACGGCGAGCGGGACATTTTTTTTCAGCCCAAGGTCATGCAGTTTTCACCCGATGGCGAACTCTTGGCCATCGCCTCGGGCAGCCGTCTGAAGGTCATGGACACGAAAACCGGTGCCATCCTGAAGGAACACTACCACGAGACCACACCAGCCTTCGTTCACCTGCGGTGGGGACCGAACTCACCAAAAGACAACCGGTGGATGACCTTGGTGACCTATGCCAGCCCGGCCGAATTCAGCCGGTCTGGCAAGTTCCCGCCTCAGCCGACGGCTGACATTCTGCCCAGAGTCTTCGAGTGGGATTGGAGGGCCGCTGACCCGATGGCACGGACCAAGTTGGAACACAGAGAAGCGTTTTGAGTTCGGCTCGGATTCACTTCCATTGGTGATGAGATGCCAAGGAGGAATCATGGAACGATCGAGGCCGCGGAATCACTGGAGAGAGCGTTTCCACTTTGCTCTTTGCTGGCGTGGGAAGCGTCGGTTCTGGAACCACCATCAGATCGCGAGCCGGCTTCGGAGTATGAGCCACCCTCGGCTTCGTCCTGCAGCGCCTTGGTGGATGCTTTTTTCTTTTGCCGCTGGCCGCGTAAGTCGTTGGCGGAGCGCAGCAGCCAGACTCCCATGAATGTTCCCGTGAGCCCCGCCATCGCGCTGAACAGGTACCGGTTCTTAATCGTGTCACCAGCCGGGCTCAAGAGCCCAATGCACAAGGCCATGGCGGCGACGGTCAGAACCAGACGCAGAACCAGAGTGAACTTGAGCCGTTTCCACTTGTAACTGGCCACGGCAGTCCGCGCCGACAGGTTGGCGACCTTTCGCAGTGAGGACTGCTGTGCACGAATCTCCTCCGTATTGTGCCGCACGCGCGGCGTTGGTGGTGGCTCAGGTTGCTCTTCGACCGCCCGCGAGGGTTCGGCCAGCGGCTTTGCGGCTTCGACCGCCACCTTCTCCGCGACCGGAGCGGCTGCACGTGACGAATCGCTGCGACGGGTGCGGGCCAGCAGCCGTTCCATATAGGCGGAAATCGAATTCTGGTCCTCCGCTTCCACCAGGGCGGGTGGCGGCGCGACTTCCGGACGCGTCTCTGGAGTGACGTTGTCCAATTCCACACGGAGCCGGTCCTCGAACGGCACTTCCACGGCTTCGTCCTGCACCGCCTCGTCCGCTGTGTTGACGGGATCGTCACCCGCATGCTCTTCATCCGCTGGCTCCTCCTGCGGATCGACCTCTTCGGGAATCTGCGGCCGCAGCCGCGATCCCAGGTCGGGCAGGTCGAACATCCGTGCCAGTTCGGCCCGCAATCGCAGTGCTTTTTCGTCATCAATGGAGACCGAGCCCTCATCGGTCGCCGATTTCGCGGTGCCGCGTTCAATCACGCTCGGAGCCGGCTGTGACGCTGCCTCGACAGACGGCTCGTTGGCCCCGTGTTTCCACTGCTCGGCTCTGGAAAAGCTGGGACGGGGAGAAAACTCGGCTTCTGCCAGGGAGTCCGGCGATTGTTGGCCAACCCGTTCCGGCAGGGCGGAAGCCGTCGACCATGCTTCCTCAACCACAATCGGTTCGTCGCTCTCACCCGCTACTTCAGGTGCGTCCAATCCTTCCACAAAATGCGGGGTGACACCCAGCCCGTCGGCCTGTGGTCGGCTTTCCTCTGGAAAAGCGTTCCCAAGTTCGACTGGGCGTTCGGCCACGGGAAAATCTGCTTCAACGGGCTCTTTTTGAGCCACGGCCGTCGGATTCCAGCCGAAACCTGCATCGAATGGCTGGTTCCGCCCTTCGTCAGCCTGCGGCCGGAAATGATTGAACGGCGAGTTCTCGAACGAATCGAGGCTCGCTTCATCGGGCGAGAGCTGCGAGAATTCCATCTCTTCAATGTCGGCGTCGAGGGCATTGTTGGCGAAGGCCATGCCGCCTTGTGATGAATGCTCTGGAGCGATTGCATTCGGATCAAAGGGCAGGTCGACGCTGCCGAGAAACTCGTTGTGTGCCGCGAAGGACGACCCTGGGGAAGCCTGCAACGGCTGCTCCTTAAGGGTGGTTAGGGCACTCATCTCAAATTTCAGGGCGGCAGTCTGCGTCTGCAGCGACTCCTCGCGCTGCCGCAGGCCGGCCTCCTGCTGCTCCAAGTGTTGTCGTTCCTCATGCAGCGCGGCCTCTCGGTCACGCAGCCTGGACTCCTGCTCGGCGATGGCGTCGGACTGACGACGAAGCTCTGCTTCGGTGGCCGAAATCTCGATTTCTCGCTCTTCAAAGGCAGAGGCAAACTGCGACTGACCTTCCGAATCGGCACAGAACTCGGCAGCCATCAGCCGTTCGGCCAGCACCCGTTCCCGCTCCGCCAATTCACGCTCGCTGGACCGAAGTTGAATTTCGAGCGACTCCTGCCGGGCATTGACTTCCGCCAGCGTACGCTCAAGTTCTGCGGTGCGAATCTCCAGCAGCATGCTGGTTTCGGCATGTCGTTGTGACTGTACTGTGGCCAGCGCGGTGCTTTCCGCATCGCGCTGCCGTAATTCCTGCTCTCGTGCCGCCAGTGCATTCTCACGGTCGGCCAGACGGCAGGCCGCCTGTTCGACTTCGTCCTGTTGAGACTCTTGAGTCGATGCGAACCGGGCCTTCGCCGCTCTCAGTTCCTGCTGTTGAGCGGTCAGTTCGTCGAACTGCCTGCCAATTGCCGCCCGCTCGGCCTCCAGATCAGAATGAGCGAGGGCCAGCTTGTCGCGCTCGGTTTCCAGCAGAGCACGGTCGCTTTCGGCCTTGGTCCGCAGTTCATCAAACTGCTGTCGCACGGCGTCCTGATCGGCAAAACCCCTGTCACCGTCCAGCTCGTTCTGCTGATTGTCCAAATCCAGCGCAAACTGAGTCCGCTCGGCCTGCAGTTGTTCGCGGTCGATCGTCAGTTGGACCCGCGCTTCGTCGAGTTCGCGGCGAGCGGCCGCAATCTCAAATTCGCGGGCATTCAGGCTCCGGCTGAGATCCTCGAGCGCCGCTCCGCGCTGCTCTGCCACCGTTGTCTGTTGCTTATGGCTCGCGGCGGCGAGCGCGAACTCGACGCGCTCGGCCTGCAATTGTTCGCGGTCGACAAGCAATTGGGTTCGCGCTTCTTCGAGTTCCCGGCGAGTGGTGGCAATCGCAGATTCGCGGGCCTCCAAGCTTTGGCGCTGCTCCTCAACCATCTTGCCGCGATGCTCTGCCGCCGCGGTCTGTTGCTCGTGGTTGTTGGCGGCGAGCGCAAACTCGACGCGCTCGGCCTGCAATTGTTCGCGGTCGACAAGCAATTGGGTTCGCGCTTCTTCGAGTTCCCGGCGAGTGGCCGCAATCTCAAATTCGCGGGCCTCCAAGTTTTGGCGCTGCTCCTCAACCATCTTGCCGCGATGCTCTGCCGCCGCGGTCTGTTGCTCGTGGTTGTTGGCGGCGAGCGCAAACTCGACGCGCTCGGCCTGCAATTGTTCGCGGTCGACAATCAATTGGGTTCGCGCTTCTTCGAGTTCCCGGCGCATGGCCGTAATCTCAGAGTCGCGGGCATCCGCATTTCGGAGCTGATCGCTCAGTTCGGCGCGGCGCTCCTCTGCCTCCGTCATCAGTTCCTCGTGGCTCGCCGTGGCCAAGGCGAACTCGACACACTCGGCCTCAAGCTGTTCGCGGTCAGTCGTCAGTTGCGTCCGCGCTTCGTCCAGTGCCTGGCGAGTGGCCGCAAGCTCTGCTTCTCTGGCCTCCAAACTGCGGCATTGCTCCTCCAGCGTCGTGATGCGCTGCTCCGCTGCCGTTGACTGCCTCTCATGGTTCGCAGCGGCGAGCGCAAGCTCCGCATGCTCGGCCTCAAGCTGTTCGCGGTCAATCGTCAGTTGCGCCCGCGAAGCTTTGATCTCATCTTGCGATGCGGCGATTTCGGACTCACGAACACTCAAGCGGTCGTGTTGCTCAGTGAGCTCGGACGTCCGACGGTCAATCTCGGCGGCTTCCTCTGTTTGCTTCGCTCCGACTCGGGCGACTCGATCCCGTTCTGCCTCCAACTGCTCACGTTCGATCGCCAACTCCGTCCGCGCCAGCTCCAGTTCGTGTTGCGCGCTGGCCAACATCCGTGACTGCCCGGATTGGCGGAGTTCAATTTCACTTGTTTCCGCGGCGAATGCCGACCGATCGGCGACAAGCTGGCGGCGCTCCGCATCGAGTGTCTCCTGATCGGCGGTCAGCCGCGAACGCAGATAGGCGATTTCCACACCTGCGGACACAAATTCCGCCTTGCCGGAATCGAGTTGCTGGGCACGGCATTCCAAGTCCGCGTGACGCCGTTCCAGTTCCTCGGTGCGCTGGTTGAGCGAGGCAATCTCGGCCACGAGCAGCTCGCGCTGCGTATTGAGACTGGTGTGTACTTTCGCCAACCGCGCCGCCTCAGCCTGATTCTCACCGGCCTTCACCGCATCGAGTGCCCGGAGACCTTCCTGCTCAATGTTGAAGTCATTGCGATCTCGCTGCAGTTGTTCACGAAGTTCCGACAACTCGTTTCGTGCAGCCGTCAAATCCCCCTGTTCAATCCGGATCCGTCGTTCGGATCTTGAGAGTTCTGACTCCCGTTCGCCGTGCCGCCGCTCCAGAACTCCCAGTTCTGCCGTCTGCGCGGAGATTTCCGCCGCGCGGTGCTCCAGTTGTTGGCATTCTTCGGCGGCGCGCAGTTTCGCCTGCTCCAAGTCCCGCCGTACAGCAGAGGACGTCTGCGCGAACTGCTCCTGTTCGGCGACCAGCGCCCTCCGAGCCTGAGTGACCTCGGCGAGCATTCGTGTCGATTCGGCGCGCGCCCTTTCCAACTCCGTGGTTTCCAGTTGCAGGGCATGCTCTCTTTGCCGACAGTCGGCCTCACGCTCCTGCAACTGCGCGGCTCGTCGTCCAGCCTCCGTTTGTGCGGTTTCCAGCTCCACTTCGCGGTGCGCCAAAGCCTCCGCGGTGGCTTGGAGCTTGGTTTCACGGAGCGCGATCTGCCCCTCGCGCTCAACGTGCCGACACTCTGCCTGCGCCGCCTCGATTTGACGCGCCGCGGCGGTGGTTAGCAGTTGGCGACGGTCTTGCTCCACGGCTTCGCGGTCGGAATGCAACTGCTGCGTCTGGATGGCAAGTTCGTCTCTGGCTCCCGACAGGTCGGCTTCGCGGCCTGCCTGCAACTGGGTCTGCAAGGCGAGCTGCGCGTTGCGCTCCTGCAGGAACAGCTTCAGTGACTCCAGTTCGATTTCCGACCGCGTGAGAGCCTCCCGGTCCTGCTGCAGCCGCTGTGTGTCAGTCGCCAGCTTCGCCGCTTTTTCCGCGAGCGCGGCGCACTCCTCCTGATGTTCCCGTTGCGAATTGCGGATCTGTTCGCGGCCCGTTTCCAGTTCTCGCTGAGTCTTCAGGACTTCGCGATGTGTGCTCTGAATCTCAAGGGCCAGTTCCTGCAGCAGGGCATGCTGGTGCCTTGCCTGCCGTTCGGCCGCCGCGTTTTCAGCCACGGCCGCCGCGGCAAGTCCCCTCCATTGCTCCTCACGCAGGACCTGCGCGTGATCCCGGGCAACCAACTCCACCGTAGCTTGCTGCAGGTCCTGCCGCAATTCCAGCAGCAGTGCTCGCTCACGCGTCAACGGACTACTTCCGGGCCGACTTTCAATTGGCGCGGGCTTGCCGGCTGCCGGCGCAGGCGTTTTGTGCAGGGCTTCCAGCTCGCACCGCTGTTGAGTGATGGCGGCTTCCAACCGTTCCAGGTCGGCCTGCATGTCGACCCGCAGACGGGTCAACTGTTCAGAGCCAGCCTGCTGGCGGCGCGATTCCTTGACATTTCTGGAATCGGCGGCGGAATTCACGTCTGGAACCGTGGCCAGCAACTCATCGGCGTTTGCCAGCCGCACCCGAAATTCCAGCGGACCGACCGCCAATCGGTCACCCGCCCGCAAGACGCCTTCCCGGACAGGACCGTCATTGAGCCACGTGTGAAGATCGATCGCCTTGATGATCACGCGCCGCGGTCCGGTCACGATCACGCAGTGCTGACCCCTGATTCCGGGGATCGCCATCTGAACGTCGCAATCGGGATCGGAACCCAGCACACAACGGGGTTGATCGAGCAGAATCGGCCCCAGATTGAGTGTGTCATACAGTGGCTCGAGAACGAGCAGCGTGCGCGATCCAGGGCGCTGCGCGGCGGAAGAACCCGCTCGGCCCCCAATTGAGTCCCGGTTGGCAACATCCGCGGTGGCTGCCGCTGGCGCTGATGATGGAGCAGACTTCGTTGTCATGGCCGATCCCGAACGTGCCCACCGCATGGAAGCCATGCGTTCGGCAGCAAAAAAGCGACGGTGTATTTTGCACTGCGCAGGGAAAGGCGCGTGCCTTTCGTGACAGAGTCCAACACCTGAGGGAGCTATACCCCACCAATTCGCCTGGTCAAAAATGTTTCAGCATTTCACCGTACCCGTGCGGCGAAATTTTTCTGCCCAGACGGCACAGTCGGCACCAATCCTTCAATCCCAACACTTTTTGGCGGTCTTGGAACCGGAAGGCTCCGCCAGACAACGTCGAACGAATGACACCATTTGTGTAATCTTGATGACACCACACAGAGATTGATCGAATCCTCAGGCCGTTCTCCATGCGTCTACCCACCCGCCGGCTCACATTTCAGCTTGTGTCACTGTTCGATCTGCTGATGATCGTGGTTTTTGCGCAGTATGTGGACGCTCGGGAGCGGGCGTTGAAAAGCCAGGCTGAAGCCAAAACCACGGCGGAAGAGAGTGTCCGTGGAGACGCCGAAAATCAGGCCCGCATGGAGCGCCTGACCGAGGAGCAGGAACGCTTGATGACGGAACTCCTCGCGGCCCGCAAAAATTCGCGGGATTTGAAAGCCGAACTGGAGGTCTCGCAGGAGGACATGCAGCAGGTCGGCAAGGTCCTGGCAGAGCTGTTCAATGTGCCAGAAAAGACACTGTCAAAGGTCTTCCGACCGGAGTCCGCGGCCGAAGGCACGCGGCTGCGCGAAGAATTGAAGCGGTTGGCGGCGGCGAAGGGAGCCACGCTGGTTCGGCACGTGCTCTCGTTTTCGGAATTGCAGAAACGCTGCGATTTGTGGGAACTGCATCTCAGCGATGACAATGCGTTTACCCTCAAGGCGGGCGACCAGACCGTGCGCTTTCGGGCAGAAAGTGCGGCCCGTTTCAGCAGTGAAATGTTTCGCGTGTACAAGTCGATGCCGCAGGCGAAAGCGCTGGTGATCATCCTGTTCACCCACGCCAACGCCACTGTCGGCTCGCGAAATGCCGTGTTCGAAGGGATGCCCGGACTGACGGAAAGGCTCTCGGCCGACAACGAACGCCGCACGCGGTTTGAATATGCCTACCTGGGCTATTTGAAGCCCGAGTGAGGGCGGGCCAAAAGCCAAATGCCAGGCACAAATGTTGCCTGGCATTCGCTGGCCTCGGCGGTGGTCACTGGATCCATCCCTGGATCGAGGACACTGTCAACTGCGGCTGTTGCCGAGTCGGTTAGAACACGTCCAGGTAAAAGTGGTGACCGCGGTAGTACGGCTTTTCGGATGGGTAGAAATTGTACCAGTCGGAGTTGTACACCGGGATCTGACGTTCAGCCGGGTAGCGGTAGTACAGGTTGTCGTACTCCTGCAGCGGGCCGAAATTCTGGGGATAATAGACATACGGGTAGTAGTAAAACCGTTGCCAGTCCGACGGCTGGCCCCGTCCCGCCGCCATGGCGGTCGATGGATTCGACGTCGAGGCGGCAACGAGAATGGTGAGAAACACCAGTCCCGACAGAAGGCTCCCCTTCAACATAACTGATTCTCCTGGGTCGGCTTGCAACCTGGATCTGCCCTGCGGTTCGCTCCGTGAACCCCAGTGGCCGGCGGCTTGCGGGGCCGTCCGTCATTCGCGCCAGATTTCACCCTAATCATCGACAACGAAACGATCGGCACCACAGGAAATAGCCGGAGAATCGGTTCGCCACATCCCTCTGTCAGAGATGGCACAACCCCTAAACCCGATCATCCGAACACTGTGGAATCTAGGAAAAATTTAACGGCCAGCAATTGTCCAGTGCGAAATACGAGTGACGCAAATCATTAATGCCATTCAGGTTGCAAACGTCTTCGCAAATTATTTACGGAAAAATCTGGAACTGCGTACTATTTGGTGACGAAACCGCTTTCGAAAGTCGTCGATTCTGGAATCCCGACTTCAGATCCCCTGATTGGCTCGACAAGGATGCAGATGCCATGCTAGTTCTCTCCCGGAAACCCACCGAGGCGTTAGTTCTTCCCTCTCTGAACGCCAAAATTACGATCTTGGAAATTAAAGGACGCTTGGTGCGGATCGGGATTGAGGCCCCGGATGGCGTGCGGATCATGCGGTCTGAATTACTGTTGTCGCTGGATGACAACACTTCAGCGGGCTCGGGAACCTGTGTCGCGGCGAATCCACAAGAGATGTGCGAAACCGCGTCCGCCTGAAGCTCGGAATGTGATTGGCGTTCAACACCGCTTGAATGCGCTTGCCGTCAGGTTTGCCAATGCGGAGCAGATGCCGCACGGAACCTTGAAGTCCGCCACATTCGTTGAATGCCAAAGGTCGCACCCAGCGCACCCACATCGGCGTGGCTGGTAATGGCAGCGACTCGGAATTGCAGGCTGCCTCACTGATGCAGCGTGAGGTCGTTGGCCCATCGCGGATGGCCCGGCCGGCTCGCTGGCGTGCTAAAACCGGTGCCAGTCTGCTCAATTGTGGTGAGCGGCGCGAATTCAACTCGACCGGCAGGTCGAATCTGTCTGCGGCCCCATTGCCTGCGGATCTTTTGCCAGGCGTAGCGTCACGAAACCGCCAAGCGATCGACCAGCTCGCTCTGGCTCATGGAAGACGACCGTGCCTGCCGACGGCAGGAAAACAGGCCTTCATGAATTCCACAACATTAGAATTGCCAACGATATTCGGCACGGAACAGGTCGCGGTAGAGGCGGTCTTCGGTCAGGGCGTGGCCATAGCCGAAGTACAGCGTGCTCTGTCCCGTACGGTTGCTTGGATCCACACGGCCCAAGCCGATGCGGGCACCGATCTTGATGTTGAGGATCGCGTCATTGGTTGCCGAACTCTGGCCGACAATGCTGGACTTCGCTCCATTCAGAAATGTCCAACCCACAAGTTCGGTCACGGGCGTGATGCGGTAATTGCATTGATCGACGAGCAAATATCCCAGGCCGGCACCATAGCTGATGACGTTCGACTGGTAGTTTGACCCGTTGATTGGCACCCATTCCATGATCTGGCCCTGCAACTGCCAGCGGCCCATTTGGCGGAGATAGAGAATTGCCGGTTCAATGCTGACATGGCCATTTCCCAAGCCACGGTTGGCCTCGCCGGTAGGAATGTACGTCCGCAGTTGCACGGTGAGAAACTGCTCTTCACTCGCGAGCAGGGCGAACTTGAAGCCGGCATTCATGTCACCAAAGCCGGTTCCATTGGAGTTGTTTTCTGGATCGATGGCCCGAATGGCAGTTTCCGTGAAGATGGAGAACCGCCGGGTGAAGGCATATTCACCGTAGAATCTGTAGTCCTCGAAATCGACGTTTCGCTCCCGCTGGCCCAGACCTTGGGCGTTGGGGTCGTTTAGCGGGCCGGCCACTGTACGGAAGAAGCCCGATTTGGCATAAATGTATTCGCCACGGTCCGGAAAATTGCTGCCGAACGCGGCATCGTAACGGAACCGAAGCGTCGTCAATGGTGCCGCCGGGTCCAGGTAGCCGCCGGCCGCGGCCACAGTGGTGGGTGTGCCCGCGAACCCTTGAGTGGGGGGCGCGAAGCTCGAATCGTTCACCGCCTGTTCAAACGGACTGGCGGGTGGAGTGGCTGGGGCTGCTGGATCGGTAGGACCCGGTTCGGTCGCACCGGGAGCCGGAGTGGCCAACGGAGAATACCCAGAGCTATCCATGGCACAGCCAGGCCTGCCGGATTCGAAGCCAACCTGTCGAAACGGTTGCGGAAAACCGGCGGCAGAGTGCCCAGCCATCCGTGGCTCGGCACCAAAGACCAAACTCGACGAGATCGCAGCGAGCAACAACCCTGCAAGCGACGAACGAACCATCCTTGGATCTCCTGATTGGCTCCGGTGGAGGAACGGCTGTTCCCCGCCACGGACGGCGCTGCTCATTACAATCGGCGCAGGCCGTGGAATCAGACGCACATTTCAGGAATGAACGGTAAAGTCTACGGAACCGGCATGTGCCAGATTGGCGTCATTTTCGATTCTCGATACAGGGTTTTGATTGGTATGTCTTGAACGCCGGGCGGATCAGGGCTTCCAGTTCGGCAGATCATCCAGCGGGTACATCGGCCGTGGGACGCGTTTCCAGTCGAAGGCCGTGAGGTCGGATTGGGTCATGCCGCCGGCATCGACACGGATCATGCCCTTGCGCCAGCGGCTGAAGAACTGGAAATTGCTGGCTGTCTTGACGACGACCATTTTCGCGTCTGCCACTTCCAGGCCGAGGTGCGCGTAGAGCACCGGATGATTCACGGCAAAGCTGCGTTCCGCCATCAAGACGATGCGGATCTGTCCGACTTCCAGCAGTGCCGTCTTTCCGATGTCGCAGATTCCCCGGCCCTCGACATCGAGTGTCACTCCCTGGGAAATCGCCCCAACCCGACCCGTGACCCGGACTGGCTGGCTGAAAACATTGTCGATCTTGCCACCCAGATCGAGCGTGACCGTGGCTCCCACGCCCGCTTCAAAGGCCGCGTCGACAGCCTCGACATCAATGATCGGGACGAACGCGAGGGCGGGCACGTTTTGAGCCACGAGTTCGCGCAGAATGACCGTGCTGTCCCCCGGTGCGCCGCCATAAATGGAATCGCCCGTGTCAGACAGGATGATGAGCCCGCTGTCGGCAGCCACTGCCTGACGCACGGCTTCGGCCACCGAGACCCGTTCCGAAGCCCAGAACTGCTCGCGCAGATTCCAGGCGAGTTGCGCGCTTTCTTTGGCCAGGCTTTCCGCCAGCGCCGGGTCGTTGTCGGTGTGAACCACGACGGCCCAGCCACCTTCGGCGACATCGAGCCACGGCTGCATCGGGTAGGGGGAAACGTCGATGACGCCTGGGCGGCGTTCCATCTCGCGGGCCAGATCGAACCACTGCTTCATGGGACCCTGCGAGGTCAGGAACTGGTCCTGCGGCGTGATCATGGGGATCTTCCGCCAGGCGACGGTCGGCTTGATTTCGCCTTTCAAGATGCGAAACAACGCCCGGGCCGACTTTCGCCCCGTGCCCACGGTGTCGTGGGGCTGCGTCTCGTGGCCGATCAGCACGGTCGCGTGCCGCACCATCCGCGCGGTGATGTTCGCATGATGGTCCAGGCTGCCAATGACCGGGATCTTGTCGCCGATCGCCGCGCGGACCTTCTCCAGGACGTAACCTTCCAGGTCGTCGTCATTGGCGGCTGCGGCCGCACCATGCAGAGCCAGGAACAGCCCGTCGAAGGGCAGGGCGGCCTTCAAACCTGCGACCAGTTTTTCCGTCAGGTACTCCAGCGTCTCTTGGGTAATCGTTCCGCCCGCGCCCGCCCAGGCGCGGAGGATGGGCACCAGTTCGACTGGCTCGGTCTGCTCGTCGACAATCTCCAGCAATCCACCGATCGCACCCGCTCCGCGCATTCGCTCCAAGATTTCAGGGCCGTAGAACAATCCATACGCCTTGAAGTCATTGATGTCCGCGGTCATCGGACTGAAGGTATCCGTTTCCTGCGCGATCTCTGCCACTGCGATTCGCACGTGTGCGGTCTCCGTCTCAAAATTGGAAATCTGGGCGGGGAGAGGGCTCGACGCGGATAGAATAGCGACTGGCTGGCGGGAGCGTACACCATCGTCAGGCACGGACCAAGTGCCTATACTTTTGAAAGTTTACGACTCCGCCACCTGCAACGTCGTTCGGAAGCCTGCCATGCGTCGATCTCTTCGTCTCCTTTGCCTTGCAGCCTTCATGGTTGTTGGCACTCTGTTCGTTCTGAGCCACGCCGCCGAGCCTGCGACCTCCGGCGGGTGGACACAATGGCGCGGTCCGTTGCGGGATGGCGTCTCGGCCGAGAAGGGGCTGCTGCAGACATGGCCCGAGGGCGGACCGAAACTGCTGTGGCGGGCCGACGGTCTGGGTGAGGGCTACTCAAGCCTGTCGTTCGCGGGTGACAAGATTTTCACCATGGGCAAACGGAAAAACACCGAACACGTTCTCGCCCTCAGCGCCAAGGATGGCAAGATCCTGTGGGAAAAGCCCGTCGGCCAGAGCTACAGCAGTGGCAACGGCTGCACCCCGACTCTCGACGGGGACCGGGTCTACGCCGTGGCTCAGAAGGGAGACGTGGTCTGCCTGGCCCAGAAGGATGGCACCGAACTGTGGCGGCTCAATTACATTCAGAATTTTGGCGGGGCACTGCCCAGTTGGGGCTTCACGGAGTCTCCTCTCGTGGATGGTGACCGCGTCATTCTCACGCCTGGAGGCCCGGAAGCCACGCTGATCGCCGTGGACAAACTGACTGGCAATGTCGTCTGGAAGTCGGCCGTGCCGAAGTTCGGATCGCGCGGCGGCGACTCCAAGGGCGGCTATTCATCGGTTGTCGTTTCGGAGGCTGCCGGCGTCCGACAGTATGTGCAACTGACCGGGCGAGGCTGCGTGGGCATACGCGCCGATGACGGCAAGTTTCTCTGGGGCTACGACCGCGTGGCAAACGGCGTCGCGAACATTCCGACGCCGATCGTGCATGAGAATCTCGTCTTTTGCACCAGTGGCTATGGCACGGGTTCCGCACTGCTCGAGTTGAGCAAGGATGCTGACGGGGTCAAGGCGCGGGAAGTGTACTTTCTGGAGGGGCCGGTCATGCAGAACCACCACGGAGGCCTCGTGAGAGTCGGCGACCACATCTACGGCGGCCATGGGCACAACCAAGGATTTCCCATTTGCATCGAGATGAAGACCGGCAAGGTGGTGTGGCGGAAGGACCGCGGTCCGGGACGGCGCTCGGCGGCAGTGGTTTATGCCGACAACCAGGTCTATTTCCGCTACGAAGATGGCGTCGTGGCGATCATCGGAGCCACGCCCAAGGGCTACGAGCTGAACGGCTCGTTCACGACTCCGGACAATCATCCGCCATGCTGGTCGCATCCCGTGGTGTTGAACGGCAAGCTGTATTTGCGTGACCAGGGCACGCTGCTGGTTTACGACGTTGCAGTGAAGAATTGAACCAGAAGACTCCTCCAAATTCGGATCTCCGTCGCCACCGGAACGCTGCAACCTGCAGGGATTCATTGATGCAGACAACTGAATTCGGCCGCCTCACCCGCTGGGTTCCGCGGATTTGCCTGCTGTTTTCTCTGGCATGTACAACGACAGCGGCTTGCGCCGGCGATGGAAAGACCCGCAATGTCGTGCTGATCACCACGGACGGACTGCGCTGGCAGGAAGTGTTCACCGGAGCCGAGAAGGCACTGATCAACAAGGAACATGGCGGTGTCGCAAATGTGGCCGAGATCGAAAAGCGGTATTGGCGCGAGTCGCCGGAAGCACGCCGCCAGGCGCTGCTGCCGTTCTTCTGGACCAAGATCGCGACCGAGGGGCAGATCTACGGGAACCTGACCGCAGGCAGTTCTTCGCAGATCACGAACACCATGAAGTTCTCATACCCCGGCTACAACGAGATCCTGACCGGATTCGCCGACCCGCGGATCGACAGCAACGCCAAGAAGCCCAACGACAACCTGACTGTGCTGGAATGGCTGCATCGCAAGCCCGCCTACAACAACAAAGTCGCGGCCTTCAGTGCGTGGGACGTGATCCCATTTGTCATCAATCGCGAACGCTGTGGATTTCCAGTGATGGGCGGATGGGAGCGGCTGCCCGAGCCGAACCCGAACCCCAGGCAGCAATTGCTGAACGAATTGATTGTCGACACGACGCGGCCGAATGATGCCGAGGTCATCGACTCATTCTTGTTCCAGGCGGCCCGGGAACATCTGTTGAGGCACAAGCCGCGCGTGTTCTTCGTGGGCTTCCTCGAGACAGATGCCTGGGGACATGCCGGTCGGTACGACCATCTGCTGACATCGGCCAACACCGTGGATCAATACATCCAGCGGTTGTGGGAACTGATGCAGTCGATGGACCAGTACCGGGGCACGACGACGTTGATCATCACCACCGATCACGGTCGTGGCTCAGGGCTCGTGGATTGGAAGAATCACGGAAAGGCGATTGAAAAGGCCGAAGACATGTGGATGGCGTTCCTTGGACCCGACACGCCACCGCTGGGCGAGCGGAAGAACTGCGAGCGCGTGACCCAAAGCCAGATCGCCGCGACCCTCGCCGCCCTGCTTGGCGAGGACTATCACGCCGAGGTGAAGCACTCCGGCGCGCCCATCCAGGACGTGCTGCCAGACCAAAAATAGCATGGGCGGATGGAGTCTCTGCTCACAGTCAGTCTTGACTCATCCTGCGGCGCAGTGTGCAATTCAAGAGTCAATTCACGGCACGCATCACTGCGGCGATCTCCATCGCGTTGCACGAGGCTGGGGTACCACTCGTGGAGCTGCGACAGGTGGAATCGAAAACGAAAGAGAAAAAACATGCCACGTCCTTGGTTTTGTGGAATATGCCTTCTCCCCCTCGCCTGCATGCTGCCGTTGACGCTTGTGTCGGGTGCGCCCGAGGAAAAGCCTGCAGCGGCGCGGCGAAACCCCGGGACAGCGGGCACAATTGTTGTTCCGCACAGCCGGATCACGCTGATCAAGGACCAACCGGTGGCCTGCGGCCGCATGGGGGTGCTGGAGTTCGTCGGCCGGCAGGAAGCGGTCAAGGACCAAAATGGCGAAACAGTCACACAAGTGGTCGAGCTGCGGCCCGGCGACGATGTCAAGGAGGGTGACGTGATCGCCCAGATCATCGACGACGTGGCCGAGGCGTCCTACAACGTGGCGCTCGCCGAAGCCTCAAGCGATGTCGAGATCCGCTTTCAGAAGAAGGCCCAGGAAGTCGCGAAGGCAGAGTATGAATCGGCCTTGCAGACCAACATGCGGGTGCCTGGTGCGATTGCCGAGATCGAAATCAAGAAATTCAAGCTCGCCGCTGAAAAAGGGGGGCTGGCGGTGGAGCAGGCCGAACTGCAGGCCAAGATTCTCAAGCTGAAGGCCGAAGAGTCCGCCCGGACGCTCGACACCTTCAAAATTCGCGCTCCGTTCGATGGCCGCGTCACCAACCTGCTGAAATCCAAGGGCGAAGCGGTTCGCGAAGGTGACCCGATCCTTGAAATGGCCAACACGGACATCGTCCGCGTCGAGGGCTACGTCAATGTCCAAGACAAACCGCTCATCAAGCGGTTCATGAAGGTGCTGGTGCAGATTGAGGAGGACGATGGAACCCTGTCGCCGGTGGTCTTCGCCGGAAAAATCGTCTTTATCGATGAGAAGGTGCAGGCCGTCACGCAGGAAGTCCGCGTTCGCGCCGAAGTCGCCAACCCCGAGGGCGGCCTCCTCGCCAACCGCACCGCGATGATGAAGATCCAGGCCGACACACGGGTGACGAGAAGACCGTGAGGGCATTTTTGATTTTCGATTTTTGACTTTCGATTGGGTGTCCGGCAACGCCAACAGCGAAGCGGAAGTCATTTTTCGCATCTATCGATGGGAACTCGATTGGCGATTCCCACTGACTACAATCGAAAATCCTCAATCGAAAATCGAAAATCATGCTGGCTCGCGTCCGCGACACCGTCTTGTACTTCGACATTGATGGAATGGGGCTGGTGCCCGAGGGCGGGAAGATGGTGGAGCGGCCGCCGCTGGTGCTGCTGCATGGCGGCCCGGGTGGCGACCATTCCAGCTTCAAATCGAGCCACGCGGCGTTGAGGGATGTGGCCCAGGTGATCTATGTTGATCATCGGGGATGCGGGCGCAGCGCCGAAGGCGACCCGGCCACCTACACGCTCGACAACAACATCGATGACCTGGATGCGCTGCGTGCCCATCTCGGTTTGGAGCGGCTGTGCGTCCTGGGAAGTTCGTACGGCGGAATGGTGGCGCAGGGTTACGCGCTGAGGTATCCGGAGCGGGTCTCCAACCTGATCCTCGTCTGCACCGCGCCTAGCTTCCGTTTTCTGGCCGACGCCCAGCGGTATATCGCCGAACGTGGCACGCACGACCAGCAGCGGGTCTGCCAATGGCTGTGGGACGCCTCATTCACCTCCATGGACCAGTTGCGCGAATACTACGAAGTGACTGCGCCGCTGTATGCCACAACCTTCAAGCCTGAAGATTTTGACGCTGGATGGAACCGCGGAAGGCGGTCGTTCATTGCCCTGAACCGCGGGTTTGGCGACTTCCTGCGGACCTTCGATTACACGGAGCAGCTTTCCCAGATTCGGTGTCCCACGCTGGTCATCGCCGGGGCGCACGACTGGATCTGTCCCCCACGCCATTCGCGCATCATTGCCGAGGCGATTCCCCGCGCGCACCTCAAGCTGTTCGCCAACAGCTCGCATTCGATCTCCGCCGACGAAAATGCCGCCTATCTGCAGGCTGTTCGCGGTTTCCTCACCTACGCTCCGGCGTGACGCTGAAATCCCTCCGCCAGGTCCGTAAGCACAACGATTGGCGACATGGCAAATTGATTTTGGGATTTCCGGGCCAGTCGGCGGCTGATTTCCGTTCGCATCCCGCTATTGGCGGACGACAGTGCGAAATTGATCCGCCCCGAAGTGGCGGCACGACCCATGTGGAGCGCGACACAAGCGGGCAGCTTGCGGTTCGCGGCCAAATGGGGTGCAACCCCGCAGTTGGCCCTCCCGATAACTATTGCGTGCCGCTGTTGTGATGAAATGCACGCGGCCAGCAGGACCACTCGGGGGAGGGACTCCGTGATTCGCCGCCGCTGTTGACAGCCTGGAAACCAACCGTGCCTGATTCGCATCTGCCCGCCCAGCATTTTCTGAAGCAGCTTGAAGCCGCGGCTTCAAAACCCAAGACCCGCCCCGTCTGGCTGACGGATCTCATCGACTCCGTCGCCGATCTGTTCGAGCCCTTCGCCGAACTGGGTCGCGTCGGCTTCGAATGCACCCCGCAGCGCGAACGCTGGAACGTGAACCTGTATCTTGGGGCGAACGAACTCGTGGGCGGCTCCCGCGACGGAGCGCTGCAGGAAATCGACTTTCAGTTCGACGTTTTGCGGCTGTTCAAACTGCTGGACGAGGTCAACCGGCTCGAATGGAACGCCTTCCCCCGCGGCGGCTCCTCCGACAAGTCGCCGGAATGCACCTACCTCTCGGCGGACGCCCTCTTCCGCGGCAATCCCGTTCGAATCCGCGTTTTCGGCACCCCTCCCAGCGGCAACGGGCCAGGCATGAAGAAACATCTCGATGGCCGCCTCGAACTTGTCTGACCACAGACTGTTGGCGATCGACAAACGAGTCACCCGGACGGGCTTCAGGCCCGTCTGTTCTTTTGGCCCTTTCTGTTCATGCTGGATTCTATGAATCCAATCGCGCACAGTTGTGCCAGGCTAAATGGCCTTGCGTGATTTCGGGACAGCGTCAGCGGATCTGGAGTGAGCCCCAGCCAGCGGTTCCACGACAGGCGTCCCGAAGTCACCCAATGTCCTATTGCTTGTCCTTCAGCCTCTCAGGAGACCCTTCGAATGCCGACACCCCGCACGAATCGTCGAGAGTTGTTGCAAACCACGCTTCTGGCAGCCGGCAGTCTGGCACTGAGCCAGCCACTGTTGGCCGCCGATGAGTCACCGGCGGGGGTGGCTGGCAAGCTGAAGATCACCAAGGTCAAGACATTTCTGCTGACCCATACCCTCAAGCGGGCCTTTGGCGTCTCCGTCTCCGTGCCGCTCGACAAAACCCGTACAACTCTGCTGATCAAGATCGAGACGGACGAAGGGATTTTTGGCTGGGGTGAGACGTACCCGGTGGCAGGCGTGCAGGCGACCATCGAAGCGATGAGCAAAACACTGGTCGGCCGCAACCCGCTTGAGTACCGCAAACTGTGGCGTGAATTGTGGGGGGCGAATTTCGGCAACGCGCTGGCTCTGGGTGGCGTCGAAATGGCACTCAACGACGTCCGCGGCAAGGCTCTCGGCATGCCGGTGGCGGAACTTTTCGGCGGGCGGCTGCGGGACCGCGTCCCCGCGTATGCCTCCGCCATGAACTACCAGGAGGGTCTGCAGCCCGAGGACCACTATCCGCAGGAGGCCGCAGCGCTCGTCAAGCAGGGCTACAAGGCCCTGAAAATGCGGCTGGGTCGCTACCCCGTGGCTCGCGAAGCCGCGGTCGCCGCCGCGGTCCGCAAGGCCGTTGGCCCGGACATCAAGCTCATGGTCGACGGCAATGCGGCCTACACGCTCACTTCGGCGCTCCACATGGGCAAGGAACTCGACGCCCTCGGGTTTGAATTCTTCGAAGAGCCACTGCCGCAATCTCCCCACTACGCCGGTTATGAAGAACTGCGGACCAAGCTGACACTGCCGCTGGCCGGAGGTGAAGCCACCGATTCCCGTGGGACAGCCAAAGAACTGCTTGACCGCAAGGCGTTCCAGATCATCCAGCCCGATGTCAGCCTCTGCGGAGGCATCGGCGAAGTGCTGTGGATCGCTGAGCTGGCCGCCCAGTACGGTGTCCGCTGCATTCCGCACTGTTGGGGAGGGGCGATTCTGATCGCGGCGACCCTGCATCTCAATGCTCTGATTGCCGACCCGCATTGGGGCCTCCCCACGGACTCGCCGCTGTTGGAACTCGACCAGTCCGAAAACCCCTGGCGCAGCGAGATCGTCAAGACGCCCTTCCAGGTCGATGCGGACGGCTTTGTGCAGGTTCCCACGGTTCCCGGACTGGGAGTGGAAGTCAACGAAGAGGCCGTCATGAGTTTCATCAGCAAGTCCTGACAGGATGACAGGCCTTGCAGCCCGACGCGTCAGCGAGGACAGGATGGGAGAGGAAAGAATAGGATGCTGATGCTGGAAGTCTGTGGAACAAATCCGCTCTCATCCTTTTTCATCTTCTTTAATCCTGTCCAAACTTCTTGATGCGGTTGCGGCCTCCAAAAAACATCCGTCAACAAAATCCGTGACGATCAGCAATTTTCCGAAATCCAAAACGGCGTTCCCTTCGTTTACAATTCCGCGGACGCTCCATCACCGATCTCTGAGGTCTCCTTCCATGGGTTTGTTCGACAAACTTCGCAACGAACTGATTGACATCATCGAGTGGGTCGATGACAGCCGGCACACGCTGGTCTGGCGGTTTCCGCGGTACCAGAATGAAATCAAGAATGGGGCGCAGTTGATTGTCCGACCTGGTCAGGTCGCGGTGTTCGTGCTCAAGGGGCAGATCGCCGACCAGTTTGAGCCCGGCCATTACACGCTGCAAACCGAGAACCTGCCGATTCTCAGCACGCTGGCGGGCTGGAAATACGGCTTCAACAGCCCGTTCAAGGCCGAAGTCTACTTCGTCAGCACCAAACAGGTGACCGACCTGAAATGGGGCACGACCAACCCCATCATGCTCCGCGACCCCGACTTCGGCCCGATCCGGCTGCGGGCCTTCGGAACCTACGCCCTCAAGGCGATCGACGGGAAGGCGCTGCTCAAGGAACTGGTGGGGACCGACCAGAACTTCGATGTCGACATGGTGACCGAACTCTTGCGGTCGATCATCGTCTCGTGCATTGCCGAACTTCTCGGCACCTCGAACATGGCGGCCCTCGACCTGGCGGCGAAATACCGCGACATGGGCGAGTCGCTGCGGAAAATGGTCTGCGAACGGATCGACGACGAGTACGGGTTGGAAGCGACGCAGCTCAACATCGTCAATATTTCCTTCCCCCCCGAAGTGGAGAAAGCCCTCGACACCCGGACGAGCATGGGGGTCATCGGCGACATGAACAAGTATCAGCAGTTCCAAACCGGCAATGCCCTGATGGCCGCCGCCCAGAACCCGAGCGGCGGTGCCGGCGAGGGAATCGGCCTGGGTTTGGGGTTTGCCATGGCCAACCGCATGGCGCAAATGCCGCTCGGTGGAGCGCCGACCGCACAGCCGGTCAGCCCGCCCGCCGC
>JAKFUF010000035.1 GCA_021732845.1 Planctomycetaceae bacterium | reverse complement strand
TGGCGACTTGCTTGCCGATCCATCAGCCATGATCCACCTCCTGTGGTTTGCGAGACCCAGCGGTAGATCATGGCCTTTTTATTCTTGTTTTTGTAGCCAAACCACGTTAACCCCCCAGAAATTCTGTGAAAACGGGGCAAAACCACGCAATTCTCGGCGTTTGTGCCCCCCAAAATCCGTTACGGTCAGCAAATTTCAAATTTCACAGTCTGTTCAGCCACACCGAACTGTCGACTGAGCTTCAATGGCGCGAACGTAACTGTTGCCCCACAGTGTGGATGCTGCGAAAAAGTATTTTACCGTGAAATCTGAAATTTGAAATTGCGTTGAAACCAGCGAATGGACTTTTGTCGGACACGTCAAATTTCATGAAACATGAGATGCCCGACTTTTGCCGGAGACCTCAAAATTTGAAATTCACCTGAGTTGCAAACAATCCGCTGCCCCGCAGACAGACGTGAAAGGTGCCGAGACTTGGCCGCCCACAAGATGACCACGCCCATGCCTTCCCGCTGCCTATTGCTCCTGTGCCTCGCACTCCTCACGGCGTCTGTTCTGGCCGAGGAAAAGCCACCCGCGCGGCCAGCCAATCGGCTGGCAAAGGAGAGCAGTCCGTATCTGCTGCACCATGCCCACAACCCGGTTGACTGGTATCCGTGGGGAGAGGCGGCGTTCGAAAAGGCGCGGCAGGAGAAGAAGCTGGTGTTTCTTTCCAGTGGCTACAACTCCTGCCACTGGTGCCACGTGATGGAGCGCGAGTCGTTCATGGACGACGGCGTGGCTGCGCTCCTGAACGAACATTTCGTCTGCATCAAACTCGACCGTGAAGAACGGCCCGAGATCGACCAGTTGTATGTCACCGCCCTCAACGCCATGGGCAACCGCGGCGGCTGGCCCATGTCGATGTTTTTGACCAGCGAGGGCAAGCCGATTGTCGGCGGCACCTACTGGCCGCGCGAAGATCGCGAGATCGAGGGACAGACGGTGCCGGGGTTCAAGTCGATCCTCAAGGTCGTCATTGAGGCTCAGCAAAAGGAGCCCGAAAACCTGCAGAAGACAGCCGAATTCCGGGCCGGACAGACCAAGAAGCTGCTCAGTGGGGGAGTGTCACTTGTTCCTGCCGCCGAGGTCAAACTCGAACGCCGCCTGGCGACCATGGCCGCCGAGGAAGTTGACTTCACGTTCGACCCGGTCCACGGTGGCTACGGTTCCCCGCCCGATTTCCCCGGCCCCAAGTTTCCCCGCCCGCCGCTCTTGAAACTGGTCCAGGCCGAGGCGGCGCGGCAGAAATCCAAAACGCTCGACGACCACCTGCACTTCACGCTGGAGAAACTTGCGCTCAGTGGCACCTACGATCAGCTTGGCGGAGGTTTTCACCGGTACAGCACCGAGCGGACATGGACCGTCCCGCACTTTGAAAAGATGCTGTACGACAATGCCCAACTCTTGGAAGTCTATGCTCGGGCTTACCGCGAGACCCAGAAGCCGCTGTACCGCGATGTGCTGGTGCAGACCCTGGCGTTTGTCGACCGTGAACTGACCTCGCCGGAGGGGGTGTTTTATACGTCACTCGATGCCGACAGTTCTGGCGAAGAGGGCCGGTATTACGTCTGGACGGATGCCGAGCTGGCGGCGGCCCTGCCAGATGCCCAGGAACTGGCTCTGTTGAAAACCACCTACGGGGCGGAGGGGCCGGCCAATTTCGAAGAAGAGTACCACAACCTGGTGCTGGCGAATCCGCTCGCACCCGAACTTGCCGCGCGGCTGGGACCGATCAAAGCCAAGCTGCTGGCGGTGCGGAGCAAACGAGCACGGCCGAGTCTCGACACCAAGGTCCTGACCTCATGGAACGGCGAGATGATCGCGGGCATGGCGCTGGCGGGTCATGTGTTGAAGGACTCCGCGGCAGTCCAGCGAGCCGCCAAAGCGGCCGACTTCCTGCTCACCACCATGAAGGACGCCGACGGCCGATTGCTGCATGCTTATGCCGCCGTGCCCGGCGAGCTGGCGAAAGCGCGGATCCTCGGCTGCCTCGACGACTACACGCACCTGACGCATGGCCTCTTGACCCTCCACGAGGTCACGGGCGATCCCGCGTGGCTCACGAAAGCCGAAAAGCTGACCGAGGCTTTGACGCAGTCACCGCAATTCACCGCCCCCTCCGGCGGTTACTACTACAGCTCCAGTGCCCACGAAGCGCTGTTCGCCCGTGTCAAAGACCAGTACGACGGCGTGCAGGCGAGCGGCAACAGCCAGGCCGCACTGAATTTCGTCCGCCTCTGGAAAGCCACCGGCAACGATCAATACCGCCTGGCTGCCACCGCCAGCCTGACGGCGTTTGCCTCGACCATGGAACGTGAGCCACGCAGCTTGTGTACGATGGCCATGGCGTTGGGGGAGTATTTGGATCGGTTGGAGAAGAAGTGAGACGCGCGAGTGCCTTCAGAAATCTAAGGCGTAATGCATGGGGTGTGCATCAAACGCCTCTGCAGTAAATATTCATCGCTGGCGGACCCGGTTGCTCAGCTCAAAATCTCCTGGACCACCCGGCCATGCACATCCGTCAGGCGGAAGTCGCGGCCTTGGAAGCGGTGGGTGAGGCGGGTGTGGTCGAAGCCGAGCTGGTGCAGCAGGGTGGCGTGCAGGTCGTGGACGTGGACGAGGCCGGTGGCGACGTTGAAGCCGAAGTCGTCGGTGGTGCCGTGGGTGAGGCCGCCCTTGATGCCGCCGCCGGCGAGCCACAGGCTGAAGCAGCGGTTGTGGTGGTCGCGGCCATCATTGCCGCCCTGAACCATCGGCGTGCGGCCGAATTCGCCGCCCCAAATGACGATGGTGTCCTTCAGCAGCCCGCGTTCCTTGAGGTCGGTGACGAGGGCGGCGCTCGCCTGGTCGGTGTCGAGGGCGTTCTGTTTGACGCCACCCGTCAGGTTGCCGTGCTGATCCCACGCCTCGTGAAACAGTTGGACGAACCGTACACCCCGTTCCAGGAGTCGGCGGGCCAAGAGGCAGTTGCGGGAGAACGTGGCATCCTTGGGTGACTTGATCCCGTACTTGTCGAGCGTCTCCTTCGTCTCCTGGCCGAGGTCCATCAGGTCGGGGGCGCTGGTCTGCAGCCGGTAGGCCATCTCATAGCTGTGAATCCGCGCGGCCAGGTCGGGATCGGGAGAGTCCGCGAGTGCCAAATCGTTCAGTCGATTCAGGGCGTCCAAAGAAGTGCGCTGAGCCTCACGGTCGACACCTGCCGGATTTGAGAGGTAAAGCACCGGGTCGCCAGCGTTGCGGAATGGCGTGCCGCCATACATGGTGGGCAGGAAGCCACTGCCGTAATTGCTCGCGCCGCCGCTGGTCCCCTTGGCACTCGTCAGCACGACGAAGCCCGGCAGGTCGGCGGATTCACTGCCCAGGCCATACAGGGTCCACGAACCGAAGCTCGGGCGGCCGAACTGCTGCGAGCCGGAGTTCATCATGATCTGTGCGGGAGCGTGGTTCACCGCTTCTGTCTGCATCGTGCGGATCAGGCACAGGTCATCGGCGACCTTGGCGGTGTACGGCAGCACCTCGCTCAGTTCCATGCCCGACTGGCCGTGCTTCGCGAATTTGAACTTGGGGCCGAGCAGTGCCGAGTTGGGGTTGATGAACGCCGCGCGGTAACCCTTGAGCAGTTCGGCCGGAGGCAACTGGCCGTTTCGCTTGGTCAGCTCGGGCTTGTTGTCGAACAGTTCCAGGTGGCTCGGGGCACCGGCCTGGAAGATATAGATCACCCGTTTCGCCTTGGCGGGGAAATGCGGTGCCTTGGGTACCATTGGACTGGCTGGCCCCGCCGTCTCTGCGCCAAAACCATCGGCGGTCAGCAGCGAACTGGCGGCGATACTGCCCAGGCCAACTCCACACTGACCGAGAAACCAACGGCGGCTCAGGGACTGCGCGCGGGCTTGCTGCAACTCTTGTGACAGGTTCATGGAGGCACTCATTTCTTGGAGATCGTCTCGTCGAGGTTCAACAGGACGCGTGCGGTCAGAGTCCAGGCCGCGGCATCCTGGGGCGAGGTTTCAGGTGGCAGTTCCGGCAGCTTGGCGGGGTCGCCGGTGGCTACTTCTCGAGGATTCAGCCAGCCATCAGCCAGCCGCTGCCGCTGCAGTTTCAACAGATCCAGCACGGCGGCGCGTTCGGCCGGCGTCGGCTGCCGCGCCGTACACAACGTGAAGGCATAGTCTGCCCGCTGAGCGTCACCCTTGCCGCCTTCGCGGAGTACCCGCAGAGCCAGCGCCCGCGCGGACTCCACGAAAATCGTCTCGTTCAATCCCGTCAGTGCGGCCAAGGGTGTGTTCGAACGCGGGCGGCGGGCACAGGCAAAATCGCCGTTGGGAGCATCGAAGTTGGACATCACCGGGTCGGGCATCGACCGTTTGCGGAAGCCGTACAACGTGCGGCGATACCGCTCCGCGCCTTCGGCGGGCTTCCAGAACGAGGGATAGACGTAGTTGTAATCCAGTACATTCTGTGGCACTGGCGGGATGATGCTCGGGCCGCCAATCTTCTGGGTGATCAGCCCGGAAACGGTCAGCGCGATGTCGCGCACGACCTCGGCTTCGGCGCGGAACCGTGGACCGCGGGCGAGCCACGTGTTCTTGGGATCCTGCTCCAGTAACTGCGGCGTGACATCCGAAGTTTGCCGATAGGTGTCGCTGTTCACAATCGTCCGGATCAACTGCTTGTGGCTCCAGCCCTTGTCCATGAATTCGACCGCCAGCCAGTCGAGCAGTTCGCGATATTCGGGTACCGGCGACCGGGTGCCGAGATCCTCTGGTGTCTCCACCAGTCCGGTGCCGAACATCGCCTGCCAGACGCGGTTGACGGCCACCCGCGCGGTGAACGGCGATTTGCGGTCGGTGGCCCAGCGGGCGAAGCCCAACCGGTTACGCGGCAAATCAGCCGGAAACGGATGAAACGCCGCCGGAGTGTGTGGCTCAACGGCCCGCGCTGGGTGATCCCAGTCGCCCCGGTCAAGGAGGTGCGTCTCTCGGTGATTCACCAGTTCACGCTCCTGCATGTGCAGAACAGAAGTCGCAGCGACTGGAAAGCTGTTTAGGAGAGCGTCAATTTCATCATTGAACGACTTGGCTTCGGCGACACTGGAGCACCAAGTGGTGAATAGAGCCGTGTTTTGTTCCGCGGTCCGTGCGGTCGCTTCAGTTCGCAACGCGAGCACGGCGGCGTGGCTCACGGGTTGAGCCACGGGTGCAGGCTGGCGGGTGATGCTGAACCGGGCGCAGCCCAGCATGTCCGTCATCCGCCAGGCGACCTTGAACTGTGTGCCTTCCGGCAGCGTCAACGGCTGTTCGAACTGCACCACGGCGACCGAGGGTTGATTGCGGCGGCCGATGCCGCGGTCAGTGGTCCAGGTGGTGTCATCGGTACCGTCAATCAGATGGGTGACAGGTCCGCTGGACTTCTTGCCATCGGCTGCCTTGTTCAACGCTTCGGAGAAGTCCGCCGTGGCGTTGACCAGCTTCTGCTTTTCCCAGTCCTTGCCATCGGGCTTCTTGATATAGACTTCCAGTTCGTTCATGGCCCAGGTGCCGAGGCGGCTGCGGCCGGGGCCGTCGAAGGGCAGGTCGCGATGGTTAAGGGCCTCGAGTTGCAGACCAGTGACACCATTCAGCGCGGGAGCGGCGATCATGAACACATCGGCACTGGTATGGCCCTTCATCAGCAGTGACTTGTCGGCTTCCTGCGTCGGATGGTTCAACCCACTGATGCTTCCGAGTTCCGTGGCGATCAGCGGTTCCCAGGTAAGCTGCTGAGCCTGGAGCGCCTGTTGCCATGTGGCGAATTCCTGCTCCCATTGGGGCCGGGCTGCCTTGAGCCGCTGTTCGGCATCAACAATCCCACGGCGGATGTCGGTGATCTTCTGAAGTTGTTCCGGCGTATAGACCCAGCTTTGGGCTT
The DNA here is from genome assembly GCA_021732845.1 of Planctomycetaceae bacterium. Lineage (GTDB taxonomy): Bacteria > Planctomycetota > Planctomycetia > Planctomycetales > Planctomycetaceae > JAKFUF01. The sequence continues at coordinate 82,558 of JAKFUF010000035.1, read as the reverse complement.
CGTAGGAGTTGTTGAGAAAACCGAACAGCCCGTAGTATTCGTCGTGAGTCAGCGGATCGAACTTGTGCGTGTGGCACTGGGCGCACTGCGTGGTGAGCCCGAGAATCGATTTGCCGACGCAGTCCAGGCGGTCAAACATCTCCGCCATGCGGAACTGTTCGGGCACAATCGCCCCCTCTTCGTTGATCATGCTGTTCCGCAGGAATCCCGTGGCGATGACCTGATCCTGAGTCGCGCCGGGCAGCATGTCGCCGGCCAGTTGCTCCACGAGGAACTGGTCGTAAGGCATGTCCTTGTTAAAGGCATTGATCACCCAGTCGCGCCAGACCCACTGCTCGCGCTGCAGGTCCTTTTCATACCCGTTCGTGTCGGAATAGCGGGCGACATCCAGCCAGTGCCGTGCCCACTTCTCGCCGAACCGCTCGCTTTGGAGCAGCTTTTCGACTGTCGCCTCGTGACCATCCTTCTGGTACGCGGCAAGTTCCGCCGGTGAAGGTGGCAAACCGATCAGGTCCAGATACAGCCGCCGGCAGAGGGCAGTCGATGTTGCAGCAGGCGAGAGCGACAAGCCCCGGTTCTTCAGGCGGGAAATGACGAAGGCGTCAAGCGGAGACTTCGCCCCGACTTCCGGCACCTGTACGCTTTGTGGAGCGGAGAACGCCCAGTGGGATTCGTAATTCGCGCCGTCCTGGACCCATTGCTTCAGAGTTTCGATCTGTGCCTGCGACAGTGGCTTCTTGTGGCTCGGCGGTGGCATCATCACTTCCGGATCGGTCGACGTGATCCGCGCGATGAGTTCGCTCTGGTCCGGCTTGCCCGGCACGATTGCCGGCGTCCCCGATTCGCCCCCCTTCAGCGCGCTCTCCCGCAGGTCAAACCGCAGACCGCTCTTGCGATGGGCCTCGTCCACCCCGTGGCACAACGTGCAGTGCTCGGCGAAAATGGGCTGAACATCGCGTTGAAAACCCGGTGGTGCGGCGGGCAACCGTGCGGCATGGGAAATCAGAAGCGTCACTGCGACAAGCAACGACAAACGTGGCAAGTGCATCGGCATGGGGAAGGATCGTCCTGGGAAAAGGGCTCGCAAGGAGCCCGCTGAGGAGTGCCGGATCAATCTTCAGTCTACCCAATCGGACTTCCGGGTTGCACGGTCAGGTCAGGCTTTCGCATCCATTTTCTTTGATAGAATTTTCGTGGCCGCAATCTGAAAGTCAGTCACACCCGACGAAATCCCTCCAAACTTCTCCCCATTCGCTGTTGAAGTCGCTTGCTTGATCCGCTATCCTGCCTCGTTCCCACTGAAATTCCTGAGAATTTGATCACTGCGCCGCAGTCTGGACGGTATCGAAACATGAAGTCGTTCATCGCGAAAAAAGAAACAACTGAACCGAACTGGCTGCTCATCGATGCCGATGACCAAGTTGTCGGGCGGCTGGCAGTGCGGCTGGCCACGATGCTGATGGGGAAGCACAAGCCAACCTACACGCCGCATGTCGATTGTGGTGACATGCTTGTGGTCATCAACGCCGAGAAGGTGCGGTTTGGCGACAAGCGCGTCGAGCACTCGCAGATCGCCAACTACTCCAAGAAGATGGGCAAGAAGACCTATCAGAACTGGAGCGGCTATCCGGGCGGACTCAAGGTTCAGACCGGTGCCCAGTTGATGGTCAAGCACCCAGAAGAGGTGTTGCGTCTGGCCGTTCGCCGCATGCTCCCCAAGTCCCGGCTGGGACGGGCGATGCTGAAAAAACTGCGGCTGTTCAAAGGCACCAGTCATCCGCACACGGCTCAGCAGCCAACCCCCACCAAGGTTTGATGATTCAGGACAAAGCGTCGTGCTGATTCATTCGGCCACGTCTTTTGGTCCACGGTGTTATTCACAGTCCAGTTCCTTCCAGACACGCAGATTCGACGACTATGGACACTGAAGCCAACGATAAGCCAGACACCGACGCTCCCGTCGTCGAAACTCCTGTCGTCGCCGAGCCTGTGGCCACGGAACCTGTCGTCGAGGGTGAAGCCCCTGTCGCGGCTGGCCTGACGCTCGGTTCTGGCAGCGGTTTGGAAATTGGCTCGGAAGCCGAAGCCCCCAAAGTTCGCCTGCCTTCCCGTCTGCGTGGCCGGCAGTTGAACGATGGTTCGATCGTCGCCACGGGTCGGCGCAAGACCGCCGTGGCTCGCGTTCGCGTCCGCCCGGGCAACGGCAAATTCACCGTCAACGACCGCCCCATCGAAGCGTTCTTCCATATCGAGCAGGATCGCGCCAAGATCAGCGCTCCGCTGGCCATGACCAGCATGGAAGGCAAAGTCGATGTGTGGGTTCGCGTGGCTGGCGGTGGCACAACTGGACAGTCCGGAGCGATCGTCCTTGGCATTGCCCGCTGCCTGCAGACAATGCAGCAGGATCTGCACGGTGCCCTCAGCGACGGTGGCTTCCTGACCCGCGACGACCGCATGGTCGAACGCAAGAAGTACGGCCATCGCAAAGCCCGCCGCAGCTTCCAGTTCTCGAAGCGCTAAATCCGAGGCAGTGCCTCTGAAACATCGAACAGCGTCAAAAGCCACCGAATTTCGGTGGCTTTTCGCGTTTGATGACGTTCACTGGATCCGAGAGACCACGGTTCTAAGCTCTCTGTAATTTTCAAATGCACGCGAGCGCCATCCATGTGACGGACTCGCGTGCATTTGTTCCATCCCTTTTTCCAACCGCGTTGACCCGGCTACAGCGTTACCGCTTCAATCTCGGCAACGAAGCGGCCGGAGTCACCGCCGAGGAACGCGGCGATCACGTCGAACACGGAGTCACTGAAGCCACCGATATTCAGGATGTCGCTGCGTTCCGGAGCCTGGGTTGTCGAGTTGGGCTGCAGGTCGATGCAGATCAGTTTCGGTCCGCTGAAGTCGCCTCCCTGCAGCCGCACCTGATTCTGCACAAGCGTCTGCCATTCCGACACGACACCGGTCGCCCCACGATTGCCGTGAAGGTAGGACCGTCCCTGGTAGACCCAGCTTTCGTTGTCGCTGACCAGCACGACCCCCGCAAACTTTCGCCGAGAGAGATCGGTGTTGGCCTTCGACAGTGGCATCGAACAATCGGTGCCACCGCCACCATATTTTGCCAGCCGTTCCGCCAGGCTCAAAATCGAGTCGGACGGGTCGACCTTGCAGTCGAACGCCTGGGTATCGAACGGCACGACAACGCTGTCCGGGTTGCGCCGCAGGAGGGCCGCCGCCACGAGGGCCGCGACATCCACGCACCGCATTTTCGACGTGCCGCCACGGCCCCGGTCGCCCGTGACTGCGGAACCCATCGAACCCGATACGTCGAGACCGATCACCACCGGTCCCGGCAGTGCCGGCACGTTGCCACAGGCGATCTCGGCCGCCTTGTGCAGTGCGGCTTTGATCGCCTGGGGCACTTCGGCGGACGTGTTGAGGTACGCCGCGAAGAACTGGTACGGAAACTGACGCGACCGGCGGATCTCGGCCTCGTCCGTCAGCCGCTCCACCACGGCCTCAACCATCCCCGGCTCTTCAAACACACCGTGCCGCTGCAGCGTGTTTAAGTTCATCCGCAGCGCCTGCGGACCCATCGACCGGGCAATTTTCGCCCAGACTTTGGCATCCTTGGCCGTGTCCGCCAACAGGTCCCAACGGACATGCAGCGACTCCAGCAGAGCGACCTGCTGGTCCGCCGTCGTGGCTGCCCGAAATGACTGGAGCAACCGCACTTGCTCCGGCAGGTCTGCTTCGCCCGCCGGTGCCCACCGGGAAAGTTCCTTGTCCGTCAGCCAGCCGAACAGTGCCCGGCGGCTGTTGTCTTTGGGCGTCGGCCGCGCCATCCGCAGGATGTCCCGCAGAGACGGAGCGTGGCCGATGGACGCGGACAACAGCTTCTCTGGTGAGGCCGAGTTGAGCCACCGCTGGAAGGCGCGCTGCAGCGAACTTGACAAGCTCTTCTTGCCGAACTGCCCGGAGCGAATCATCTGAAACAGCGTCCGTAGCATGCGGCCGTTGTCGATGACACGGTCGAACGCCTGATGAAACAATACGGTGTCACGCTTGGCGAGCGTAGCCACGAGTGCGGCGGGCATATCCTTCTGGAAGGCCCGTTCGCGGCTGTAGACCGCCAGCTTCGCCAGAAACAGGTTGTCGTTGACCTGGGTGATCAACTCTTTGACCGTTTCGAGCTGCGTTTCCGCGTCGACGTAGAACGTGTTGTTGAAACAGCCCGTGGCTGCAAACTGCGCCAGCGCATGCCGGGCCTCGAAGCCGTAGGCCGGGCCGCCCGCCTCGTTCCGCACGGTCGCCCGCGGCAAGAATGAAGACAGACGTGAGAACAGAGTTTTATTGACCATGTTGCAGTCCTCCTTTCCGAGGACGAAGTGAAGAGCGCACTGCGAGCGCAGCGACCACAACGAGGCCGCCTAAGATCAGGCGCAGTGCGAGAGCAACCGCTGACCAAGTCACCTCGCACAACTGTGCGAAGCGATCGCAGCGGAAAACGAGAAACCACCGATCCGACGAAGAACTGGGCAGAGCCGCGCAGAATTATCGCGGTAGGAGGAAAGAGGGAATCCACCCGGGCAGTCGGATCACAAAGTCCGGCCTCCGGGGACAGCTAACCGCTGTCGCATCGGCAGAAGGTCATCAAGAAACCGCGTGACCGCGGCGGAGATGAACTGTTACGTGACGAGAATGACCCAATGACCAATGAAATAATGTCCAAGGCAACAGACCGATGGACACGAGATGGTCGACGTGGGTTCGTGGATTGGTTCAAGAAATCTGCATCGTGCAAAGGCCCGACTCCACCGAGGCGAACTCGGTGGGGATGGGAAAACGGATCCCCTTCGAGCTTGTCTCGATGGATCAGGGCCTCTGCACTACGGGGTCAACGTCAAACTCACTCGACGGCCACCACCTCCTGCTCGGCGCGCTTCTGGCCGGGGTAGAAGGCAAGCACGAACAGCACCAAAACCGCGAGGGCGAATATGGCCGGCTTGCCCCACAGGGGCTGCCATTCGATCGCCTTCAATTCATCGAGGCGGGCAGTCTTGCGTTCCTTCTCCAGACTGTCCTTCAACTCCTTCATGGCGGCTGCATCGGACTTCGAATCCACGGCGGCGACCACACCCTCCAGTGCCGTTCGCTCTTTCGTGATCGCGTCCAGCTTGGCCGGGCCGTCCGCAGCGGACTTGTTCACCGCAGCTTCGTCCTTCTGCAGGACTTCCAGCCGCTTGCCCACTTCTTCCTTCAAGACTTTCGGGTCAGCATTTTTGCTGACAAGTCCCAAAGCCGAATCCTTGGCAGCCACCAGTCGATTGAACTCCTTTGATTTTTCCGGTGTGTGCTGGACTTCAATCATTCCCGCAACTTGGGCACCAATGAACATCCCCAGTCCCAGCGTGAACAGCACCAAGAGGCCCTGAGCCTGAGCCCGAATCTGCGGCGGCGCCGCCTGGTCGGTGTAAATCTGCCCGGTCACGAAGAAGAAGTCGTAGCAGATGCCATGCAGCACGATTCCCAGAATGATCATCCAAGCGGCACCGGTGGGTGCTCCCAGGGCAAACAGTCCGTAGCGCGCGACCCATGCCAGCATCCCCACCGCGAGCATCCACTTCACTCCCAATTGGCGGAAGAACAGCGGCATGACCAGCATGAAGAACACTTCCGACGCCTGTCCGTAGGACATCGTCTGCCCCACGGGAAGGTCCAGCATTTCCACAATGCGGCTGGTGACCTGGTAGTAGAACGCCAGCGGGATGCAGATCAGCACCGAGGAGATCATGAATACCAGGTAGGCGGGCTTTTTCAGCAGGACCAGCGCGTCGAGTCCGAGAATCTCGCTGGCAGTGACATTGCCCGTGGCGGTCGGTGGCGTGTGCGGCAGGAAGAAGCTGATCATGCCCAGCGCCGCGGCAGAGCCGATGGTCGCATAGAACATGTTGATGGTCTTGTCCCAGCCAAAGAAGCTGATCGTCAGTCCGGCGACAATCCACCCGAGCGTTCCGAACACGCGGATCAGCGGAAAATCCTTTTCCGGGTCGACCATGTTTTTCATGGCCAACGTGTTGGAGAGGGACAGCGTGGGGAAGAACGTGAGCATGTAAAAGAAGAAGCTCAGGTTGATCTCGGCGGGTGTGGATTTCCCCAGCATCTGGGTCGTGGCGAAGTACATCAGTGCGGCACCCATCAGGTGCATCACCCCCAGCATCCGCTGGGCGGGGAAGAACCGGTCGGCGATCATCCCCACGAAAAACGGGGAGATCATCCCGGCGATCGGCCCCACCGAATATGTCCAGCCGAAATCCGCACCGCCGAAGCCGATGGTCCCCAGATAGTTGGGGGCGGTGACGTACCACGATCCCCAGATGAAGAACTGGAGAAACATCATCACCGACAACTGAATCCGGGTGAGATTATTCATGCGCGGGCGTGATACAGGGTGGGTAGGCTGGGAGAGTAACACCGAGAGAGAATTTCAGGCACGCCATCATGCCGGTTCGCGAAGCGTGCGGCAAGGGAGTGCAAGTCCGGCCCGGATTTCAATCCAGAGATGGAAGCCCCAAACGCCCACCGCGCGACGGACCGGAGGGCTTGCGCCCAGCCGCTACAATTTTAGCGGTACGGCGCAAGCCGTCCGGTGAGTCACGGGTCGCCCTCCTCAAAAACTGGCGACCTTTGGGGTTGCCACGCCGCCAGCACGCCGTTGCGGACGCTTGGCGCAACCGTGGCCGGTCCCCAAGATAACGACGCCCGCCAGATTTGGGCGGCCACCTCGCCCGTCCTGCCTCTACTCTCGGAATCACCATGCGCCCTTATGCCGGCACTCCGTTCGATATGACCGACCGCGTGGCTCTCGTCACCGGTGCCGGAGTGGGGATCGGCCGGGCCGCCGCCATCGCCCTGGCACAGGCCGGCGCGGCGGTCGGAATCCATTATCACACCAGCGAAGATGAGGCCCGAGCCACGCTGGCCACCATTGAAGCCGCCGGCGGCAAAGGCTGGCTGCTGAAGGCCGACCTGACCGACGAAGCAGCGGCACACTCCGTGGTCGACACACTCGTGGCTCAAACCGGACGGCTCGACGTACTGGTCAACAACGCCGGCCATCCCCTGCGCAGGTCTAAAATTGAAGACTGCCCGACCGACCTGTGGCGGCAAGCGTTCGATATCAATGTGACGGCTGCCTTCTTCGTCACCCGGCGGTCGATCCCACACCTGAAGGCTTCCGGCCGCGGCAGCATCATCAACAACCTGTCCCTCTCGGTGCAGACAGGCGGGGCCGGGGGAGCGGGACCCTATGCCGCAGCCAAGGGCGCGCTGGGAGTCTTTACCCGCACGCTGGCCAAAGAACTGGCACCGGTCGTGCGGGTCAACTCGATCATGCCCGGCGTCGTGGAGACACGCCATCATGAACTGTTCAGCACCCCGGAACGAATGGCCGACTACCGCAAGCAAACGCCGCTCGCCCGCAACGCCTCCGCGGAGGAAGTCTCCAGCGCCATCCTGTTCCTCGCCAGTAATGCCTCCAGTTTCATGACCGGCTCACTGCTGGACATCAGTGGGGGACGTCAGTTGCGATCGTGAAGCGGCGACTCCCGACAAGCGCGAAAGGGCATTTCCAAGCGACCTGTTGTGGCGGGCGTTTGGATCAGTTTGTTGCAACGCGCGCGTTGAACGCCGGGTTGAGGGACGGGGCGAGTGCCTTATTCCGGCTTCTTCTCACCCTGTGCCGCCCGCGCATCGCGGATGGTTTTCACCAGCAGGTCGTCCAGTTCCCGCAGCCCTTCATCCGGATTCACTTTGAAGAACCCGACCGAGTAGTGCAGGATCTTTCCGTCGGCCCCCACGATCACCCACAGCGGCAGGTGGGCACCCGCGCGGCGGGGGTCGCCGAATTTGGCGGCAAGGCTGCCATCGTCGATGATGATCGGGTAGCTCAGGTTCATGAACTCTTTGAACTTCTGCACCGACCGGGTTGCCGTCGCCTTGCTGGTGGGATCCGCCAGCTTGTTGTCCACGGCCACACCCATGACCTCGACGCCCAGCTTGCGGCGGCGGCTGTACAAGTGGTCGAGGTAGCCAGTCTGGCCGTATGGCTCGACCAAGGGTTCGTTCTGGTACTCCCAAAAGTGGAGAACGAGAATCTTGTCCTTCAGCAGCTTGGATTCGACCGCCTTCTTGTCGAGGGTGGTCGCGGCGAAGTCTGGCGCGGCCTGCCCAATGTACTTCCGGGCGAGCCGCCCGACTTCATCAAACCGCTGGTTCTGCGCCTTTGTATCACGGCTGATCGAGGTCACCAGCGCGCTCCACGGTGTGTCCGTGGCTTGCTTGGTCAGGTCTGGCAGGGCGGCAACCACCGCCTTCAACTGCGTTTCCGACAACTCGGCGCGGTGTTCATTTTCGGGGCGAGCCACGGCAGCCTGCAGCGCCAGCAGTGACTTCAAGGGCAGGGAAAACTTGGTGGCTTCCTCGGCGGACAAGGTCTTCTGGCCGCTGAGTTGCAGCTTCAATGTGTACTCTTCACCCTGCCCAATGAAGACGCGCTCTTCCAGCCCGAGCACCACTGGAACATGCTCGTCCACCCAAAAGGTTTTGCGACGCCCGAAGCCGGTGGTCGAATGCACTTCCCAGCACTTGCGGTCCATGAACTTGGTGGACTGCTTCACCTCCCACGCTTCCTTCCCTTCGTTCCATGTCGCTCCCGCCTTCAGCTTGTCCCAGGCGGCAAACAGCGGGGCAGGCAGCGGGATGACCGTAGGTGTGCCCTGATGATCATACAGCAGTCGCTGCGGCGTCTTGTTGGCGGGCACCAACTGGGGGTCGAGTTCGCTCATGCCATACCGTTCCGGCCAGGCCCAGCCACCCCCGCCGCGCTCGTCCAGCGTCCACGCCAGTTCCCGGCGGCCGTTCTCTGGCTTCGAGAGCAGGTAGAACAGGCTGAACCGCTTGGCGGGAGAACCCTCGCCGTCACGCGTCGCCTTGTCCAGCGAGCCGTTGTACCGCAGCTCCAGCGTCCCGTCATCGAGGGAGGCGGCCCCGGCCACCAGCGAAAGGCACACGATCAGTGACGTCATCATCGACATGTGGTACATCCTTACCGGCGTGGCGGGCTAGGGGGCCAATCTGATTTCATGGGGTTTGGTCAGGTTGGCCCAGGCAGGACAGCGGCACAATGTTACCACCAGCCACGTCTCGAGCGTAAGCGAAGCGGGCAGAACGGGAGGACCGTCGGTCCGTCGCGCGAAATTGGCACGCGGACCCGCAGGCGACAGGGGTCTTGTCGCAGCCCGCGTGTTACAGGCTCGTCCTACAGCTTCGGCAGGTTGAAGTTGGTGTTGTCGTACCGTGGATCGCGGAAAATTGACTGCCAGACCCAACTGAAACCGGTGTTCAGTTCATACTCCGCGCGATTGGACCACGGGGTCCGCGGGTGGGTCTTGATCACGAATTCAAACTCTTCACGGGCTTCCTTGTCGTTCTTTTTCAGTTCCTCGAAGTCCACTTTCGTGATCTTAACCTGTTCTGGCGTCGGTTCGACGATGTTTTTGGTCCGGACCAGATTCCAGGCGTTATGCTTGGGGTCCGAAACAGGCGGCTTGGCTTTCAACTGCTTGTCCATCACGAGGCAGAACTGGAACAGGCGAACGCGGTAGGCCTTGCACTGAGCCAGTGCCAGGTCGTAATTGGCCCGCCAGCGTTGCGAGGTCTCTTTGGCCCGCAGGGGACGAACAGCTTCCAGAGTCTTGATGGCCGTGCTGAGCAGGTTCAGGTTCACCAGGGCCCGGTTGAAGTTCTCCTGTCCCACCTTCTGAAACGCGGCGTGCTCCGCCGGATACCAATGTTCGGCGATGTTCAGGGTCGGCTTGCTTTGCGGATCCAAACCTTTGGCAACCTGGAAGATCGTCTCCCGGAACTTGCTCTTTTCACGCGTCTCTTGATACGTCCGGCGGGGTACCAGTTCCGGGACGTATTCCTTCATATCCAGAAAATCGAACTTGCGCTTGTCGACTGCGGCTTGTCCAACAAGGTTCTGTTCTTCGTGGGGGAGGATGAAAAAGATTCCGCCCGTTTCTTTGGCAAGCCGGGCCTGTTCATACGGTCCGAAGCCGCTCGGGTGCGTATCCCAGCGTTCGTGCAGGCCATCGTATTGAAGCGCCTCGTAGTAGGCGGTCTCGGGACCGCGGTTGATCGCCAGCCAGTGGTCGAGCTGGTATTGCGGGTCGCGGTAGCGCATCCGGGCGATGGGGTAACCGAACACCGATTCACGACCGAGGACAAAAATCGGCGCGCGGGCGCGTTTGGCCACCAGGATTGTATTGTCGATTTTCACGCCGTCATCGCCAGACTCATCTGTCACCAAACAGATGACCAGCCGGCGCTTGCCGCGCGTCGCAATCGAGCGGTACTTCTCAATGACGGATTCCAGAGCCTCGCACATGTTCTCTTTGCCCGACACGTCTTCCTTGATCCGGTCGATCGCCTTCGAAATCTCCTTGTCGTCGTTCGTGGGCTTTTCGGTCAGTTGCGTGATTTTCTCGCCATAGCTGTGGACGGCTGTGAGGAGAATGTCCTCCCCCTCTTTTTTCAGCTTCTGATCCTGCTCACGGATGATTCCCAGCTCTTCGTAGATCTTGCGGAACTGCTTCTTGATCTCTTCCTGGTCGTCCTTCATGCTGCCGGATTCGTCGAACAGCCAGACGACCAGCACCTTGTTTTCGCGCATCAGGCGGCTAAGTTCCTGAGCCACTCGGCTCATCGCGGCACCGTAGCCTTCGACAGGGGCGCTGACCTCGCCGGCGACGACCGATTCACCGAGATCGGTGCCGATGTCGCTCAAACCCGGCAAGTCGACGTTGCCGACATTCACCGCGACATCCGCCTCTTTGAACTGTTCCGACTGTTCGATTTTCTGCTGCGCGACCGCCGGGCTGCCGGATCCACCAGAGGCGGCACTGGAGACGACAGGTGCTCCCGCCACGAAGTTCTGGGTTTCCGAAATCGTGGTGTCGAGGCTCAGTTCCCGCGTGAACTCTTCGGGAGTCCGTTCCTTCTCGATGAAGGTCTCCAGTGCCAACTGGAGTTGTGGCAAATTCGCGTAGAGTTTGACGAAAGCCAGCGGCATCAGGACCACCAGATGGAGTCCGGCTGAGAGACAAAATGCCGCCGAATTTTTGCGAAACAGCTCCATCAACGCATTGGCAGCCGCTGGTTGGGCTTCGGTCTGGCCAGCAGTCTCTGCCGGCGTGCCTGTCTGAGGGGCCGTTTCCACCGGTGGCGTGGCTTCTGCTGGGGCAGGCGTGGGGTCAGACATGGGCAGCAACTCAATCGGATGCAGAGAGCAGAGACTTGTGCGCCAATTGACCGATCGGTCAGATCAGCGATTCCCTATCGATATGATACGAAAGAAACCCGGTCTTGCCAGACACGGGTTTCTCGTTTGCTGAGATTCACCGAAATCTTACAGGCGCAGATCAAACGTCTGGCCGTAGCCCGAATCAGACATCCTGAGTCGGTCGTGGCGGAGGAGAATTCTTCATCTGCTCCTGCTGCTTCTTCACTTCCTGAGCGATGCGGGCCTTCTTCTGTTCTGGCGTTTCATTCGGGTTCGGCAGGGCGGCGTAATTCACCTTGCCTTCCTGCCAGGACCAGCCCATTGGTGTCGACAGCTCACGTTCAGCCAACAGTGCCCACGGGGTGTCGGGGCTTTCGTCAATCACGCGCTTCAGGTAGGCAGCAGCCTGCTTCTCCATTTTCCGCACGTCCTGGCCGGCGCTGATTTCCTTGGAGGGGACCAGCCGCCATTCATTGCTGTCCTTCTTGGTGAAGGGCTTGGGCAGGCCGCGCATTTCAGCCAGCAGCTTGTTGTACCCATAGAACCGCACCCGCATGGCGAGAACACGGCCCATTCCCAGATCGTAGGCAGCCCGCCAACGTGGCTCCTTGACCTTTTCCCGATCCTTCTCACCTGGAGCAAGGATGGTATAGAGTTGGTTCAGTTTGAAGTCGAAGTTGGCGGCCGGCTTCTGGGCTTCGGCCAACAGTTCGCGGAAGACATTGTCGTTGTCGGCGCGGAACTCCAACTTCAGCAACTCCATCTCGACCAGATTCGATTTCTTCGCGGCCTCGACCAGTGCGGTCTTGGCCGGGCTCTTCGTTCGGGAAGCCATGTAATCTTTGACCGGCCGGTAATCGGGCTGGAAATTCCGCATCACGGCCGGGGAAAATTTGTGCTTGGCCGTCTCTTCGGCCACGAAGAACAGTCCGCCCGATTCCTTGCACAGCCGCGTCAAACCATAGGGACCGTAACCGGAGGCCAGTTGATTCAGGTCATCGCCACGGGTGCCAAAATACGGAATTTTGAGGATTTCGGGTTCGATGCATTCGGGGCCGGCTTCGAAGCGGGCCGTGCCCATGTAGCCGTCGTCGAATTTCCAAGGGACCACCACCTGATCCCGCCCAAATGGAGCGGAGTTTCCGATGGTGTAGATGCTGACACCGCCACGGCGGGCGAGGAGGATCGTTTCTTCCAGCAGTTGCGGGTCATCACCACGTTCATCGGTGATGATGAACAGCTTGATGTTCTTGACCGCCCCCTGCTTGCGATATTTCTGGAATCCTTGGACGAGAGTCTTCACCGCGCCGAAGACGTTTTCCTTCCCCGAATCGTCTGTCTTAATCTTACGGACGATGGGGACGATGGTGCGGACATCCGACACAGGCTCTTTGGTCAGCAGTTCAAACCCCTTGCCGAAAGTGGCCACCACAGTCTTCAGCGCCGCATCACCCTTCACCACATCGAGTTGATCGAGTTGCTTGTAGACGTTTTCGAAACGGTCGGCGATCAGGTCGCGGCGGGCTTTGAGCGAGGGCGAGGCATCGAACAGCCAGATGGCCATCGTCTTGCCTTCGCGCAGCGAAGCGGCCAGTTCCTGCGTCAGCCGATCAATCGCTCCGGCCGTTCCACCGTTGGTGAACTCCGTGGAGCTGCCACCAGTGGCATCGACCTGCGCGGTCAGCTCCTGTGTGTTCATTTGTGGAAGCGGATCCGAGATCACAGCCACTTCGACGTCAGCCAGTTCTTCCTCGATTTTCTGCGGCGCAGGGTTCGCTTGTCCGGCCAAGGTCGCCTGTGGCGCGGAGGAGGCCACGGAGGAGAGTGTCTCGGACACATCGCCGACCTGGTCAGTCAGATTGGCTTCGAACGTCTCTTCGTCCGTTTCTTCGAAAAGGCTGATAATATCAGCGTTCTCGATGAATTGCTTGGGCAGATGGACTGTCATCAGCGACAACAGAACCGCCAGATGCAGACCGAGACTCACGGCCCATGCCGGCGCTTCACGCAACATCTGGACCACACTTTTTCTCGCCATGTCCCCGCCCGCAATCTGGCTCACAGCGCCACTCCTTCTAAGAAGGCCGCAGAAATGTTCCCGAAGACACCCAGCGTGACCTTGACAACCTAGGAAATCGTACCACCAGGAGATTCATTCGACAAGCGAACTGTTCCAGAATCGTACGCTGTCGCTCGGAATCCCGATTTGCGTTGTCATTTTCGCGTTGTGATGCCGTCGCGCAGCATTGGCGGCACGATTGACACGGACCATCGACTGCCGACATCGTACCGTGGCGCCTGCCGACTTGAGGAATTCTCCTCAACTTGACCAAGCGGGGCACGGCATGGCCGCCTATTGGAATGTCGCGGAATCCGCGCTACTACTGCGGGATTTCCGCCTCATTTCTCAAGCCCGAAGCCCGCTCCAGCAGATCCTGTGTGGGGACAACAACCTGCGGATTCAGCCGGTAATTGAAGGTGCGCCGGTCGTTGATCTTCGCGGGACTGAGATTGTCGGCAAAGAATTCAAACGGCAGGATTTGATACCACGGCCGCCGGACTGGCTGGAGCGTCGTCAGCGTCTCGTAGCCGTCCTTCACGAGCGTGAACTCGCGGGTTCCATAATAGGTGTAGTCAAAGGAGCAGGGTGTCGGCCCTTTTTCTTCGCCTTCGACGTACAGCATCGCGCCAGGGGGATCGCTCGTCACGGTGATCCGCCGATGCACGCAACCGCTGCTCAGCAGGGCGAGGCCGGCCGCCAGCCCGAGCCACAACCCATGCGGCAGAAACCGCCGGGAACGTGGCGAACAGCGATGTGAAGGCAATCCGGTCATGAAACCGCGGTAAGATCCAATTTCAGGGATTTCGAGAGGCCTGCTCGCCACTCCGGGCCACTGGGCGCGGGATCTTACCGGCGTGTCCCCAACGGGCCAAGATCAACCTGAAAGCCGCGAAATCGAAATTGGCGTCTCGCTCGGAATTTCAAATTTGAGGTCTCCGTCAAAAGTGAATTTCAAATCTCAAATTTCGTCGGACCACGTCATATCACCTCATGCGTTCCCACCGAATCGTTCGCCAGCCACCATTCCCAGGAAATCCGCCACAAGGGTGGGCCAAGAATGAGGATTCCCACTGCGGCCGCAGTCGCAGCGGTCACCAGGACGGCGGCGGCGGCAACGTCTTTGGCGATCTTGGCCAGCGGATGATGGTCGGGCGAGACGAGATCCACCAGCGTTTCCACCATGGTGTTGAGCAGTTCGAAGGCAAACACCATGCCGATCGTGAGCCCCAGCACCGCCCATTCCAGCAGCGTCAGCCCCACGCCAATCCCCATCAGGACGACGATCGTCCCGGCGACGAGATGAATCCGGGCGTTGCGCTGTGTGCTGACGACGTACACCAGCCCGGCATATGCACACTGACAACTATGCCACAGCGAACTCGCCCGCACGGCCCACCTGCCTCGGTCTGACATTGCCCACGGGTCGCCACACTCGCCCGGGAGTGCCGAAAACGACCTGTCCTTGTCCGCCCCACGTCGCTTGAAGCAGCGGCTCCATTGTAGCCACCACAGGCTGCGTGAGGATGTCTTGATTCGGCATCATGATGTTCGCGGGGAACATGCCAACGTGCATGGCGCAGATTCCAGATCGTGTGCAAGCACAGGCAGCAATTAGGGTTGAGAGGCCTCCTTGGCAAATCGCAGCCACGGCACCCGGTTTGCCTTAGCCCACACCTGAGAAGTTCGACAACCAAAACACCCTGCGAGATCTCTGGACTGTTCGCACGCTGTGGCTGACTGCTGGTGGCTGCATTCCGCGAAAAGGTTCACCGGGGATCGATCAGGCCTGTGGGGATCCCGGCCGTGAAACTTGGGTTGATGATTGACTCTGTCGTGGCGTTGTCGGCATATGCTCCGCACCTCGTGGCTTCGGGCATCGCGCCGCATGCGGAGGCGCTCGGCCGCTGCTGGAGTCTGTCGCGAGCCCGCCTCCGCCACTGGCAAAACCGGCTGCAACACCTGAATACCGGCGCGGCACACGACGCAACGTTGGTTGAGAACACGTTGGCAGACCTGTTTGTCGACGAACTGGCCACACGGGTGATGGCGGCCGTGTTCGTCGTCTCCGACGACGCGCAGCATGTCAGTGACGCCGGCCCGATCGGCCGCAACATCTTCCTGGGGCACCTGGAGGCCCGGCAGGCGGCACTTCGCCTGCTCGTCAGCGGCCACTTGCCCGAAGACAGCGTGATCCTGTTGGATCGGCTGAGGCGGCGGGTGGAACGCTGGTCTGACCTGCTGCTGGGACATCTGGTGGTGCGGTTCGGGTGCGACGAATTTGCCATCAACCCGGAACGGGCGCGGGATTTCGGGGCAGAGCAGCTGGAGGCGGGCGGCGCACAGCGCACGCTGTGGGACGTGTCCCGGCAGTCGCTCCGAGCCGCCCTGGTCGAATTCGATGCGGGTGAGCCCCTCGTGGAAAAGATTCGCGACAATCTCGCCAAAGCGACCCTCTCGTGGCTTCCACCCGCCCTGTCGGAAGAATGTGACGTGTTGAATCCGTCCTGGGCAATCAGCCTGCTGCAGCCAACCCGTGCATTTGCCAACTTGTCGGGCGAGGATCTGGCCTACTGGAGCAGCCAGGCCCGGCAATGCTGAAACGCACGCGGAACGCTGATATGCTGGCGGCATGTGCCACGCCAATCTCAACATGAACCCAGTGCGAATCGCGCGATGACAGAAACCCTGCGCGCGTTCGCCCTGCGGATCTTGGAATCCGCAGATCTCGGCGAGAAGCTGCGGCCAGCCGGCCAATTGGTGGACACCGACCCCGGCCCGGCGTTTCGCCCACTGTTGCCGGCCCGGCCCGCGCATCTGGAGTTTTGCGGGCAGCGCGAATCGCCGCCGATTCCGCATCAGAACACCCTGGCCGATCCCGCGCGGCGGGCCGCGGCGCATCACATCATGGCCAACCATGAACTGCAGGCGCTGGAGGTCATGGCGTTTGTGCTGGTGGCCTTTCCCGAGGCTCCGCCGGAATTCCGCGTGGGGCTCGCGCGGATCATGGCCGACGAGCAGCGGCACACCAAAATGCATCTGGCCCGGTTGGACGAACTCGGGCTGAAATTCGGCGCGATGCTGGTGAACGGCTATTTCTGGCGCAAAGCCCAGACGTTTGAGACGCTGCTGCAGTATCTGGCGGGCCTGCCGTTGACTTTTGAGGGCTGCAACCTCGACCACACCCTCGATTTCGAGGGCTGGTTTCTGGAGGCGGGCGATGAGAAGAGCGCCGCCGTGATGCGGGCCATCCACCGCGACGAAATCCTCCATGTCGCCTTTGGCTGGGAGTGGCTGCGAAAACTGAAGCCACCAGAACAGTCAGACTGGGAGGCGTATCAGTCCAACTTGAAATGGCCGCTCCAGCCGGTCAAATCCCGCGGAAAGCAGTTTTATCGTGAGCCACGCCTGGCGGCGGGACTCTCTGCCGATTTCGTGGACAAGATTGAACACGCGGAGGTGCAGCCGAAGCCGGATGGGATTGGTCCTTCGTAGAATTACGAGGCGAGATGGCCTGGGTGATCTCCGTTTTGTTGCTGCGATCCTTAATTAATTGACCGAGCGGCGTGACCTTATTCCCACTCGATCGTGCTGGGCGGCTTGGAGCTGATGTCATACACCACGCGGTTCACACCCCGCACGGTGTTGGTGATCCGCGTCGACATGCTCTGCAACACCTCGTAGGGCATCGGATACCAGTCGGCGGACATGAAGTCCTCAGTCTGGACGGCACGGATGGCGACCGCCTCTTGATAGGTGCGGCCATCGCCCATGACGCCGACACTGCGGACCGGCAGGAGGACCGCGAACGCCTGCTGGATCTTGTGGTAAAGGTTGTTCTTTCGCAGTTCATCAATCACGATCGTGTCTGCCTGCCGCAGCACTTCCAACCGTTCGGGCAGAATTTCGCCCAGACACCGCACTGCCAGGCCCGGCCCAGGGAACGGATGCCGCCAGACCATTTCTTCCGGCAGACCCAGCACCTGGCCCAGTGCCCGCACCTCGTCCTTGAACAGGTCCCGCAGTGGCTCAATCAATTCGAACCCCAGTTCCGCCGGCAGTCCGCCGACGTTGTGATGGGCCTTGATTGTCGCCGCCGGGCCGTCCTTGTCGGCTCCGCTTTCAATTACGTCCGGATAGAGCGTTCCCTGAGCCAGGAACCGGGCATCGGGAATGGACAGTGCCTCATGCCGGAAGACTTCAATAAACACCCGGCCGATGATCATTCGCTTCTCTTGGGGATCGCTGACGCCGGCGAGCGCGGTCAAGAACCGCTCGCTGGCATCGACGACATGCAAATCCACGCCGAAGTGATCGCCAAACCGCCGCCGCACCGCCTCTGATTCTCCGGTCCGCAGCAGGCCGTTGTCGACGAAGATGCACGAGAGTTGCGGGCCGATCGCCTTGTGCAGCAAGGCTGCGACCACGGAGGAATCCACGCCACCCGAGAGACCGCAGATGACCCGGCTTTTTCCCACCCATTCGCGGAGAGCCACGATCTGCTCGTCGACAAACGACGACATCTTCCATTCGCCGCGGCAGCCACAGATCTCCTGGACGAAGTTCCGCAGGATCTGCCCGCCGCACTTGGTGTGGGTCACCTCCGGGTGGAACTGCAAACCGTAAATGGGCTGCGTGTGGTGCCGCATCGCCGCGGCCGGACAACTGTCGGTGCTGGCCAGCGGCGTGAACTGGGCTGTCAGGTTCTTGACCTGGTCACCGTGGCTCATCCACACCAGTTGTTCCGGCGGCACACCCAGGAACAGCGGACTTTCGCCGACCACCGTCAGCGCGGTCCGGCCAAATTCCCGCGAGGGGCAGGGAGAAACTTCGCAACCCATCTCGCGGCAGACCAACTGCATCCCGTAGCAGATCCCCAAAATGGGGATCCCCAGGTCAAAAATTCCCCGGTTTGGCTGTGGCGAACCCTTCTCGTAGACGCTCATCGGTCCGCCGGAAAGGATCAGCCCGCGTGGCTGGATCTCTCGAATCCGCTCGGGAGAAATGTCGTGCCGGACAAGCACGCAGTGAACGTTCTGCTCGCGAACCCGCCGGGCTATCAACTGCGCCGTCTGTCCGCCGAAGTCCAGAACCAGAACCGTTTCATGGGGTGAGGAGAGGGAAGAACCGGAACTCTGTTGCGTCATGACGCCAGCTCAAAGCGGAGTGGAAAACCGCCCATGATACAGAATCTGGCTGCGGCAAGGGAGTCCCCCAATCAGACCGTCAAACCGCGGAGTTTTTCACTCGAGTCTGACTACACCAGCAGTCACCGGAGGGCTCGCGCCCTTCCGCTACAAATTTAGCGGCACGGCGCAAGCCGTCCGGTGAGTGCGGATGCGCCATCTCCAAAAGCGGACGTTTCCAGCCTGAGTTACGAAAACGGGCTGGCTCACCGCTTATCCGGCTGCATTTCGTGCAGGAATCGTGAGGGGACAGATTCGCGGCGTTTGCCCCACTTCATCCGGGTGGACGCCCGGCAGATCGTGAGGAAATCACGGGCGCGGGTGACGCCGACGTAGGCCAGGCGGCGCTCTTCTTCAATCGCTGTCGCCGAACTGGAATCGTCGATCGAGCGCTTGTGCGGCAGCAGGCCCTCCTCCATTCCCACGAGGTACACGTGGGGGAACTCCAGACCTTTGGCACTGTGCAGAGTCATCAGTTTGACGCCGTCCTGCTGCATCTTGGCATCCTTGTCACCCGGATGCTCCTTCCCCGCCAGCGTCGTCTCGTCCAGAAACGCCGCCAGCGAGGGTGCCGCCGTTCGTTCTTCAAACTCCTTGATGGCGTCGATCAGCTCATCCAGCGTCGACATCCGGATCAACTGTTGCTGCGGATCCTTGTATTGCTTCTCGACTTCCGCCTCATATTTGATGGCGTCGATCAGCGAGCGGACCAGGTCGCTCATGCCCCGCGGCCGCGCCTTGAAGCGGTCGCGAAACTGCTGCAGCAGGTTGCGGAAACTGGCCAGCGCCGCCGCCGCGCCTTTTGTCACTTCCCCGGCGGCCACCGCGTCCGGCACGACCTCCCAGAACGAGCGGCGCGACTGCACGGCCCGCGCCAGGATCTTTTCGACTGTCGTTTCGCCGATCCCCCGCGCCGGCACATTGATGATCCGCAGCAGCGAAATCTCGTCCTGGGGCTGCTCGATCACCCGCAGGTACGCCAGCATGTCGCGGACTTCGCGGCGGTCGAAGAATGACTGTGTTCCGACCAGCACATACGGCAGGTGCTGCCGCCGCAGTTCCGTCTCAAACAACCGTGGCTGCTCGTTGGTGCGAAACAGAATCGCAAAGTCGCCCGGCTTCGCCTTGCCCGACTGGATGTGATGGCAGATGTCCCGCACCACGTTGTCGGCCTCGGCCTGCTCATCGGGGAACTCGCCAAACCGCACGCTGTTGCGCGAGAACTTGTGTGGCCGCAACTGCTTGTCGTGCCGGTCGCGGTTGTGCCGCACCAAGCGATTGGCCAGTGCCAGAATCTGATCCGTGCAGCGGTAGTTGTCCTCCAGGCGGATGACCTTGGTGCCCGGAAAGATGTTTTGAAAGTTGAGGATGTGCCGCAGTTCGGCCCCGCGCCAGCCATAAATCGACTGGTCGTCGTCCCCCACCACACAGATGTTGCCGTGCTGCTTGACCAGTTGTTCGATCAGCTCGAACTGCACCCCGTTGGTGTCCTGGTACTCGTCGATTTGAACAGTGTCAAAGCGGCCCTGCTGGCGCTTGAGGACGTGCGGAAATTCATGAAACAACTGCGTGGTGAGCAGCAGCAGGTCGTCAAAATCCACCGCTCCACAGGACTTGATGTTGGTCTGGTACTTCCGATACCCCGACGCGGCGATGCACTCCATGTCAGACTGGGCAATTTCTGCCGCCTGGGCCGGCCGGATTCCGGCCATCTTCCACTGACTGATCTGGTTCAGCAGATCGGCCGGCTTGAGCGACGCGGCATCAATGCGGATGTCGCGCAGCGCGGTGCGGGCCGCCGACTCCTGGTCGCCGCGGTCATAAATCGTGAAGTTCAGCGGATACCCAAGCGCGGCGATCTCCTGCCGCAAAATTCCCACACACAAGGCGTGAAACGTCGAAACATGGGGCTTCGCCTTCACCCCCCGGCCCAGCAGCTCCATGATGCGGTGCTGCATTTCCCGGGCGGCCTTGTTCGTGAAGGTCACCGACAGGATCCGCGTCGCGTCCATGCCGTTGCGGATCAGCTCGGCCATCCGGTAGGTGATGACGCGCGTCTTCCCCGTGCCCGCCCCGGCCAACAGCAGCAAGGGACCCGAAAGCGTGAGCACCGCCTCGCGTTGCGGGGCGTTCAGATGGTCGAGATGGTTCATGGAAAGTACAGGTTGGATGTCAGCGGAAAGCAAAGACCGCTGAGACGCGCTCCACGATCCTCCGGCCTTGCATCACCTCGGAACACCGCTAGCGGATCTGAAGTGACCGCCAGCGAGCGGATCCACCACAGGTGTTTCGGAATCATGCAACTTGTAATCAGTCAGAATCACCAGCCAGACAGGGCGTCAATTCCCGCGAGTCTGCCGCTTCGCCTGCGGCTTTCGCAGCTTCATTCTACCGATTTGCCGCCGGCTTCAAACCCCGAGTCGGCAGAACGGTCCGTGAATCGTAAGGTTGGAAAATTGCCACGAATCTTGCGAATGACACGAATCATCACCCGCTTTCGCACCGCCGGTCAGCATCCACAAACGCCCACCTCTTGATGTTCCGATCCTCACGTGTTCCGGCTGATTTTTTGAAAACTGGCCAGCCTTGCCTGGTCGCCCGCTGAAGCCACCGATGCCGGACGAATTCAAATGAGGAGCGACGTGAATTCTCGATTTCTTAAAAAATGACAGAATGTCGGGAACAAACCGGGGGCCTCGCGCATCCTAAGGATTGACGGAATTCAGGCAAACCAACGCACCTCCACAACGGTGCCTGGTTGCTGTGTGTCGGACTATGCCTTCTATTCTGGAAGCCAGTCCCGTTGACGATGGATCGTTGATTTCAGGAGCTTCGCGCCGGCCGGCGCAGTTGCCCGGCATGCGGCGTTTTATCCCGTTCTCATTCAGGACGCATGCATCATGCGCAGTTGGTCAACAACTGGAGTGTTTGGATTGTTGCTGGCGGTGGCTGGCTGCTCAACTGGAGATCCCCAGCCTGCACCCACAACGCCAGCGAGAGGCGGTTACGCTGTCGATGCTGCTGGCGAAGCAAAAACCGCCTCGGCCATGCCGAATGCTAGCGTACCGCTGTCCGCTCCCGTAGGTGGAATGGCGCTGCCAGTGATGCCGCCCGGACCGGCAGGCGCGACACCGCATCCCGCCGAGAAAGCGTCATTGGATGCCCTTGCCGCCGCCAGCGACTCCGAGCCTGTCGCCAACCAGGAAGCCTATGAGGGTGTGGTCGACAATTCCTTCCTGCCGGTCAGCGCTTCCAACACCCTGTCGACGTTCTCCATTGATGTCGACACGGCTTCCTATAGCATCATCCGTCGCGATCTGAATCAGGGGCGTCTGCCGCCGAAGGAAGCGGTCCGCATTGAAGAGATGATCAACTACTTCACCTACGCCTATCCGCCGCCGTCGAAAGATGTGCCGTTTTCGGTGAACCTGGAAGCGGTCGCGTGCCCGTGGAACCCCGAGCACCAACTGGTGCGGATCGGCCTGCAGGGCAAGACCATTGCGTCCGACGCTCGGCCTGTCAGCAACCTGGTGTTTCTGGTCGATGTCTCTGGCTCGATGCAGGACCCCAACAAACTGCCGCTCGTCAAAGCCGGCCTGAAGTTGCTGGTGGACCAGTTGACCGAAAACGACCGCGTGGCGATCGTCGTCTACGCCGGTGCGGCCGGGATGGTGCTCGACTCGACCACCGGCGACAAGAAACGCGAAATCCTGGCCGCACTGGAAAACCTGCAGGCAGGCGGTTCCACCAATGGCGGCGAGGGAATCCAACTGGCGTACCGTGTCGCTGCCGATCATCTCGTCCCCAAAGGAGTCAACCGTGTCATCCTGTGCAGCGATGGCGACTTCAATGTTGGCGTCACCGACCGCAACTCACTGGTCAGTCTCGTGGAGCAGCAGGCGAAAGGCGGCGTGTTCCTGACAATGCTGGGGTTTGGCTCCGGCAACTTCAAAGACGCGACAATGGAACAGCTCGCCGATAAGGGCAACGGCAACTACGCCTACATCGACACCCTGAACGAAGCCAAGAAGGTGTTTGTTGATCAGATTCAAGGCACCCTGATGACGATCGCCAAGGATGTCAAAATTCAGGTGGACTTCAACCCGGCCAAGGTCGCGTCGTTCCGGCTGATCGGCTACGAGAACCGGATCCTGGCCCATCAGGATTTTGACAACGACCAGAAGGACGCCGGTGAGATTGGCGCGGGACACACCGTCACCGCACTCTATGAACTGGTGCCGGCCGTGTCGGATGTGCCTGTCGGTCGGGCGACGGGGGAACCCGCGGGCGACAAGCTGTTGACCGTGCGGCTCCGCTACAAGCAGCCGGACGCCGCCGAGAGCCAGTTGCTGGAGTTCTCGGCGATGGACCGTGGCCTGGCGTTCTCCCAAGCCTCGCCCGACTGCGCGTGGGCCGCTGCCGTGGCTGCCTTCGGCATGATCCTGCGGGACTCGCCCTACAAGGGAAACGCCACGCTGCCCGCGGTGCTGGAAATCGCCCAGACGGCCAAGGGTGATGACAAAGCTGGCTACCGCACAGAGTTCCTAGAACTCGTCCGCTCCGCCCAGCGGCTGGCCACCGGCAACCGCTCGGTTTCGGCGGGTCCGCGCCAATGACTCATTGGTGACTGTGACACAATGTGTGCAACAGGGGCAGCCACGGGTCTGGCAACGGATCCGTGGCTGCATTGTTGGGTGGACCGATGAGCGGTTGCTGAATCGTAGAAAGCTCGGCAATCCCAAGGTTGATCGGATTGCGCGACAGTCCGGTGCCTCACCGCCAACACGGCCCCCTATCCCAGAGCCAGCACCTCACAAGACTGCCTAAGCGGCGTAGATCACCCAGGAACGGGCTAGGAAGCCTATTCTACGAGTTTCGCGGGCGACGATGCAAACCGACCAAATGGAAGTTTAAAGCAGTTCCCGGACCGGATCCCGGTCGTCGAGCAGATGAATCGGCCGGCCTTGGTAGTCGGGGAAGGCTCGGGAGGGGTCGATGCCAAGGACGCGATAGATTGTCGAAAGGACGTTTTGCGGCGTGTAGGGTTTGCCGAGGTTGCGTTCGGCGCGGGCGTCGGTTTGGCCCACGACCTGGCCCATGCGGAGTCCGCCGCCGGCGACGACGGCGAAGCCGGCATCCCACCAGTGGCCGCGGCCGGTGGCGTATTTGCTGCCCAAGACGCGTGATTCATCGCCGATGCGCGGGCTGCGGCCGAACTCACCCCAGATGACCACCGCCACCTGCTTGTCGAGTCCCCGTTCGTAGAGATCTGTCAGAAAGGTGTAGATTGCCCTGTCATAGGCTGGCACCAACGTTTTCATGTGCGGAAAGTTCTCCGCATGTGTGTCCCAGGTGCCGAACACCGGCAGGCCCGGGCCGCGCTGCACGCCGCCTTGAGCCACGGTGACCACGGAGACGCCCGCCTCGACCAGACGCCGCGCCAACAGCAGGTCGGTACACCCTTCGAAACGCGCGCGGACCTTGGGGTCTTCCCGTTCCAGGTCCAGCGCTTGGTAGACGGCACCGGAGTTGACCATCCCGATGGCCCGCCGCTGGAACTCGTCCAGCACCTGCATTTTTTCGGAGGCCTCGGCGGCGCGGCGGGATTGGTCGAACTGCTTCAGCAGGGTGTGCCGTTCGTCCAAACGGGTAGAAGTAACGCCCTCAGGCAACCGCAAATTGGCCAGGCCCGGCCCACTGGGACGGAACGGCCCGTGCTCTGGACCCATATAACGCGGAACTTCGGGATCATCTGTTTCTGGAACGGTGCGGATGTCATTCAGATTGACGTACGGCGGCATGGAACTCGCGCTGTGTTTTGCTTGCTCACTGCGGATACGGCTCACGACTGAGCCGAATGCCGGCCATTTTTCGCGGGCGCGAATCTGGCCGGTTTGAGCCGAAGCGTAGCCACTGAGGAGTTCGTACGGATCGTGCCGCCCGAGCCACTTGATCCCCTGAATCACCGACATCTTGTCGGCGATCTGTGCCTGCAGCGGCATGTGTTCTGTGACGTTCAGTCCCGGCAGGTTGGTGCGAATCGTCGAGAACTCCCCCCGGAATTCCACCGGGGCATCCGGTTTGGGGTCGTACATGTCGATGTGGCTGGGCCCGCCCGGCAGGCAGATCATGATCACCGATTTTGCGGGGGCCGGCACATCCGTTTTGGCTTGCGCCTGAAGCTGGAGCAGATTGGCCAATGTCGAGCCACCGAGTCCCAGCGCGCCAAGCCGCAGAAAATGGCGGCGGTGAAAAGCATCAGGCAACATGGGTTCTGTCCGCAAGAAACCAACCTTTCGGGGACGCATCGATATCATTTGATGTAAGGTGACTGACACGGCATTCGTTGTCAATGTGTGTCAGTTCGCCAAGGCTGGCCACCTTGTATTCCGATACGTAAGCGTTTAAGCGACGCTGTTTGACATCCCGGCCTTTCTGACGTCGGGTTGCAAGTCCCTCGCTGGCATGCTCCAGAATTGCCGAAACGCGGCCAACCTGTTGCAATCATGCCAATGAATTCGGCAAAGCTCCCATTCCTGCCTGCGATCAATCCTGCTGATGCTCTTATTTATCCAGAACAATCTGCGGCTGGTCCTGTTCTCGTCAGTCGCCGCGGGCCTGGCGTTCATGCTGCTGCTGGCCCTGCTGGGGCAGGTGCCGCTGACGTACAACTTCCGTAATCTGGTGGTCCGCTGGCGGACGACCCTCATGACGGCACTCGCCTTCACCCTGGTGATCGGGCTGATGACGTTCATGCTGGCATTCGTCAACGGGATGTATCAGCTCACGGTGCAGAGCGGGCAGCCGGGCAACGTCATTGTGCTTTCGGACGGAGCCACGGATGAGACATTCAGCAATTTGAACTTTACCGATTCGACGGACATCGACCGGCAGCCAGGCGTGCTTCGGTTCGAGCGGGGGGGCGAAGAGATTCCGCTGAGCAGCAAGGAAGTCTACATCATTGTCAATCAGCAGATCCCAACGGCCCCCGGTGAGAAGACACGGCGGCGGTTCGTGCAGGTCCGGGGTATTGAGGATCCCGTGATTGCCGGGCGGATTCACGGTCTGGACTTGCCGGCGGACAGCAAATGGTTCGACGCCACCAAGGGCGTGGCTACGGTCGACGGGAAGACCGCCATCCAGGCGGTGCTGGGTTCGGGACTGGCGGCCGACATGGGCGGCGACCGCCCGGGAAAGAAACCGCTTCAAGTCGGCGAGACGTTTGACCTGGGGGACCGCTTGTGGGTGGTCAGCGGCGTCCTCAACTCCAGTGGCTCAACCTTCGACTCCGAAGTGTGGGCCAAGCGAACACTGGTCGGTCCGATTTTCGGCAAAGAGAATGTCTCCACCATCGTCCTCCGGAGCGGGGAGAAAATTGAGCTGAAAGACGGCCAGATCGTGGAAGGTGAACTTGTCAACGAGACAGGTGCGGCGGTGGTCCTCGACGACCATGGCAAGGCGCTGCGGATTCTCAAGAAACAGATCCAGACGCGGCAGACCGCCAGCGACAGCGCCCACAAGCTCGCCACCAGTTTGAAGGAATTCAAAGGCGCGGCTTTGAATGCCATGCCCGAATCGGAGTACTTTGCCAAACTGGCCGAGAACAGCAAAACGTTTCTGTACGCCGCGGTGTTCGTGGCTGGAATCATGGCGATCGGCGGTGGGTGCGGCGTCATGAACACGATGTTTGCCGCCATCTCGCAGCGCAAGAAAGACATTGGCGTGCTGCGGATCGTGGGCTTCCGCCGCCGTCATGTGCTGATGTCATTCCTTTTGGAGTCGCTGTGCATCGCCTTGGTGGGAGGCCTCCTGGGCTGTGCCGTGGGCATGCTGGCCGATGGTGCGACGGCCAAGAGCGTGGTCAGTGCCGGCCAGGGTGGCAGCAGCAAGTTCGTGGTACTCAAGCTGGCGGTCAGCCCCGAGATTCTCTCCGGCGGACTGCTGTTGTCGCTGCTGATGGGCGGAATCGGTGGCTTCGTCCCTGCCATTTCGGCCATGCTCGTCCGCCCGCTGGAGTCGCTGCGATAATCGGTCGTACCGGTTTGAAACTCGGCGGTATGATCGCGGTGAGGCTTGCCTCGCTCGAATCGCCTTGTCGGACCTTCAAGTCTTCGGCAGAATGAACATTCACCCCGTGCTGTACGGAAAACTGGTTTTCCCCCGAGATTGCGCCATGCTGCTCCGATCCCTCTGTCTGATCCTCGTGGTCGCCCTCTGCGGAGCCGGTTGCAGCGAGACGCCCAAGCCCGCGAAGTCCGGAGCCAAAAAGACGGTCAAACGAGCCAAATCGGAGGTGGTGGAGGCAGATGAGCCTTCAGGAGGCGAAGAAGAGAGCGGTTCGTTGTCGTTCGGCGACAGTGGATCGAAACCCGCCGGACATGGCCATTCCCACGGCGCGGAAGGACAGGACGAGAAAGAACAGTCTGTCGTGGAGGCATTGCAGCCATTTCAAGTGCTGCTGGGTGACTGGGAGGGGAAGACCAAAAAGCAGTTCGATGGGTTTGCCCGTGTCGACAATCTGACCTGGGTGTGGGATTTCAAGACGGACAAGAACCAGCCCGCTGTGACATTTGTGTCCGACAAAAGTCCCTATTTCGCCAAGGGGTGGCTCACGTATCTGCCCGAAAAGCACCTTTTCCGCCTGACGACGGAATCTGCCGAGAAGGAACGCCGGCAGTTTGAAGGCACCTGGAAAGAAGGCGGCGAGCCCAAGCAGGAAAGTGATGGGAAGAAGCTCCAGTGGTCCTTCAAGCTCGACCTGGTGCAGGTCGAGCCCGCCGAGGGGGAGCAGTACCGCCTGGAACTCGCCCAACAGGAAAACAACCGCTACCACTTGTCGGTGTCCCGCAAGCCGGCGCGGGGCAACAAGTTCACCCAGTTGGACGTGGTGGGGATCCAGCGCAAGAACACCAGCTTCGCCGTGACAGACAGCGACAATCCCGGTCCGAAGTGCGTGGTTTCCGGTGGCCTGGGGACGATCTCGGTGAGCCACAACGGCAAGAGTTACACGGTGTGCTGCACTGGGTGCAAGGCGGCGTTCGAGGAAGACCCGGAGCGCTGGATCGCCAAGTTTGAAAAAGCGGCGGCCGAGATGAAGAAATCGCAGGAGTGAGGACGGCCTGGGTCATTGGGCTCAGCGCTGCCTGAGTTTTTGGAACTCTTCCGGGGTCAAGGCCTCCAACCGTCCGTGTTCGCGCTCGACCAGGTAAGACAACACCTGGTTGACGGGCTCGCGGGTGGAATCCGTGACGTTTCCCAACGGATCGATCGTTGTGGTGCCGCCGCTGGGCACCGCGACGGCGACCCACTGGAGTTGGTGCGAGGTGCCATCCCAGCTACGCAGCAAACCGTCGCCGTCGAGGGCGACGATACGGTTGTCGAGCGACCAGCCCAAGCCACGGGCGATCCAAGTCGACCCGGGAAGGAACTTTCCGGCGGTCCCGTCGGAACTCCACATCCGGATCCCGTCGCTGGCAATCGCAATCTGCTTCCCATCGGGGCTCCAGGCGAGCAGGTTTGGCCAGGTTGGTTCCGGAAAACTGGCGATCTGTTTGCCCAAGGTGTCGAACAATCGAAGATTCTCGCCAACGCACAGGCCGAGAGCCAACGTTTCGCCATCCGGGCTCCATTTCAGGCAGTTGAGGCGACGATTTCTGTCATCCGCAGGGAGCGGATCAGCAAAGTCGACGATGGGGCCGGCGGTGCCGTCGATGTTCCACAGCCGAACATCGTGGAAGTCCGTCGTCGCCAACTGTCCGGACCGGCTCCAATCCAACATCTGGACATACTCGGCATGTCCCGTCAATTGGTGGAGGACATTCCCCTGCAGATCCAGAATCTTCGCACCCCGCTCGAAGGGAACGGCGATTTGTTTCCCGTCGGGGCTCCAGCACATTCCCTCCACGTTTAGCTGGCGAATTTGGGCATGCAGGGGGCCGCCGTTCACCGAGAGCGCCAGGTCACCGAAAAAACCAACTCCCAATGCCTTTCCGTCAGGACTCCACTTCACGTAGTTGAGGCCTTCAGGAAGAGCTTCGAAGCGTTTGACGGCACCCGTGGATGACCACCAGCGGAGCCCGCTTGAGGGGTGGATGGTGACGGTCTGGCCTTCAGGCTGGAGATCGAAGCGGTTGGTGCTGAAGCCGCTCGGCAACTGGCTGACCGCTCCCCATGGCTCCCAGACGCCGAGTGATATGCCGGCCCAGGCGATCCGCTTTCCGTCGTTGCTCCAAGCCACGCCCCGCGCCTGCCCGCTGTAGTGCCGTGCCTCCGTCGGCTTGCCGTCTGCGGTATAGACTTCCACGCTGCCTTGAGTGCCGAGGGCGAGTTGCGTTCCATCCGGGCTGAAATCGAGTCCCATGGAGCCGATGTTCACCGTCACAGGGTCAGCGCGATGGACCGGATGAACATAGGCCTGCCCCTGGAAATCCAGCGCGGCGATCTGTCCCCGCGCCCCCCACGCCACCCATTGCAGGTCCATGGGATGGACAAAATGAATGGGATTTTTGGCCGCCGACCCGTCGAGGTTGTAAATTTGGAGTCGGCGGCCTCGGGTGGACACCAACTGCGTTCCGTCCGGGCTCCAGGCCAAATCATGGGCCTCTCCACTCTCCGCGGGGAATCCCTTCATCCGCTTTCCGTTGGCAGTCCACAGGCCCAACTCGTTGTCGGTGTGCAGTGCCAGCCACTCTCCGTTGGGGCTCCACTGCAGGCCGGTGTGGTAGTGAAGGCCCGCCAGGACTGGCCCGGGCGTGCCATCCCCGTGCCACAACTGGACAATCCCCTGGTCCCCAACCGTGGCAATGCGTGAGCCATCAGGGTTCCAGGTGACAGAATGCAGGCGCTGCGGCTTGCTGGGCATGACCGAGAGGAGCCGCCAGTCCTCGACCCGATAGATCCGCAACTGTCCGTCCTCTCCGCCAACGACAATGCGTTTTCCGTCGGGCGACCAGTCGACCGGGTGGGTCGTGGCTTTCGGTACCAAGGTCACCACCTGCCAGCGTCCCAAACCAGGAAGGACTGGCGGATCCAGCGCGAGCCCCGGTAAAACGGAGGCGGGTTCTCCCCATTCCAACGGGGGCAGTTTGGCGAGGGCAACTTTGGCCGTGCCAGACTTGGGGCTCTTCGCCTTCGGACTTCCAGTTTTGGTGGAGGCGGGCAAACCCGCGGCCAACGTTTCGCCTCCCTTTTTGGGCTTGCCGCCGCTCAGGGAGAGAATGATGCCACCCGCGATCAGCCCCAGCGCCACGCCGCCAATGACCAATGGCAGCACCGATGTCTTCTGCTTCCGACCACGCGCGAGGATCTGCGACGCGGTCGTGATCGTCGAGGAGCGTGGCTCGTCCTGAACGTTGACGGTGTCAATCGGAGTCAGATTGATGCTGACCATGTCATCGTCGGGAGCGTCGCCGGCGGTCAGGCTAGGCGACTTCCCGGCCGAGGCCGGCAGTTGCCGCTGGATGGACTCCAAAGCGCGGATGACTTCCGCCATCGACTGGTGGCGGGCTTCGGGCGTTTTGGCCACCATTTTTTCGAAAACGGCGTCGAGTGCCGCCGGCAGGTCTGGCCGCACGGCGCGCAGCGACGGGATTGGCTGCTCGCGGTGCGCGAAGATCTTTTTCATGACGGTGTTGCCGCCATACACGACCCGGCCCAGCAGCAGAAAATGCAGCGTGCAGCCCAGACTGTAGATGTCGGCCCGCAGGTCGGCACCGTGGGTGTCGAGCGCCTGCTCCGGCGACATGTAGTCGGCGGTCCCCATGATCATGCCGGTCTGCGTCAACCCTGTGTTCGCGTCCCCATCTGGGTCGTCCCGCCCTCCCTCAAAGCGGGCCAATCCCAAATCCAGCAGTTTGACCGTACCCGCTTCATCGAGCAGCAGGTTCGCGGGCTTGATGTCGCGATGGATGATTCCGCTGGAATGTGCCGCCTCGAGACCTTGGGCCGCCTGCACGATGTAGTTCAGAGCCCGCGAGAGTGCCAGTGGACCTTCCGCCTTCACGGTCTGCGACAGGTCCAGTCCTTTCACATATTCCATCACCAGGAAATGCGTTCCGGACTCTTCCCCGGCGTCCAGCGCGGCAACAATGTTGGGGTGCGAAAGCTTGGCCACGGCCTCCACCTCGCGATGAAACCGCTGCACATCACGTGGTGTCAGCAATGCCGAGCGGTCCAAAACCTTCAGCGCCACGATGCGCTTGAGCCGGCGGTGTTCGGCCTTGTAGACAGTGCCCATTCCACCCGAGCCGAGCCGCTCCAAGACAAGGTAATTCTCGATGAGCAGGTCCCCCGGACGGCCCTTGATCAGCGCCTCGGCCTGGAACTTTGTCAGTCGGTTTTGGCGGATCAGGGACTGTGCCAGCGCCTCGGCATCCTGGAGCGATCGACCTTCGGAGGCCGCGCCGAGGAACTGTTTGAGTTCTTCAGGAGTAATCAAGCCGATGAATGTCAGGTCCAATACAAAATTCTGCAGCGGTGAAGCCATCGACGCACTCGCTCACTGAGAAAGCATTAGCCCGTTACTTCCCGACATCCCTGAGTTGGGATGTGACTCGCCGAACACTATTCTCTCTCCAGCCGCGTAGTACCAGCCAGAAACCTCCCTTCAGATGTCGCGGAAATGCCAACCTGGCGTCTTTGACATCTTTCGCAACCGCCCTCAACTCCCGATCAAGAATTTCGGGGATTGGAACCCTTTATTAGCACGGCCCCGACATTGCATCATGCCGAACGAATGATGAACGCGTCATCATAGCTGAACCGCACGGTCCTAAAATTGGACCGAAATTGTATCTGAGGAATCCAGGATTGCCTGGTATTTGTAGCTCCCTTAGCTAAGTCATTTGCTCAAAGTGACCTTACAGATGCTTTGCGAACTCGTGCTGAGAAACTGCCAATCAATGTAAAAACTCATCGACGAGGCATGACATGAATCCGATGAAATGCGTTCACCTGTCCCCAAAAAGCGCTCAGGCGATTGCGTGCGCAGCAGAAAGCGCAACACCATTTTGGTGTCACTCCTGTTTCGGGGCCGTAAGTTTTATGACCTTTTCTAGCTGCTCGACCTTTTCGGATAACTCCTTAATTCTCTCCTTCTCGCTCGCGGTGGCGATCCGCTCTGCATTCGCCGCCACCTCTGCCTCCTTTTGCTTCATAACTGCAATGACTCTCTGCTGAGCATCATCCATTCGCTTCAACTCCGCGACTTTTTGAAGACCCTTTGCCAAAGTCTCATTCTTTATTGCTAGTGCCTGGCTGCGTTGTGACTGGATGAGGAGTTTTTTTGCTTGCTCTTTGGCGTCCCTTTCAGAAGTAAAGGCAGCATTTAGCTTATCGTTCTGTGCCCAAAAAGTCCCCCCAATGGCGAGCCCAACGACCGCGGCAATCGTCAGCACGCCAAGACCCATTGAAAGGCCCATGCGGTAACGAAACTGACGCTTACGCTGCATTTCGTAGCTGACGACCGAGGCTTGGATATATTCGACTGTCTCGACACCTAGCAGCGTCAGACCCTTGGACACTAACTGGCGGCCCTCTTCCAAAGGGAGACCTGCCGCCAGCAAGAGGCTGGGATCCCGTTTGGAATCCTGCCAACGGCGTTGACTCTGCTCGACACGGGCGCGCAGGTGGAGCAAGTCGCGGTTGTCACGAATCCATTGCTCCACGTGATCCCACCGCCGCAGAATCGCTTCATGCGCGAAACTTGCGACAGCGGTTCCTCCAACGCGATCGGTCGTCAAGAATCGTGCCGCGATGAGCTTATCCGTCAAAGTTGCGCTGCCTGGAGTTGCCCTCAAGTCTGACAGTGCCGCTCTGCGGCGGACGGGTGCCTGATCGCCATTGACATCGATCGACACCAGGAGCGACAACACTCGCGGCAGGCTCGCTTGAGCCTCGAAGTCGATATGGATAAACACCTCGACCGCCCTTTTCCCCAAGGCCCCTTCCACACCTCCCAACCGATCATACGCGGCAAACGTCAGCATTCGCTTCTCCGTGTCGCGTTGCTGATAGAGGCCTTCCAAAACAAACTGCAATAACGGGAGCGCGGCGCATCTGGTTGCTTCTTCCAGCAGGACTTGGTCAAGGGCACGCCCGGTCCGTGCGTCGGTTTCAAACTTCTGACCTGCCAGCCGCGCCGGTTCCGTGATAACTCGGAGCGTCGCCACTGCACCCGGGGCAAGGAGATCAAAGTGGCCGCGCCCCTCCTTGAGCCGTAGGAACGTCGTAGACAATTGCGCCACGGGATAGAAGTCGCTCCGCAGGGTCGATACAATCGCGATGCGTCCAGACCGCGCCAATGCTTCAAGGGCTTCAAGGAACTGTTCTCGCTGTTCAGCGCCAATGCGGCGGTCAGTCCAGAGTTCTTCCATCTGGTCGAGTACAATCAACAGGCGTATTTCACCATCGGGCGTTCGGTTGAGGACGGGAATAATTCCACGGCGAACAGTCACAGAGGGAGACTCTGCGAGGTCTGCTGCCAGTTCCTCCAATCGACCCGCCTTCAATTCGGGAAGGAGCGCCGCCAACTTTGCGACAAGCATCAAGCACAGATTCTCATTGGGATTGATTAATCCAGGAATTAGCGTCACGACTTGCCACTTGCCAGCAAGTTCGTCGTATGGATGTTGAAGCAGCGCTGCTGCAACTCCCGCGCGGGCCAGCGAACTCTTCCCTGAGCCACTTGCGCCTACGATGACGACGCTGGCACAACCGGCCTCACCACGCTCGCGAAGGCGTTGAAGCAGATCGAGGGTCTCTTCGTCGCGTCCCTGAAAAATCGGAGCGTGGTCGACATCAAAATACCGAAGACCGCGGTAGGGATTGTCGGGCCAGCGCGATGTGGCTGTGGACAAAATGCTGTCGAGCGCATTCCGCAAGTGGGTGTGCAACCGCTGTGCAAAGCTCACCGAATCGGAATAGCAGTGAATTGCCCGCAGATTGTGTCCTTCTGAGTCCTGAAACTGCTCTCGGATGAACGATTCAGCCAGGTTCCGCTGTTCGAGTAGCCCTTCGAGTTGATCTTTGGGACTCTCGGCGAGCCGCTTTCTGAACCCTTTCTCATCGTCTCGTGTATAGGCCAAGATGACTGGTCGCGGCGGACCTCCTCGTCGTCGGCTTTCCTCAAACGCATGGAGCATCAATTCGAATTCTCGCTCCGTACCACTTCGATAGGTTGAACCATCTGCTTTCTGGATGGTCTTTCCGAGGGGACTACCCAAGCGCGACCAAACAATGAACACTGCAATGTCAATCGGTTGCTTGAGCAGCACCACATCGATGGCTTCTTGAAAAGACGATGTGACTGGCAAAACCAAGTCCTCCCAAAGGACTGGAATGAGCGTCACTCCGGGAAACAGCCGTTCAAGCCGTTGCAAAACCTGCGTTGCCTTTTCTCTTTCGCTCGCGACATCACCGGGACTGGAGATGAAGACCCGAACCTCGGATTCTCTGTTGTCCATCGTCACTGTCCTCGCGGGAAAATTTGACACACAGAATTTTCAGGATACCGCCGCAGACAGCCAATTCAAAGGACGCCAAGATGCCGAATCCGGCAGCCGTCTGTAGTTGAAACAAGAGTTTGTGGACGCCGAATTCGATTTTGCAAAATCAGAACTTGCGGATTTTCGTTTTCATCCTCACCATCTTCTAAATCGCACGAAGATAAACAGCTTGTAATCTTTGCAGCGTTGGCCAATTGCCTCCACTCCCGTAGAACCATACATGGGAATGCACGGGTTTGGACGGATCAGCCTGCGTCTCCCGGAAGATTTGTGCTTTAATCCTGCATGTCCCGCCCGCATCCGGGAGTATCCCCAGCTCCCTTGGAACTCTGGTAACTCACATCGTGCCAGAACTCAACTTGCCCAGCGTCATCGGACATCCACCCTCTGGAACTGCCCGCGTGCCGGTCGTCAACAGTGCTGGGCAGACAATGCCAGCGAAAGAAACGGATGCCGGGGGCGATGAACCGCGGCTGTTGGAATTGAAGGAACTGATCGAACGGGCCAGCAAGCTCCTGCCTTCGCAGGGACCGATTTCGGCGTTTGTGTTCCTGAACCCGCTGGAGGCACTGGAAGATCTCCCCTTCGATGAGGGAGTTCAAAAGGGCGGTCGGCTGTTTGGCTGCCACCCGTATCTGCCCGAAGACAGGTACCGGGAGAAACTGGCGACCGGTCGGATACGCATGGAAGATCTGGCCGCGGTGCTGGATCATGACCTGGGTGACCGGCGCGATGTGCCGATCGGTCCGCGCGGGACCGTGCGCGATCTGCGCCTGGCCATGCTGGAGCATCCGCTGCGGATTGGTCCCACGGAAGAACTGCGTTGGTTCGTGGCGGAGACCGACGCGCTGACCCGCATTCGGCCGGAAGTGTCCAGACTGCTCCGCGAGCGACTGATCGGCGAAACCAAACACTGGGTGATGCGCGACCTGCGTGAAATCTGCGCCAAGGTGAACTTCAAGGAAGCCGTTCCCGAATTTGACGGAGAATCGAGCGTCGTCGACATGGGCGACATCGCCCCGGCTGACGACGGACCGCATTTGCTGTCGGATTTGATCCGGCATTACGGCGAGGATTCGATCGAGCGGTGGAACGCCAAGACCTGGGAGGCCTTCACGCTGCAGGCGCTGTGGCGCGTGGCCAACCGTGGGGTCTCACATCTCTCCTTGAATTTCGCGCCGCGGGGCGCGGCTCCCGCCGTGCGGCATCGCACGCTGCTGCTGGAGGCGACCTCTGTCGACAGCGACACGCTCGTTCATGAGGTGCTGATTCGATTTTGTGCGGCCTATTGCGATCAGGGGTTTGCCGGATGGCAGCTCCCGCGGCGGCAGGAAGGTTTTTTTAGGGCCTTCTGCGGACTGTACCGCCAGACTGGAGGTCCGCCGCAGTTTTGGATGCACGGCTTGGCAAAGGAACTGGCGCGGATCGAAGACGCCCGCATGACACCGCTCGAGTCGATCGCCGAATCGCTGCAGTTGCTGGGGGTGGCCGAGTCCGAAGTCGATGAGTTCTTGACGACCTCCCTGCTGGCGCTGCGCGGATGGGCCGGGCTGCTGTGGCAGATGGATGTCCGCTGCGATCGTGTGGCTCTCCCTGCCCCCCCGGGCACGGTCACTGAATTTCTGGCCATCCGGCTGGTGCTGGAACGGATCGCCCTAGGCTACGTGGCAGGCATCAGCCTCGACTACCATGGACCGCTGGGCGGGCTGAGAAATGCCGCGCGGGCCCACATCGACCGGGCGAAGCCGCCCGATCTCGACCAGCGGGCGTTCCTGATTTTCCAGATTGCCCAGGTGCTGGGATGGAGCCCCGCGGCGCTGTATCCACTGACGCGGGAAGAGTGGAACCAACTGATCAGCGAGGTGGAGGGGTTCAACGCCATTGAACGGCGGCGGTGCCTGCATCATGCCTTCGAACGCCACTTCCGCGTGCAGGCGCTGGATGCCTTTGCGATTCATGCCCGCCGCAGCCACCAGCGCGTGCCAAACCCCCGGTTTCAGTCGGTGTACTGCATTGACGCCCGCGAAGAATCGTTCCGGCGGCATCTGGAAGAGATCGCCCCCGATGCCGAGACGTTCGCCGCCCCCGGCTTCTTTGGGGTGGCGATGTACTACAAGGGGGTGGCGGACGCACACTACTCCACGCTCTGCCCGGTGGTCGTGATGCCGAAACACTGGGTGGTGGAAGAAGTGGTGCTGTCGCTCGAAGAGGACAACCGCCGGCGGGCGAGAGTCCGCCAAACCCTGGGGGCCGCCACGCACCGGGTCCACATGTCCAGCCGCGGAATGGCTGGCGGCGCCCTGTTGACCGCCGCGTTCGGCGTGCTGGCCTCCGTGCCACTTGTGGCACGGGTCTTGTTTCCGCGCCTCACGTCCCGCATCCGCCGCAGTGCCAACCGGTTTGTCGAAGCCCCGCGCGTCACCCGGTTGCGGCTGGAACGCAGCACGCCGACACCGGGCTCGGCGGGTGACCAGATCGGTTTCTCGGTCGACGAGATGGCGAACATGGGCGAGAAGATGTTGCGGGACATCGGCCTGACCTCGAATTTTGCCCGGCTGGTGATCTTCTTTGGGCACGGCTCGTTCTGCGTCAACAACCCCCACAAAGCGGCTTATGACTGCGGGGCCTGCTCCGGTAGTGCCGGTTCACCCAACGCCCGCGCCCTGGCGACGATGCTGAACGATTCGCGGATCCGGACAATTCTGGAAACCCGCGGGCTGCCCATTCCCAGGGAAACGGTATTTCTAGGCGGGCTGCACAACACGGCGGAGGACTCTGTCTCATTTTTCGACCTCGACCTGCTGCCGCTGTCGCACAAGGTGGACTTTCAGTCGGCCCGTGACACGCTGGAACTCGCCTGTGAACGGAACGCCCACGAGCGCTGTCGCCGGTTCTTCTCCGCCCCCCTGGACATTTCGCTGGGCGGCGCGCTGCGGCATGTGGAGGGCCGCGCGGAAGATCTGGCGCAAACCCGGCCCGAATTCGGGAATGCCACCAATGCCCTGTGCTTTGTCGGCCGGCGGTCGCGAAACCGCGAACTCTACCTGGACCGGAGGTCGTTCATGCACTCGTACGACCCCGCTCAGGATGACGAGCAGGGCACGATTCTCGGCCGCATTCTGACCCCCGTGGTTCCCGTCTGCCAGGGGATCAACCTGATGTACTACTTCTCGTACGTCGACCCTCCTGGATGGGCCTGCGGAACAAAGCTGCCGCATAACGTCGCCTCGCTGCTGGGCGTGATGGACGGCGCTGCCAGCGACCTGCGGCCCGGCCTGCCCTGGCAGGGTGTCGAGATTCACGAGCCAATGCGGCTGTTGTTCATTCTCGAATCGACCCCGGAGAAAATACGGAAGATCATGGGCCGGATCGAAGTCGTCCGGCGGATCATCCAGAATGGCTGGGTCCAACTGGCGCTGCTTGATCCCAATTCGGCGGAGATCCTCGTGTATCAGGACGATCAGTTTGTCCCCCATGTTCCCAGTGTGAATGAACTGCCACAGGCGGCAACATCGATCGACTGGTACCGTGGCTGGCGCGAGCATCTGCCTTTCGCCCAAATTGGCGCGCCCGCGGCAACGGGGCACGGAATCCAGCATCTCGACAACCCGCCGAATCCAGGCACTGAATGACCGCCGCCGTTTTGAGGTGCCAGTAGACAGTTTGAAGTCCTGGCAGAGAGCGCCGACCCCCACATACTTCGCCCCCTTCGTTTCCTTCTGTTCAAAACTTTTTGTTCCAAGGATCGCAGCAACAACAACTGTGAGAATTGACTCCCTATCCAGCAGCGAAGGCCATCAGGGACTACGAATGAATTTGTTGGTGAAGTCGACAGGCCTGGCAAAACGGTGCGGGAATCGTACGGTCATAAATTAACGACGAATTTCACGAATCGTCAACCGGCATGGCTTCGCGAGCGATGGAATCTTGCTCGTTGCCATTCGTGACATTCGTCGTATTCGTGAGAATTCGTGGTTCCCTTTTTCGTTGCCTACGGCCGGCATTCGGTCAGCATCTTGAAGCGTGCTTTATTCTTTGTCGGGTCCTTAGCGTCCGGTTCCGGCAGTCGTAAAACCGGACTCATTGGCGGATCAACGAATCGAAATCGAACAGTTATTTTTGCGGCGATCCTTTATTCGTGAAAATTCGTGGTTCTCCTTTTTTTTGCCTAAGACCGGCCGTCGGTCAGCATCTTGAAGCGTGCTTTATTCTTTATGCGGTCCCAAGCGCGATACTCTCCCGGACATCGTCGAAAATCAGCCACCGTCATTGTAGCCCGCGTGTCGACCTGAAGTATTTTGAACAGTAGGAAACGAAGGGAACGAAGAATGGTCAGTCAAAGTTGTCTTAAGGATCGCAGCAACAATTACTGTGACAATCGCCGCGCCAATTGAATGTCGCCAAAAGACATATTACTGTGAAATCTGAAATTTGAAATTGCGTTGAAACCAGCGAATGAACTTTTGACGGACACGTCAGATTTGATATTCCACACTTGTCGGAAACGTGATGACCTACGACCTGATCTTCAACGTGCTCGGCCTGGTGGTGGTCGGCGCGCCGGCCGCGCTCATGGTCGTGATGGGACTGACGACGCTGCTCGGCCGCCCGCTGAACGAACGGATGGTCGGCCGGGCCGTGCAGTGCGCCGTGACTGTCGGGCTGGTCGCGTCCGTGGTCATGCTGGCGATGATGCTCCTGTTGGGCCGGCACCATGTGCCGATTGAACTCTCCCGATGGGTGGAGCTGCCTCCGGCCGGGCACGGCGCGGCAACACATGGATCGGAGTCGCATGCTGTCGCCGAAAGTGCGACAGTGTCTGATGAATACCACTTCCACATTCAATTCGTGTTCGATCGCCTCTCGGTTCCCTTTGTCATTCTGACGTTTGTCCTCTGCGGAACCATCGGAGCGTTCGCCAACCGCTACATGCACCATGAACCGGGTTTCAACCGGTTTTTCACCCTGTACGCCCTGTTCCTATTGGGAATGGTCGTCACCTCCATGGCCGGCACCATCGAGACGCTGTTTTCCGGATGGGAGATGGTGGGCCTGTCTTCCGCCTTGCTTGTGGCGTTCTATCACGAACGGCCGGCCCCGGTGCGGAACGGACTGCGGGTCTGGATCGTGTATCGCATTTCCGACGCCGCATTGCTGCTGGCGTCGATTGTGCTGCACAGGATCAAGCACCTCGGCGATTTTGAAGCCTTTCTGGGCTCGACGCACTGGCCGGGAGGCACCTCGCCGCTGACATCCTACGAAGCCCTGCTGGTCGGCTCGCTGCTGCTGGTTGCCGCGGCGGGCAAGTCGGCCCTTGTGCCGTTTTCCGGGTGGCTGCCCCGCGCCATGGAAGGTCCCACGCCCTCCAGCGCCGTATTCTACGGGGCGCTCTCCGTCCACCTCGGGGCGTTTCTCCTGCTGCGGTTCAGTCCGATCATTGTCCTGTCGCCGGTCGTGGGCGGGTTGACGGTGGCAATCGGTCTTGTCACCGCGGCGTTCGCCGCGTTTGCGGGACGCGTGCAGACCGACATCAAATGTGCGCTGACCTTTGCGTCGCTCACACAGGTCGGGCTCATCGTCGCCGAGATTGGGATGGGCTGGTACTACTTCGCGTTGATCCACATCCTGGGTCATGGCTGCCTGCGGACCCTGCAGTTCTTGCGGGCGCCCAGCCTGCTGGTGGACTACCGCGCCATGGAAAATGCCATGGGCGACCGCGTACAAAACGCCTCCAGCTTCTGGATGCGGCTGATTCCGGAACGGCTGCGGACGTGGCTCTACCGCCTGGCCCTCGAACGGGGATACCTCGACGCCCTGCTCAGCGACCTGATTGTCGTTCCATTCATCCGCGTGATGACCTGGTGCGACACCATGGAACGCAAATGGACCGCCTACCTCACCGTTGAGCCGGACCGACAAACGCAGCGCATTCAGCCGCCGACCTCCACCTACGAAGAATCGATATGACCGATCTGCACCTGCCGTGGCTCGAAATGGGGATCCTCATCCCGCTGTTGGGCGGGCTGCTGGTCGGCTGCCTGCGGGACCCGCTGGCGGCGCGCAAATGGAGCCTCGTCGCTTGCGGGATGACGCTCGTGTGCGTGGTGTCCGCCTGGCAGGATTTTGGCATTCTGCATGCCACCCGCGCCGATGATCCGGGGCATGTTCTCGCGAAGCTGATCGGGCGGGAAATCTTCATCATTGATGAACTCAGTGCGCCGCTGTTGCCTTTGGTCGCCCTGCTGTACTTCCTGGTGACGATCGCCACCATGCGGACGAAAGTCCGCCGGTTTTCCTTCTCTTGGATGCTCTTCTCCGAGGCATTGCTGCTGGCCACCTTCAGTTGCAGTGAGCCGTGGCTCGTCATCGCCCTGCTCGCCTTGGGCACGGTGCCCCCATTTTTTGAACTGCGGGCTCGCAAACGCTGCACGCGGATGTACGCGCTCTACATGCTCACTTCCGTGGGGCTGATGGTGCTCGGGCAATTGCTGGTGACCATTGAGGGCGAGACGGGGGGCAAGCCACACGCGTTGTGGGCAGTGATTCCGATTTTGTTCGGCGTGCTGATCCGTTGCGGCACGCTGCCGTTCCACACCTGGACGACGGATCTGTTTGAGAAGGCCACATTCGGGACGGCGTTGCTGTTTCTCGCGCCGATCACCGGGGCCTATGCCGCTGTCCGGCTGGTGCTGCCGGTGGCTCCGGATGCCGCCCTCAGAATCATGGGGCTGATGTCCCTGATCACGGCAGCGTATTCCGCAGCCATGGCCCTCGTTCAGCGCGATGGACGTCGGTTTTTCTGTTTTCTGCTGTTGAGCCACTCGTCGATGGTACTCGTCGGGTTGGAAATGCTGTCGCTCGTCGGTCTGACCGGGGCGTTGAGTCTGTGGCTCTCGGTCGGCATCTCCCTGGGCGGTTTCGGCATCACCATGCGGGCCTTGGAAGCCCGCCGAGGCCGGCTGGGGCTCGTCGAATTTCAGGGGTTGTATGAGAACACGCCGGCCTTGGCGGTCTGTTTCCTGCTGACTGGTCTCGCCTGCGTCGGGTTTCCGCTGACCATCGGCTTTGTCGGCACCGAGCTGCTGATCGACGATGCCGTGAAGGTTTACATTTACATCGGCGCGGCGGTGGTGGTGGCCTCGGCGATGAACGGCATCGCCATGGTGCAGGCGTTCTTCCTACTGTTCACCGGAACCCGGCATGTTTCCGCGATATCCCTGAAGATCGGCGTCCGCGAACGATTTGCCGTGCTGACACTGGCCGCCCTCGTTTTGCTGGGCGGAGTGTTTCCGCAGCCGGGAGTTGTTTCGCGCTACAACGCGGCCAAACAGTTGACCAGAGAACGAACAGCGCTCGTCGGCGATCCGAAACAAGTGCCGGTGCCACAGGTGACGCCGGGCAAGAAAGCCATTAAGCCAGTGAAACCAAAGGCCACTCCCGTGGCTCTGGCGCCCGCTGCCAGCACGACCGGCAGCGTTTCAATCGGACACTGACCACCGCCCCGAGCGTGGCATATTGGTCCTGGATCCTTCCGTCCGTTGAATTGGTCGAGAGTCGGTCGAAGGTCCCGCTGCGGGACCAAAGCTTCTAGTTGTTTTCCCGTGAACTGTGCATCCGGGGCACCGCAGGG
Organism: Planctomycetaceae bacterium; assembly: GCA_021732845.1. Taxonomy (GTDB): domain Bacteria; phylum Planctomycetota; class Planctomycetia; order Planctomycetales; family Planctomycetaceae; genus JAKFUF01. Next base: position 40,839 of record JAKFUF010000035.1, on the reverse strand, counting down.
ACGCCCGTCATGCCTCGGTCACTGGCGGGTGCTGGGCCATGACCGGCTTGCTCGCATCGATCCCCAGTGCCGCCAGGCCGGAAACCACGAACAGGCCGGCACAGAGCAGGAACATCGTGTTGTACTCGGCCGCACCGGGTGAATTGCCCAGGACCATGTTGTAGGCGAAGGGGGCGGCGAAGGCTCCAAAATTGCCCCACATGTTGCCCCAGCCCAGGACAGAGCCCACGTGCTTCCCGCCGACATCCTGGCAAAAGGCCCATGTCGCGCTGACACCCAGATCGACAAAAAAGAACACGAAGGTGAAGGCGATGGTGGCGAGCCACGGGTCATTGAGAAACAGGCAGGCCACGTAGGCGGTGGCGGCCCCGAACCGCGTGAGGCTCATGGGCAGCCCGCGGCCCCAGCGGAGCCCAAGACTCCGTGTCAGCACGTCGGTCAGCCAGCCGCCAAGGTACATCCCGGCGATGCCTCCCAGTGGTGGGATCATGGCCATGATGCTGCGTTGATAGATCGGCACTTGATGGATTTCCAGCAAAAATCTTGCCAGATAGGTCACCAGGAACAGCCACGCGGCGTTGGTGGTGATCTGCGAGATGCTGCTGAGCCACAGGCTGAAGTTGCTGACGAGCCGCCACAGCGGAATCCCCTCCTTGGCCTCGGAGGTGACCGGCTTCCCGGCTTCGATGAGGTTCCGTTCTTCGGCATTGCACCAGGGATGCTCGCGCGGCGTGTCGCGAAAGAAAAAGAAGAACACGGCCGCCACGAGGAGGCCGACGACTCCGTAGAGGATCAGCACCGGTCGCCAGCCACGGACATACACCTTGCCGACTTCAGGAAAGACCGACTCCAGCACCAGCCGGTTCAGACGATGCTTTTCGAGATCGGTCAGGTCGCGCTTGCCCCGCTGGTCAAGCAGCGTCATCGCCTCCAGTTCCATCGACTTCAACTTGCTGAACGGTTCTGCGGCGGCCAAATCGGTCGGATAGACCGTCATTTCTTTGATGACAGTTGTCAAGGCAGCAGCCAGTTCCGATTTCTCTGCTGCGGATAACGCAGGCTCTGCCTTGCGGATCTGATCCAAATCGCTGGCAGGCTTTTTGTCTTTGACGGCTTGAGCCAGCCGGGCCTCCCACTGCCGGTATTTGCCGGCCGACTCGCGGACAAGTGTCTGGCCGTCCGGAGAAAGCAGCGACCAGACATGGCCTTCCGCGGTGGGGGCCAGCGCCGACGGTTCGGGTGGCGCGAGGCGCGAGACAAGTTTTTCCGGCTTGAGCAGCGCGCGGGCATCCAAATCGACGGGGGTGCCGAGTGGTGTGAAGGCAACGATCAGAATGCCGGTGAGAAACGGGGCGATCACCGCCCCCAGGCGTCCGCCCAGCACCACCAGGCTGCTCGCGATGCCACGTGTGGCGAGGGGCACCCACTTGCTGAGCAGCGAACCGGCGGCCGGGTAAGCTCCCGCCTGGCCCAAGCCACAGCCCAGCCGCATCGCGAGGAGCATGGCCACACCAGACGCCACGCCGATGAGCGCCGTGAATAGTGACCAGGTGAGAATATAGATGGCCAGCATGAGCCGGGAACCGAAGCGGTCACCGAGCCATCCGCCGGGGACCTGCCCGAGCGCGTAGGAGAAAAAGAAAATGCCGCTGAACCAGGCCATGGAGGCCTCGGACAGTCCGAGATCCTCTTTGATGTAACGCTCGGCAAACGATACGCAAAACCGGTCCAGGTACAGGATCGTCGACATCAACACCGAAACCGCGATGATCACGAATCGAATGTTTGTCGGCTTGGCCATCAGGAGTCGCCCGCCCGAAAGAGTCATGCATCAAAGATTGCTTGTCGGAACTGCCCCAGAATGGCATACCCATCCGCAAGAGTAAATCGACTTTGCACCCCGGCTTGGAAAGATCTTTAATCCGTTCAACCGGACAAAATCAACAACGCTTTCGCCGAGCAAAAACAGATGACGGCAGCTTCCGGAGAGTGGGAAAGCCCAAAAGTGCATTCCAGCATCTGAGAAAAAAAATCCGGCGAAAGGGGGTGGCCGTTGTCACTCCCCCCGGTTCTTGCAACAATCCCACGGACTTGGTGACAAGCGGGCCGGAGTCCGCCCGTTGATCGTTTGAGCGCAGGGCGTTCCATGGCTGAGCAGAAGAAGAGTACGGCCGAAATCCTGGCGGCTGCACGCGCTGCCGCGGGGGCGAAAGCCGCCGCGGCCCCCCCCGCTGCAGTGCCAGAAGTTGTTCCAGAAGCTGCCGCACCCGTGGCTGCCGCCGAAGCCGCGCAGCCGGTTGCGCCGGCGGCGGCTCCTACAAGCCCCGCCTCCAAGCCGAAGACGACTGCGGAAATTCTGGCCGCAGCCCGCGCCGCCAAGGCGGGAGGCGCGTCTGCGGCTCCCGCAGCGTCTGCGCCAGCCGCTTCTGCGCCGGTCGCTGCATCACCAGCAGCACCTGCTGGAAAACCAAAAACAACAGCCGATATTTTGGCGGCCGCTCGGGCCGCCAAGGCTGGCGGGGCATCCCCCGCGCCAGCCGCAGCGCCAGCGGCGAGTCCCGTGTCCGCTGCTGCCGTGCCGGTCGCGGCGAAAACTGCGGTGAATACTTCTGGCATGTCGGTTGAGCAAATGCTCGCCGCCGTGCGTCCTGTTGAAGCACCTGCCCCCGCTCCGGCTCCAGTCAAAGCCGTTGTGGTTCCGCCGATGCCGCAGCGTCCGGTCATGGCGCCCGCGAAAAAGGCCAAGGTGGAAGAACGCCGGGGAATGCTGGCGGCCATCATGGTTACGGCCGTGGCGTTGCCGGGAATCATGATGACGCCATTTATGATCGCCAGCTCCCTGCTGACGGCGTGGCTTGGCTTGGCGAGCCTGATGGTGGCGCGCTTCATGCTCCCCAATGTCCTCGCGGAACCCCCTCGCAAGTTCAAGATTGGTTCGCCAAACGACTTCGACCTGGGGACTGTAGCCACGCGATTTGTGGCCTCGCAAGGTGTGTGGATCGTCCATACCGATCAGTATCAGGGCAAAAATATGATCTATGCCCTGCTGTCGGTCTGCACCCACCTCGGCTGCACGCCGAGCTGGCTCGAAGGCGAACAGAAATTCAAATGCCCCTGTCATGGTTCGGGCTTCTACATCACTGGAGTCAACTTCGAGGGCCCAGCGCCCCGTCCCCTGGAGCGCGTCGGTCTGCGGATCGCGGAAGATGGCATGCTCGAGGTGGATAAGAGTTTGAAGTTCCAGGAAGAAATGGGTCAGTGGACCGACTCGAACTCGTTCGTGGAGATTGCCTGATGTCGGTCGGGGATTACATTCGCGACTCGCAGATCTGGAAGAGCATCTTTCGTCATCCGGCCCCCACGGACCGCCGGAACCGGGTGGTGGTGATGCTCACCAACTTCTTCCTGCATCTGCACCCCGTCTCCGTGAAGCAGCAGGGCATTGCCCTGTCCTACACCTGGTGCATGGGTGGCATTACGTTCTTCCTGTTTCTGGTGGAAACGGTGACGGGCGTGCTGCTGATGTTCTATTATCGCCCCACCCTGGAGTGGGCCTACAACGACATCCTGGCCCTCCGGGATGTGACGACGCTTGGTGTGATGCGCGAAATTCATCGCTGGGGTGCCCATGCGATGGTGATCTCCGTGTGGCTGCACATGTACCGCGTGTTTCTCACCGGCAGCTATAAACCGCCGCGGGAGTTCAACTGGGTTATCGGTGTGCTGCTGCTCGTGCTGACCCTGCTGCTGTCGTTCACCGGCTATCTGCTGCCGTGGGATCAGTTGGCCATTTGGGCCATCACCGTCGGTTCAAATATGGCCCGTGCGACGCCGTTCCTGGGCCACGAAGGTCCCGGGGCGCAGTTGCTGAACGTTGGTGGCTTCGACCTGATCACCAATGCCAGCGACGCCCGCTTCATCCTGTTGGGAAGCCGCTTCGTGGGTGAGTCCACCCTCAACCGGTTCTACATCATGCACTGCGTGGCGATTCCGCTGGTCGTGGCGGGATTGATCATGATTCACTTCTGGCGCGTCCGCAAAGACGGCGGCATCAGCCAGCCACTGTAGGCGAATTGCCAGCGAGGGCGCAGGCCGGATGGCGGCCTGCTCGAAGAGTCGGAACATTCGGATTCGTTGAGTCTCCAGAGTTGACCCCATGTCGCACCATGCCGATCTGACACCGTCCGTCATCCAGGGCCTCGGGTGGATTTACCTGATCCTGGCCGTGATGAACGGTGCCTGGGCCGCCAATGCCGGCAAACAGAAGGCGGACTTGCGGATTGTCAGTGCCTGGGCCGTCTTCTCGGCCCTGCTGGGCATGCTGGCGTTCGCTCAGATCGCCGGTGGCGATCAGGCTCAAAATTTCAGCATTCGCATGCCGGAAGTCGTCAAGGCTGGGATCGACCGGCTGGCGAATCCGATCGTGTACTTTGCCGGCTCCACTGTCCTGTTCGTCGTCATCATCGCGGCCCGCAAGTGGCTCGTGAACAACACGGTGGCCTGGGTCATCCTGAACCTGATGGTGCTGTTCCTCGCCCTCAGCATGACCGACTACGACTTCCGCCAGATCGTTGGCAAGCCCGACAACGTCCCCATTGTGGCGATGTTGTTCATTGTGGCCTTCTTCACGTGGCTCTACTTCAAGCGGGCTGTCGACAATGACGACCGCCGGGCGAAAGGGCTGCCGTTGTTCGAGCAGGTTGAAAATGAGAAGGTGCTGACCTGGCCCGACCTCGTGTACACCGAACTGATCTGCATGGTGGTGCTGACGGCGATCCTGATCGCCTGGGGTGTGGCTCTGCCCGCACCGCTGGAAGAACCAGCTTCTGCCGTCAAGACGCCCAATCCGTCGAAGGCCCCCTGGTACTTCCTCGGACTGCAGGAAATGCTGGTGTACTACGATCCGTGGATGGCAGGCGTGGTGCTGCCGAGCGTGATTCTCGTGGGGTTGATGGCCCTCCCCTACATCGATTTCAACAAGCTGGGGAACGGGTATTACACCTTCAACGAGCGAAAATTCGCCGTCATCACGTTCCTCTTCGGTTTTCTTCCGCTGTGGATTGGGTTGATCATTCTGGGAACGTTCCTGCGGGGACCAAACTGGAACTTCTTCGGCATCTATGAACCGTGGGATGTGCACAAGCTGGAAGTGTTGAACAACGTCAACCTGTCGCAGTATTTCTGGATTGACGGTCTGCAGCGGCCGATGCCGGTCGCCCCCTCGGGCTCGGACGGACTCACTCAGGCGCTCTACATTCTGCTGCGTGAGGCTCCCGGCTTGATTCTGGTGTTCGGTTACCTGTTTCTGCTGCCGCCGCTGATGGCGATGACCGTGTTCCGACGGTTCTTCATCAAGATGGGTTTCCTGCGTTACATGGTGTTCGCCAACCTGGTGCTGCTGATGGCCTGCCTGCCGCTGAAGATGCTGCTGCGGTGGACCATCAACCTCAAGTACCTGGTCGCGATTCCCGAATGGTTCTTTAATATCTGATTCGTTCGAGCGTCAGGGATGGGCTGTCGCCTGCCGGATGTGGCAGGTGGCAGTTCAGAGACAGTTCGAAATTGTGTTATCTGGGAAGTGTCATGCCCGCCACAGAAAATGTCTGGCGTAATCTGCGAATGATGCACTGGTTCTTCGTGGCCAGTTGCGTCCTGTTGTGCATCGCCTCCGCATGGGCGATGTACGCCGACTACAATGACGAATGGCGCGTTCCGCAACGGCTTGGGTTCAAGCTGGCGTCGCAGCAGTTGCATGACGATGAGCGTGCCGAGGAGACTTTCTCCTTCACAAAGCAGACGGAGCAGTTGGAAGCTCGCCTGCAGGCCGCTGATAACGAAATCAAGACCCATTCGTCACAAATTGCCGAAATCGAACTGGAAGGTCGCGAGATCGGCGGCAAGCTCGAATTGCTGCTGCGCCAGGTGCGCGCCCTGCGGGCAGAGCGGGACAAGGCCCGCGCTGACATGGGGCTGCAAATCAGCGCTGGTGTTGAAGGCGAGGCGCTGCGGCCCGCACAGGAAAACTTTGACACGCGTCAGAAGACCGTCGATGAGCAGGAACTGGCACTGCAAAAACTGCAACAGCAGTCAGATGCCAACAAGGCCAAGATGACTGCGATCACCAAGCATCGCGATGAGATTGCCGCCGAGTTGAAGAAGCACCTGGCCAAGGCGGTGCAGCTCGCCAAGGCGCGGCAGCAGGTGGATCCCAAAGGAGCACTGGCGGCCGGCAAGTGGGACCTGATGGAACTGCCGATCATTGAGGGGTTCAATGGGCATCTCAAGCCCACGCAAATCTGGCTGCCGAAGTTGAAGATCAACTACGGCGGCATGGGTGATGTGGCGCGGTTCGACCGCTGCCTCACCTGTCACATGAACATCGATAAAGTCAAATCGGGCGGTGTTCCGGCCTATCCCTTCGACCATCACGGCGTGACCGTGGCCACAGGCCACGAATATCTGCAGAAAGATGCCGCGGCGGAGCAGACCGCATTGCGTAATCTCCAAGCAGCAACCGCCGCAGTCGAGGAAGCCAAGGCCGCGAAAGATGCGGCTGAGGTATCCAAGAATGAGAAGGAACTGGCGAAGGCGACCACGGATTTGGCGAAGGCCGAAGCGGCGGAACTGGCGGCCAGCAAACGGTATTACTCCATCCCGAACCGGACCTATGGGCATCCCTTCGCCACGCATCCCAATACCGACCTGTTCCTGACCTCGGCCAGTCCGCACCCGATGCAGAAGTTTGGCTGCACCTCCTGCCATGAAGGGCAGGGTTCTGGAACGAGCTTCCACAACGTTCAGCACATGCCCAACCATCCCGCCAAGGGGGAGTCCTGGGGCAAGCAGTTTGGGTGGTTCCCCAATCACTATTGGGAATTCCCCATGTACCCGAACCGGCTGGCGGAAGCCGCCTGCATCAAGTGCCACCACAATGTGGTGGAGCTGGGTGTGAATCCGACCTACGGGGCCTCAGCACCAAAAGTGGTCGAAGGCTACAACCTGATTCGGCAGTACGGCTGCTATGGATGCCACGAAATCAACGGCTACAGTGCCGGCGTGTCCATCGGTCCCGACATGCGGCTTGAGCCACAGACAGAGGACGAAGCGGCTCGGATCGCGGCGGACCCGACCGCCACGGCCGGAACGATGCGTAAAGTCGGCCCCGGGTTGCGGCACTTCGCTTCCAAGGCTGATATCGACTTTGCCGAAGAGTGGATCAAGGATCCGACGAAGATTCACCCAGAAACACGGATGCCACGGTTCTTCCACTTGAGCAATCAGCAGGATGCCGACGCCGCGAAATTTCAACCCGTTGAGATCGCCGGAATCGCCAAGTATCTCGATTCCGCTTCGGAAGAAATGGTCATCGACCCGTGGGAGAAGGGCTATGTCCCGAGCATTGAACGCGGAAAGAAGCTGTTCTCGGAACGTGGGTGCCTGGCCTGCCACAAGCATGAAGATTTCCCCGGCTCCGTGGCCGACTTTGCCCCGGATCTGAGCCACGCTCATACGAAAATCCGCCGCGACGCGATGAAGACGAAGGTCATGGTCAGCGGCGAGAAGACCGAAGAGATCGCCCTGTCATCCTGGCTGTACACGTGGGTTCGCGACCCAGACCGTCACAGTTCCCGGACGCGGATGCCGAACCTGTACCTGGAAGCCACCGGCGAGGGCGACTCACGGGTGGATCCCGCCGCGGACATCGTGGCTTACCTGTTGCACAAGCCGGTTTCCAAGTTCCCAGGGATCGACAACGAGGCGGCGAATTTTGACGCCGATATGAACGACCTTGTCCGGCTGTTTCTCAAGAAATCCTTATCCGCGGCAGCGCTCGACGCATACATGGGCTCGGGAGTCTACCCCACTCCGGCAAATGACCTTAAGGGTGATGAGGTAGAATTGTCGCTGAAGGCGTTGGTTGGGCGTTTGGCGTCTGATCAAGAGAATCTGAGAAAGGACATCTTGGAGCGTCTCGATCAGTCGAACATGAAACAGCAGAGTGATTGGTTCAAGGAACTTAGCGGAACACTCAGCACCACAAAGAAAAATCAAGCCATCGCCGAGACAAAACTGCTGTACATCGGTCGTCGATCCATCTCCCGGTACGGCTGCTATGGCTGCCATGACATCCCCGGGTACGAGCGGGCGCGTCCGATCGGAACGGGACTGGCCGATTGGGGCCGGAAGGATCCGGCGAAGCTATCTGTCGAACATATCGAAGAGTATCTGCACCACCATGGCGAACCGGACGGTTCGAGCACGCTGACCCGGATCGAGAAGTCGATCGACGAGGCCCGTGGTGCGAAGTTTGCTTCGAAGGAAGAGGAAGTGAAGGCGACCAGTGCGGCTTACTTTGTCGATCAACTGAGTCACCATGGCCGGGCGGGCTTCATTTGGCAGAAGCTGCGGGATCCGCGCAGCTACGATTATCTAATGACGACGACGAAGGGCTACGACGAACGCCTGCGCATGCCGCAGTTCAAGTTCGCCCAGACACCCCTCGACAACGAGCAGAAGATCGAGTCCGTGGCGACCTTCGTGTTGGGATTGGTCGCCGATCCGCCAGCACAGGAGTTCCAATATCACCCGAACCCCGTGGCCAAAGCCCGGATTGAGGGTGAGAAGCTGGTGACGAAGTTCAACTGCGTCTCATGCCACGTTCTGGAACTGCCAAAAGTTCAGTACCAGACTCCTGTGGAAGAGTTCCGCGTCGATGTGAGTTCGAATGCGAAATGGAATGTGCTGCGCGACAAGCTCGCCAGTGCGGCGGTGCTGCCGGTCGGACGCGGGATCACTGAGAGCGACCTGGAGATGGTGTCGCTCTCGAACGCGGCTGAATTCACGAAGCGTATGGCTGCCATTCCAGGGAATACCGCACGGACCGTCATTACACAGTCCGAATTGGCGAAACTTCATGATCGTCTGCGGTCAGAATTTGAAATGACCTTCAAGCCAGACTTCTCGAAGGCGTATCAAAAACTGAGCATGGTGTTGAAGAAACTCAAGCTGGGTGAGGTGAAGGCTGACATTAACGACGAGCAGTCGTGGCTCAATTTCCTCTCTCAAATCGGCGCTGAAGTTGAAGGTCCTAAGGGGCTTGAGACGGTCACCGTGAAGACCGCAGACTCCTATCCTAAGGATCCAAAGGAATTTGTGAAGTACACGCAGGCAAATCTGAAGGATCTGGGTGTACGCTTCATCGACGAAGTAGAGGCCCCATTGTATGCCAAACTGGATGCGCTGATTCAGCAACTGGCCTTCTCTGACTGGACGAAGTCCGACCCATACCGGAAAGACGACAAGCCTGACTGGAAGTCTCTGTCGGAGTCGCTGAACAAGAGCGAATTGCTGCCGGTGCTGCGGGGTGTGACTGACTTGGAGTTCCTGTCAGTGACAGGGGCCACTCTGGATAAAGTCACAAAGAAGCTGGCAGATTCCAAGGAGGAAGCAACCGGAGTGACTGTTTCTCCGGCTGCTGTACTCGCTCTCCATCAACGGCTCGTGAACGAGACCGTTGAACCGGGCAAGATCAAGGCGTTGATTGACGCACTGTGGTGGGCGGACTTCACCAGCACGGATGCCCTCTCAAACGGGCAACTGCTGGTCTCGCTGAAGGCCCCTCCACCGGACAAGCTTCACGGGGTGGCCACCGGCGAACACGATGTTTCATTCCACGGCATGCTGCTCAGTGCCCCCTCGCCTGACGATGAACCCGAAGACGCCGAATACACCTACGATGTGTGGGAGACCACGGAACTCAATCAGAAGCTGTTGCTGCCGCACTCCAAGGTGACGTTCTCGGCACTCAAGCTCAAGCACGTCACCCCGGCCCGCGGCGGCCATTTTGCGGAATGGCTGGTCGACGAGCTGATGAAGCAGAATCCCGACAACAACCGCTACATGTCGTGGCAGATGTCGCCGCCTCCGCTGTATCAGGAAGGGATCAAGGTTCAGACCGCGTGGCTTTACAACTTCCTCAAGAACCCGCACCAGATCCGGTTCACAACGCGATTGCGGATGCCCAAGTTCAATATGAGCGATGACGAGGCTCATGCGTTGGCGAACTACTTCGCCGCCGTCGATGGGGCTGAGTATCCCTACCAATCCGTTCCCGAACGCACGCCGACCTATCTGGCACGCCAGAATGTGGTGCTGCATGAACAACTGCCAGAGGAAAAGAAGCAGTATCTGGATGTGACCTGGGATGCGATCAACGTCAAGCTCTGCAACGGTTGTCATGCCGTGGCGGCCAAGCCGTACGCGGGCAATCCCAACGATCCGAAAAACATCCGCGGCCCCAATCTGGATGTGGTGGCCGACCGGCTGCGACCCGACTGGTTGAAGCTGTGGATCACCAAGCCCGACTGGATCACCCCCTATACTTCCATGCCAGCTCCGTATCCGCCGGCACAACGTCAAGCCAACGGAACCTACAAGCATACTTTCCCGGAACTGCTCGGAGGCAATACACCCGAGAGGATTGGTACCGCCCAGGAACTCCTGCAGGTTCAGGCGACACGCGACGGTCTGATGAATTATCATCAACTGATGGAACATCAGCGGGCGGTGATGGCCCAGGCAACTCCGGCCAAACCTGACGCTGAGAAGGTGGAGCCACAGCCGGAAGCCAAACCCGAAGTTCAGCCAGAGAAGAAGCCGGACGCCGAGAAGCCAGAACCAAAAGCGGAAGCGGCGGAGGCCAAACCTGCCGGGACGCAGTCCGCAGACGTCAAGACGGGAGAGGGTCAGTGATGAATTGTCGATTCGACTTCGTGCGTTCCGCAAGCTTGGTGGCGGGTCTGGCAGCGGTGTTGGCCGCGGCAGGCTGCGAGCCACAGGTGGTGTCGGTCACGGTGAAGCACATCGAAGGCGCTGCAACCGAAGGTGCCGCCGCTGGTGCGGCGGTGACGGAATTTGGTAATTTGAACGGGACGATTCTCTGCGAAGGAACGCCGCCTGCAGCGCCCAATCTCGTGGAGAAAAATGATGCTGGCGCCCGCGACGCGTCGGTATGCGCGGCGGAGACAGTTCCTGACGAGAGCCTGCTGGTCAATCCGGCGAACAAGGGTGTCGCCAACGTCGTGATCTACCTGGCCAAGTCCCCGGGGACGATCAAGCCCGAACTGTTGGCGATCCCCACCGAGCCCGTGATCTTCGACCAAAAGGGCTGCCGGTTTCATCCGCATGTGATCAAGCTGCGTGTGAATCAAACGCTGCTGATCAAGAGTGACGATCCCATCGCCCACAATACCCACACCTATCCCGGCCGTTCGAAGTCATTCAACGGAGCGATCAATGCGAATGACCGGGGGGGCGTCAAAATCCAGTATGACAAGACGGAAGCCCAGCCCGTGGAGGTCAAATGTGACCTTCACACCTGGATGAAGGCCTACCACGTCCCGCTGGACCATCCGTATGTGGCCATCACGGACGCGGATGGCAAATTCAGCATTCCAGGGCTGCCGGTCGGCAAGCACCAGTTCAAGGTGTGGCACGAAAAGCGTGGCTTTCTGGAAACGAAGCTGCAAATTGAAATCAAAGCGAACGCAGACGTGACCCACGATCTGTCCTACGGTGCCGACAAACTGGCATCCGTGACCCAGCCATCACGCGAAGAGCCAAGCCGCATGGTGACCTACCAGCGCCTTCTGCGAGGCGGATCTCTGAGCTTGACTACGGAGAACTAGGCATGACCCTCGATCCTCAAATCGTTCGACGCCCGGCGCGGTACGTTGTCGCCGGCTCCATGGCAGCCGCTGCCCTCGTGGTTGGTGCCTGGGTGTTGAGCCGCCAATCGGCTGACGCTGCGGATGCCGCGTTGACGCTGGCCGTTGCGCAGACGCCGATCACCTACGCGGACGACAAGGCGGAAAAGCCGCTGTTGCCTGGCACCGGGGCCCTCAAAGGGACCATTGTGTTTGACGGAGCGGTCCCGACGCTGAAGCTCAAAGTCGTCAAGGGTGACGGCAGCGTCAAGGATCCTGCAGTCTGTGCGGCCCAGGATATCCCGGACGACACCTTGGTCATCGACCCGAAGACCAAGGGGATCGCCAATATCTTCGTGTATCTAGACAAGGCCCCGGCTGGCTACAAGCACACTCCACCGACTGAAGAAGTCGTGTTTGACCAGCATGGATGTAGGTTCACGCCGCACACACTGTTCATCCAGGTTGGCCAGCCGCTGTTGATCAAGAGCGGCGATGCCATCGCCCACAACACGCATGCCACGCCAATCCGCTCGGAAGAGTTCAATGTCGCCATCGGTGCCAATGACCGCAAGGGGGTCAAGAAGGGCTACAACAAGGCCGAGCGCAACCCGGTGCCGATCAAGTGCGATCTCCATAACTGGATGACGGCACATCATCTGGTGAAGGACCATCCCTTCGGTGACAACACCGACGAAAAGGGCGAGTTCGAGATCCGCAACCTGCCTGCCGGCAAGCACGAATTCATCGTCTGGCAGGAACGGTCTGGGTATCTGAACAAGAAATTTGAAGTGACCATCGAAGCCGGCAAGGTGGCCAAGGGTGACATGAAGTTCGATTCCAAGAAGTTTGGGTTGTAGTCCAAGGCCGGCCGGCATTGCGGGACCGGCACTCGCCCAAGGGTGCCGATCAGAATCGTGGTCACAGTCGACACAGTCTCACGCATCAGTTTTTACAGACAGGTAACTCGTGAACCGGTCTCGTCAATTTTTCGGCACGGTAGCGGTGCTTGTCGGCGTGGCTCTCTGCGGAGGGTGCGCCAAGAGTCCCGAACCGAAGTTTGTTCTCGCCAAGTCCACCGAAGAAATCGTGCCGGTGCGCATCGGCGACGAGAAGACCGCTGTGAACCCGGTGGAAGCTGCGCTGCATGAGAACTTCGGCACGCCAAACTCACTGGTGGCATGGGAACTGTTCCCGCTCGACTACGGCAAGGCGGAGGATGATCTCGATCATCCCGAGCGCGGCACCGAAGGCTGGAAGCTGCTGCACGGACGCAACCTGTACATGCAGCACTGCGTGCATTGCCACGGGACGAGCGGAGACGGTGCCGGTCCCACGGCGAAGTTTCTCAACCCGCGCCCCCGCGACTACCGGCTGGGAAAGTTCAAGTTCAAATCGACGGCGGGTGCCATCCGGCCCTCGCGGGAAGACCTGCGGACGACGCTGGAACACGGTATTCCCGGGACCAGCATGCCGTCCTTCGTGCTGCTCAAAGACGACTTGGAGCCGATCATCGAGTATGTGCGGTTCCTGAGCATGCGGGGTGAATATGAGTTCCGCCTGTACAAGGGGATCCAGGGAATCCTGGGACGCAAGGTCCTGGCAAAAGGTGGGTCCGTGCCGGCGGAAGCTCCTGAGGAAGCCCGAGCGGAGTTCAACGATGGTTGGAAGGACACGCTGGAACAGGTGAGCACCGACCTGGCGGAGGCATGGACCACTGCCGACGCACCCGAAAGCATCATCAATCCCCGCGAGGCGACAATTCTCGACGATGCCAAAGTCCTCGCGGATCCAAAACCCCGCGGGAGCGTGAAGTTCTCCGGAGAAACTCTGCCAGCCGATCGGCGGGTAAAGCTGGACCACAAGGAAGGCCAGTACTGGGCTGTCAAGTCACTGAAGGACGAGGAATTGGGCTTCGTCCATCACGAATCTCTCGAAGCCCGGACAGGCATCGATCCCAAGACCGGAAAGCCGACCGAGAAATCACTCAAACGGGGACGCGAGTTGTATTACTCGCAAGCGGTGGCTTGTTTCAAGTGTCACGGCTACGGAGGCCGCGGCGACGGACCTTCCACCGAGGATTTCTGGGAGGTTGGCAACGACTCGCCGTTGTTCCAATATGCCGGGCAGAAGTACGAAGTTCGCGGCCTGCACGACGACTGGGACAATCACCTGGAACCCCGCAACCTGATCCGTGGCGTCTACCGTGGTGGTCGGCGGCCGATCGACCTGTACCGCAAGGTGTTCGCCGGCATCAACGGCGCGAAGATGCCCGGCTTCAGCACCTCGCTGACGAATGACAGTGATCTGTGGGATCTGGTGAACTTCGTGACCACGCTGCCCTACGACCAGTCGATCCTCCAGGGGCCGCTGCCAGATCCGAGCGTGCAACCGCCTGCGGCTCCGGTGAATCCTCAGGCTTCAAACTGACGGCTGCTCATCCAACTCCATTCCTGGCAAAGATTTCCCTGGGCGAACAGCCCTGTTTGTAACGGAGTGACTCAGTGAGTCCCTGGTTAATTATTCTCTCCCTGGGCAGCGCGGCAGTCCTGCTTGCCGGAGCCCTGACGAAAAAGTTCTGGCCGGCTTTCTTCGGCCTTTCCGCCGTGGCCACCGTGGGCATCAGCGTTCTGGCGCCGTCCTACCGCTGGTGGCTCCCCGGTGGTGCGCAGTCCCCCATGGGGACCGAGATCGATGACCTGTTCTACATGATCCTGATCATCACCACCGTGACCTACATCGCGGTGCATGTCGTGCTGATCACCGCCTTGATCAAGTTCAGCGGCAAGCCCGGAGTGAAGGCGTCCTTCAGCCACGGCAGCCACGCGCTGGAAGTGGTCTGGACGATCGTGCCCGCGGCGATCCTGCTGTTCATCTCGCTGTACCAGATCGACGTGTGGATGCGGTTCCGCAACTTCGCGACATTCAACAGGCACTCCCGCGAGAATCCGGTGGCGGAAGTCACGGCCCGGCAGTTCGAGTGGCGGATCCGTTATCCCGCCCCAGGCAAAAAGTTGATGCAGAAACCACAGCCGGATGACCTGTATACGGTCAACGACCTGCATGTGCCGTTTGGCGAACCGGTCGTGATCCAGCTCCGCAGCGAAGACGTGCTGCATTCGTTCTTCCTGCCGCATCTGCGGATCAAGCAGGACGCAGTGCCGGGGGCGATCATTCCCGTCCAGTTCCAGGCCAACTTTGAAGGCGAGCAGGAACTGGTCTGTGCTGAATTGTGCGGGTGGGGACATTACAAAATGCGCGGGCAACTGACCGCACAACGCAAATCTGAATTCGACAAATATCTGCGCGACCTGCAGGCCCGGCAGTCGGACGACGGAGTTTCCGGCGGACGCGCGGCGGCCGTGGTCACCCAGGCGACACCCAAAGCGGAGAACCATCCATGAGCACGCACGCCCCGGCGGACACCGCCCACGCTCATGACGACCACGATTCCCATGGCCATGCCGCACATGACTCCCACGGCCACGGGCATGAATTGTCGTTTTTCCAGAAATACGTGTTCTCGACAGACCACAAGGTCATCGGCATCCAGTTTCTGATCACGACGCTGCTGATGCTCATGGTCGGCGGCGCGCTGGCGCTCGGCGTCCGCTGGCAGCTCGCGTACCGGTTCTCGACAATGCCGATCGTCGGGCAGCTCGTGTTTGCCAACGAGGGGGGGCAGATCTCCCCCGAGTTCTACACGATGCTGTTCACGATGCATGCCACGGTCATGATCTTCCTGGTGATCATCCCGATCCTGGCGGGGGCGTTCGGCAACTTCCTCATCCCGCTGATGATCGGCGCGGATGACATGGCGTTCCCCACGCTCAACATGCTGAGCTACTGGTTCATGTGGCCGGCGATCTTCTTCTTCGGCCTGAGCTTTTTTGTCGAGGGCGGAGCATCGTCTGGCGGATGGACCAATTATCCGCCCTTGTCGGCGATCCGCGCGGCGGCACCGGGCTCGCAGGACGGCCAGACCCTGTGGCTCATCGGGGTGACCTTCATCGGGGTTTCCTCGATGATGGGCTCGGTCAACTACATGACCACCATCATCAACATGCGGGCACCGGGGATGACCCTGTTCCGCATGCCGATGACGATCTGGGCCATGTTCATCACGGCCATTCTCCAGGCTTTCGCCTTGCCGGTCCTGACAGCGGCTGGCTTCATGATCCTGGCCGACAGGACGATTGGCACCTGCTTCTTCATTCCCGGCGGCCTGACGGTCAACAACACGCCGACCACGGTCGGCGGCGGCCAGGCCCTGCTCTGGCAGCACCTGTTCTGGTTCTACTCGCACCCCGCCGTGTACATCATGCTGCTGCCGGCCATGGGCATGGTGTCGGACATGCTCTCCTGCTTCTCCCGCAAGCCGCTGTTCGGCTACAAGCCGATGGTGTATTCCATCGCGGCGATCGCGGGCCTGGGATTCATCGTCTGGGGCCACCACATGTTCATCAGCGGCATGAACCCCGCCCTGGGCATGACGTTCATGATCTCGACAATGATGATCGCCCTGCCGTCCGCCGTGAAGACGTTCAACTGGCTGGGGACGATGTGGGGCGGCAACATCCAGTTCACCACGCCGATGATCAACAGCATCGCCTTCGTGTCGATGTTCGTCGTCGGCGGGCTGTCGGGAATCTTCATGGCGGCCGTCCCGGTCGACATTTACATCCACGACACCTACTTCATCGTGGCTCACTTCCACTATGTGCTGTTCGGAGCCACGCTGTTCGGCTGCTTCGGCGCGATTCACTACTGGTTCCCCAAGATGTGGGGCCGGATGATGAACGAAACGGCTGGAAAAATTCACTTCGTCATCTCGTTCATCGCCTTCAACTTCACCTTCTTCCCAATGCACTTCCTGGGTGCCGCGGGCATGCCCCGCCGATTGGCGGATCCGTACAACTACCCGTACCTGGAACACCTGCTGCCGCTCAACCAGTTCATGACGTGGTCGGCAATTGTGATGGGATTCGCCCAGTTCATCCTGCTGGCGAATTTCTTCCTGAGCATCAAGTACGGCAAGCGGGTCGGACGCAATCCTTGGAACGCGAATGGTCTGGAATGGACCGCTCCTTCCCCTCCCGGGCACGGCAATTTCGACATTCTGCCGGTCGTGTATCGTGGACCCTACGAGTACGCGACGCCCAACCTGGATGTCGACTACTTCCCGCAGACGCAGTACGTGCCGGTCGAGCAGCGGGTCAACGTGGCTCATGGCCACTGACATTTCGTTCCGTTTCGCCGTCCCAGTTTAGGCCTTTGTTTCAGACTCCCTGACTCTGTTTCATGTCGCTTTCGCCCACCCGCCGCCTGCTGCATCGCACTGCCGTCTTCACGGCAGTGCTGGCACTGCTGCCGATTGTGGTGGGGGCGTTGGTGACAACAAAGGGCGCGGGAATGGCGTTTCGCGACTGGCCGACTTCTGACGGGCAGGGGATGCTGGCCTACGGATGGCTGGCCTCGACCGGCGACAAATTTCTGGAACACGGTCATCGACTGGCCGGAATGCTGATTGGCCTGGCCAGTATCGGTCTGGCAGGGGTGGCGATTGCCGCCCGCGCCAGCGGAGGCGAGAAACGCGCCAGCGTGTTGGTTTTAAGTTTGCTCGTGCTGACGGGCGTGATCCTGCAGGGGCTGCTGGGTGGCGCGCGGGTGCTCATGGATCAGCGCGGGCTGGCATTCATCCATGGGAGCTTCGCCGCACTGGTCTTCTGCCTGATGGTGAGTCTCGCGGCCGTGACCAGCCAAGGTTGGGAACATGCGCGGCGATCCCCAGCGGTCAGCCCTTTGATGATCTTACTGCCGCGTGTTGCAGTGATTGTCGTATTTTTGCAATACATGTTGGGTGGGATGGTGCGGCACCGGGGAATGCACCTCAACGAACATTTGGCATTTGCCGCACTGGCGAGTGTCTTGGTGCTTGCTTCGGCCGTGTTTGCATTTCGCTCGGCACTGCCGTGGCTGCGAACTCCAGCGATCATGCTGTGCCTGTTGCTGTCGATCCAGCTCTTGCTGGGGCTGGCGACGTGGGTCACCAAGCTGGGACAGGGCGCTGGAGCATGGGTCGCGTGGCTCGGGCTGGACGGCTACACCCCGGTTGCCGGCTCGGCACTGCAGACAACGATGCGCACCGGGCATGTGATCGGTGGCATGTTCCTGTTGGCGACGACCGTGGTTCTCGTCCTGCGTGCGGGACGGCTGTCCGGTTGTGACACCTACACCCCCTCTCCCGCGACTCCTCAACTGGCCGGAGGTGCGGCATGAGTACGCTGCCCGTTGGCTCGGGAACTCCGGCTCCGTTGTCGCTGTCGCCAACCGCGATGGACGTGCCGGGAAGGCTGCGCGATGCCTTGGTAGCGCGCGTGCCCGACTACCTGCAGATCATCAAGCCCAAGATCTCGCTGCTGGTGCTGCTGGCCGTGAGTGCCGGCTGGTTCCTCGCACCCGGGGCTCCGCTGGCCGCGCTCTGGCCCGCGCTGATTGGCGTGGCGCTGG
The DNA here is from genome assembly GCA_021732845.1 of Planctomycetaceae bacterium. Taxonomy (GTDB): domain Bacteria; phylum Planctomycetota; class Planctomycetia; order Planctomycetales; family Planctomycetaceae; genus JAKFUF01. Next base: position 22,624 of record JAKFUF010000035.1, on the reverse strand, counting down.
TGGCGACAGGTTCAACGGCACTTAATCAATGGTATGAACGCGATACCGACTGCCGAATGACGCGGACGATCAATCGGCCGCTGCCCTCGGGACGGCTCAGTCCGCTTGAAGTTGGCGGTTTCGGCCTCAGTTGCGGTGTCGTGGGGGTGTTGTGGCTCGCGCTCACCGTCAATCCGCTGACAGCCACGCTGGCGGGGCTCACCTTCCTGCTGTACACCGCCGCCTACACACCGCTCAAACGCATGACCGGACTGGCCACCGCCGTGGGAGCGATCCCGGGGGCAATGCCGCCGGTTCTCGGCTGGACGGCTGCGGGCGGTTCGCTGGACGCTGGAGCCTGGTCGCTGTTCGCGATCGTGTTCTTGTGGCAGTTCCCGCATTTCCTGGCGATTGCCTGGATTTACAAGGACGACTACAGCAACGCGGGGCTGAAGATGCTGCCGGCTGGCGGACGCGTGCCGCACCTCGTGGGGCTGGTGGCGGTGGGCTATTCCCTGGTGCTGCTGCCGCTGAGCCTGCTGCCGGTGGTGCATGGCATTGCTGGACGAAATTACTGCCTGTTGGCACTCGTGCTGGGAACGGCCTATGCCATTGCCGCGGCACGGTTCGCCATTTCGGAGACCAGAACAACCGCCCGCAGACTGCTGTGGGTTTCACTCGTCTATCTGCCGCTGGTGCTGTTGACCTTGGTCTGGAGCCACTGGCTCGGTTCGTGATGCCCGCCCCGTCCGGCTTGGCCGAGAAGGTCCAGACCCGCACCGGGGCGAGATTGAAAGTTGTGAGGAATCAAGATGACACACGGACACGGGGTTTCCACGCTGAAGATGGGCGTGCCCATTCCGAATGCCAAGCTCGGGATGTGGCTGTTCCTCGGCACGGAAATCATGTTCTTCACCGCCTTCATCGGCACCTACATCGTGGTCCGGCTGGGATCGCCCGGCTGGCCGACGGACACGCACGTCACGCACATCAACATTCTGGCCGGCGCGATCAACACCTTCGTGCTGATCTGCTCCAGCGTGTCGGTGGTGCTCGCGCATGAGGCGGTCCATCAGGGCTACTTCACCAAGGCCAAGAATCTGATGATTCTGACGCTGGTGCTGGCCTGCGTCTTCTTGGGAATCAAATCGTTTGAGTATTACGGCAAGTTTCAGCATGACATCCTGCCCGGCCATGTTCCCGAGAGCAACCAGCAGGTGCTGGACAAAATGGTCCGCGAGCTGGATGTCGCCACCGGCCTGACCGCGCTGCGGCAGCGGCAGGTGAGCGTGGCGAATGAACTGGCCAAGGAGACGAACGAAGAGCGCAAGCCGCGTCTGAAGGCCGAGCTGGATGTCGTGAACACCAATGTTTCGGGCATCTCCAAGAAGCTGGAAACACCGGAGTTCAACGACCTGCGGCGCAAGGCGCTGGCTGGCACCATCAAGCTGGACGATGCCGCCAAGGCGTTGGAGAAACTCCAGCACGACCACCCGGAATTCAAGGTGGTGCATGAAATCCACAAGCCGATCCTGTATGGCAATCTGTTTGCGTCGACCTACTTCCTGATGACCGGTTTCCACGCCCTGCACGTGATCATTGGCATGGGGTTCTTCACCCACATCATCATGCTGGGAAATGCCGGACGGCTGGGCTTCGAGCATGGCACGCTGGTCGAAAACTACGGCCTCTACTGGCACTTCGTCGATCTCGTCTGGATCTTCCTGTTCCCGCTGATCTACATCATCTAGCGCTGACAGGACGTAGTGGCCAGCGAACCGGACTCAGATCGCAGTGAAACCACGGAGAAGTGTCGATGTCTGAACAGCCTCATGCCGAACATGCCGCTTCGGGACCGCATGTCAACTATCTGATGATCTTTGGTGCCCTGTGCCTCTTGACCATCATGTCCTGGGTGGCGGACGAGGTCGGCAAGCAGATGGGTGGAACTGCCCACGCCTCAGCCGATGCCCATGCGCCGGCTGTCGCACACGAGCCCGCGGCAGCGACGGGTGGCTTCAACTGGAAGATCCTGATCGGTGGCATCGTGCTGGCCATCGCCTGCACCAAGGCTACGTTCGTGCTGCTGTACTTCATGCATGTGAAGTTCGAAGGCAAGTGGATCTGGGCCATGCTCCTTCCGACGCTGATTCTGGCGCTCGCGATTCCCGCGGCGCTCACCCCGGATGTCGCCCTGCACTACTACACGGTGGAGACGCCCCAGGCGGACGAGTATGCGAATCAGCAGTCTCGCCCCGAACATCATCCTGATTCGCCGAGCAACACCGCCGAGGGCGCCGACGGCAAGGTTCCGCAGGAGAAACATCCGGTGACTCCAGAGCATCCGGCCAAGCCGGCTGAAGGCAAGCATCCGTGACTGAGGCTGCCGCGATCGGGGTGTCGGGACTGAGCCACTGGTATGGCACGCGGCAGGCGCTGGACAACCTGCAGTTTGACATTTCCAAAGGCGAGATCTTTGGCGTTCTCGGTCCCAACGGCGGCGGCAAGACCACCCTGTTCCGCGTGCTGAGTACGCTGCTGCCCGTACAGCAGGGACAAGTGCAGGTCTGCGGGCTGGATGTCGCCCGCAATCCCGCAGCGGTGCGGGCACTGATTGGGGTGACGTTTCAGTCACCCAGCCTCGACCGCAAACTCACCGTTCTGGAGAACCTGAGGCATCAGGGACATCTCTATGGTTTGTCCGGGCAGCCCTTGCGGCTGCGGATGGACGAACTGCTGCAGCAGTTTGGCCTCAATGACCGCCGCCATGACTTGACGGAGACATTGTCCGGCGGGATGCAGCGGCGGGTGGAGATCGCCAAAGGGCTGCTGCATGAGCCACGGATTCTGCTGCTGGATGAGCCCAGCACGGGGCTGGACCCTGGAGCGCGGATCGACCTATGGCAGTTCCTGGAACAGCTCCGGCAGGAGCGGCAGGTGACGGTGGTGGTCACAACGCATCTGATGGATGAGGCCGAACGCTGTGACCGCCTGGTGATTCTCGACACCGGCCGGCTCGTGGCCCATGGGACGCCCGCCGAACTGCGAAGCTCGATTGGCGGCGACTGCGTCACCATCCAGTGTGCGGCACCGGACGACCTGGCGCTCAGGATTGATGCACGGTTTCGCGTGAGCGCCCGGGTTATGGGGCAGCAACTGCGGGTGGAAGTTCCCGCCGGGCACGAGTTTCTGCGCAATGCCGTGGCTGAGTTCGGCGGCGAGATCGAGCAGGTCACGCTGGGCAAGCCGACGCTCGAAGATGTCTTCGTGGCCCGCACCGGTCACCGGTTTTGGAACGCATAGCGGTTTTGGCAAAGCCGCACCGGTCGACTGAAGTCGACGCTACTACGGTGGTCCTGCGGGCAATTGAACGGGCACTCCTACCCCGGGTATCATTGGAGTTCCGCTCCTGTATTGCACATGCCACTGGCGCATCTGGCTGGATGACTCGATGAGAACTTCGAATTTCGGCCTGTGGAAGCACGCAATCGCGATTCTCTCACTGTGGTCGCTGTTGTCGTGTCCCGCGCAGGCCGAGGAAGCCGCGCATTGGTCATTTCGGCCGGTGCAGCGGCCGCCAGTTCCGGCGGTGAAGCACACCGACCTCGTTCAGTCTCCCGTCGATGCCTTTCTGCTGGAGAAACTCGAAGCGGCCGGTTTGGAACTTGCTCCATTGGCCGACAAACGGAGCCTGATTCGCCGCGCGACGTATGACCTGATCGGCCTTCCCCCCACGCCTGCGGAGGTGGAGGCGTTTCTGGCGGACAACGCGCCGGAAGCCTTTGCGACGGTTGTGAACCGGCTGCTCGCTTCGCCACACTATGGCGAGCGCTGGGGTCGCCATTGGCTGGATGTGGCCCGCTACGCCACCACCAAGGGTGACACCAGCACGGCGGATCCTGTCTATTATTATGCCTTCACGTATCGCGACTATGTCATCCGGGCCTTCAACGAGGACCTGCCTTACGACCGGTTCCTGATGGAGCAGATCGCCGCTGATCAGCTTGAGCCGGGAACCACCGGACCCTCTCTGGCGGCGATGGGGTTCATCACCCTCGGTCGCCGCTTTCTGGGAAATGGGCATGACACGATCGACGACCGGATCGACGTGGTCACCCGGGGCACAATGGCCCTCACCGTGAGCTGTGCCCGCTGCCACGACCACAAGTTCGACCCGATTCCGACGGCTGATTACTACAGCCTGTATGGGGTGTTTTCGAGTTCCAATGAACCCAATCCCTTACCAGTGATCGGCACCGTGGAGCCGGCAGCGGCGGCACAGTATCTGGCGGAGCGGCAGAAACTCGAGACAGCCCGCGACGAACTGACCCGCACGCAGTTGGCCGAGGTGCTGCAGAAGCACCGTCGGCGGACGGCCGAATACCTGTTGATGAGCCGGGCTCCGGCCGAGCCGACAACCGACGAGGAGAAAAAGAAAGAAGAAGAGCAGGAAGCGCTGGAGATGAGCGGTCGCCGCGCCGGGTCACGTCGCTGGAAGCGCGCCCTGGAGAAGCTCAATGCGGCGAGCGACCCCGTCTTCGCCCCGTGGTTTGCCTTCGTGGCCCTGCCGGAGGGCGAGTTTGAGGCTCAGGCGCGCGAACTGTCCGCGAAGGTGGCGGCCAACACGCTGCCGCATCCGGTCAACCCGCTGGTCGCCGCGGCGTTCGCAGAGCCGCCGCAAACGCTGCGCGAGGTGGCCCGGCGATATGCGCGGCTGTTCGATGAAGCCACCCAGGCACCGGACCAGCCAGCGACTGCGACAGCGGACCCGGCGCGTGAAGCCCTGCGACAAATCTATCTCGGTGACGACGCGCCGGGGAATCTGCCCGAAACCGCACTGAAGCAGTTTTTGCCGCAGAAGGTGCAAACGCAGATCCAGCAGTTCGCCACCGACCTGGAGCAATTGGAGCTGAAGCATCCCGGAGCCCCGGTGCGGGCGATGGCCCTGGCGGACAATCCGCAGCCACAGAATGCCAAGATCTTCACCCGCGGCAATCCGAATAATCCGGGGGCCGAAGTTCCGCGGCAGTTCATCCAGGTGGTGGCGGGCGAAAACCGCCAGCCATTCGCGCAGGGCAGCGGCCGGCTGGAACTGGCCCGCGCCATTGCCAGCCCCGCCAATCCCCTGACCGCCCGCGTCCTGGTCAACCGGGTGTGGCTGCATCATTTCGGCGAGGGCCTCGTCACCACTCCCGACGACTTCGGCCTGCGGTCCGAAGCTCCCAGCCATCCTGAACTGCTCGACTACCTGGCGGCGCGGTTCATGGATGAGGGCTGGTCGCTGAAGAAGCTGCATCGCCTGTTGATGCTGTCGCATGCCTACCAGCGGGCCAGCGATGACGGACTGCGCAGCGAAGCGGCAGACTCTGAAAACCATCTTTTGTCGAAAATGAACCGTCGCCGGCTCGGCTTCGAAGAGGTGCGGGACACGCTGCTGTTCGTGGCGGGAAACCTTGATGAAACCATTGGCGGCCGCGCGGTGGAACTTGTGCCGCAGCCCAAGGTGGCGGCGGCAGGCAATTTCATTGGCATTGGCGATCAGCCGCCTTCGCGGCGGCGGGCGATTTATGGTCATATCGACCGCCAAAATCTTCCGGGGCTGTTTCGTGCCTTCGATTTCGCCGACCCAGACACCATCACTGGCCGGCGGTATGTGACAACGGTCCCACAGCAGTCGCTGTTCTTTTTCAACAGTCCGTTCGTCATGCAGCAGGCGTGCGAAATCGTGGCTCGCCCCGATTTTCAGGCACTCGACAATACGCCCAAGCGCATCCAGAACCTCTATCAGCAACTCTTCCAGCGCGATCCGACTGAGAGCGAAGCGGAGCTGGCAACGCAGTTCCTCGCCGCAGAACCGGTGGAAACACCAGCCACTGTCGGTGCCAACGGCCTGCGGCCGATGACGTCCTGGGAACGCTACGCCCATGTGCTGCTGATGTCTGACGAACTGATGTTCGTCGACTGACTCTAATTTGGTCATTGTGACATTGGTCATTGGGATTTCGTCTGCACCATGCCGTTCGGTTTCTTTCGCCGTGTCAAAAAGCAGGTGACCGGCGTGGTCAAGCAGGCGATCATCCGGCATCACCGCAGCAGCGGGGTTGTGCTGTTCAGTGACACAACGCTGCGCGACGGTGAGCAGATGCCGGGGGCGACGCTGGAGCCGGAGGACAAGCTGCGCATCGCGCTGGCGCTGGAGGCGGCGGGGGTGCATTCGCTGGATGCGGGGTTTCCGGCATCGTCTCCACAGGAGATTCACGCGATTCAGCAGATGGTGGGCAAGGTGCGCGGGCCGGTGCTGACCGCCCTGTGCCGGACGCTGCCGGGCGACATTGATGCCGCCGTCGAGGCGCTGCAGGGCAATCCCGACCACAAGCGCGGCGTCAGCCTGTTTGTTGGCACGAGCCCGCTGCATCGGGAATTCAAGCTGCAGAAAACCCGCGATGAGATCCGCAAATTGGTGGCCGACAGCGTGGCTTACGCCGCGGAACGGTTCGAGATTGTGGCCTTCAGTCCAGAAGACGCCAGCCGCACCGAGCGCGACTACCTCACGGAACTCTATCAAACGGCCATTGATGCCGGCGCGACCACGATTGGGTTTCCCGACACGGTCGGCCTGCTGACACCAGAGAAGGCCCGCGACTTCATCCGGCATATCCAGGACTCGGTGCCGAATCTCAACAGGGCGCTGCTGGCGGTTCACTTTCACAACGACCTGGGGCTGGCGGTGGCCAACACGCTGGCGTGCATTGACGAGGGGGTGAATGTCGTTCAATGTACGGTCAATGGCATCGGCGAGCGGGCGGGGAACGCCTGTTTCGAAGAGGTGGCGACGGCGCTGCATCTCCATGCCGACCAGTACGGACGGTCCGCGAAAATCGACACGACGAAGCTGGTTGGTCTGAGCCACCTGGTGGCGGAACTGACGGGGGTGCGAATGGCACCCAACAAGCCGATCAGCGGACGGACGATTTTTGCCACGGAAGCCGGCATTCATCAGGACGGGCTGTTGAAGAACATTGACACATACCTGCCCTTTCGGCCGGAACTGGTGGGGGCCAAGGGCGTGGAGTTTGTGCTCGGCCGCCACAGCGGCCGCCGCGCGGTGGCTCACCGCCTGGAAGAACTGGGGCTGCCCGCCAGCGATGAACAGGTGCTGCGGGTCCTGGAGGCGATCAAGCAGGTTCCCAAAGGGGTGCTGATTGACGAACCGCTGCTGCGGAAAATGGCGGGAGCATGATGGAGCAGCACTTTGAGAACATGGCCTGCACCGTCTGTGGCTGCCTGTGCGATGACCTGAAACTGACCGTCTCCAACGGCAGGATCACCCGCGCCGAGGGAAGCTGCGCCCTCTCGGAACCGTGGCTCCTCGGACAGGATTCGTCGTCGCCTCCCGTGGCTTCGATTGAGGGCCGGCCAGTCAGCTACGAGGCCGCCCTGGACCGGGCGGCGGAAATTCTCCATGCGGCTCAGGCTCCGCTGATTTATGGCCTGTCACGCAGTTGCAGCCTGGGCCAGCGCGCGGCTGCGGCCCTGGCGGACCAGATCGGCGCGGTGATCGACACCACCGCCTCGCTGTGCCATTCGCACTCGGTGATGGCGGTGCAGGATGTGGGAGAGCAGACCTGCACGCTGGGGGAGGTCAAGAACCGGGCGGACCTCGTGATCTACTGGGGGTCGAACCCCGTGGAGAGCCATCCGCGGCACATGGAACGGTACGCGATTGAGCCACGCGGCGAGTTCATTCCCAACGGGCGAGTTGGACGGACGCTCGTGGTGGTGGACATCAAGCCGACAGCGACCAGTGCCCAAGCCGATATCTTTTTGCAGGTGGAACCCGGCCGGGACTTCGAAGCCCTATGGACGCTGCGCTGCCTGGTGCGCGGCGAGGAGCCGGTCCCTGGTACTGTGCTCGGCGCGCCTTTGGACCAACTGCGCGATCTGGCGGCGCGGATGAAACGCTGCAAATTTGGCATCGCCTTTTTCGGGCTGGGGCTCAGTCGTCCCAGTCCGGTGCGGCCTGTCGGTGAAGTCGCGGACGCCGGCAAAGAGCGCCCGGTCGATGACCGGTCTGGCCACGTCCACGTCGAAGCCCTGCTGCGGCTGGTCCGCGAACTCAATGACCACACCCGGTTTTATGCGCGGCGAATGCGGGTCTATGGCGACGTCACCGGGGCCGACCTGATGCTGGCGTGGCAGACGGGTTACCCGTTCAGCGTCAACCTGGCGCGGGGCTACCCGCGCTACAATCCTGGCGAATATTCAGCGGCAAATCTGCTGGAAAATCGTGAAGTCGACGCGTGCCTGCTGGTCGGCAGCGAAGGGGTGTCAAAATTCAAGGACGCCTCGCGGCGGCAGTTGGCACAGCTTCCCACCATCGCCCTCGACTATCCCACGCTGCCCTCCTTTGGAATTCCCACCGTCCGCTTCACGACCGCGGTGTATGGCGTGCATCTGGCCGGCACGGCCTACCGGATGGATGAAGTCCCGCTGCCCCTGCGCAAGTGCCTGCCCGCCCGCTATCCGGGTGATCACGATGTGCTGGAGGCGTTGTCCGCCCGGATTACGCGGCAACACGGATAGTCGCCGCCACGACGGGCGCGGACCTGCCGGAACCGATTCCATTCCAGTTGGCGCTGAGCGAAGCGAGCAGAGCCCGGCCATCGCGCGACTCCCGCCGCCGAGCGAACAGCGAGTCTCGCACTGCCCGGTCAGCCTTGGATGACTCGCCAAGCCCGCTGTCCACCCAAGACTGGTGCTGATTTCCGGAAGGTGTTTGGGTAAAATGGGTCTTTGAACCGAGATTAGATGCGCTGCGGCACCAAAGCGGTTGCGGTATCTCACACACTCAGTCAAGCGAAAATCCGAAGGTGTAACACCGTGGCATGGACGAACGGCAGGATCACGCTTTATCACGGTACCGACGATATTGCTGCGGCTGCCATTTCAAAGCCAGGCAACCCTATGAATCATGGCATCTCTTTGGCGCGTTGTCGCCCCAACACAGACTTCGGCCTAGGATTTTACACCACTACCCGACTCTCGCAGGCCAAAAGTTGGGCAAACTTGCGATATAAACGTGGGAGTCAGAAGAAGAACGGACCGTATCCAACCTGTGCGGTCGTGCTTTCGTTCAAGGTTGACCGAGATGACTTGGCATACATGCACTCCATGTCGTTCGTCAGAGAGGGGACCGCTGCCGGTGATTTTTGGAGCTTCGTGCGATATTGTAGAAACGGGAATAAGCCACACTTATTTAATGGCACATCCGATTACGATGTGATCTACGGGCTTGTTACGTTGTGGCCGCAGACATTGATCGTGAATGACTGCGATCAGGTAAGTTTTCATACCCAACACGCACTCGGAATTCTTCCCGTGCCGACTGCACAAAACGGTTCCCCGACTTTTTGATCGGATCAAAATGCCGAGCATATCATCGGTCGACGATGTCGACGCTAAAAAATATTGGAGTCTGGTCCGTCTGGTTGTCCAAGATATTTTCGGTGGCGCGCACACCAGCAGAATGGACCGGCTGAAGAAACTTATTCACGAATCTCCGCCTGAGGAACAGTTACTGTTCTATCACACTGAGCCCTTGCAACTCGCTGCGGAGTTGTCGGGGAAAACTCCAACCGATGATCAGATTGCGAAGTACATCGCGCTGCGAGATAAAGAATTCCCTTTGCCCGGAAAGCGGATTAAGAAACAGCTTCATTGAAGCGGCTGCAGGCTCAAACTTCATAATTGACCTTCCTGTGTCAGTTGGAGGTATTGGATCCCAGCGGACTGGTCCCGCTCTCCGCCCAATCCCGCAGGCACCATGGAAACCCGGCTGCAAGCTTTCCGTGGAGATGTTCAAAGTGCTCGTGGAGGTGTTTCCTATCACCTCCACAGGTCATGACCGTGAGATTTGCCACAAGTCGCGACGTACTCAGGCAGAGGGATTCGCCGCGCCGATCACCGCTGCAGCCGGCTGCCTGATGGCCGCACTGAAATTGCGATTCGCATTGCCAGCAAACAAGTTGCGAAATGCAAATGCCGCCCGTACGGCCCGTCCTGAGTCTGCTTTTCCCTTTTTTGTTTCCGGCGACAGGCTGCACGAGCTATCATGGAGTGCGGGCCGCTGTTCCTATCTCATGGGCGGTGTTCTACGCCCAGGCCTGCAGGATGTCTCAATGCCGCATGAGCTGCCAACTCGATTCGCGCGAACCGTGGCTGCGATATCGCGCCAGCTTGCGGTTGTGCTCATCGCGTGCGTCCTGGTGGTTTCGGTGCGAGCGCAAGATCCGATGCCGGCCAAACCGGTGGAACCTGTGCCGGCACCCCTGCCACGTGAGGGTACTGGCGATATTATTTATCTTCCGGGGCCAGAGGGAAAATATGTTCCAGTGCTGGTCAATGGCACCCTGCGTGAATATCTGGAATTTTTGAAGACGCAGCAGGCCCCCAAGGCACAGGCCCCGGCGGCTTACAGTGTCAGCAGCCTGTCGTTCACCGGCACCTGCGACGACGAGCGCGTGCAGTTCACCGTGAAGCTGCGCGTGCAGACCCACGTCAACGACTGGGTGCGCGTGCCCCTGCAGATGCCGGAAGCATTTCTGTTGCGCGAGCCCCAGTATGAATTTGCGGCTGCGGCAGACCAGGCGACAAACAAGCCTGCATCTGGCCAGCAGGTGGCGGACAACTACACCGCCGAACAAGGTTATGCCTGGTGGTTTCAGGGGGTGGGCAATCACTCCCTGCAATTGGAGATCAGCGTGCCGATCCGCAAGGCTCCGCTGAACCGCAGGTTTCAGCTTTCGCTGCCGGCCACGGCGGTCAGTTCCTTGAAGCTGACCGTGCCGCAACCGGGAGTTGTGCCCCGCACCGCCGAAAAATCGACGCTGACCGTCAAATCCGTCGACAAGGGAACCGAGGTCGAGGTGTTTGGTTTGGGGCGGCGGCTGGACTTGAGCTGGCAGCTTCAACCGGAAGTGTCCTCGGTCGTCGCCAGCCTGGAATCGACCACCATGATTTTGGCGACACTCGTCGAAGGCGAGTCGCTGACGCTCGAGGCCACGCAGACCGTCAAGGCCCTGCGAGGCTCATTCAACAACTTGAAGGTCACACTGCCGCCCGAATTTCTCTTCCAGCGACTGCGGGTCGACGGCCAGGACTACACGGACATCCAAAGCGATGCCGCCAACCCGTTGATGCTGACCGTGAGGCTCAAGCAGCCGACCTCCGGCCCGGTGGAACTCAAATGGACCGTAGGGCGAAAAATTGCCGGGCAGGGCAAGCCAATTTCGATTGAAGGCTTTTCCGTCGACCGGGCGCAGATCCATACCGGCTTCATCGCCGTGGCGGTCATCGGCGATTTTCTGGCGACGCGCCTTCCCGAAGGGCAGCGCTCAGTCGAACAGCAGACACTGGCCGCGCTGCCGGTCGGGCTGCGGCAGCCACAGATCAGCTCTGCCTTTCGCATCCTCGACCAGCCGTTTCGGCTGGCGTTGAATCTGCAGCGGATTGAACCGAATGTGAGCGTTGAGCCACAGGTGCATCTGCTGTGTACCGGCGATGGCCTGGAACTCGATGCCACCTACCGGTTTCACGTATACCGCGGCAGCATTTCGGAGGTGCAGCTCAACTGGCCGAACTGGAAGTCCGACCATTGGGTCTCAGAGCAGTTCGACCCGCCAAATCTGGTCGAGGAGGTGATCGACGAAGGCGATCAGATCCGGCGGATCCGGCTGGTCGAACCAACGCGTGACGATTTCGTGCTGCATCTGCGCGCGCGGCGGACGCTGCCCGCGCTGCCAGCCGGCCAGACCGCGGCCAGCATTCCGTTTGCAGTGCCCTCCGTCGTGGCCCGGCAGACGCACACCGAGTTCAATGTCGCCTCGGCGGACAATCTGGAGGTGGAAACGACCGCCGTCTCGACAACGGGGCTGCGGCTCTTGAATTCCGGGTCCAAACCACGCCTCTCGATTCCGCTGGAATGGCAAAAATACCGCTCCATGCTGTACCGCATCGACACGCCCCAAAAAGATGTGACCCTGCAGATCTCCCGGCATGAACGGGAGGTGAAAGCGCAAACAGAACTCCGCGTGTCACCCGGCCGGGGCCGGCTGTCGGTCAGCCAGAAGATCCAACTCGATGTGGCCTATGATCGGTTGTCCCAGTTGCGGCTGCGCGGCCTGCCCCAGCTTGACTTGGAAAACAATGTCAAATTTTCGGTGCGGAACACCGACCGCCGGAATTCGTCCACCTTTGATGCCAATCGTCCGGCGGGACCCCGGGTCGATCTCACACCCACCTGGGTGAAGTCCCCCGATGGCACCTCGTTGCTGGTGCAGCTTCCGCTGGACCAGCCGCGGCAGGGGCGGTTTGAACTGGAAGTTCGTTATGAATTGAACGATCCGCTGACTGGTTCGGAAATGGTGCCGGTGAAGCTGCCGGTGTTGAATCTTGTCGACACGCCCTTTCAGCAGATTCGCTGCGAGTGGATGACGGGCAGCCACGAGGCCGCGATTCAAGGTGTGGACTGGGTTCGCCAGCCGGCAAACGAAAGCGGTGTCGCCTGGACCTGCTCCAACCAATGCGATGAGATCACCCTGAACCTCACCCCGTCCTCCAATCCGTCACTGCGCGGAGGCGTCATCTCGCAGACCCTCATTCAAACGGGCATTGATGCCTCGGGAACGGTCCAGGGGGCAGCCCATTACCGCATTACGGGAGGGTGGGCACTGTTGCGAATGACGACCCTGCCCGGCATGAATGTCACAAACCTGTGGTGGAACGGCACTCCGCTGAATGTTGTCCCACGGATTGCGGCGAACGGCGGCAATGAATATGAAATCATGGAATGGGACCTGCCGACATCCAAGCCACGGGCGACACCCCGCACCGGCAGCCAGGACCAGTTGCTGACCGTCACCTGGCACATGGAGGGGCAGCTTTTGCATCGGTTTACCGACAAACTGCAGATGCCCGCCCCGCGGTTTCCCGAACTTTCGACGACCGAGACCCTGTGGGAGGTGACGCTGCCACAAAACCAGCACCTGTTCTCTGAACCGGTGGGGTTTGCCGGCGAGTATCGATGGCAGTTCAACTTCCCCATCTGGCAGCGGGTTCCCGCGCGGACGCGCGACGAACTCCGCCAATGGGTGCAGGCCGAGGATGGCCCGGTGCTGACGCCGGCCGACGAAATCCCCGCGGAAGAAAAGCAAAACAATCATGACGGTCGGAACCGGTATGTCTTCAGCCGCCTGGGAGCGCCGATCGAAATGCAGCTCCGCACCATGACCGGAACCGGCGTGGTCGTGCTGGGGTTCGGTTTTTGCGCCTTTCTGGCACTGCTTCTGTTCCGCTGGCCAGCCACGCGGCATCTGTTGACAGTCATTTTTCTGGGCCTGGCGGTGTCCATCGCGGCGCTGTGGTTCCCCTCGGAGGTCGCCGTGCTGCTGCAACCAGCGATCGCCGGCGCGACGATGGCGATGCTGTTTGCCACGGTGCAGCAATTTCTGTGGCATCGCCGCCGCCAGACAGTGCTCACGATCACCGCCCCGAGCGGTTTCCTGTCGCATTCGAATTCTTCCCGCGACGTGCTGCACGCCGGCTCGGACGACCACACGCAAAGCCGCATCCGGCCGGGAACGGGGGACTTGTCGAACCTGGCTGCTGAAACTGGGAGCCGCACATGAGCCGCGGGCGCGAAGTCCCGCTCGCCGCGGAGGCCGACGCGGCAGCGGGGCTCAGATCTCGTCCCGCTCTGGCCACGCTGGTTCTTTGCCTGGCAACGTTGGTCGTTGGTCTCCTGCGGATCCCTGGCTTCGCGGGCGAAACCGCGCCGCAGCCCGCGCGACCGACAGTCCGCCGGGTGTTCGTGCCGGACGATCACCGCGAACTGTGGCTCAAAGGCGACCTGCAGCCAATACCGCTGGCCGACCTCGAAACGTACTTGAAAGCGGGCACCGGGATCGAACCGCATGCGCGCCTGCTGCAGGCGGAATATTCCGCGGTGGTGCATGGTGACACCCTGGGCAGCGGGCATCTCGAATGGACGGTCCGGCACGGTGAATCGCGGGGCATCCTGTCGCTGGATCCGCTCAATTTGCCGCTGACCCGGCTGGAATGGGACACTGGACCAGCATTTTGGGGAACAACCCCCGACAACCGCCGTGTCCTGGTGGTGGAGGCTCAGCCCCCCGCCAAATTGCCGGATGAACCCGCTGACACACCCCTTCCCGTCGGTCAGCCTGCCGACGGCAGGCTGACCGGCAACTGGGAGCTTGTGGGGCGGCGGCTGGCGCACAGCCTGCTGTTCGACGTGCAGTTTCCTCCCGCCGCGGCGAGTTCACTGACGCTCGACGTGCCCGAAAGCCTGACCGTCCGCTGTTCAGCGGGCGACTTGATCTCGCGACCAGCCGCAACCTCGGGGTTCCGCACTTGGCAGATTCGGCTCGGGGGAAGGACGCGCTGCCAGTTGACGATCACCCCTCGGGCAGCCATGCCGCAACGGCCCGTCACGTTGGTGCGGCAGTCGGCGGAGTATCGCGTCCGCCAGGATTCGGTGCGGTTTCAGACGACGTTCATTCCAGAAGTGCTCGACGCCCCGCTGACAGAATTGCGGTTCCAGGTCGACCCACGGATGGACATTCTGGCGATCACAACCGGAGACAACGTCAGCCTGCCTTGGCGTCCAGCCGACTCGCGGGGAGCCGTCCTGCTGACGCTTCCGGATCCGCTGCTCGGTTTCGGTCCGCCAATCCGCATCGAAGGCGTGGCTCACCTTTCGGGCGTCGAATCTGAGCCACTGCCGCAGATCCGTCTGATGGACTCCCTGCTCGTCGGCGGAGTGGATGACGCCAACGGTGGCAACCTGGTTCTGCTGATTTCGGCACCGCTGCAGGTTCGCGAGATGCAGTTGGATGGCTACCGGCAATCCGAAGTCTCGGCGACCAGCAATGAAGAACGCATTGTGCTGCGGCAAATTCGCACTGGTGCCAACGCCACGATCTGGGTTGGCCGGTCCGAGTTCCGCGCCGCTGCGCGGAGCCACACGCAGATCCAGACCACGGGCGACCAGTGGACGGCGACAGTCACGTTGGAGTGGACGACGCGGGCTGGCAGCATGTTTTCGGGCGAGCTGACCATCCCCGCCGACTGGGAGGTGACCGATGTCCGCCCGGTGGGCGAAGTCGCGCAGCAAATGCCGTCCGATCTGACCGGTTGGGAGATCGCGCCGGCCGGAGCGGAACAGCGGCTGCGGCTGCACTTCCTGGATCCGCTGTCGCCCGAAACGAAGAAGCTGGTGCGCGTCTCCGCCCGCCATGCGCCGCTCGGGTTGAATCAGCCCACGGCGATCCCCACGTTCGTTCCGCTTGATGTCGAAGAAGTTGAACTGCTGGTCACGGTCACCTCCGATGCCGCCACACAGGCGGTTCCGGAAGCCAACGTCGATTTTGAGAGCATTCCCCTGCGCGAGGCCCAGGCAGCCTGGCCGCAATTCGACGTCCCCGCACCATCGGCCGACGGACCGGATCGCACGCTGTGCCTGCGGTCGCGTCTGCCCACCGCCGGTGGCCAGTTCCAGTTGCAGGCCGAGCGCGATCTGGTCGATGTGCAGGTGCGCGAGGTGGCGCAGGTTTCCGCCGGAGAGTTGCGGGAGGAGATCACACTGCACTGCCGCCCGCACAATGGCCCGCTGAAACGCCTGCTCGTGTATCTCACGGAACCAGGTCCGCCGCTCGTCTGGTCACTCGATGACGACAGCGTGATCACGGTGCAGAAACTGACGCAGGCGGCGCATGCCACCTGGAACGTGCCGGCCACGGGAGACCTGTGGGAGCTGCAGTTCGCCGACATTCAACCGGACGAATTCCAGATTCGCGGAGTTCGCACCCGGCAGGCGCGCAGCGCGGACCGCATTGGCCTGGCGTTTGTGCCGAACAAACGCGAATTCTCTGGGCAGATTACCGCCAGCACTCTGGCAGGCATTCCGGTCAGGTTTCGGCCACGGAATCTCACGCGGCTGAGCACCGATGGCGCGCAGTGGCAGTACGAGCATCTCGGCAGTGAACTCGGCTTGCAGCAGCCCGTTGGCCCGCACGTGACCGAACCATTGATCGTGAGCCGGTTTGATGTCCGCGCGCGGTGGGTGCCGTCCGGCGCGGATGTCTATCAGGCCGATCTGGAGGTCCGCAGCTTTTCCGACCAGGCCGCGCTGGGATGGTTTCTCCCGGCTCCGGCGAACCTGCTGGATGTCCGTTTTGATGGCCGCCGTGTTGTGCCCCGGCAGTCAGGAGAACGCTATGAGGTCGACCTGCCCGACGATCCGGATCCGCATAGTGTGCAGATCCAGTATCGGGTGCCGGTGAGCGCCACGCTCGGGCCACAGCGGCGCAGGGTGGTTCTGCCGCGGGTAGTGCCGCCAGTCGACCAGTTCCGCATGACGCTGCAATGCCCCGAGACCCTGCGGATCGCGGACCCACAGGGGTTGCGGTTCAGCCATCGCAATGTCTACGCCTGGCGTGAGCGACTGTTTGGTCCGCTCGCGCAGCCACGCGACGGCGTGTTCCTGCCCTGGCTGAAAGCCGCGTGGAGCGGGGAAAACGACCTGTTGCTGGAGGGACGCGACAGCGATTGGACGGCAGTGGCGGCAGCGCCCCCCGCGGAGATCTCCTTTGCGGTCTGCGCGACCGACCAGTTGCGAGTGGCCACGTGGCTCTGCCTGCTGTGCGCTCTGGCGCTGGGCCTTCTGATTCGGATCGTCGCGGTGCGGGGGATGGGTTTGCTGCGGATCCTCGGGATGGGACTTTCGGTTGGCGCAGCCCTGGCGCTGCCAGAACTGCAGGCACTTCCCGTGGGCGGCATTGTCACGGGCTTCGTCCTGGCGGCCCTCATCCCGCAGAGACGGCTGGCTCGATTGCGGCCTCAAGATCCAATCCAGCCGCCCTCTGTCGCCGGATCGGTGTTGACCAGCTTCTGGTTCTGCATCCTGTTGTCCGGTGCGTTGGCCCTGACCATCGCCTCGACGCTGCCCGCTCAAGGGACAACGCCTGCTGCCGGACAGCCCGCGGCGGCTCTGGCGTTTGATGTGCTGATTCCCGTGGACGCCGAACGCAAGCCGGTGGGCGAGAATCCGCTGGCTTACGTCCCGGCTCAACTGGCCAAACTGATCCGCGAAGCGCCGCGGACCGTTCTGCCCGAATACCTGCTGGCCGCCGCGCACTACACGGTGGACGTGGTGGGAGACGAGTCGCTGGATGTTGACGCCACGTTCGACGTGCAGTTGCTGAGCGAGGCCGGTCCGGTCTTGGTCCGGCTGCCATTGACCAATGCCAATCTGGGCGGCGAGGACGCCTGCACTGTCGATGGCTGGCCACAGGCCGTGCTGCCAGACCCGCAAGACCGTGGCCTGCTGTTGGAACTCGGCGCGAACCCTCCCGTCAGAATGGATCTGAAGGACAACCCGGCCGCGGCGGATGAGAAGACAGCGGACGACGACTCAGAACCGGAGGCATCCGCTGCCCCCGTGGAGGAAGCCACGACTGTGCCGGCCAATGCCGCCCGCACTGCGGCCCGACCAGGGTTGCGAAGGATCAAGCTGCGGCTTCATCCGCGGGTCGACCCCGCAGCGGGCGGCGGGACCGCGCGGCTGGGGGTGCCCGCAGTGCTCAGCAGCCGGGTCGAGGTTCTGCCCGGTCAAACGCGCAACCCAGTGCGCGTGCTGGTCGCGGGCCAGGGGCCGCTGTGGTTTGCACCCGCTCCTTCAACGAACCATCCGCGCCCTTTGGGGCCGGCCGGTGAACTGGATTTGCAATGGTCCACCGAACGGGTGCGCGGCAGAACCAACGCTGGATTGGAAGCCACGGTCTCCACGCTGGCAGAATTGTACCCCGGCTGGCTGCAGTTGAAGTTCCGCGTCAATTACCGGGTTCTGCAGGGACAGGTCGAGGCGGTTGTCTGGAACCTGCCGCCGGGAATCGTTCTGCGCGACGTTCAGGCGAATGATCTGGCGGGCCATCAACTGCAGGAGGTCGACGAGAGCCACCGTCAGCTTTTGGTCGAATTCTCACGGCCACAATCGGGTGAATTTGCGGTGACCATGGTGGCGGTGCTGCCGTGGTTCGATCCCGCCCGCCCGCTGCATCTTCCCGATTTCTCTGGATTGCTCGGACCACCCGGAGAAGAGAGTGCCGTCCCTGCCGCACCGGTCGAGTCTGGACAGGCTGCTCCACCGGTTGTTCCCTCAGTGTCGGCAGTGGCCGGATTGGTCGACTCCCCGCCACGGGTGATCCTCTGGCAACTGGCCTGTCGGCAGCCGGCAGACTACCGCATGGAGTTTTCGGGGCTCGCGCCCGGGCAGTTCCGCGACCGCACGATTGATGAGTTTCTCAAGGTCTGGCCGCTGGACGGTGTCCGTCCCCATGCCGCGCTTGAACTGATTGGTCCAGCGCAGGTCCAGGTCAGCGCGACCTTGATGAAGCCGGTGCTCAATGTCCAGTCGACGCAGATCGGAAAGATCGACCGCGATCGCCTGCAATGGTCGCTCCGCGCGCAGGTCACAACCCAAACCGCGCCGGTCTTCAGTTATCGGGTGGAAATTGATCCGCGGCTGCGGGTCAGTTCGGTCTCCGTGACCGAAGAACAGGTGGAACATCTCCTGCGCTGGTCACGGAATGCGGACGAACTGGTGCTGTTTCTCAACCAGAAGGCCACGGTCCCACAGACGGTGAGAATCGAGGCCACGATGCCCTATGAACTGGGGCAGGAGTTCCCGCTGCCGTTCCTGCGGTTCCCCCAGGCGGCCACCGCAGAATCTCAGGTGGCAGTCCACCATGCCACCGACGTTGCCGTGCAGTTGGGCGGCACGGGTCCGTTGATTCGCCGCGATGCGGCGGCAGACATCCCGCCGACCGGCACTGACCGGACACTTGGCACCTTTCTGGTGCCTGCTCCCAATGTGCCGGGGACCGCCACGCCAGCCGGAGCCACAGCGGTTCCAGGCCAGCCCAGCGACCCACACCTCCTGGTGCGCGTGGATCGCAATACCCCGGAGGTGGTGGTCGACTCGGCCACCGTGCTGCACCACGGGGAAGCCCATTGGGAGATGCAGCATGAAGTGTTGTTTCGAGTTCGCACCGGACATGTGGCTCCGCTGGAACTGCTCATCGCGCGTGAGGCCGCCAAGAAATTCGAGTGGACGGCCCAGCCGGTCCTGGAGCCGGTGCGGACCACGCTTCCGGACGGCTCGGCGCGGCTGGTGTTCATGCCCGAGGCGCTGCGTGGCGACACCCTGCGGGTCCGGCTGACCGTTCCGATCACACCTGTCCCCACCGGGCCGTGGGAGCTGCCCGAGATTTCCACCACCACGGGGAAGATGGGCAGTGCCACTCTGCTGCTTCCGCGTGGAGCCGTACTCGTGGACAGTGAAGGCGCGGGAGTCAAGCCGACGGTGTTTCCAGAGTCGTGGCGGGGGGAATTCCCGGTGCTTCCCACAACCGGGACATGGGACGCCTACTCCATCGCTGGCCGCCCCGTCCGGCTGTTGTGGCCGCGCGACGAAGCAGCGGTTCCGGCGGTGCTGTGGGCCGACCATCAGGTCTGGTACGGAACTCCGGCACTTCACGGCCGCTCGGAATTCTGGCTGGCTCCCAATCTGCAGGAGCGGTTCGAACTTGTGTGGCCAGAATCGCTTTCACCCACGACGCTGATGATCGATGGCCAGTTGCAGCCGTTTCCCCTGCCCACCCAGGGCCGCTGCTCCATTCCACTGATCGCCCGTGGCACACCGCATGTGGTGCTGATCTCGTGGATGGATTCCAGCGTGAAGACCGATGCGCGTGGGTTCTCCTCCCACGATTTGTCGCTGCCCGTTCCGGTCAAGGCCAAGCCGGTGTTCGGCAGCCTCACGGTTGTGCCACGCGCCGGAGACCTGCTGCGCTCCACCGAGACCGCGGTGCTGCCGCCCTTCGAACTGGCGCTGGACCGCTGGGATGCCGCGCTGACCTTCGCCGAATGGCAATCTTCCAATCCGTCGGCCGCCCCGCCCGCCTGGGCGATCTCGCTCCAGAATTCCGCGCGGCAAACTGTGGAAACTCTGGCGGAAACTCAGGTCGACCTCGCTCCGGAAGTGCAGGCGCGGCTGGAGCAGCTCCGCCAGCGTGCCAGCCAGCGGCCTCCCCCAAGCCGGCCGGTGTCGCGGGCCGAGGAGGCCCATGTCATTCCCGCGACTGCCTCCGTCGCCGCGCTGCGGCTGCGGCTCCCGGAAGCCCCGGTCAGCATCCGCTCCATGCCGGTCAGCCGCTGGCCGCTGATCGTTGGCGGCATCTGTGGCGTCGTCGCCGCCTTCACCATCTGGCTGACGACGCGCTGCGGCATTTGGCGGTGGCTGCACCTGCATGAAAACGCCTGCCTGTTCACGCTCGGCCTCCTGTGGTGGCTCACCCTCACCCCGAGTTGGTTCGGCCTGACCCTGATGGTCGTGTCGCTCGTCCGCAAAGTCTTCCTCTGGTTCTGGCCCACGCCCCCGGAATACCTCTCGACGGCCGAAGCCCCTGCCATGGCGCTGGCGGATTCCTGGTCAAAACTGAGCAACCCGTAGCGTGCGGCTAGGCGCGCTCCCCGCAAATGAATACGGTTAATTGCCCAAATGGATTGACCGATTGCGAAGGAGCACGCCGTGGCAACTGTATTGAGCGACAGTCTGAACGACTTGAAGCGGCAGTGGCTGGAAGAATCCCTGGCGCGAAGCTGCGACGAGGGTGTCCTGTCCCGTGAGCAGGCGACGCGGATTCTGGGCCAGTTCGAGACGCCGGAAGAATCGCTGCTGCGGATCACCAGCGGCACCGCCTTCGCCATTGTCGGTGTGGCCACCGTCTTTCTCGCCATCGCTTTCGGCTTTTTCCTCGAGTCCATCGACGAGTGGCTCACCCCCCTCCCCACCCTCGGCCTCTTCCTGGCGGCGATCAGCGGAACCTATTTTCTGGCGTGGCGCAGCAGCGTCCGCGGGCAGCCACGGAGAGCGGAACTGCTGTTGTTCTTCGTGTCCGCCTTGCTGGTTGCGGCGGTCGTTGTCTTGAGCAATCCCCAACTCAATCCGGCGGCTTTGAACGCGGCGGGGCTTTTGCGGCCGGACCGGGTCCTGGTCTTTGGCCTGATGCCATTGGCGTTGTGCAGACGCACGCTCTTGCTGCATCTGGTGCTGGTGCTGGCCATCTGGGGAATGGGCTATTACGAAGGCAGCCTGAGCGCGACAAATTTGCCGTGGCACGCGCACCTCATTCCGCTCTGCCTGTTGCCGTCACTGCTTTTGGGATATCGGCGAAGTTCCGGGGACGAACCGGCGATGGCGGCGCTGCTGGTGGGAGCCGTGCTTGTCTTTCTTGGACTGTGGGTCTTCGTCGAACTGGCCCGATGGAGCCCGGAACGCTACTGGCCGTTTGTGTTCGGCTATGAAGGAGCCACACTGCTGTTGCTGGCGGAGCTGCACCACTCCCGCCGCTGGCTGGTGCCGGCGTACCGGCTTTCGGGCCTGATGTTCGCCAGCGTCGCCCTGACATATTTGGGAAACTTCACGATCTGGGCAGGAATGGGACACGATCTTCAGGGCAGCGGCGTGGCCGCGGCAGCGCCGGTCGACCTGGCCAATTTGCTCGTCTGCCAGGTGTTTGCCTGCGTCACGCTCGTTGTCGGCTGCGCCGCCGTGGCAATCCATTACCGCCACCGGCGCGGTCAGGGTGAACCGTTCCACCAGACCGCCAAGTCACTCGCGCGGCAGTTCTGGTTCCCGGTCAGCTTCATCGCCATTCTGCTGTTTCTCACGCTGTGGCACTGCGCATCGCCCGGCTGGCTGGGGATGTGGCTTGTCCCCATCGAACTCGCCAATCTCACCTCGCTGGTGATGGCAATCTATCTGCTGGAGACCGCATTGCGGTTTGAGCGGCCGTGGCTGCTGCTGGGGGCCGGGGCGTGCTGTGTCAAAGTGCTGTATTCGACGCTGCTCAATCAGAGCCTGGGTGGAGGTCAACTCTCGACGGCCATCACACTGGCGTGCTTCGCCGGGGCGTTGCTCATCATGTCGGTCGTGTGGCGCGTCACGAAACCGAGCGCTCCCACTCCCCTTTCCCAATCTGCTCCAACCGTGCCCGTCGGCGTCATTCTGGCTGAGCCCGAAGTGCGTCCGGTCGCCCGTTGGCAGCGTCTCGAAAGCCTCCGTCAGCGGCTTGCCTGTCGAACAGATTTAGTCCACGTGCTCGCGGTCGTGCTGCAACTGAGCCTGCTGGTGGCTTACGCGCTCTGGAATGCGTACTGAGGATCGCGGCAACAATAACAGGGTGATTCTTGGCCTCAGTTCAAATCCTTCGCGTTCCGAGCATTTGTGGACAGCGATCGCTTGACCGCACTCCGGATCTCGTTGGCATTTTCGGTCCCCGCGCCCTCCAGAATCTCGGTGATCTGCGACACGATGTCATCAGGAGAAGTCTGCTCTTCCAGGATCTGCTCCCTCGAGTCGTCGATTTCGATCTCTAACCCGACTTCCCCAACTGTTGACGTAAGTGCTTGAGGTGTAACAGTCGGCCGGTTCCAGTTTCCACTACATCTGTTGCGGAATGATTTTTTGTGGGAGTGAGAGGCCGAGCTTGTCGAGCAGGATTTG
>JAKFUF010000080.1 GCA_021732845.1 Planctomycetaceae bacterium | reverse complement strand
CGAACCGTCCCGGACGATCCTTCGAGCGCGAGGCCTATCACAGACAACACAAGGCCACCAGTTTCAAAAAACGAAAACGCAAACAGGAGGCCCCTGAACCAAAACAGTAAAGTAAGTACCATTGGGCCTTAGCCGGCTAAGGCCCTCCGGCTCATTGGCTGTACGGCTTGTCAAAAGTCGACAGTTATTCTTGCCGCGGTCCTTAGTTCATTGGCAGGCTTGTTGCCGACAACCGCAAAAGGTCGGCGCAGACGCTACTATCGCGTTGGCAGCGAGGCTGGGGGCAGGTCGGTCGGAGAGAGGCGGTTTGGGCTGTCGAGGTAGTTTTGCAGCAAGATCTGGGCGGCAACCATGTCCAGCCGCTCTTTGATTTTCTGCGGCGACAGTTTGGCCAGTGTCATCCGGTGTCGGGCAATCAGCGATGTGTGCCGTTCGTCAAAATACCGCACGGGAAGCCCAAGCTCTTGGGCCGCCCAGTCGCCGAAGGCCCGGGACTCGCGGGCCTTTTCGCCCTCGTCGCCACTCATATGAACCGGCAGCCCCACGATCAGCCCGACAACCCGGTAGTCTTCCAAGACCTTTCGCAGGAACTTGGCGTCGGCCGGCAGTCCTTTGCGGTTGTAGTTCTGCGCGGGGCTGGCGATCGTCTGCTCGGCGTTGCAGACCGCCAAGCCCAGCCGCTTCGTGCCATAGTCCAAACCCAGCAGGCGGCCCACGAGTGGAAACGGTGGCAATGATGGAGCAGAGTCGTCAGAGGAAGCGGCCATATCCTTGTTCCTCCAGCAGCCTTACCAGCTTCCGCAGTCCGTCTTCGTCATCCTTGCGGGCGACCAGCGTGGCATCTGGTGTGTGAACAATCACGCAGTTCTTGAGGCCGATGGTGGCGACCATGTGACCCTGGTTGGTGCGGATGAAGCAGTCTTCGGTGTCGACGACGCAGTGTGCCCCGAGCAGCGTGTTGCCCTGGGCGTCCGTCCCGAGAAACTGTCCCAGGGCCTGCCACGTGCCGATGTCGGCCCATTCAAAGGGCGCCGGCAGCACGGCGACCTGTCCGGCACGTTCGATCACCCCCTTGTCGATCGAAACCGCCGGCAGCAGCGGGAATTCGCGGGCCAAAACTTCGTCATAGCCCGCCGAGCCCAAAGCTGGCTCGATCTTCTGCAGACCCGCGTACAGCTCCGGTTGAAATTCCTGCAGCAGAGCCAGGATCTGAGCCGCGCGCCACAGAAAGATGCCGCAGTTCCACAGATGCCGCCCTGTCGCCATGAACTCGGTGGCTCGCACACGATCAGGTTTCTCGTGAAACGATTTGACGGCGTAGCCCGGCAGTTCCGCTTCCAACGCCGCGCCCTGTTCGATGTAACCAAAGCCAGTGGCGGGGTAGGCCGGCGGTGCCCCAAACAGCACCAGCGATTCCGGCTGCTGATGGAGGATTTTCAAACCCGACTGGACCGCTGAAACAAATTTCTCAGGCGGACGGATGGCATGATCGGCCGGCAGGACCAGCATCACCGCATTGGCATCGACGCGCAGCAGTTCGAGCGCGGCGAGTCCGATGCAGGGAGCGGTGTTGCGGCCAATCGGCTCGGACAAAATGTGAGCCACCGGAAGGTCCGGTAGCTCATGTTGGGTCTCGGCGGCGTAGCGGGCGTTGGTCACCACCCACTGGCGATCGGGCGGAATGAGCCCTCCGCAGCGGGCCGCTGTCTCCTGCAACAGCGTCTGCTCCGACGACAGCGGAAGAAACTGCTTGGGCCGCGCCTGCCGGCCCTCGGGCCAGAAGCGGGTTCCGCCACCGCCAGCCATGATGACCGCGTGCAGCGACGAAAGATCGAAAGGATGGGTTGAAGCCACTGAGAGACAATCAGAATTCGAGACAGGGTGGATTTGACAAAGAAAACCTGGATCGGTCGCTCCAGTTTAGCAGAAATTGAGCAAATGCAGTCAAAAATGCACGCTCTCTTTGCTTGAAAGGGCCAGAATTTGCATCGTGGTCAGTCTTTCGAAGCGAGCGCAAATTCGATTCGTTGACTCCCGAATCCGACAAATCGACACTCGTTGACCCATCCTTTCGATTGCTATAGGATTCCGTGAAGCCGCTCGAACCAGAGACTGACATCACGTGTCGACCCAAAGGAGTGCCGACTGATGCTGCTGCGAAAAAGCGTTTTCGCCCTTGTGGCTCTCGTTTTGTGCCTGGCGGCGCTCCAGCAGTCCCCCGGTGCGGCTCCCGAAACACCCACCGCTGCCATCGACAAGACCAAGACTCTTGGTGGCAAGAAGCCGGCTGGGTTCGACACGCTGCAGATGCATTACCACGAGGATCCGGACTACATCAATCCGCTGCTGGCCAGCGACACCGTCAGTCAGGACTTTTTCCGCTGGGTGTATGAGCCACTGGCCGAGCCCGACTATCACAACCCGGATGTGATGGCCCCCCGTCTGGCCGAGAAATGGGAGTTCAACGAGAAGACGCTGGAGTACACCATCCACCTCCGCAAGGGTGTCAAGTGGCATCCGATGAAGCTGCCCAACGGCAAGATGCTGGAGGCGAAAGAATTCACGGCACGTGACGTGAAGTTCACCTTCGACTGCATCCTGAATTCCAACATCCTCGCCGCCCATCACCGGAGCTATTACGAAGACCCAGAGGCGACCGACGCCTCGCAGAAATACAAAATCAAAGTCTCGGTGGTGGACAACTACACGGTCAAAATCAAGTGGAACAAGCCCTATTTCCTCGCGGAAATGTACTCGCTGTACATCGAAATGATCCCCCGGCATGTGTTCTCGGTGGATGAGAACGGCAAGCCGATCTCGTTTGATTTTGGCTCCAAGGAGTTTGCCAATGGCTTCAACACGCACTGGGCCAATCGGCAGATGTGCGGCACGGGGCCGATGCAGTTCAAGTCCTGGAAGCAAAACGACCGCGTGGAACTGACCCGCTTCTCGGACTACTGGGGGGCACCGTTTTACTTCAGTGACGCGGTGTTCCGCAGCGTGTCCAACACCAACACCGCCCGGCAAATGGTGCTGAACAACGAACTGGACTGGGTGATCATTCCCGAGAAAGACCTGTTCCTCGAGTTGAAGAAACATCCCAGCGTCACCTCGGGCAAGGTGAAGCCCAACGAGTTCAATTACCCGGGATTTCGCTACATCGGCTACAACCAGAAGCGCGAGTTCTTCAAGGATCGGCGGGTGCGTCAGGCGCTGGCCCACGCGATGGACGTGGACAGCCTGATCACGAATGTCTTCAAGGGATTGGCCACACGGACTACGGGCATCGCGCTCAAAGGCAGTACTTCGTACGACGAGAGCCTTCCCGAAATCAAGTTCGATCTCGACAAGGCGCGGGCACTGCTGGATGAGGCAGGTTGGAAGGACTCGGACAACAATGGCGTGCGCGACAAGATCGTGGATGGCCAGAAACTCGACGCCCGCTATGACCTGATGATCTTCTCGGAAAGCCAGGCCTTCCAGACGATTGCCGAGCATATCAAGGAAAATGGCAAGAAGGTCGGGATCGATGTGGTGGTCTCTCCGGCCAAATGGGCGTTGATGCTGCAAAAACTCCGCAAGAAGGAGTTCGATGCCTGCATGCTGGGCTGGGCTCTCGATTGGAAGTCCGATCCCTTCCAACTCTGGCACTCCAGCCAGGCGGATGTCCCCGACAGTTCCAACCACATTTCCTACAAAAACCCCGAACTCGACAAGCTGATCGACGAGCTGCGGGTGACGCTGGATCTGAAGAAGCAAACAGTCTTGTTTCATAAGATCCACAAGCTGATCTATGACGAACAACCGTACACGTTCCTGTTCTCCGAACTGCGCACCGCCGCTTACGATGCACGGATTGACGAAGTTCACAACTACAAGATCCGCCCCTGCATTGATGCCCGGGAATGGACCGCATCCAAGTCCCGCGCGATGCCGTGATGCCGGTTGACGGGCTTTCTGGCGTCTGCCGGCCCGTCATTCCCTGAAACCGGGAAACGCAAGCCATTGGGTCGCTAGTCAGTCACGGTTGAGTACGTCTGAGTGTGGAACTACATCCTTCGTCGCTGCCTGCTGATGATCCCCACTCTGTTTGGGGTGACGGTGGTCTCGTTCGTCGTGATGCAGCTTGCGCCGGGCGATCCACTGATGAACCGGATGGGAGCCGCCGGACAGTCGACACAGACACGCGATGCCTATCTCATCCAGAAGCGCGACCTGAAACTTGACAAGCCGCTGCTGCTAAATGACCACTATTTTCGAGACCACACCGCAGAAGTCTCTGTCGCGGCGCACTATCTGGGTCTGACTGTCGAAGAGATCCAGGCCGAGTTGCCAGCGCTGGCAGCCGCCACTGCGACGGGGTCCGCTGATTCCCCCGCCGTAAAGCGGCTGCCGTTGATCCGCTCATTGAATATTCCGGATCTGGACGACCTCGTGGCCTCGCCGGTCAAGCACCAGGAGCTGGCGGTCGTCCTCAACCGCCAGGCCATTCCGGTCTATTGCGAAAATCTCGGTGTGCATGGCGTGCCGGCGGCCATTGGCCTGCTGCAGCGCCAGGACGCTGCCCGCAGCGACCGGATTGGAGCGATCCGTTGCCTGAACCGGATGATCACCAGTCCGTTCGTGTTCACCTTTTCCACGCCCGCCAAGCCGGAAGACGTGCCGGCGGTCGTCAGTGTCTGGAAGATCTGGTGGGATCGCAACAAAGATCAGTTTGGTCCGATCGATCCCGATCGGAAAGCCATTCTGGAAGAGCAGCTCACGAAGATGGCGAACGATGTCGACAGCGACAAGCTCTACGACCAGCTTCAGGAGTACGACCGTGATGACATGCCGTTCTTCATTGACCGGCTGTTTGCGGAGACCCCATCCACGGGCACTTCTCCCGAGGCTTGGTTCAACAGCCGGGTGGTTTCGGCGGCAGTCTTGAAGCTGTATATCTCTGAGCCACTCAAAATTGACGTGCCACTGGAAGCAGGCAACGAAGAAGTCGACGAAGTCGCCGTCAACTGGCAGACGTGGTATGCCCCGCGCGAGCAGGAGTTTCATCCGGCTGGCCCCAAACGGCTGTTGTGGCTCTTCACCGACACCCAGTACGGGCACATGGTCTGGCGGCTGGCAACGTTCAATTTCGGCCGGGCCGCCCTGCCGCCGCGCGAGCCGGTGAGCGAAAAACTGTGGAATGCCTTCACGGTTTCCGGCCCCCTGATGCTGATGTCGCAACTGGTGATCTACCTGGTCGCCGTGCCCATTGGCGTGATCTGTGCCGTCAATCGCGGGCGGATCATTGACCGTGGGCTGACGACGGTCCTGCTGTTTCTGTACTCGGTCCCGCCGTATGTCGCCGGCATGCTGATGCTGCTCTTGTTGTGCTACGGCGAGTATTTCAAATTGTTCCCGATGCTCGGGCTGCATTCGGCCGGTGCCGAGAACTTGCCGCTGTTGCGCTGGATCGGTGATTACCTGTGGCACGCCGCCCTGCCGCTGACCTGTCTGTCGCTGTTCAGCCTGGCCACCATGGCGATGTACTCCCGCTCCAGCATGCTGGATGTGTTCAATCAGGACTACATCCGCACCGCGCGGGCCAAGGGCGTGCGCGAATCGCTGGTGGTGTTCAAGCACGCCTTCCGCAACAGTCTCATCCCGATCATCACGCTGTTTGCCAACGCGCTGCCGGCCATGCTGGGGGGCAGTGTCGTCGTCGAAGTGATGTTTGGCATCAATGGCGGCATGGGGTTCATGTCCTGGAACTCGATTGAACAGAAAGACTTTCCCACGCTGATGGCCCTGCTGTATGTGGACGCGATTGTCGTGATGGGCAGCATCCTGCTCTCCGACCTGCTGTATGTCGTGGCTGATCCGCGGATCACCTTCACCAGCCGGGAGTCGACCTGATGGCGGCGGAGACGACAGCAGCCCCCGCCGTCGCGCTCACGCCGGGCACGCTGGCAGCCACCGAACGGCCGGTGGAAACCTACGGCGACATTGTCTGGAAGCAGTTCCGCCGCAACCTCAGCGCCTATGCCTCGCTGTGGGCGCTGGTTCCGCTGGTCGGATGTGCGATCTTCGCGCCGCTGCTGGGCTCCGACCTGCCGTTGGTGTTTCGCGACGGCGACCAGACCTTGTATCCCTGGTTCCGGGCGCTGTTTCTCACCGAAGAGCCGGTTGACTTCCTGTTCAACATGGCGCTGATCGCCTTCTTTCCCTGCGCCGTCTTCACACTGCTCATGGATCGTTTTGGGACTCCTTCCGCAGTCCGGGCTCGTACGCGGATTGCCCGGGCGCTGGCCGTTTATCTGCTGGCGACAGTGGCCCTCTGCGCCATCTTTGGTCCCAGTCCTTCGGCATCGGTCAGCGGTGCGGGGGCCGGCCACCGGCTGGCCCAGCTCGGTCACTGGAGCCAAACCAACCTTGCCCCCTGGATCGTGGTGCTCATTCTGCAGTTGCCACTGTGGCGCAGAGCGGGCATCCCCCCCGGCCGCTGTTTCCTGGTCGCCATCGCCCAGCTCTTCCTGCTCCCGTGGCTCCGCCCGACAGCCAGCCCCATCCTTGACCTCCCAGCCTTCGCCAAAGCCATGGCCGTTTGGGCCGCCATCCCGTGGCTCACGGCCGTGGTGCTTGAATATCTGGGCCGCCGCCACAAGACGTTCGCGCTCTCTGGTGCCGGGCTCACCGCCCTGGTGCAGTTCCCGCTGATCTTTGCCGCACTGGCCGCAGCCACGGCGGGTCCGCAACTCCGGCCCGTCAACCGCTATGCGCAGCGGTCTTTCTCCGAAGAACAACTGCAGTCGCCGCAGACCAAGCGTGGCTGGTATGTACTCATTCCATACGGGGCGACGCAGAACGATCTCTCGATCAACTTCAAGAAGCCGGGATTCCGCAAGGAATCGAACTTGAACCATGCCACCGCCGGCCACACGCATCTGCTGGGGACCGACAACAACGGCAGCGATGTGCTGGTGCGGATGATGTACGGCACGCGGCTGGCCATCACGATGGGGTTTGTCGCCGTCGGCATCTATCTCACCATCGGCATCCTGGTCGGTTCGGTGGCCGGGTACTTCGGTGGATGGGTCGACATCCTGGTCAACCGCGTGATCGAAGTCGTGCTGGTGTTTCCCTCGTTCTTCCTGATCCTCACGCTCGTGGCTCTGCTTGGCCCCAGCATCTGGATCATCATGTTCGTGATCGGCATTACCGGCTGGCCCACCATCGCGCGGCTCATCCGCGGCGAGGTCCTGAAGCAGCGCAACGCCGACTATGTGACCGCCGCCCAAGCCTACGGATTCTCGCACTTACGGATCATCTTCCGGCACATCCTGCCCAACGCCCTGTCGCCAGCGCTGGTCGCCGCGCCGTTTGGGGTGGCGAATGCCATCCTTACCGAGGGGATGCTCAGTCTGCTGGGGTTTGGCGTCCGGCCTCCCGCACCAAGCTGGGGCTCCCTGCTCAAGCTGGCGATGGGCAACTACAGCTACTGGTGGCTCGTCCTCTTCCCCGGTCTGGCGATCTTCCTCACCGTGACCATCTTCAATCTGATTGGCAGCGGCCTCCGCGATGCGATGGATCCGCGATTGCGGTCGACGCATTGATGTTCCAACAGACGGGCCGCAGCTTAGCAGGCAGCCTCAGGCGGGTGTTGCGGCAAGCGATGTTCGAGGTCGGGTCCATTTTTCCTTGAGCTTGAGGAATGGCGCTTCAACCAGAAGATGGGAGATTGTGGCCATCGCGAAAGTCAGCGCGCCGCCGAAAATCAGCCGAACCCACCAAGGCCGGTTGTCGTTGATTCCCAACACAAACACGATCGGATAGTGCCAGAGGTAAATGGCGTAAGAGATCTGGCCAGTTCGCACGAGCACCGACGTGCGCAGGAGTTGCGAAATTGGGCTGTTTGGTTGCCGCAGGCAGTGCAGCAGGATGACTCCAGCCAGAACTGTCGTCGCCGAGAACCCCCAATTCATCATCGCCGGCGAATTCCAACTGAGATTGGCGGCAATCGCGGCCAGGGAGCCCCAAGCTAGGCAGGCCCAGAGCATTTCCAGAATGGACGTTCGCCGCGCCCGAAGGAAGGTTGTCCCCGCCGCGCATCCAAGTAGGCATCCCATCAGCAGCGCATCGGCCCGAGTGTCCAGTCCGCAATAAATGCGAGCCGGCGGTGTGCCAAGCAGGACCAGGATCGGACGGGCAATCATCACGGCAGCGGCCACGAGCGCCAGGATGAATAGAAGGCGTGAGGGACGGAAGCGCCTCAGCAGCGCGATCAGCAGTGGGGGCCAAAGCAAATAGAACTGTTCTTCAGTGGAAAGCGACCACGTATGCCCGAGCAGGACGGGGCGGCCCATCCCCAGAGCACTGGTCCAGTTGGAGACATAGGTCAGCACGATGAATGATTCGGAGAGATGAAACATTCGATTCTTGGGGCTGCTCCCCCAGACGGCCAGATAGCACGCGACCAGGAAGACAAGGGCGGGCATCAACCGCAAAGCCCGCCGCATGTAGAACCGCTGCAGGGCAATTCCCCCGGTTGCCCGCCATTCCTGCAACAGCAGGGCCGTGATGAGAAATCCGCTCAAGACAAAAAACAAGTCGACTCCCACGTATCCGCCCGGCAGCCATGGGCACCCGCTGTGGAAGACCAGCACCAGCAGGATCGCCACACCTCGAAGGCCGTCGAGTTCGGGATGATAGGCCAGGCGTGAAGAATCAAGCTCCGTCGCAGAAGCACTCATGGCACGACTCAATGGTGGTCAGAGGATTGAACTTCACACGGCGGAAACTTCGACATTCGCGTCGCGCTGAATCGCGGTCCGCAGGGCCATCACCTGCTGGGAGAATTCGGGCGTGGTGTGGACGTTTTCCAGTTGGTTGATGAGCGTCCGCACCCCAGGTGTTGGACGGCAGACGACGAGGGTTTGAAAACCCAGGAGTGAGGGCCAGAGCCACGCGCCGGCACTGGCGAGCGAACCGAGAATTCGTCCCATCCAGCCGCCGACGACGGCTTCAAACGGCACGCCGATGCCGCGGGAATATTCGATGCGGTAGCCACAGTCTTTGAGCAGGCGGAACAAGGCCTTCCGGGTGAACAGCCGCTTGTGGGTGATGTCCAGAATGCCCCGCTCGGCATAGTTGAACCGGCCCAGCAGCAGGTTCAACCGGATGGCTAGGAAGGCGACATTGGGAGTAGAGATCACAAACATCGGCGCGGGCTGGCCAGGCTTGAGACCGGAATCGGCATGCCGCAGGTTCAATAGAAACTGTTCGGGTTCGGCGAGATGCTCAATCACATCCAAGAGCAGCAC
This sequence comes from Planctomycetaceae bacterium, assembly GCA_021732845.1. Taxonomy (GTDB): domain Bacteria; phylum Planctomycetota; class Planctomycetia; order Planctomycetales; family Planctomycetaceae; genus JAKFUF01. The sequence goes on along the minus strand of JAKFUF010000080.1, from coordinate 79,322 downwards.
CGCGTCGTAGGAGGAGGGAGCCTCGGGAATCGCATCCCGCTCCAGATCGGCTTCGATGAACCGCAGCGGGACTTCTGCCGGCGGCCGCTGACAGTCGACCCCCGTGACGCTCATTCCCAAATCCATGCAGCCCCGCGCCACGTGTCCCGGTCCGCACCCCAGGTCGAGGACGCTTCGCACCTTGTGTTTCTGGAGGAGGCTGAGCGCCACGCTGTGAGAACTCCACGGTGCGTGCGTCTTGTCCTGATAGCGGTTGTTGCCGAGATTTCGCAGGCGGGGCGAGCAGACCATCCCCCAGCCGTGCAGCCGGTATTGGAGCGTGGCTTTCACCACGTCCCAGGCATAGCGGAGACCGGGAACCCGGCAGATCTCGTCGCCATAGTGTGTGGGGATCGGGATCTCAACAAATTTGGCGTGCACGTGGGCGGCCTGCAGCAGGATCTCCGTGTCGAAGTGAAAGACATCAGCGTTCAATTCGAAGGGGATCTGCCGCAGCAGCCGCGCCGAATAGGCGCGATAGCCGGTGTGATATTCGGACAGTCCCAAGCCGGTCAGGGCATTCTGAAACACCGTCAGAGATCGGTTCCCCAGGTATTTGTAGAGCGGCATCCCGCCTTTTCGCGCGCTTTGAAACGAGTGCATACGGGTGCCCAGCAGCACATCGCATTGGGTCTCTTTCCAGGTTTCGATGAACTTGCCGAGCAGTTCCGGCGCATACTGGCCATCGCCATGCAGCAGGATGACGAGGTCGAACCCGGCTTCGACGGCATAGCGGAAGCCGATCTTCTGGTTTCCACCATACCCTTGGTTTGCCGGTGTCCGCACCACACTGACATTCTCGATGCCGGCCTCCAGCAGCCACTCTTTGAGGCGGCCCGGACCTTGGTCGGACGAGCAGTCGTCGCTGACCAAAAACTGCACATCGGGTCGGTTGAAGAGATCGCGCGAGATCCGGTTGAAAACCTGGCAGAGGTGCCGTTCGGCTTCATAAGCCACGACAAACACCAGGACGCGTGAACCGGTTGTGTTCATGATGAAACTCACGTGCTCAATGTGCAGTCAGCGTCTGAAGAGGTGCCGCGCTCGGCTTGTCCGAGACGGTTTGGTCGAGCCGCAGCAGCGTGTTTTCCCCGCGCCGCCAGACGATGGTGTGTGGCACGTTCCGCAACTGCCGCTGCTGCACCAGACCGAACGAATTGCGCGGGTCGAACAGTCCAAAATGACAGACCCACAGCTCCTGGCCGGGCTTCAGGCCGGCCACCTGTTCCAACGCCTTGCGGGACGGGAACACTTGGCTCTCACTGAGGAAAACCACTGGCAGGGACAGCACCTGGTAGCCATCGAAGGTGTATTCCACCAGACCCTGTTCCGCCGCCGCGCCCTCCGCGGCACGGCGGGTGATCACCGGAGCGCGGACCGGTGCCAGTTCTGGGTGCCACACGACGCTGCCGAGATTCAGCGTGTCACGTGCCAGGTAGTAATCCAGAACATTGCGCGTCGCATCATCCACCAGGACTATGGATGAACGTGGCACCTGCTGTCGGAACTTGGCGACAGTTGCCGCAAATTCCTGCGGACTGGCCGGGCTGACGGGTGGATAGGTCGTCCGCAACAGCGAGCCGAGCCACAGCAGCATCAATAACGAGCCGATCCAGCGCAGTCCGCCGCGGCTCATCAAAGCGGCGACACAGGCGGCAATCGCGAGGGAGACGGCAGGCAGCAGCCACAATGCATGCCGGTCGGCCTTGAGGGGATAGATCTTCCAAACCAACAGCAGCATGCCGAACAACACCGGCACAAGCACCTGCGCGACCGCCTCGACACCCAATGCGGGTGACTGTCCGGCCTTTCGACGCCGGCGGTAGAGGACGGTGGCGGCCACCGGAATCAACAGCAACAGGGGCACGGCTGCCTGTCCGGCCACATAGGCGAGCAGTTGCAGCAACCGCCAAATCGCGAACCTCACCCCCAGCAGCGGCTGGCTGGCCAGTTTCGGACCCAGCGTCGAGACCCACAGTTCCGACTCGGTCACCGAACCCGAGAACGTCGACACGTGGCTCACCTTGAGCCACACGCACAGCCCGAGCAAAGCCGCCTGGACCGCCACCCACGTCACCCAGACTGACCGAGAATTTGTCTGGAACAGGCAGCGCATCAACCCACAGATGCCGATTCCAGCCAGACACCAGACGGCGGCATAGTGCGTCAGCACCGCCAGCGCCAGCGCGATTCCACCCGCCAGCATTTGCACTGCGGACTGCACGCGAAAGGCCCGTTCGAGGCACCACAGGCCGGTGAACAGCAGGCACACCAGCAGCGTGTAGCCCCGCATCTGTGCCGAGAGATCAATCAGCGGTGGTGAAACGGCGAGAAACGCAGTGGTCCAGAGCGCCGCCCGGTTGCCGGTTAGTTCCCGCAGCCAGCCAAAAGCTGCCAGCAGCGCGCCGATCCCAAACACCAGCGACGGGATTCGAAGCATCCATTCTTCATGAAAACCCAGCCGCCAGACCGCGTGGCACACGAGAAAATACAGCGGCGGATGCGTATGAACGCGGCTCGCCTGCCATGCCGCCAGGAATGTGGGCTCCTTGGCGACCTGGACATGCATCGACTCATCGACGGTCAGGTAGGACGCCGGCAACAGCGGCCAGCGCAGGGCGACTGCCAGCAGCAGGATGATGACCAGCGCCACGCCGGCGCGCCAGGTCAGCGGTTCGGGCACCGCACCCGGTCGGATGGTGGCCAGGCTCGCTGCCAGTGGTTGTTCATGACTTGAAGCGCCCGCTTCCATCGCTTGACACCTTTGCGCCTGCCGGACTCCAGATCATGGTCGAACTGGAACAGTCTTGAACCGCGCAACCTGCCTGACCTCATGGGTCTGTCGCCATCCGGGCCGCGACGAGTGGCTGTTCGGATGTCAGGCGCGGATGCTGCTCATAAGCTGGCTACACATGGTGTGCCGCTTGGTGCTTTGCGATGGGCGCAGTCAACGAGTGAGGTTGAGTTTTCGCTGCGCAACCGCATTTCCGGCTCAACCGGCAAATCCGGCGCGTTCGGCCATCGGTCGCCCTATTGCCGCAACCACGCCGCGGCAGCACCGGGCCAGCTGTCGACGCGGGAGCCAGCCACCGGCCGCAGCCCGTAACCGTGGCCACCGTTGCGAAAGATGTGCAGTTCGGCCGGGACCTTCTGCTGCTTCAGCGCGGCATAGAAAAACACGCTGCCCAGCGAGGTCGAGCTGTCGTCGTCGGTATGCACCAGAAACGCGGGAGGCGTGGTGGTCGTCACCGTAAGTTGCGGGATCAGCTTTCCGGTGGCGGGTTCATAGAGCTGCCACGGGTAGATCAGCATGGCGAAGTCCGGCCGGCAGGACTGTTCGTCGACCTTGTCCACCGGAGCATACTCGCGCTCACCCGAGCGCGTTGCCACGAGTGCGGCCAACTGACCACCCGCCGAGAACCCCAGAATACCGATTCGCTCAAATTTGGGTTCGACCGTACCGCCGCGTAACAGGCTCATCGTCCGTTGAGCATCCTGCAACGGCCGCCGCCAGTGCTCCTTGCCCTCCTTGAGTTTGGTCCGGTAGTGGAGGACGTAGGCCGTGACTCCGAGTGAGTTGAGCCACAGCGCGGCTTCAGATCCTTCCTTGTCGGTGACCACATAGTTGTAACCCCCGCCCGGGCAGATCAGCGCGGCGGTTTTAGGCTCCCGTGGCTCAGCCGGCTCAAACACCTCCAGCATCGGCTGGGTGATCTCACCCACGCGTGTGGCCGGAGGATGCTCCTCCGGGCGCCTGGGCAGTGCGGTACCGGACAGATCAGTGGTTTCGCCGGGTGCCAAATTCGGCCAAATCTTGATCGCCCGCGGCGGAGGCTCTGTCGAGAACCCCACCGAGTTCCAACTGATCAGAGCCACCATGGCGAGAATCATGGAGCGGACCAGCACAACAGCCTGCCTTCGGTTTGACAAATAGCTGGGCATTGTCATCAGTCGACCCTCGTCAAGAATCCACAAATCTTCACAGAGCGGCAGGCGAATCAACGGAAGTTATAGAACCGGACTGGCTTGAACTCCAGTTGCCGCGATTGCCCCCACGGCGAGGACCGGCATGAGACCGCCGATCCGGCTCGGCACGAGCTGGAGCCTCGCTGCCACGTCGCCCTCCCGCCCAGCGCCCATCTCTCTCCGAGACTTTCGTCGATCGGTTGGCGTGAACTACGATGGACCTGCCTCATGTTTTGCCAACCGGTGCCAAATGATGCTTGCCCGCTGCCTGAAGACTGCGATTGGAATCGCCCTTTGCTGGGTGCTCCCGGCCTCTCCGCTGCCTGCCGCGGATGCACCGAAAGTGGAATTCGATCGGGACATCCGGCCGATCCTGTCGAACAATTGCTTTTTGTGCCACGGGCCGGATTCGACCACGCGGAAGGCGGACCTGCGGCTGGACCGTCGGGAAGACGCCGTCCGGACCAAGGCATTTGTGCCGGGCAAGCCGGCCGACAGCGAATTGGTGACGCGGATCTTCTCGGAAGATCCGCAGGAGGTCATGCCCCCGCCGGATTCGCTGAAGTCGCTGACGCTCCATCAAAAGGAATTACTCAAGCGCTGGGTGGCGGAAGGGGCGGAATATCAGCCACACTGGTCATTTCGACCCATTCCCAAAGCCGTGGTTGTCCCCCAGCCGGCAGATCCGCAGCATTGGGTGCGTTTGCCGCTGGATGCCTTTGTGCTGGCACGCCTGCAGCAGGCAGGCCTCGAGCCGGCGGTCGAAGCCACGCGGGAGAAATGGCTGCGCCGGGTCACGTTTGACCTGACCGGGTTGCCTCCCACACTCGCCGAAATCGACGCATTTCTGGCGGATTCGACGCCGCAGGCGTATGAAGCCGTTGTGGACCGGCTGCTGGCCTCGCCTGCGTACGGCGAACGGATGGCGAACGACTGGCTCGATGTGTCGCGGTTTGCCGACACCTATGGCTACCAGTCCGACCGGGACATGCATGTCTGGCCGTGGCGCGACTGGGTGATCCGGGCCTTCAATCAAAACTTGCCGTATTCCGATTTCATGGTCTGGCAAACGGCGGGCGACATGCTGCCCAATGCCACCCGAGACCAGCGGCTGGCAACCGCCTTCAACCGTCTGCACCGCCAGACGAACGAAGGCGGCAGCACCGAGGAAGAGTATCGGGTTGAGTATGTCTCCGACCGCGTCCACACCAATGCCGAAGCGTGGCTCGGACTGACCTTCGAATGCGCGCGGTGCCACGACCACAAGTACGACCCGATCACGCAGCGGAACTACTATCAGCTTGGCGCGTTCTTCAACAGCATTGATGAACACGGCCTGTATTCGCACTTTACCGAAGCCACGCCCACCCCAGCGCTCCTGCTCTACGAAGGCGACCAGGAAGCGAAGCATCGGGATTTGCTGGAGAAGATGTCCGCTCAGGAAGCTGTCTTGGCAAAAGTCCAAGAAGCCGCCCGCGAACGCTTCACAACTTGGAAAGCTGCAGCCGACACGAAGGATTCGCCAGCCCCCAGAGCGGCGGCCGAGTTTCGGTTTGAAGGGTTGGGACCGCAGGGAGGCAATGCCCTTGTCGCCGGCAAGACAGGGCAGGCCCTGCAGTTCAATGGCGATGACGAATTCTCCTGTGCCCCAGCAGGGGCCTTCGGCCGCACCAGTCCGTTCAGTTTTTCACTGTGGCTCAAGCCAGGACCGCTTAAGCCCCGGCAGGTGATCTTGCATCGCACACGGGCACCTGAAGACGCGGCCTACCGCGGTTATGCACTGACCCTCGACAGCGGCATCCCAACGTTTTCTCTGGTCCATTTCTGGCCGGGCAATGCCATTCAGGTCAAAACGAAGGATGCCATTCCAGAGGGGGAATGGACGCAACTGACAGTCACTTATGATGGCAGCAGCCACGCCGCGGGCTTGAAGCTGTACGTGAACGGCAAGATGGCGGCGATTGAAGTCGTCCGTGACCACTTGACGCGCGATATCGTCTATCGTCAGGAGTGGGGTGACTACGACGTGGCCAGCGTTCATCTGGCGCTTGGGGCGAGGTTTCGTGATTCCGGCTTCAAGGAAGGGGCGATTGATGATCTTTTCGTCTTTGACCGTGACCTGACGCCGCTGGAGGTCGCTGCCGTGGCCCAAGTCCCGGCTCCCACGGACGAACCCGCGCAGTTTGCCGATTATCTGGCACGGCATGACGCGGAGTACCTGGCGGCAGTCACGGCGTTGCAGGCCCTCCGCACGCAGGAAAATGAGCTGGTCGGCCAGGTCCGGCAGATCATGACCATGGAAGAACTGTCCAAGCGAAGAACCGTCCACGTCCTGAAGCGTGGCTCGTATCTCGACCGTGGTGAAGTGGTCGGCCCTGACACGCCGGAAAGCATTCTGCCCTTCCCACCCGACCTTCCCCGGACGCGGTTGGGTTTCGCCCAGTGGCTCATTTATGACCAAAATCCGCTGCCTGCGCGAGTCGCCGTCAACCGCTTCTGGCAGATGGCCTTCGGCCGTGGCTTGGTCTCCACCACCGAAGATTTCGGTGCCCAGGGCCAGCCACCCACGCACCCGGAACTGCTCAATTGGCTGGCGCGGCACTTCATCGATTCCGGCTGGAATGTGAAGGCGTTTTTGAAGGACCTCGTGTTGTCGGCCACGTACCGGCAGTCCTCCGTGCCCAAAAATCCGCAGGTGCACGAAGAAGATCCGGAGAACCGCCTGCTGTCTCGCGGCCCGCGGTATCGTCTGCCGGCCGAACAGATTCGTGACAACGCCCTGGCGATCAGCGGCCTCATGAACGCGGAGATCGGCGGACCGAGTGTCCGGCCGTATCAACCGGCCGGGCTGTGGGAAGAATCGGGGACCGGCAAGAGCTATGTCCAGGCGAAGGGACCGGGGTTGTACCGCCGCAGCCTGTACACCTTCTGGCGACGGACCTCACCGCCGCCCAGCATGCTTTCGTTTGACGCCCTCAGCCGCGAAGTCTGTTCGGTGCGGCGTGAGCGAACCGCCACGCCGCTGCAGTCGCTGGTGTTGTTGAATGACCCCCAGTATGTCGAGGCCGCCCGGGTCCTCGCGCAGAAGCTGCTGCTGGCAACTCCCGGCGACACAGAACCCGCCGAGCGCGAGCGGATTCACTCCGCATTTCGCCTGCTGACCACACGGGCACCCACCGACCGCGAATCGAGAATACTCCAGTTGCTTCTGACCGAGCAACGAACCCATTTCGCCGCCGCCCCAGCCGATGCGGAATTGCTATTGGCAACTGGCGAAGCCCCGCGCGATACGAAACTCAACGCCGCCGAACACGCGTCACTGACAGTGCTGATTCAGTCACTGCTGAACTTTGATGAGTGCGTGACCAAGCGGTGATGTGGACTGGTGCCAGGATAGAACAGGCCGGTTTTGCGAGCACATTTTCGGTCGAAGTCGTCACGTCAATCTGGAAAGTTTCATGCCCCCCACCACGATGCGTCGCAAGAATCTGCCGGCGGGCGAGGTCTTGTGTACTTATTGCACGGCCCGCTGCTGCCGGTATTTCGCGCTGCCGTATGAGACGCCGACCACCTGGAAGGACTTCGACAACATGCGGTGGTTCATGCTGCATGGCCGGGTGTCGATCTTTGTCGACAACAACACCTGGTATGTCGCGGTCCATTCCGACTGTCAGCATCTGCTGGCCGACCACCGCTGCGGGATCTACCAGGACCGTCCAGAGATCTGCCGCGAGTACACCACGGCGCAGTGCGAGTACGACAACGACTTCCTCTACGACCGGCTGTTCGAAACCCCCGAACAGATCTGGGAGTATGCCGAGGCGGTGCTGCCACCGCGCAAAAAGAAGCGGTCCCAGAAGCGGGCGCTGCCGACGCTGCCCATCCTCAACGGGGTGTAGTTCGGGAAGATCCCCGGCGGCATCAGGCCGTGATCACCATGGTCTTGCTCACGGTTGGGGATGAGTCGGCAACTTCGTCCGCGCGGCTGGCCTCGGGGGCGGCGTCAGAATCGTCATCGTTTTCAGCCAGTGGCGTCCATTCAAAATCGACCCGTGTGTGGAGCTTGGCGGCCAGTTCCTTGTAGACTTCGACGCCGCCGATAATCCCAGCGGCGATCCGCGCCAGGGAGGTGCGGCTGTCGATGCCACACAGGGTGACATCGCATTTGTGGCCCGAAACGATGCTCAGGTTGGCATGCGTTGGTGCCAGCCGCTCGCGCAGCTCCGCGAGGTCGACGTTGTCGGGTACGATCAGCAACTGGGTGTTGAACCTCTGGTCGTCGCTGCCGGCAGGAAGGCTGGAAGCGATGATCTGCGCCAGATCGAAGCTGTTCGTTTGGACGGACTCCGCCCGGTTGCCGCCGATCAACTGGCAACTGATGTCGCGGATGCATTCCAAAACAGCCTGGCGGGCTGATGTGGCCAGAGGTCGCAGGAGCAGTTTTTGCGCCTCGGCATCGGGGTCCAGCAGCCTCCGCAGTCCCGGCCCGTCGCCGAACACTTCCTGTTGGATGGATTCATCAATGCGGACCGCGATGTCGGGCCGCCGCTGACGCAGCATCTGCAGCATCTTCTGGCGGTAACCGTCGATCACCGAGTCGGAATCGCGCGGCGGTTCGTCGGACGATTCCACCAGTGCCTGAAGTTCCCGATCGGGGCGGCAGAGCTGGCCCAGCCCGCGCGCCAGATGATCCAGTTGGTCGATCAACTGGGTGACGTTGGCATCAACGTAGCGCAAACGCTTTTCAGCAGCCCGGAGCAGCAGTTCTTTGAGCCGTGTCTCGACATAGATGCACAGCACGGCGCGGGCCTTGTCGTCCGGAGCCTTGCGACGCATCATCCAGCCCACGATGCCGCTCTTCTCCTGCTTCTGTGGCTCATCCGACCGCAGCGTCACCGCCACCGCCATCGCCGACCCGTGCAGAGTCGACGACTGCGACAGAATTGTGAGGCAGGTATCCAGCAACAAAGAGCGGGTTTCCGCGGCATGCTCACGGGCCCCATCCACACGCACCGCCCGGGAGTCGACCAGGCTTTTGATCCAGTCGATGAAGGCATCGGCACGGGACTGGGTGCGGATGCTCAGGCGGCTGACGATTTGCGGGAACAACGGTTGATCGGCCGAGTCTTCGGGATCGCCCTCGGTCTCGCACTGCAGCACCATCTCGATCCCTTCGAGGATCCGGTCGATGCGCTTCGAGTTGTCGGTGATCGATGCCGTCGACGACAGTATCTGGTCGATGATCTTTTCGACGAACTGCCCCACGCCGCCCACCTCCATCTCCAGCACCCGGGCACAGTCGGCGACGAGGTCTTCGCCGTCGAGTTTGCAGCGGGTCAGTTCCGCCCGCACGGCGGCCTCGACCTTGGCGGCACGCGTCGCCGAGTGGCTGCTCCGGGACTTCATGACTGCCGTCGGAGTCGATGAGCTTGAGGACAGTTTGGTGTGCGCCCCTTCACGCCACAGTTTGACCACATCACTGCATGCAATCTGTGCTGCCTGGGCGATCGTCGCGCTGGTGCCGGCACCCAGTGATAGAACGTGGCAGGAACGCACGCGTCCACGCCGGGCGGCGTCTTCACCGCGCTGGGCCGGCGTGGGATTCAGGATTTGTCGGGCCGGAGTGAAGTTTGCACAGTAGACGAGTTCCGCCACACGATCGGTGGCCAGATCCCAGTCGTGCTGGCCCAGGCCATCGCCCAGGTGCAACAGGTGGATTGTGCCGAAGGTGGAATTGTCGCCATGAAACGGCGGTGTCTCGAGCAGTGGCTCACCCGGATAGTGGGCTCCACGTCGGCTGTAATGATTGAGTTCACTGAGCGTGGCGTACGCATTCGCGCGAGCCTTGTCGCGCTCGGCGTTGCTGCGGGCGGTGGAATGCAGGAGCAGACCCTCCAGATTCTCATCGGGCAGCCCCCGCGACTTGAGTTCGCCGCGGAGCGCATAGGCCAGATCGGGAATCGCGCCGCCCCCGGTTCCGCCGGAAATGGAGCTGACCAGCATCACGCGTGGGACCGCCCCCGGCGAGCGCCGCTTGGCGCGTCCGACGACGCCCGCCAGGGCTTCGCGAACCGCGTGGGCATGGGTCATCAGCGCGAGGCGGCCGTAGGGCCGGAAGCCACCGGTGGAGAGGTCGCGCGGGATGTTGAAGTACCACCGTCGGCCGAGCCAGCGCAAGTGCTCATTGCCCGTCGCCCCGTAGTCCTCGGCGGAACGCAGAGGGATGGGCATCACGTGGACGCGTGCCAGTTCGGCCTCCTGAAAGTGCGACGAAATCGCCTTGCAGTTCGTGTCCAACAGCAGCATTTCGACGGGGGGCCAGTTCTCGGGGGCACCGAACCGGTCGCGAAGACGCGACACAACCTTGGCCAGCACCTCAACACCTGCCCCGCCGACTCCCACAAGAATGGCCGGGCTGCCGTCCGTCTCTTTTCCCGGAACCGGGGGCAGAGGGCTGACCGGTTTGGTCGCCGCCCTGGTCGGCGATTTCTTATTGGTGGCGGCCTGCCTGTTGGCGGGCTCACCCCGCGACCCCAGGGTGCAGACATCCAGGCTGACGTCCGAGCGTTCGCCGGCAGATTCCCCAACTGTCGCCCGCAGCGCCTTGACCAGGGCCATGCAGCTCTCATATCGCTGCCCCGGCTCCTTGGACAAGGCCCGGGCGATCACTGCCCGCTGGCGATAAGGCAGCACCGACAGGTCTGGGACGCCGCGCAGGTGTTGCGTGGCGATCTGCGCCATGCTGCTGCCGGAGAAGGGCAACACGCCGGTCAGCATCTGCATGTAGACGATTGCCAGGCTGTACTGGTCGCTTTGACGCGTCGGCTTGCCTTCGAACAGTTCCGGCGGCGCGTAGGTGGGGGTCAGGCCGCCCACTAGCGAGGCAGATCGTTCGTAGAGGCTTTTCACCAGCCCGAAGTCACCCAGCTTGGCGCGGGCGCTGACGATCAGGATGTTTTCCGGCTTCACATCCAAATGCTGGAGCGAAAACTTGTCGTACAGAAAGTCCAAAACGTCGGCCGTGTCGGCGATGTACTGCAGCAGCTCTTCCTGGGGGACGCCAACGGCTTCGGCCTCCCGCAATCGCAGGAAGTGGTCTTTGAGGCTGTGGTCGGCGAGTTCGGTCACCATCACCAGGTTGCCGCCCACCATCTCGATGCGTTCGATGGACAGCAGCAGCGGATGTCGCACATCCTTGATGCGGGCCAGGGCCCGCATTTCATTGGCGACGCGCGAGGGATCCTCGCCGTAGATGATCTTGATCGCCTTGGCGATGCCGCCTGGAGCGATTGCCCGCCACACCTCGCCGCATCCGCCCCGGCCCAGCAGGTCCAGCGTCCGGTAACCCGGCAGCGGCTCGTGGCGGTCGAAGCCACTGGCATTGTTCTGAAGCGTCTGCATAACCATATCCTGGCGAGCCACGCCCGCGTGGCGTTGCCCGTTGAAGTCGAGTTCAGAAACCGGTCTTTAGGCTGGGTTCTTCGCGTCGGTCACGCGTGTTCGTGCTTCGTCTTCAACACCATGGCAAAATAGCTCTGGACGACGATGTCGAAGTATTCGGGCAGCAGTTCCAGCGGGGTGCCGTTGTAGCGGCAGTAGTTCCTGACCTGTGACAGCAGGTCGCGCGGGTGACAGCGGCGTTTGGCCCGGCCGCAACTGCGATAGTGCTGTTCGAGGAGATAGTTCACCACTTCCTTGCGGTATTCGCAGCCGAACTTCTTGCAGTACAGCCGGAACAGGTGATGGAACTCTTCGTCGGTGGGATCCGTGGCGTGGATCTTGTAGGGGATGCGGCGCAGAAACGCCTCGTCCACCAGGTCTTCCGGTTCGAGATTGGTCGAGAAAATCACGAGCTGTTCGAAGGGAACCTGGATCTTGTTGCCCGTCGGCAGCGTCAAATAATCGTGGCGTGATTCCAGCGGAACAATCCAGCGGTTCAGCAGGTCGGCTGGTGCGATCCGCTGGCGGCCGAAGTCGTCCACCAGCAGGCAGCCACAGTTGCTTTTCATTTGCAGGGGAGCCTCGCAGACGTTGGACTCGGCGTGGTGCCGCAGTTCCAGACTGTCGAGGGTCAGTTCGCCGCCGACGATCACGGTCGGCCGGGTGATCTGCACCCAGCGGCGGTCGACGCTGGAGGTCCGCAGCGGTCCCTCGGCCGATTCTTCGGCCAGGTGATGAAACTGCGAGTCGTAGAAGCGAATGATCTGCCCTACCTCAATGATCGCGTGGGGAATCCAGATTTTTTGCCCGAAGCAGGAGGTAATGTGCCGGGCCAGGGTCGATTTGCCGTTGCCGGGAGCGCCGTACAGGAACAGCCCGCCGCTGGCATTGATGGCGGGTCCCAGGCACTGAAACAGCTTCGGGTCGACCGAGATCCCAGCGCAGGCCTTGGCCAGCCGCTCGCGGTTCGGCGCTTCGTGGGCGATCGACTGGGCGGCGACGGAGACCACATATTCCGCCAGCCGGACCGGAGCGGGACCGACATAGGAACATTCGCGGAGCATGTGCTGCGCCCGTTCCAGCCCCTTGTCGGTCAGTACGTACATGAAGTCGTTGAAGCTGGCGGCGCTGGCGTGGCCGATGATTTTCCGTCCCCGCAGCGTCTCGAGGGTGCGGGAGACGATGCTGAAGGGCAGGCAGATGCTGGTCGACAAGGCGCGCCCCGTGGTGCTGCCGCGCGCACACAGGGTCTTGCAGATCAGCGACTCAACGAGCGACTCGCTGAGGCCGGCCTCTTCACTGGTGGCCGGCTCCAGGGGTTGAAACGCATCTTCGGTGAGCAGCGAGCGCAACAGTCCCGCATCGACGGCGAAGGGTTGCTGCGTGGCGGTGGTCATCAGAAAACTACCTCAAGTGAACAGAACGTGTGCAGTTTGGTCCGCCGACGAAAGCCCACGGGACCTCATAAGGCCGGCGAGGGGTTCAGGTAATGGGTGGCCGGCATCGGTTTTCCATACAGGTATCCCTGCCCGAGGGCGAAGCCGGCATCCACGCAGGCCGCGTGTTCGTCGGCCGTTTCAACGCCCTCGGCGAGGGTGATGATGCCCACGTCATGAGCCATGGAAACGAGGCTGGCAACCACGTGCCGCCGCGATGCGTCAGCCAGATGCAGTTCACTGATCATGCAGCGGTCGAACTTCAAATACCGCGGACGAACCTGAGCCAGTTCGGCAATGCGGGCCTGGCCAGCACCGAAATCGTCGAAGGCCAGAGAGACATCCAGCGCCGCCAGGCCGTTGCGGAGTTTTTCCAGGGCGGCCACCTCGGTGATGGCCCCCTCGTGAATTTCAATCGTCAGGGGCTGATGCGTGCCGAAATTCCGCAGGTCGGCACAAGACTCAATCAACTTCTCGACGTTCAATTCGCTCGGATGCGTGTTGAGAAACAGGTGGGCGGGGTTGGGGAATAGACCGCTTTCCTCGAGGGCGGCGCGGCGGGCCACCTCGCTCAGTTCGGTCGACAACCCGAGCTGGGCCGCGGCCGTAAACATGAACATTGGTGTTTCCAGACCAATCAGCCGGCTGCGGACCAGGACTTCGTAAGCCACGGTGCTGTTGTTGCTCAAGTCCAGAATCGGCTGGTAGTGCGGGATGATCGCGTTGCCGCTGATCAACCGGTCGAACTGCACAAAGGCCATGGCCTGGTCGCAGGCATCGGTGCAGCGGGTGTGCGACGGCGAGGCGCTCAAAGTGCCGTTCACGCGGAACGGCGCGTCGGCAAACTGCACCAAGTCGTTTTCCTGCAGTTCCCATTCGCCGACAAGCCGCTGTCCGTTCACAAACGTGCCGTTGGTGCTGTTGTTGTCGCGGATGTACAACACACCGTCCCGCTCGAACAACTCGGCGTGGTGTCCGGAAATTGTCTGGCGGGGAAGCGTCAGTTCCATTTCCGATCGCCGGCCAACGCGAAAAGGCATCGGCGACAACGGGAAATTGCGAACCGGTCCCTCCTCGGTCACCCGTCCCGCAAGCGTCCACCCGCGGACGGTGCTGGCTGCTATCAATGGCTGACTGGCTGTGATGGTCATAACCTGGCTGTAATGCGCGGACGGTGTGAATTGGAAACAGACTCCGAGCCCAATTGAAACGTGTGTCGGACTTGACGGTTCGTCAAGCAGGTGGGCGGCGGTAACCCGGGAAGCCTGCCCGGTCGTGCGGACTGTGCCGTTCATGACAGATGTGGCTGACGCTTGCGATTTCGCGGCAATTCGGGCAACGTCAGTGCCAACGTCTTGAGCCACGCCCGCCAATGAGAAATGTTTCATGAGTCAGACCCCCAGCGAACCTTCCTCATCGCCTCCCCTGCCCCTTGTCTCGGCCGGCGTGCCTGCCGATGCCGGGCAGCCTAAGCCGGGTGCGCTGCGCGGATTCAATTCCGACTTCTGGGCGCTCGTGGGCTGCAATCTGATCGTCTTCGCCTCCAGCGTGTGCATCATGGTGCTGGAGTTGACGGCCTCGCGGCTGATTGCCGGGCATCTGGGGCAGTCGCTTTACAGTTGGACGTCGGTCATCGGCGTGGTGCTGGCCGGGTTAAGCTTCGGAAATTTCCTCGGAGGGTGGCTGGCGGACCGCTATGCACCGCACCGGATCCTGCCGTGGCTGTTCCTAATCTCGGGCCTGCTCACATTCAGCGTGCTGTTCGTCAACCAATGGACGGCCAAGCTCGACCCCTGGACCTTCGTTTCCTGGCAAACGTGGGTGATTGGCATCGTGGCCGCCATCTTCTTGCCTCCCTCGGTGGCCCTGGGCACCATCTCGCCCGTCACCGCCAGCATGGCTCTGCGCCGGACCCAGCACACCGGCATGACGGTCGGAAACATATATGCGTGGGGAGCGATGGGATCGATTGCCGGGACTTTTCTGGCCGGCTTTTTCCTGATCGATGTCTTCGGAAGCCGGGCGATCATCGTGGTCACCGCCGGCGCGCTGCTGGCCCTGGGCGCGATCGTCGCGGCTGGCCAATGGGCGCTGCGCTCGGCGATTTTGAGTGGCGGACTGCCATTTCTGGCGGCGGTCACCCTCTGTGTCGCCGCGACTTCCGACAGCACCGGCCGGGTGACGGGTGCCATCGGGGCAGTGGTGGATCCGCCCAAGCCCGTGGCCAAGGCGTCGAAAAGGCTTCCGGCGGCAAAGGAGGAAGAGACACCGACCCCGTGGAAGCTCTGGGGCATGGAACTCGGCAAGAACCTGCAGGAACTGGGGCTGACGCTGAAGCTCCGCAACGATCCGCTGAACGAGTATCGCGACGAGAGCAATTACTCCGAGATCGGAGTCGCGCCGTATTACGACAATGACCGCCACGCATGGTTTAAAGTGCTGGTGCTGGATGCCCTGCAGCACAGTTATTGGGATGCCGACGACCCCACGCGGCTCAATTACGACTACGAACAGGTTTACGCGGGGATCACCGAGCGTTCCGCCAACAGTTGGCAGCGCACGTCCAGCATCACTTTGCGCGAAGTTCCCCAGGATGCGTTCAACGAAAAACTGCCTGAGGGCGTGAACTACGATCAAGCCACAAAAAAATTGCAGATCACGGGCGCAATGTCCGACCACCAACTGCGCGATCTCGCGGGCCTCGGCAGCCTGGGCACATTTCGCACCGCCGTTCTCGCCGCTTGGACACTATCCCACGTCCGACAAGGCGAGTCGCTGGGAACACCACTGCAGGAACTGCCGGAAGGCGTTGAGTTTCCGTTGAGCATCGCCGAAAAAGTCCGCTACGACCCGTTCGTCCGCGAGATCGTGTGCGACAAGCCGCTGTCGCTGGAGGAGGCGATGGGCCTGATACTCCTGGCGAACGAGCAAAAGGCGTACATGGAGGACGTGTTCCAGCTCTATCGGGAGTCGCGGCATACCAGCACGCTGTTTATTGGTGGCGGTGGGTTTGTGTTTCCCCGATGGATCGAAGCCAAATTCCCCAACAAGCCATTGATTGATGTGGCCGAGATTGACCCCGCCGTGGTTCTGGCCGTGCAGATCGCGATGGGGTTGCCGGCGGATCCGAAGTTGACGGCAGTCCGGTCGCACGTCGCCGACGCCCGTAAGTTTATTGACGATGTTCTGCACAAAAACGCCCGTGTGGCTCCGGCTGAGGCGGTGCATTACGACTTTGTCTACGGCGACGCCTTCAATCACTACAGCGTGCCCTGGCACCTCACCACGGAGGAGTTCAGCCAGAAGGTCAAAGCGCTGCTGAGCCCGCGGGAGGGGGTGTACCTGGTCAACATCATCGACATCTTCCCGCGCACGGAGTTCCCACCTGCCAGCCAGGAGATTGGTTCGGGAACGGTGACCTGCGCTGGCAGGATCCCCGTGTCTTTGGAGCCGACCAACTTCGTGGTGGGAGCTTGGTGTCCCGCGGCCAAACCGTTTGAAAAACTGCAGATCCGCTGGTCGGATGGGGACAAATATGAACTCTGGTACAACGAAGCAATGACGCCTGAAACGCGGAAAGGGTTGGCGGATCTGGCCAGGTTGAATGGCCGGGAAATCCTCGACCTGGCGGTCTATCGCGATGCGGTGCATCAGCTTTATACCGCCACCCACGAGCGGTTTGCCTATCTGCATCCGCTGCCTGCGGCCCTGCCGGTGACCACTGTCCGGGACGACTGGACTCTCGCCGCCGCGCCGTTTTTGGATGTCGAAGTACTGGAGCGCGGCCCTGGCCGGCTTATCCTTGGTTACCGTGGAATGATGTCGGACGAGGCCCAGGCGAAGCTCAAACAGCTCGCCCCCCACGACGCGCCGTTTGCCGAAGCGGTCGACAAACTGGCCGAGGGCT
Source organism: Planctomycetaceae bacterium (assembly GCA_021732845.1). Lineage (GTDB taxonomy): Bacteria > Planctomycetota > Planctomycetia > Planctomycetales > Planctomycetaceae > JAKFUF01. Next base: position 62,534 of record JAKFUF010000080.1, on the reverse strand, counting down.
CGCGGTCGCAACGGGTCGGCCAGTTTCTGGGCCGGTATGTGAACACTGTCAGACGGGTGTTTCCCAACGTCTATGTGTTCACGAGCAACGAGGGCCGGCCTTCCAACGACCGCGACACATTCGTCGTCGCCTGTTCAATGCGGCCGCTGAATTTCGAGAACCTGGTTCAGGCTGGCGGCCATTGGCCGACAGCACCATTTGCCTGGTCCGAAACAACTGATGCCGGGCCAATGAAAGATGGCGGTCAGATGCCTGCCATACTCAGTTTTGCCCGCGGCCAGATTCTGACGGACGATTTCGCCCCCGTCGACAACCTGTTGGCACCGCTGTTTGAAGGGGAATAGTGGGTTCTGGCACGGATGTGACTGGGAATTGGACAGGATGCAGAGGATTAAATGGGGATGGGAAAGGATGTTGTTGCTGGAAGACCGTCGAACCCATCCTTTTGCATCCTCTTTGATTCCTGATCGGTTTCACGCTTTCCCAAGAATCGTTGCCAGCCAAAATCCGCGACGGGCAGGAAATTTGAACTCGCACCTCAATTGCCGAGATTCTCTTCCCTCTCGCCTGATGGAATCCGCAAGCGGGCTTTTATACTCTCTGCGTGTGCTTGTTGCCTGATGAGGAGTCGTCGGTGCGCGTGAGATCCGCCCCTCGGCGTCCCATAAAAGTTGTCTGTTCGCAGTTGAGGAATCATTCCGGTGTCCACGCCCCGCAACCTGCTTGTCGCCCAGTCGGGCGGTCCTTCGCCCGTCATCAACAACACCCTGCGGGGTCTCGTCGAAACCTGCCGCGACCTGCCGCAGATCGGCACGGTGTATGGCGGCTGGCATGGCATCGAAGGCGTGCTGAAGGAAGAGCTGCTGGACCTGTCGGCCCAGCCCGCGGAAGAGATCGCGCTGCTGCGGACGACACCGGCCGCCGGTTCCATTGGCACCTGCCGCTACAAGCTGCGGGAGAAGCAGACGGAAGATTTTGATCGCGTGCTCGAAGTGGTGAAGACCCACAATATTGGGTACTTCTGCTACATCGGCGGCAACGACTCGATGGACACGGCGAACAAGGTGGCCCTGATGGCGCAGCAGCGCGGGGTCGACCTGGTCGCGGTGGGCGTCCCCAAGACAATCGACAACGATGTCGGCGACAGCGAATTCAAGATCATCGACCATACGCCCGGCTACGGCAGCGTCGCCCGCTACTGGTCGCACATGGTGCAGCTCGCCAACGAAGAGAACTCCGGCAGTTGCCCTGCCGACCCGGTGCTGGTGCTGCAGGCGATGGGCCGGGCCATCGGCTTCATTCCCGCCGCCGCCCGTCTTGCCGATCCGCACCGCGAACTGCCCCTGCAGATTTACCTGGCCGAACGCCCCATCAGCCTGAGCCAGATCGCGGACAATATCAACGACCAACTCAAGAAGACCGGACGATGTGTTGTGGTGGTGAGCGAGGGCCTCAAGATTGGCGACATTGGCGAAACCAAGGACGCCTTCGGCCACACCCAGTTCAGTTCCAGCAAGGTCACCGTGGCTCAAATGCTCGTGAACGGCTTGAACGAACGCGGCCTGGCCGCCAAGGGGGCCGCGCGGTGCAATGTGCCGGGGACGGACCAGCGGCACAACATGGTCTACGCCTCCACCGTCGACCTCGAAGAGGCGTACAAAGTCGGCCAGAAGGCGGCGCTGCTGGCGGCGGCTGGCGAGAGCGGTTTCATGTCCACCATTCTGCGCAATCCTGGCGATGTCTACGGGGTGCGATACGACAAGGTTCCGCTGCCCCTGGTGGCCAACAGCGAACGCCATTTCCCGTCGAACTGGATCTCTCAAAGCGGCAACGATGTCACCGACGATTTCCTGAAATACGCTTCTCCCCTTGTGGGTGAAGACTGGGTCAGTGTGCCGATGAACGGTGGCCGGATGCGTCTGGCGCAAATCAAGCCGATTTTCGCGCCGCAGTCGCTGCCGAAGTATGTCCCACAGGCAGATCGCGTGGCGGCGAAGTGACGCAGCGGATCGACCCGAATTTTCTTCGCCGTTCCCTTGCAACGATCCCCCCGTCCCATAGGATGACGGGACGAGGTCGATAGTTTCACGTTCCAAGGTCGTCCTGTCATGCGTGATTTTGAGTACGAGGCCCCCAATTCGGTGGCGGATGCCGTGGCACTCCTCAGCCGGAACGGAACGGCACGGCCCCTGGCGGGCGGAACCGACTTGATCGACCAGATTCGTGTCGGCCGGCTCAAGCCCGACCTGCTTGTCGATCTCAAGAAGGTTCCGGAACTCAACGTGTTGGAATTGTCCGCCAGCGGCCTGCGGCTGGGGGCGGCTGTTCCCTGTTACAAGGTGTACGGGCACGAAGGACTGGTCCAGGCGTATGCGGCCCTGGCCGACAGCGCCCGGATCATCGGCGGAATCCAGATTCAAAGCCGCGGCAGCATCGGCGGCAACCTCTGCAATTCGGGACCGGCTGCCGATTCCACCCCCTCGCTCATTGCACTGGGTGCCGTGGCTGTCATCGCCGGGCCAGAGGGAACACGCGAAGTTCCCGTCGAGAACTTCTGCACGGGGCCGGGGAAGAACGTGCTGGCAGCCGGAGAGATTCTCGTTGAATTGAAGTTCCCCGCGCGTCCGGCCATCAGCGGCTCGCACTATGTGCGGTTCATTCCCCGCAACGAGATGGACATCGCGGTGGTGGGAGTGGGAACCGCCGTGGTGCTGGATGCGAAGAAAGAGAAAATCGTCTCGGCCCGCATTGCCCTGGGGGCTGTCGGTCCCACGCCGATCTTCGCCAAGTCAGCCGGAGATGCATTGGCGGGCCTGCCCGCCGATGAAACTTCGCTCGACAAGGCCGCAGAGCTGGCGCGGAGTCATGCCACGCCAATCGACGACATGCGGGGCACCAAGGAATTTCGCATCCATGTCACAGGAGTGCTGGTTCGGCGCTCGCTGCAAGCCTCGATCGACCGCGCCCGCTCCTGAATCCGGCCGTTTCATTCATTCACGTCGCTCTCCTCACGGAGTTATCGAAGACCATGGCGAAGAAACGCGTCGTCGAAACAGAAATCAACGGCCGCAAGACCGAGTTCCTCTGCGAGCCCCGGCAGACGCTGCTGGAAGTCCTGCGGAATCAACTTGACCTGACCGGGACCAAGGAAGGCTGCTCCAACGGCAACTGCGGTGCCTGTACCGTGCTGATGGATGGCCGTCCCGTCGACAGTTGTCTGGTGCTGGCCGTCGAAGCCTGCGGAGCCAAACTCCAGACGATTGAAGGCGTGTCCCCCACTTCGGGACTGAACGAACTGCAACAGGCCTTCCTGCAGAACGCCGCCCTGCAATGCGGCATCTGCACTCCCGGCTTCATCATGTCGGCCACGGCACTGCTGGCCGAAAACCCCGATCCCACCGAACACGACATCCGCTTCTACCTCGCCGGCAACCTCTGCCGCTGCACCGGCTACGACAAGATCATCCGAGCCGTCCTCGACGCCGCCCGCGTGGGTAAAGGGTTAAAGAAAGAAGCTGCCAAAACACAGGCGGCGGCCTCGTGAGCAACGGGGAATCGTTCAACATCAGCGAGCCGTAAGTGACGAATTTCAGATTTCAGATTTCAAACTTCACAGTAAAATGCTTTTCTTAATGCTCAGCCTGCGGGGCGAGCGTTACGTTTCTGGCTGCTGAAGCGAAGCCGACAGTTCGAAGCTGCTGTACAGACTGTGAAATTTGAAATCTGAAATTTGAAATTATTTTGAGTACAACTCACCCGGCACGGACCCATCAACCTGCCAGGTGAAAGAAGGTTTTCGCCGCAAACCTGCCGTGCCATCGCACGCTGTCATACGAAACAAGACGGGGGACACCATGGCCAGCACCACCGAGAACCCGAAGTACAAAGTCATCGGCACCCGGCCGATCCGGCATGATGGCGTCGACAAGGTCACCGGCCGGGCGAAGTATGGGTCTGACATTCACCCCACGGGGATGATCTACGGAGTGCTGGTCCGCAGTCCGCACGCGCATGCGAAGCTCAAATCCGTCGACACGTCCGCGGCGGCAAAGCTGCCAGGTGTCCGGGCCGTGGTGACGCACAAGGACTTGCGGGAGCCGGGCAACACGATTCTGGAACTGGGCGAAGGTGCGGTCAACCTGAAGCACCTGAGCAACAACTGTCTGGCGGGTGACAAGGTCCTGTACCGCGGGCACCCCATCGCGGCCGTCGCCGCTGATTCCATCCACATCGCGGAAGAAGCGGCGGCGCTGATCAAGGTGGAGTACGAACTCCTGCCGCCCGTGATGGACATCCGGGAGGCAATGAAGCCGGGTGCCCCATTGCTGCATGACGATGTTTTCACCGACGAGTTGGGGACAAAGTCGACGACGGCGAGCAATGTGGCGCGGCACTTCCGTTTTGAGCAGGGTGATCTGGAAGCCGGCTTTAAAAACGCCGCCCACATCGTGGAGCGGGAGTTCACGACGGCCACCGTGCATCAGGGTTACATCGAGCCACACAATGCCACGGCGCTGTACACGGCCGATGGCCACATCACGGTGTGGACAAGCACGCAGGGGATCTTCACGACGCGGCAGCAGGTGGCCGAGCTGCTGGATGTGGCCATTTCGAAGGTCAAAGTGGTGCCGATGGAGATCGGCGGCGGCTTCGGCGGCAAGATTCGGGTCTACCTCGAACCCGTGGCCGCGGCGCTCTCCCGCAAGAGCGGCCTGCCCGTGCAACTGGTGATGAGCCGCGCCGATGTGTTCGAGTCGACCGGTCCGACGCCCGGTTCCTACATGAAGATCAAACTGGGTGTCGACGCCAGCGGCAAGCTCGTTGCCGGCGAGGCCTACATTGCCTTCGAAGCCGGTGGTTACCCGGGTTCACCCGTCGGTGCGGCGGCAATGTGCGTGTTCTCGTGCTACGAGATCCCCAACGCCAAAGTTGACGGCTTCGATGTCTGTGTCAACAGACCACAGACTTCAGCCTACCGCGCTCCGGGTGCCACGCAGGCGGCGTTCGCCGTGGAGACGCTTGTCGATGAGCTGTGCGAGAAGCTGAAACTCGATCCGCTGGAATTTCGTCTCAAAAATGCCGTGAAGGAGGGCTCGCGGCGCGTCGACGGGCCGGTCTATCCGCGGATTGGGATGATCGAAACGCTGGACGCCGCGAAGAACAGCGAACACTGGAAGACTCCGCTGACGGGCAAGCACCAGGGCCGCGGCGTGGCCACCGGATTCTGGTTCAACGCCGGGCTGAAATCGGCCGCATCGGCCACGGTCAATCCCGATGGCAGCGTGGTCCTGCTGGAAGGCTCGACGGACATTGGTGGCAGCCGGGCCGGGCTCGCCATGCAACTGGCGGAAACTCTCGGCATCCCCGCCGAACAGATTGTGCCACGGGTGGTGGACACCGACAGCATTGGCTACACCGACGTCACGGGCGGGAGCCGGGTGACGTTTGCCACGGGCCATGCGGCCTACCAGGTCGGCCTCGAGATTCAGCGCCAATGCTGCCTGCGGGCCGCGAAGATCTGGGAAGTCGAACCCGCCACCGTGAGCTACCAGGAGGGCACGATCGTTGGTCCGGCGGGCAAGCAATTCACATTCAAGGAACTGGCGGCTCAGATCACCAAAACCGGCGAAGCGATTGTGGCCTACGCGGCGGTCGACCCGCATGGCTGTGGCGGCGCCTTTGCCACGCATGTCGTCGACGTGGAAGTCGATGTCGACACGGGCAAAGTGACGGTCCTCCGCTCAACACTCGTTCAAGATGTTGGAACGGCCATTCACCCGGCTTATGTCGAAGGCCAGATGCAGGGCGGCGTGGCTCAGGGGATCGGCTGGGCGCTCAACGAAGAATACTTCTACGACGCCAGCGGCACGATGCGCAACGCCAGCTTCCTCGACTACCGCATGCCCACGAGCTACGACCTGCCCCTGCTCGACACGATCATCGTGGAAGTCCCGAACCCCGGCCATCCCTTTGGTGTTCGCGGCGTTGGTGAAGTCCCGATCGTTCCGCCTCCGGCCGCGCTGGCCAATGCCATTTACCACGCCACGGGCGTCCGCATGCAGACGCTGCCGATGTCACCGCCGGCAGTGCTGAAGGCGATCCTCGCCAAGGCCGCTGCCTCAAACGGGAAACACTGAAAAACGAAGCCCCAATGTCCCAATGCCCAATTGGTGCTCATGGGTCTAACTCCATTGGGCATTGTTTCATTGGTCATTGGGTCAATCCCCCTTATGTCTCCCTGGCTGGAAACCCTCTCTCCAGACGATCGGCGCGTTCTCAATCATTCCGATGTTCTCGCCTCCAACTGCGAGGTTTTGGTCGTCGGCGGCGGTTTGCTGGGATTGGTGACGGCGTATTTCCTCGCTGAGCGCAAAGTCACTGTCCAAGTCATTGCGGAGGAGCCACGGCTGGGGGCTGGCAGCGAGCACGGGACGGGTGCCTTGTGGCCCAGTGCGTTCGCTCTGCGGTGTCCAGACGTGGAACTGCATGAACTCGCTCAGCAGGGGCGCGACCAGTGGGCGAAGTTTGCCGTACGGCCCGAGTTCTCCTTTGACTGGCGCGTGAACGGCTTGCTGGAGTTGTCCCCGCTCGCCCGGGACGAAACGGCAGCAGAGCGGGCGAACCGCGCGCTGGACCTGGGTTGTTCTGTAACTGCTGTCGATGCCGAGCAGATTGCGCAGCTTGAGCCTCGGGTGACGACCGACTGGGCGTCGCGGGGTGGACTGCATTTTCCCTCCGAGGCTCAAGGTCATCCGGTGAAATCCGCCGTTTCGCTGGTGCGTGCCTGCCGCAAACGTGGCGTGAAACTCGCCTCCGGCGTATCTTTCACCGCGGTTCATCACGGGGACCGGATTGTGGGAGCCACGACTTCCGTCGGCGAACTGACATTCCACTCGCTCGCGGTGACGACCCACGCATCATCCCTCTTGAAGTTGGGAATGCATCCCCCACCAGTGACTGGCACATCGGTGGGATTCGCGACATCACCGCAGCCGCCCCTGCTCAAGGTTGGACTGCTCGCAGATTATCCGCTGGTGCAATTGCGGTCCGGCGACCTGGTCACTTCAATGCCCATTGACCAACCGCCACGGATCCCTGCGGGAGTTTTTGCAGAACTGGGATCCGTGGAATGGACTCGAATCTGGTCAGTCGCGGAGAGCGTCTCAACCCTGCCGTCCCTGATGCCTGATGCGATCAACGCGTGGCTGTCACATTGTGGTGCTGAAGACGAATTTCTGCTCGCGCCCGCCTTGGGCAGGTTGCTGGCCGACAAAATCCGTTCGTGATTGCGTGAGAGCGCACGCAATCGCGAAATTGTCGTCGATCCAGTCTAGTGGCGGGCGTTGAAGGGGAAGAATCGTCGCGCCGCAAATCCCTCACGTTGCCGCCACAACCGGCAGAGCGACAACCGGCAGCGATACCAGCGCCTTCGCCGCCGGCGGCATCTCCGGCGTCGAGTCGGCGAGGACCATGTCGACGAGGAAGTACAGCAGTTGCCGCACAGGCTCCGACTTCACATCGTCCGCGAGGGCTTCAGACCGCGCCCGTGATTTGTCGACGAGACTTTGCGCGGTGTCGAACACACGGCAGGCGTCAAAGATCCGCCGCAATCGGCCCGAGCGCATGGCGGGATTGCCTTCGCCGCGAAGAATTTCTTCCAGTTCCAGCCGCTGGGCAGGGTTGGCGGTGTCGAAGGCGAGGGCTAGCAGCAATGTCGGACGCAGGGCTTCCGCATCCTGCCCAGCCACCAGCTTGTTGTGGTCGTCGCCGCGCCAGTCGTTGAGGTCGTTCAGTACCTGGAACCCCACGCCCAGGTGGCGGCAGAACTGGGGGATCAGTTCTTCGTATTGATCCACCGCCCCGGCGAGCCGCAGCCCGGCATAGAGGGCGGCTTCAAAGGCGGGAGAAGTCTTGAGGGCGTAAATCTGCAGGGCATCCAGTGGCTTAAGCGGACTGGGCGACCGCTGCCATTGCATCTCGGCTCCTTGGCCATCGCACAGCTTGATGTGGGCGGCGGCCATCCGGTCGGTGATGTCGGCGGCAACTTCCGCCCCCACATCCTTGCGTCCGGCGCTCACGAGGCGATAGCCCAGGCCGATCAAATGGTCGCCGACATTGATGGCGGTGCCGAGGTCGTGACGGCGGTGCAGTGTCTCGCGCCCATAACGGTACTGGTCATCGTCTTCGATGTCGTCATGGACCAGCGAAGCCTTGTGAAAGGCTTCGATCGCCATCGCCACCCGGCAAACGGCATCAGGGAATTCCGGGACGGTCTTGCCGGCTCCCGCAGACACAGCCGCGCCGCCCGTGGCGGCATCGTAGGCGGCCAGCGTGATGAACGGGCGGAACCGCTTGCCACCGTTGGCGAGCCAGTCGTAGGCAATGGCTTCGGTGGCGGCGAGAGGCGACTTGAGGTCTGAGTCGTCGCCTTTGCTGCGGATGCGTGGCAAGAGCCGCGCAAAATGTTTCTCGAACATCTCGTTCGAGGCCCGCATCAGGGGGACGTAGCTGGTCGTGGGCTGGGCGGGCAGCTCTTCGTATTTTTCGAGCACATCCCAAACCCACGGCTCATCCAGCGTGGTGTTCTTGCAGTCACCCGAGTGCAGCGGGATGGCATACGAGGGCACACCGGCAATCAGAATCTTGTCGATCGCCTTCTCGAGCACATTCAGGCAGGCAACGCCGAGGATGCCGTCGATGTGGCCGGAGACGATGATCTTGAGAACAATCGGCGAACCCTCGGCGACCAGCACCTTGTAGCCGAGTTGCTCGGCCCGCACTTTGTAGTCGGCGATCGAGCAGGCCCCGCACTTTTCGCAGTCAAGGCCAAATTCGTCGTAGTCGGCCGGGCAGCCTTCGGCGTGCTTGAGGCAGTGCGGCAGGAGCAGCATCCGCCGGTGGAAGGGGATCGCGAGGAACTGCTGCTTCCAAAAGAAATTACCGATCAGCACCATGGCGAAGCCGAGGAGCTTCTCCGGCTGGTCCAACTGCTGCAGCAGCCGGCGGCCGTGTGTTTCGAGCTGATCCTTGGTGAACGGCTGGCTGCGGTCGAGCGACCGCGCGTACTTTTCCGCCTCGGCCTTGATGAATTCACGGTCGGCCAGCGTGTCCGGAACAGCCTTCAGGTGGCTTGTGCTGCGCCGGACCTTTTCGCGTTTCTTGGGCTGCGGATCGTCTTCTTCCAGGTGAGCATCTCTCTCCATGACATCCGTCGCTGGCAGGTCGTCCTCGTGATGGAAGTCACTGGTGCCGATCGTCAAGATGCACTCCTCCAGGCGATCCGTCTCAACCGTCCCGCCCGCCGTGGGCGACACTGCCCGCTTCCACAGCCCTCCGCAGGGCCGCGGTCGCGAAGATCAACGGATACAGCTTTTCATGGTACCACAGCTTAGCAAAATAGAAGCCGATGGGCGAAGGTTGCCGGAATGTTTGCCGTTCCACCTGCTCCACGAGCCATTCGATCCCGCGCGTCGCAGCGGTTAAACCGGTGGGCGTGGCCAGCAGGATTTCCGCGGCCAGAGCGGTTTCTTCAACAGTTGACGGCACGCCGCGCACGCCACCCCAGCCGCCATCGGCATTCTGGGCATGAATGAGCCACGTCTCCCCGCGGTATGCCGCCGGGCTGCGCTCCCACCCGCAGTCTCGATACGCCGCCAGTACCCGCGCCGTGCCGTAGACCGGGTTGATGTCGTCGGGGGCGTGCTGATTGCCGAACCACAACGGCAGCCACGAGCCATCCTTGCGCTGGACCTGTTCGAGATGCCGCCGGCCGCGAACCTCTGCCTGCTCCATGCGGTTCAGGACCTTGGGGTCGATCGGTTTGTCGCTGACTGTTTCCCGGAAATGGGCGCGGACCGCCCGAAACGCCCGCAAGACATGCGCGGTCAGGTCAGCCGCACTTCGATCGAACGGCAGCGTCCCCCAGCCCCGGCAGAATGTGGGCCACCCACCATCTCCATTCTGCAGATCAAGGAGCCAGCCCACGGCAGCCAGCAGCGCAGGGCGAATGTCATTCTGGGGCGATGGCCTTCGCCGCGCAAGTTCGCAGAGCGCCAGAATCGCCCCGGGGGTGTCGTCGGCATCGGGGACACCGCCGCTCAGGTCCGTCCACGCCCACGCACCCGGTGCGGCTTGTGTGTACGGGTGGACGTCCTTGTACTGCTGCCCAAGGAGCCACCGGTTGAGAGGCTCGATCCGGTCCTCGGGAAGATCCTGCCCCAGAGCGTTGATGGAAAGCGTGGTCACCCACGTGGCGAGGTTGGTGTCGATGGGCCAGCTTCCGTCGGGCCGCACCGAGTCGACCAGAAAATCGACACCCTTTTGAGCCACCGGGTGTTCTGCCCGTCCCATGCCGGCCAGACTCATTGTGACAAACGCCGTGAGCGGCGTGGCTTCCAGAAATCCGCCGCTGGTCGGCTGAATTGAAGTCAGTTTACGAAGGGTCGGTCGAATCGCCAGATTTCTGAGCCACCGCCACGGCCAAAACCACGTGGGCCGGAAATGATGCCGCACTTGTCCAATGGCAATCAATGCCGGCAGGGCGTAGCTCACCACCGGGAGCCGCACGAACTTGTAGAACTGGTGCGGAATCCAGGCGAGTTCGAAGGGGAGGGATGGAATGGTTTTCCAATCGACCAAGCCCGCCAAGGCGGTGTGCGTGAGGATCGGAACGGAGAAGGTGTGGTCCTTTCCATAGCGGGCCTTGACCGCTTTCACGCCTCCGGCCTTGTCCAGATGGGCCTGGGTTCGAGCCACCACCTCGGGGTACGTCTGAATGGCATCGGCACCATGGAACACCGCATGACACAGCATCGTCGTGGAGATGTTGCTGATGCTGAGTGTCGTGTCGCCCCAGCCGCCGTCTGGGTTTTGATGCTCGGCGAGCCACCGCAGTCCCGACTGCACGAGGGCCTGCAGCTTGGCGTCGGGCCGAGATCGCGAGACGAGGGTCAACGCCAGACAGGCCGTGGCCGTGGAGAGGGCAGAGGTGGAGAGAGCCCCGGTCCAATGACCGTCATCGCCCATCTCCGCCATCAATGCGGCTCGGGCGGCTTCATAGGCTTGGTGAAGACGCGGGGACGACAGGTTGAAACTCATTCATCCCAGTCCAACGCGCCAGAGAGCGTCAGTTGCAGCGCCAATCGGGTGCCCGCAATTGCAGTACTTGCGCGGCCCGCATCATGGAGCCGACAGCCGAGAGGGTCGAAAGAGATCGGTGTGTTCACGCTGGAATGAACCGCGGGAACAAGTTCCCGCGGAGAGTTCCAGCGCCACACCTCAACCTGCCACGCATGAGAACACGGCGGCAACCGGGTCTCTACACCATTTCCTTCAGCGACTTCAGCACCACGACCTTGACCTTCTTCGAGGCTGGCTTGGCGGCGATGTCCATCAGCTTGCCCATCATCATCACATTCTTCTTGGCAGGCGTGGCTTTCCGCGTCACCACCTTGATCTGGAGCAGGCCGGGCAGCTTGAACACGCCAGGCCCCTTCTTGCCGATCGTCTTGGCGACCAAGGTCGTGAGCCCATCGAGGACGGAACCGACCATCTTCTTGTCGACTCCCGTGGATTCGGAGAGGGCCGCGATGATTTCAGTTTTTGACGGGGCCTTCTGCTTCGCTTCAGCCATCTGTATCTCCCAAGTTGTCTGGTGTTCCTGAACCCATCCCTGGCGAAGGTTGCGCTGGTATCTAACTCAGGCGAAATCCAATTGTCAATGAAATCCCTGCGATTTCCCGGTATTTTCTACGTTTCTTCCATGGATTTCCTGCATTCGCCGGCAGCGGTTGTCGGTTTTCTGCCGCGATTTTGCTGATTCCGGGAGAAATCTTCACGGCCGCGGACTTCGCCACCCTGCCGGCTAATCAGCTTTATATTAACAGTGTGGAAGTGTTTTTCTATAGTATAGATTAAAAAAAATATATATATTCCGGAGAAATTCGGGAGCCACTGGCCTGAACTCGGCGCCCGGACGGATGAGGTTCACGTCCGTGGCTGACGACTGCTCACAGGCGTGATAGACTGTGCCGGTACCTTTCCAATCCTTTCGGCTGTAACCTGCCTCGCGGTTGTGAACGCGGAACTCGCGTTCCGGAGTCATGCTATGAAAGCGTTCTGTCGTTGTTTCGCGGTTTTGGTCTGCCTGGCCACCGCGTCGCCGCTGGCTGCCGCGGACGAGAAGCCCGCGCTGGCACCCCAACTGGAGCCACTGAGGCCCTTCCTCGACAAGACGTGGAGCGGTTCTTTCAAGAACAGCACCCCCGAACGGCCGATCGTGGACATCAAGCGATGGGAGCGCGCACTCAACGGCAAGGCAGTCCGTGTGCTGCACTCGGTGAACGGCGGGGCCTACGGTGGTGAAACGATTTTCATGTGGAATGAGGCGAAGAAGACCGTCGAGTACCACTATTTTACCACCGCCGGCTTCACGACCGTGGGCACCATGTCCTTCAAGGACGGCAAAATGATCACCCATGAAGTTGTCTCAGGCAGCGCGGGAGGAGCCACGGAAGTTCGAGGCACGAGCGAGCTGTTGGAAAACGGTACCTTGCACGTTTCGACGGAACTCCTGGTCAACGGCGAATGGAAGCCTGGTCACGAAGTCACCTACAAGGAAGATCCCACCGCAAAAGTCGTCTTCAAATAAACAATCACGATGGGGCAAATCGCCAGGTTCGATTGATCCAAGAGTTCGGCGGGGCCGTTGATCTGTCGTGTCCCCCCAAGGCGAAGTTGAGGAGTCCGCAGGAATGAACGAAACGTCGGCTGTGCCCGAGCCACGAACTTTGCGGATCTCGCCGTGGGTATTGACGATCCTCGCCAGCATTCTGCTGCCGCTGGGGTTCGTAGGGATATTGGCTGTGGCGCTGTGGTTCGAACCGGCCACGCTGCAGCCCGATAATGCCAGGGTCCTGCCCGACGGCTCCATACTACGATTGGAGAAGGTCACGCGCGGCACGGCACGCCACAACTTTGACATGAAATTCCCAGTCTGGCCGTACATCTTTGGCCAGCGTGTGCGATCCTTCCAGCATTATGCACATGGGAATGGCGACGAACGCCTGGTGTTGTGGTTTACGCGGCGCGATGCCAAGAGCGGCAGATACCTGGATTTTGACTGGTGGAAGCATTCGGTTGGCACCGACAAGAATGGCGTCGCCTTTATTGACACTGCCGCCTACTTGGAGGACTTCAGCGAATATGGTTCAAGCAGCCGCGGCGGGACACGACCGCTGAAGTCGGAGCCGAGCCACCCGTATCACATTGGCCATAGCCAGATGCGGGTCTTCCGGCCACGGGACGATGGCACATTTGAACTCAAGGTGTACAACGCGACGGATGTTCTGGTTGCCACGTTCAATGTGCCAATGCCAGCCGGGCCGCCCCCAGTCGAGCTGAAACCTGAGTCACTGCCCTCGACCAAAATCAAGGGGGATCTGGCACTCACGCTGAAGTCACTCGTGGCGAAAGAGTCGCCGTATGAAGACTGGAATGCACCTCTCAAGCCGTTTCGAAGCCCGCTCAACCTGCAGGTTGACGCCGAGATTCTCTGGCAGGGAAAACCGACCGTTGAATGGCAGTTCGGGCTGAATCAGGTTTCAGATCCCTTTGGCAACAAGAGTTATGCCTGGAACAGTGATCTGTCCCCGAAGGAGCCGTGGTCAGTCAGGCTTCAGGCAAGTCGCAAAGAGTCTGCCAAATTTGAGCCACTAGTGACCGCAGTCGTGCCCGCCATGAGTCTGCCAGAGACCGACAAGGTGCTTATGCTTGGCCAGACGCTGAAGGTGGATGGCGTCGCGATCGAACTGTTGTTCAGCGGACGGGGCAAGATCAAACATTCGGTCAGCGTTTCGTCGACCGGCGAGGGCTCTTCCAGTGCCTCCATGCAGCCGTTTGGCATTCCAGGGCAAGTGGAAGGGAAAGCGAAAGGTGGCGTCTGTGCGCTGACGGTGGACTGCAAACTGCCATTTATTGCCATGCGTCAGCCGACGGGCCTTGGTCCCAACGACAGCCTGATTCTGCGTGGAAAAGCCGCTTCTGGCGAGAACATCGAATGGCGCTACACCTGCGGCATTTGGGACATGCAGTTCTGGTTTGGAAACGCGTCGGAGATGCAGTCCGCGATGGATCTCACGATCATCGTCAACCGCGGTCAGGAGTTTGAATACGTGATTCAGCCCCCGACACCAGTGCCGCTGCCGTTGCCGCCGAAATGAGATCCGCTGGTCCTCTACCCTTTCAGGCACCGAGTTCCTGCCACAGGAACCGCTGAACGATGTCCCAAGTGAGATAGCGCTGGCGCAATTCCGCCGGAAGACATTGGAACGCCGCGATTTTACCGCGGCAGCCGACGGCTCCACACGCGCACGGCATCGTCCAGCCATCGCCAATGGTGGTGGAATAGTCGAAACGGATTTCCGTATCCGCGGGAATGTGGCTCAAGGCCACCAGCCGGGTGTCATCGCGCAGGCCAGCATTCGGGACGCAGGCATGGTTGAGGTAGCGTCCCGGTGGCTCAAGGTCGAGGTAGCGGTTGGTCCCAACTTGCAGAACATTGCCTGCCGCCGCCCCTTTCGCCCGCACCTCCTGCAGGTTCAACAATGGCCCGCGCAACACGCAGATCGTGTGGCCTTCAACAATCGGCTCGCGGGCAAACACACCGAGGCCAATGTCGCTGGGAGCGATTTCGAGGAGCGGCGCTGGCGCGAATGAATCAATGACCAATGTCCCAATGACCAATCTTGTGGAATTTGAGCGTCAGGAACGAACCAAGAACTGCTGATCCCCCCATTGGTCATTGATTCATTGGTCATTGGAGCATTCCCCTCATGCGGCCGCGGGAATGCGTTGCGGTAGCCGCAGTTTCAAAAACCGGGTGCCGCGGGCATCGTAGAAGTAGAGGAGATTATGGTCTGCGTCCCAGATGGCCTGCAACCGCACGCTGCGGGGGCCTTGGACGGCGAATTGCCAGCCGCACTGGCGTCCGGCTTTGGTGAGCGTCAGCTCTTTAAGGGGAAACTGCTCCAGAAGAATGTTCTCGCGGTCGCACAGGGTTTGGTGAACGAAAGCGCGGAGATCCGGCAGGTTCTGCACTTGTTCCAGACGCTTCTGGGCTTCGATCTCGGTCATGAAGATTCCTCAAGGCAGGATTGTGTCTGACGAGCAAGCAGGCACAACTTGAGGTATCGGCACAACCAAGATCGGGCGCTTTCACCGTGGCGAGCGCGCCGGAACAATCGGAACGTCGGCCAAAAAACAACAGCGGCGTCCATGATTTGAACGCCGCTTTGCGGCCTTTGATGGCTACCAGCCGTAGTAGTACGGAGTCGCGTAATAGCCACCATTGTATCCGCCATAGTAGCCACCGTAATACGGGCGATAGTAGCTCCGGCCGTAGCCGTAACCATAGCCGCCGCCGTAGTATCCGTAGCCCGGCCCAATGCGGATGCCGAATCGTGGCCCATAGAACCCACCTCCCCGATACCAGCGTGCTTCTGCCGTCGACGGCGCGAACAGACCAGCAAACATGGCCGTACCCAACACAGTCGCAATGATCCGGCGTTTCATGATCGTTCTCCGTTCTAGGTGTTGATCAACCTGGCCAACGCTGCCGGTTTGCTTTGTTCCGCCTTGGGAAACAGCAACAATCGCGCCACGCCTTCGACAATTCTGGGTGGCGCGTTAAGGTCTTTTCTCGCTTTACTTTGCGGTTGGCACGCCTCTGGGCATTGGTGAGCGCATTGGGTGTTTGGCGCACCGGCCGTTCGCTGAGCGACCAGAGCGGCGGAGGCGTTTGTCGCCTCCGGCAGATACCACCCGGCAAAGTCGGCAGATCTGGCTCAATCCCAAAGATCCCCACGAGGGGAGACTGGCAGCGATCGAATCGGCATTCCGGAAGAGGATTTCTGACGTACGTTTGGGCGGAAGGATGTTTCCAACAACTCATTACTGCGGGCAGGAGCTTGTGATTCATGTCGACTGATCCTTGGGGACGGCCATCCGTGGAGGATCTCAAGCGGATTCTCGAGAACATCGGCAAGTCGGATGACGAACACAATCGCCAGGTCGAACGGATCGAACTGTCGGTTCCCGCCGAGATCACGACGGACCGCGGGAACACGGTCTCGGCGATGACCCGCGAGATCAGCCGCACCGGCATTGGGCTCATCCATCGCGGCGCGGTGCGGCCCGGCGAGATCCTGGTGAAGCTGGCCAGCGACACCCGCGAGTTTGAATATAAGGTCAACCTCGAATGGTGCGACCCGCAGGAGGGCGGGATGTTCCTGAGCGGCGGACGGTTCATGGGGAAGGTCAACTAAACGGCGAAATCCCGGGACACTGCCACGGGATCCCGTGCAAACCGCATTGGTGCCCCTCAATGGCACGTGTCCCGGCGAATTTCGCACTGGACGAGTTGGAGACGGTTTCTTGATGATCTGATACGATGACGCGGCCGTTTGGATTGGCCGCCATCGAATCGCATCAAAAACCTTCGCATGCCCCTCACGACCCTGCAACTTCGCGACGCCATCGCCCGTCTGCCCCGGACGCTTCTCGGGCACTACCCCACGCCGCTCGAATTTCTGCCGCGGCTCACGGCCGCTTTGGGCGGGCCGCGAATCTTCATCAAGCGCGATGACTGCACCGGACTTGTCTTCGGTGGCAACAAGACGCGCCACAACGAATTCCTGATTGGCGATGCCTTGGCTCAAGGGGCGGATATCTTCGTCTGGGGTGCCGGGGTCCAGAGCAACAACTGCCGGCAAACCGCTGCCGCTTGTGCCAAAGTGGGCCTCGACTGCCTGCTTGTGCTGGGCCGTGGGGGACCAAGCACGGGGCCTGAGCCACTACAAGGGAATTTGCTGATCGATCATCTCGTCGGCGCGCAGATCAAGATTGTCGACGAGCGGATTGGCCCCGCGCTCGATATTCGCATTGCGGAAGAGGCCGAACGGCAGCGGCAGAAGGGCCGCAAGGTCTATTTTTGGGACAAGGAACGGGTGAAGCCACTGGCGGCGGTCAGCTACGCCATTTGCCTGGCGGAGATTTTCGAGCAGTCGGAGACGCTGGGAATCGAGGCGGATGCCCTGTATGGGAGTTCGGCAGGGTCGACGGGTGCCGGGCTGGAGATGGGCGCGGCCGCGCTCGGTTGGAACAAACCGATTCGCCACATCGCCCCGATCAACTGGCCTTGGGACACACAGGCCGACATGGCACACATCGCGGAAGCCGCCGGCCGGCTCGTCGGCCTGGACCTGCGAATTCCTCCCGCAAAAGTGGATGTCACGTTTGACTACATCGGCCCCGATTATGGCAAATGCTCTGTCGATGGCCTCGAAGCCCTCCAACTCCTGGCGCGAACCGAGGGGATTTTGATTGATCCGATGTACAGCGGCAAAGCCCTGGCCGGCCTGATTGACGATGTTCGCAAGGGGCGGTGGAAGTCGGGCGAAACGCTGGTGTTTGTCCATACCGGCGGCACCCCGGCGCTGTTCGCCTATGCACAAGAGGTCAGCGAAAGGATTCCGGCACGGGTTTTTGGTTGAGAAGGAGCGAACCTCCTTGGTCCGTGACTGCTCCACTTGGTGTAGAACCACATGCACGACCGTCCAAATTGAACGCCCAAACGTTCCTGCTTTTGCTGATGGTTCCGGTGATCACCGAGGCGGAGAAGCTCCTCAGGCGGAAGAAGACCCTCGAAAAACGCCGCAAATGCGGGAAGAAATGCCGGCCGCTGCCGCGTCTGGTGAAGGGCTCTCACAACCCTTCAAGACAGCGGACAGTGGCAACAATACTGGCAACTCCGCACCGAGCTTGCAGGTTAGGGCTGCCAGAATGTTTGGCCACACCCCTTGGCGGGCGATAGAATCCTGCTGGTTGTAAATTGGTGACATTCGTCTTATTCGTGAAAATTCGTGGTTCCCCGTCTCGCTGCCTAAGTCTGGCCTTCGGCCAGCCTCTTGAAGCGTGCTTTTATTCTTTGTCCGGTCCTGATCCCTTTTCATTCTCTCTCATCCTGTCCCAAATTCCGTGAGGCGCGTTAAGATCGCGGCAACAATAACATGGTGAAGTTGCTTGGGATGGACGCCGATTGAGTGCAGATTCATCAGTCCGGTTCATGGCGTTGGCGTCTTCCGATTATCCTCCAACCGTGGGCTAAGGCCCAATGGCTCATTGGCTGTACCGCTTGTCAAAAGTCGACAGTTATTCTTGCCACGGTCCTTACCGCCCACTTCACCGCCCTGGAATCGCTGCGCGCAGGGCGGACGGTCGACCGGGAACAGCCACGCGTTCGCCGGTGTCTTCGATTTTCTCCCCGTTGACCTTGTAGATCCGCAATTGCTGGTCGGGGTGGCATTGCACCACCAGATATTTACCATCACTGGTGAATGCGACGCCTTCCGGAATGCGGCCTGTCGGCAGTTGCTGCACGCGGACATAGGTGTTGCCGCGGCGTGCCAGCAGGGTGATCAATGCTTCTTGAGTGCGTTGTGGAGCGTCGGCCGCGAGGTTGGAGCCGTTCATCAGGACGGCGGCAATCAACTTGCCATCCGGGCTGATCTCAAACGATTCGGGGCCGGAGCCGATGGGCACGTGATCGACCACCTGCATCGGCTTGGCCTTCAAGTCCACGATGCTGATCGCGTCCGTATCCGGCGTCTCACCGCGCCCGGTCCCGGCGGTGATGCCCAACGCTCCGTCGGGAGTGATCACGCAGCGGTATGGACGACCAAAGACACCCAGTTTGCGCGGGGTCAACTTGATGCCATCGGTCAGGTCGACAACCGCCAAGTATCCGGCCTCGGTGACGCTGACCAACGCCAGCTTTCCGTCGGGACTGATGGCCACGTCCGAAACCTGGTCTTCGGGCTTCGCCAATTCGAGGGTCTCGCCGGTGGTGACCGACTTGCCCGCGATGTTCAAGACAGTCACGCTGCCGCCGTTGCGGTTGGCCACGAGGGCGCGTTTGCCATCGGGGGTGATGGAAATTCCGGACGGTTGCCTTCCGGTTTTCGCCTCACCAATCACCTTGGGAGGATCGACAGTCAGGTCGAGGACAAAAACCGTCGCGTCTGGCACGGTGCCCGGAGGCACGCCCGTCAATTTCGCGCCAGCCTCGACTTTGAGGGAACTGGCAATCAGCGCCAGTTGGCCATTCGGAGTGATGGCGATGTTCGATGGCGGCCCGATGACGGTGTTGGGAATCCCGGAGAGGTGCCGCACCTTGGGCGGAAACACACTGAAATCGAGCAGTGAGAGGGAATCGGGGCCGGCGTTGGGAACGACCGTCGGCAGTCCGGGGTTCAGGTCGATCTTGAGTTCGTTGCCCGAAATGATCAACTGGGCGTTTGCCGCCGTGGGACACAGCCCCGCCAGCACCAGAACAATCAGCCAAGCCGTTCTCTGCCGTTTCGCGCTCATCGGTCGCCCGCTTTCGAATGTCACCGGATGGATGATGTGTTGGGTCTGTTCAATACCATCTTGAGCCACGTTTTTCGACCGTCTCCTATCAGTCTGCAGGGCTGTCCAGTTTTTGAAGCTGGCGAAAGCCGAATCAGCCGGAGGCCGTTAGGCCCCGGTTCGACCCGTGCCAAAGAGCGGCGATCTCGTAAATTCTGGAACCGGACGCTAACGCGTTCCGGCTGATTTTGAAAACTAGCCAGCCGTCCGATCTGTCCGTGTGTACAGGCCTGTCCACCTTGACCATCTGGGGGCGTTTGGATATTCAACGCCTTGGTTTGGCCCACTCGGGGAAGGCGGAATCGCCTTCGCCCCACAATGCCAGGCCAAAAACTCATCTACCAGAGGCGCAGGGAGGCGCAATGGCTGTGGAGCCACACACGACGAGTGAAGCCACCAATTCCGCGGAACTCAGCCCACAAACTGATTCGCGTGAGTCGCAACTCGTGGCTCCCCTGTCCGCCAGCGCCCCCATTCAAGCCGGGTGGCGCATCGTGATCGTGCTGGCGATTCTCGGCGTGCTGGCCCTGTTGGTCGATGCTCAGTTGTGCTCCAAGTTGGTTCATGAGCAGGTGCTGCGGAAGTGGAGCGGCATCCTTGAGGATGTGGAACTCCTGGGCCACGCCATCATCATCGTGCTGGTCTTGGGCGGCCTTGTCGTTGCCAGCCCCAGTCGCCGCTGGACGATCCCGCGCGTGGCGGCGTGTGCCGCAGGCGGCGGTATGCTGGCCAATCTCTTGAAGATGACGATCGCCCGCGCCCGACCGTACGAAAACCCCAATGGCGCTCCGTTCTACGCGTCGTTTCGGGCTGTGTTTCCGGGAATCACGGCCGGTTCGGCGGGGCAGAGTTTTCCCTCGGCGCATGCGGCCACGGCCGTCGCGCTGGCTGCGAGTCTGGCGGTGCTGTTCCCCAAGGCCCGCTGGTACTTTCTGTTGATCGCCGCCCTCGTGGGGTTTGAACGCGTCGAGGTCGGTTCGCATTTCTTGAGCGACACGCTGTGGGGCTCGGCCGCCGGCTATGCGGTGTATCTCTGCTTCTTCGGCCAGACTTCGCTCAGCGCCTGGTTCGACCGGCAGGAACTCCGCTGGTCCGGAGCTGAGACACCATCGACCGCCGAAATCGAACAAGAGCCGCAGGCAGAAGAACTCGATACCGAAGCGAATTCGGAGCTGCCCTGCGTGCTGCCCTTGCGGCCCGTGGCTTCCGTTTCCATCGTCGTCCCGATGTACAACGAACGCGACAACGTCAACCGGTTGTACGATGCGCTGCTGCCCACGCTGACGAGCCTGCGGCTGCCCTTTGAAATCGTGCTGATTGACGATGGTTCGACGGATGGCACCACCACGCTGTTGCGCGAACTGGCCAGCCGCGACACGCGGGTCAAGCTGATTCAGTTCCGTCGAAATTTTGGACAGACCGCCGCCATGAACGCCGGGCTGCATCATGCCACGGGCGATGCCATCGTGCTGATGGACGGCGACCTGCAGAACGATCCGACCGACATCCCGATGATGCTGGCGAAACTGGAACAGGGTTACGACCTGGTCCACGGTTGGCGTAAGAACCGGCACGACCGGTTCCTCGACCGGCGGCTGCCATCGATGATCGCCAACCGCATTATTTCCAAGACAACCGGTTTTCCCGTGAACGACCTCGGATGCACGCTCAAGGTGCTGCGGCGCGAGATCGCCCGCGACATGCACCTGTATGGCGAAATGCACCGCTTCATCCCCATCCTGGCGCACTACCGCGGAGCCCGCTGTGTCGAAGTGGTGACGAAGCACCATCCCCGGCGGTTCGGAACGTCCAAGTACGGCCTGTCGCGCACCGTGCGCGTGATGCTGGACCTGTTGACCGTGAAGTTCCTGACCCAATACTTTGTCAGCCCGATGAAGCTGTTTGGCAATCTCGGCCTGGCCTCGGTCGGCGTGGGTGTGCTCGCCGGTCTGCTGACGATTGGTATGAAGCTCATCAGCGGTGTCGATATGACTGGCAACCCGCTGCTTTTGGGCAGTGTCTTCTCGGCGATGCTCGGGACGCAGTTCTTCTGCCTGGGTGCCTTGGGCGAAGTCGCGGTACGAACTTACTTCGAGTCGCAGGATCGCACGAGCTACGCCATTCGCAATCTCGTCAACTTTGAAGCCGAAGCCCCACGCTCACGCGTGGCGTAATCGCCCACACCGTAGGATGGCCTTCCGAGGCCGTCCCGATGGACGGTTGATTCTCCATTCGCCAATCGATTTGGCCAATCCGAGATGTTCTGCCCAGCGAACGTCAACCGCCCACCAAACGGCCTAGGAAGGCCATTCTACAAACTCCCGTAGGATGGCCGTCCCAGTCCGTGGCTCGCTACCCTTTTTTCGCCAGCTTCGGCGGATCCAGGTGCACATGCGGCGCGGCCTGGCCGCGGAACTCGAAGACTTGGTCGGCCCGGTTCTGCGTGAGGTAGGATGTTAACTCGACCCCCATCTCGCGCAGTGAGGCCAGGTGGGCCTGCTTCTGTGCGGCGGACATCCGCTCCACGGTGTCACGCGCCTTGGCGTCCTCCAGCCGCTGGTGGCGATCGAACGCCTGCTGGGTTTCCTTGATCTCCAGCTCGTTCTTGGCCCGCAGGTGGTTGAGTTCGAGATCGTGCGCCACTTCGTTCGCCTGTTCTGAACGCCGTTTGGCAGCGCGGGCCAACTGGCTTTCCAGCCGGTAGCTTTCCAGTTCCTGCGCCTGCTGCTCGGTGGCCCGGTCCAACTGGAGTTTTGTGCGGGCTTCGATCGCCTGATTGTGCATCTGCTGGAGTGAGCTGGCCGCACCATATCCACGGTAGACCACGGTGTGGATGTGGTAGCCGATCTGCTTGGCACGACTGGCCAACTGCTGATACGTACCGATCTGGTTCAGTTTTTCGGTGTTGTGCTTGAACGCTTCAAAGTCGTAGCGACCCGTGAACTCCACGACATCGGCGGTCGCGGCGTTGACGAAATCGCCAATCGGGTCGTGCGTCGCATCCAGCATCAATTCGATGTTCACGAGTTCAAAGAAGATCATCAGCCGGATGGTCAGCACCGCGTCATCGGATGTGCGAACATCGTGGACATCGTGATACATCTGGTCGGGCATGAGCCACAGTTTTTGGAAGACCAGACCGTTCGGGGTTTTCTCGACCCCCTTGGACCCGCCTTTGGAGGCATGCCAAGAAAAGGTGTGCAGCCATTCGCCGGGTTGGGGCACAAACAGGTTTGGACCGTAGACAATGCGGCGGTTCGTCGCGGTCGGCTGCTGATCCGTGGCTCCCGTATGAGAATAGACCACAATCGCCTCCTTGGAGTCGATCTGCAGCCCTTCAGCGCGTTCGATCCGGTCATGAATACGCGGGTCTTCCCAGACTTCGGCCGGACCAATCCGGTGTTCCTGATGCCCATCGCGAAAGCGGACGATCAGGTAGTCGCCGGGGTGAGCCACATGGTGGGCCATCACCAGGAATTCCGACCAACCGCGAAACACACGGCGCGGGCCAATCAGGACTTCACGAGCCCCATTGGGCAGGGTCCGCAAGACGCGCCAGCCTTCGGGGATCGTGTAATGGAACATGCTGGTCCTCGATTCCGATGGAAGGCGGTGTTCAACACCGGCAGACGCGGCGATCGCCCGTCTTTTGACGTGGGAGGTCGCGGAGGCATTAGGTGCTGCAAACAGGGGAGGTCGCACCGGGCGCGGGAGCGAGTCGCTGGTTGAGTCGGAGGATTCGGTCTCGCAAAAATCGACAGCAGTCTCCGTGAACTCGCAGAGCATCGAGTCGACGGATGTCAGCCTGTCATCAGTATAGTGGCGGTTGATCGCCGCCTTGATCTTCTCCGCTGGTGCCGCCAACAGCCGCACATCAGCACCGAGGACGAACGTCAACTTGTCCTTCAGCGCCAGGTCGTCGGCGTCAATCGCGGCGACGTACAGCCGGTCGTCCTTGGCGGCGATGGGGAAGCAGAGGTTCTCGCGGCAAATGGACTCTGGAATGCGAGCCAGCAACTCGCTCGGAATCTCCCCGCTCAAGGTGTCGACCGCCAAGAGCGATGGCTCTTTCGGGGTAGCAGGCGCGCTGACCCACTCCGCCACCGCTTCATCCAGATTGGATGGCCCGTCATTCAACGCACCGCGCCGTTTGAGAAGCTCGTAGTCCATAGGGGTGCGATTCGAGAGGGATCAGGCGTGAGCGACTTTCGAAGCCTCAAACACCGACAAGATCTGGCGATTATTCAAGCGCGTGGCGACCGTCGTCAAGCAGCATCTCCCGCGAACTTTCGTTTCGGTGCAGTCGTGGATTTCTGTTGCACAACTTCAATCGGGCCAAATGCACGGAGGCGCGGATTTCGCCGCGCCTCTGTGGTCAAATTCTGAAGATTCGGCCTATCGACGCGTGGCCGGTTTCGCGGTCCCGGCGGCTTTGGGAACTCCCGCCGCCTTGGGAGCCGCGGCGGCGGCCTGATCGTAGCGTTTCATGCGGGCAAGCATGTCCTCGTCGTCTTCCAGATGGGTCTTCTCCGCCAGCTTCAGTGCCTGCCGCTGGGTGGCGACCGCCTTGGGAAAATCGCCGAGGGCGTAGTAGCACTGCGCCAGCAGGTCGGCGAGGCCGGCGTTGTCTTCAGGCTCACGGTCGCCGGGAACCTTTTGGGCCGTCTGCACTGCCAGCAGGGCCAGTCGGGCGATTTCCGGGTGGACTTTCCGGGGGGTGCCGTCAGCCTGATTGAGAATGGCGATCGCCATGTCGGCCAGACCCACGAGGTTCTCTTGATGCACTTCGGTGATGAGGTATTTGCCATACTCAACCGCATCGGGCCGGGTGGCCGGGTCACCCATCAGCAGGATGATCTTGAGCGAACCGTACTCACTTTGCAGAGGGGGATAGCGTTCAAAACTTGCGTCCAGGACACGCACCAGATCGGCTGGCGTGCCACCATTCTCGCGTGCTTTGGCGAATTTGCGTTCGAGGATCGTCTTTTCGCGAATGGGGATCACCTCTTCCGCATGCCTCTTCGCGGCGGCGGCCAGATCCCACTTTCCGTTCACGATCTGCTGCAGGGGCTTCTCGAGTTCAAACGGATGGCCGATCCAGGCGACTTTGCCCGTCTGATCAATGACGAAGGTGGCCGGAATGCCCTGACGATAGCTGGCTTCAATCCAGCCTTTGGCCATGCTTCCGGGGACTTCCTCGCCCATCGGGCCGGGCTTGTCGATCGCGACCCGGTAATCCATCTTCGTTTTCTGCTTGGCCACGAACTCACGCACGGTGTCGAGGTCGTTTTCCAGCACGTCGATGCCGATGAACTTCACCTTGGGGAACTTGTGCTGAAGTTCCGTCAGCAGGGGAATGCTCTGGACGCAGGGACCACACCATGTGGCCCAGAACTCGATGACGTAAACCTCACCCTTTTCAAACTTCGCGACAGGTTCGCCTTTGACGAACTCCTGCACCGCGAGCTTCGGGGCCATCTGCCCGACCATCAGTTCGGTTGGGGGGGCGTCCGCACCCAGCAGGCACACAGCCAGCAATGACAACATCCATGTACGCAACATCGGCAGACTCTCCTGAAGCCGAACGGAACATCCTGTTTCGGGGGGGGACTATGTGCAATTTCGTGGTGTGCTGCAAGGGGAATGTTGTGCGTGGCACCATCTACGGCAGCGCCGCATGGTTTGCCGGCTCCTCCAGCAACAGGGAAGCCCACTCAAAAGCACCAATGCTCAATCAGGCGGGAATACAGGGCGGTGCCCTGTTCAAGCTGTGACAGGTCGATCCATTCGTCGTGCGTGTGCGCCTGGGCGATCGAACCTGGCCCCAGCACCACGAGTTGCGACAGTTCATGGAACATGCCGCCGTCGGTGCCATAGGCGACGGTGCGGGCGGCGGGCTGACCGGCAATCTTGAGCACATCCTGAACGAACTCGCTGTTTGGGTCGACGTAAACCGGCAGCCCGCGGCAGCGAACTTCAAAGTCCAACCCGTGCTTTTTGGCGGCAGCCTCGGCACGCTGCAGCAGCGGTTCGACATCCTGCCCCGGCATGGGGCGGAAGTAGACCGTGCAGACACTCTGTGGCGCCGTGATGTTGACGGCAGAGGTGTGATCATTGATGCCAATGTTCCAGCACATCGTCGGCGGGTCAAACTCGCCATGCCGCCAGAACAGTTCGGTTTCCAGCTCATCATGAATGGCCTTCATTTCGGCCAAGAACGGAATCATCGCCAGATTGGCATTGCGCCCGCGTTTGCTGCTCGAATGTGCCGCGATTCCACGTGAGGTGGCGACAAAACCGTAGATGCCCTTGTGGGCATGCACCACTTCCAGCAGGGTTGGCTCGCCGATCACTCCATGGGACTGGCCCGCCACCATCTCGCGAAACAACTGAGACCGTCTGGCGACATTTTCCGCACCCGCGAAACCAATCTCCTCGTCGGCCGTGCAGGTGATGTACACCGGTTTCCGCAACTGGCCGGCGGAAACTGCAGCGGCCGCGGCCAGCATGCAGGCGACAGATCCTTTCATGTCGCAGCTTCCCCGCCCGTAAAGGCGGCCCTCCTTGATGGTTGGGACGAAGGGACCGTGATCGGGAAATAACCACGGCTTGGCCGGAACCACGTCGGTGTGGCCAAAATAGGCCATTCCGCCCGTGCCCGGCCCCTTCTTGCCAATCACGTTTGCTTTGCGAACTCCGTGCTCGTCGTCGTAGTCGACGCGTTCCG
Source organism: Planctomycetaceae bacterium (assembly GCA_021732845.1). Classification (GTDB taxonomy): domain Bacteria; phylum Planctomycetota; class Planctomycetia; order Planctomycetales; family Planctomycetaceae; genus JAKFUF01. Next base: position 36,343 of record JAKFUF010000080.1, on the reverse strand, counting down.
TGTCGAAGCCCAGGCTTCGCAGCACAGACTCAACGTGGTCCGTCACCGCGACGTTTGAAAGCACGCTGGTCGACTCGAACCGCACAAGCTCCTGGGCATACTGCAGGCTGGTCACGGTCCACCGATCGAGTGGGAGGGAAGAGGAATCATGCGGTCGAACCGTCATGAGCACACGGCGTGATCGTAGCCGTCGGCCGTTTGACCGGCAAGTTCCTCAAAACTCTGTCAGTCGAGGCGTCTGCGGGCGGTTTGGCTTGGTCAGCGCGGCCGCAGCACTGCCGCGATTTTCTCCGCCTGCTCGCGAGTGAATCTTCCCGTGATGGCGATGTCCCGCCCGATCTCACTGTTGATCACGGGGGCGGTGAGGACTCTGTTTTCGACAACAATGGCCAAGGGCTGACCAGGGTGTGACTTTGTGAGTTTCCGCAGCGCCTCGCCGCCCGCCGCGTTGAGTTTGACCTCGATGCGGAAGCGGTCGCCGCCGTTTTCATCGGGCACGACTCGGCAGTCTACAATGGACCACTTGCCGTTGAAGGACAGGACATGTTCGGGCGTGTCGGCCAGCAAGACCTCGCGGATCTTGCCGCCACGCAGCCGCTCGACGGGCTGTTCGGGAAGCGGCTCGTCGGTGAACCCAACGGCTTCAACCCAGATGAAGCCTTTGTCTTTGGCCACCATCCGCCCGATGACCGAGTTGCCGGGGTAGTCCCGCGTTTGGTAGTCCGCCGGCGCGCGTGGCCCAGCCTTGCCGTCGGCGGGTTGAGCCACGATCCGGAACTCCAAACGAGGCGGAACCGACTGGACGCCGGCATTGTCGTTCGCTGGCGTGCCTGATCGCGGTGCGACCTGAAACGCGACGCTTCCCGATTCCGGGGCCAGCTCGTTGGCGCCGGGCGTGCGCTCGCTTCCAATGGCTGAGCGAACCTTGAGGTTCAATGTCTGGCCCGCGCGGGCCTCAATGATGCGCCCAATCAACTTATTGGCCTCGGCGGATTTCCCCCCACCGATGCTGATTTCGTAGGGGACGTTGAAGGCGTGGATGTCTCCGGCCGCGATTCCGCCTTCGATGTAGCCCGAGAGCCACGGGTGTCGCCATTGGTCGTGGGCGATGTGCACGGCGACCTTCGCGCCGGCTTCGTCGGTGACGGAGAAATCGTCCGGCATCGGGTGGGTGGTGTTGGCCCAGGTTGTCTCGACAAACTTCTGGCTGTCGTTGCGCACGAACAGCCGCAAGCGGACGCGCTCGCCGACCTGGTACTGGGTTTTCCGCGGTGTGAGACAGATCCCAAGCGACAACCCATCGGCATCTGGTCGGCCCCACGCGATGAACTTCGGATCAATCTTTTCGTCCGCCAGCTTGGTGTGGCGAATCACGAAGCCGACGAATCCGTCGTGACCCATCGCGGGCACGTAGAGTTCGACCAGCCAGTAGTTTTTGACGAGCAGCGTCTCGTGCTGGTCGTTCGTCCATGCCTGGAAATAGGAGCCTTCTGGCAGAAGACGCGTCTCAGTCACCGTCTTGAACGCGGCGATCTCCTTTTCGTTGAGCCGATTCGATTTGATCTCCCATTTGCTCTGCTTGATCGCCGCGACAACTTCGTCCTCTGTCAGTGGTGGTTGATCGAGCCCGATGCCAAGCCGGTTGTTCTCCTGGTTGAATTCCTGCGTGGCATGGGACAGCGAGAAGCGTTGATCGCGTTCGACTTCAATGAGCTTGCCGATCGCCACGAGGTCGCCCTGGTCCTGCAACGGCAATGTTCGCTCGCTCCGCTGTGGTTCGCCGGTGTCGAAGAGGACGAACACCCGCCCTGGCTGCGTCAGGTCGTATGGCTTTCCATCGAGAAACAACGTGTCCGGAGCGTCCGAGGTGAATTTGACGGTGAACCGCCGCTTGTCCACGTTCTTGCCCGCCGTGCGCGTCTTCTCTTGGTCGATGAGATACAAGAAGCCGTCGAACCCCCAGCCAGCGGCGGGATCGCCGCGTTCCCAACTCTGCATGCCCGAGGACAGGAAGCCCGCATAGGCGATGACAAATTTCACTTCGTTGCCGGTCATCACGCCGACGGCTGAGTGCTGTTTGTTGAAAAAATGCGTCCGTTGTGGGAGTACGCGCTTCGCTTCGGCACCCTCCTTTTTCGATTCGTCAGGCTTCGGAGCCTGTCCTGGGCGAAATTCCTCGGGGATCTGAATCCGCGCTCCGGCCTCATACCGCGAATCGCGCCGCTGCCCGGGGAAGGAGAAGTCGTAGGTGTGGAGGATCCCTTTTTGAGTGAGCCACAGCGTGCTTTTGTCGCTCTGCCAACCGATCGGGTAGAACTGCTCCGGCACATCAATGATGCTGCCGGGCTCAAAGCGCGCCTCCAGCACTTTATGCGGAACACCGAAGCGGTAACTGCGAACACGGCCTTTCTCCGCGACCCACAGCACCTTGGAGCCCCGTTCCCACGCAATGGCCCAGGTCAGGTGTCCATCGGGAAGCTTGATCGCATACGCTTCGGGGGGCCGCGCGGCTTCCGGGTCGGGCTGAGAAAACTTGATGTGCGCCTCGTTCACCCGGCGGTCGCCCACCGGCTTCTGCACGATCACGAGCCGCGCATTCCCGCCGAGCGTGCGGTTCCCCGGCCCGACACAGACCCGTGGCTTGCTCGCCGCCTCCGCATCATTGGCCACCACGCGAAACTTGGTCGCTCCACCCTGCAAGCTACCCGTGAAGGGGGTGGTGCCGGTCCGCTGGGCCAGCCGTTCCGCCAGCGCATCCAACGCCGTGGCTCCGTCAGCCGTGAAGGCCGCGAGTTCCTCCGCGGTCGGAACCGTGCCGAACAGGTCGAGCGTCACTCGCGCGAGAATCGGCTTGCGTTCGGCGGCGTCGGCTGGCAGCGGCGTGTCGAGGCTCAGCCGCTCCTTGATGAATCCGAGCCACATCTTCGGGTCGCCCTCACCCCCACCGCGCGTGCCGTTCACCGACACGGGCTCGGGTGTGAAGGTCACTTCATGTCCCGCCTGCGCCTCAATCCAGGCACCGATGCGCACATCCGACCACTCCTCGTCGTCATTGTTCATGGTCCCGACGCAGATTCCTGGTGCGGTCAGTTCGCAGTACTGGCCGGGGGCCAGCCGGAAGACGATCAACTGCCCGATCGTTGTCCAGTAGGTGGCGGACATTTTGACCTCCGCGCCCTTCGCGTCACGTGCCTCGCCTCCCGCCTGGTTGAACGAATTCGCCACGAAGAAGATTGTTTCCTTACCCGAGTTATGAATGAGAATCCGCGACCTCAGTCGGGCACCGATGGCATATTGCTCCGCACGTGGCTCAAGCAGCCACGCCGTTCGCAGGCCATTCGGTTTGGCCTCGCCCCATGGCGCATTTTCCAAATCCGCCGGCAGGGGACGCCCAGCCTGGACTTCGCGACCAATCGTGAACCGGTCTTCCTCTTCCACCCATTCCGGCAGGCTGGCATAGATCGCCGTCACTTCGTCGAGCAGCGCGGCGGCCTCCTTTACGGTCCAGTCATGAGTCACGTCAATCCGTTTGAGCAACTCGGTGAATTTGGGCGCCGCTTCATGGGTGGGGTTGTGCTTGACGAAGTTGGTCATCACCCGCACCAGCGGTCCCAGGGCTCCGCCAGGGATGTTTCCGTTGATACGTGCCCCGCGCTTCCAAGTCTTGAACAGCGTCTGTGCGGCTTCCCCCTTCGGCAACGGTTCAGCTTCGCCCTTTGGGTTGACCTCGGCTTTCGCGTCCACAGCGGCAACCGGCTTCGCGGCCTGCGCCTTTGGCGTGAGCTTGATTTTGCTCAGAGCTTCACGAGCCGCCTTCGGTCCGACGGTGAAGAACTGTTTCAGCGGGATGCGCTCGGCAGGTGCATAATTTTCGTAGTCCGGATGATTTCCCGTACCCCATTGGACTTCGAGTTCTTCACGGTCCGGCCGCTGCATGATCTGGTCGGGAATCGAGAAGTAGATGCGACCCGGCCCTTTTGGGCCCCAGGCCATCAGACCCACGCGCTCTTCCGGGGCGTTTTCTGACTTCGGTTTAATGAATCCAAAACTGGTCGTGGTGTCTGAGATCAACTGCCCAGTCACGGCATCGACGATTTCACAGTCGATGATCTCGTTGGAGATGTTGACGGTGGCGACGCCTGTTTTCAGTTCGCCTTTCCAATCCCTCTCCAGTGGCGCGAACAATTGGCCGTTTCCGTCCCGCATCTGAAAGCTGAGTCCGAATCGCTCCACCGCCTGCAGAGAGTATTTGCCACTGGGGGCGACCAGCGTTCGCATGGTGGGACGCTCAAACGCTTCCGCCCGTGCCTTCGTCACGGCGAGCCCCAGACTCCCCGCATCAAACGTCACAGTCTGTCGCGGCTTCAGCACGATCCGCACTGCTGGGGTGACGCCGGTCGACAAGTGACCTTGGAACGGAATGGCCTCGGACTTGTCGTTGGTCACGGTCGTCAGCAATTCGGGGAGCCTCGTCAGCGATGCCAGCGAAACCGTTTGCTCGCCCACATTCTGCACATGCAGTTTTAACATTGGCTTCGTGCCGTGGCTCAACATCTGTCGCCCCTCTTCGGGAACGATCTCCAGGGCCGCTCGCAGTCCGTTGGTGACTTCGCCCCAGACGAGAAATTTTCCCGGATCCACGTCGGTACCGTCGGCATTCCTCGCCACATCCTCTTCGCCGAGCCCCGGCAGCGGGGCCTGGGTTGAACGATAGCCCGGCCCACGAACTTCAAACTCGACGGCCGGTGCCACGATCTCGTCCACCGGGTGCTGGGGAGCCGGCTCTTTGCCCGAGGGTGAGATTCCCAGATAGCGCGCCACGGCCCGCTGCTTTCCCAGCAATGGCCGCTGCGAAAGCACGCTCATCCACCTCGCCGGACGCAGGAGGACACGCAGTTTTTGCTTCGGCTCAACCGTTTCCAGCAGCACACCGTCGACCGCTCGGGGCCCACCGACCGAACTGACTTCCGGTCGTTCGATGGGTTCGTCGTTGGCACTCAGGTAGTCGATGGCAAACAAGTACTGCCCGAACCGGTCCGAGTTCGACTTTCCCTTCGCATTGCCAAAATTGTCACCATACCGTGTTCCCGCCAGTTTGACGGGCTCGTCGGAGACATTTTCGATCTCCACCGCCAAGGCGACATCGTTTGGAGATTCAAATTTCGAAACACGCTGCGTCACATCAATCGCGTTCTCATCCATCGTGGCCAGCACAGGAACGACGCGCATGCGCAGGCCGTTGACGACTGGTCCCCATTCCGGGTCGAGTTTCGATTCGATTGCAGTTTCTGCGTTGGGTTGGTTGGGTTGATCGGCGGCGGCCGCCGCGGCGATGTAGGCGGCAACGCCCAGCACCGCGACGAACGCCAGCGAGATGAGGCTCGCCCCCCACCAGTTGGAGCGGCGCGCGTCAGCGGCACTGCCCAGGGCGAGGCGGCGGATGCGGGCCAGCAACGAGCCTCCATCGGCGGCGAGCGCGAGGGCCGCGGGGCGATGGCGAATGTCCCGCGAGCGCAACTCTTCCATCGTGGTCAGGGCCTGGGCAAAAGCCAGCCGGCTGCCGCAGGCCTCGACGGCGAGATCATCACAGCAATGCTCGCGTTCCTCACGGATGCGGCCAGACAGCCACCAGACGGCCGGGTGATAAAACAGCAGCGTCTCAATGACAGTCTGCATCAGGTTGACGAGGTAGTCGTGCCGGCGAACGTGTGCCAGTTCGTGGGCCAGGATCGCTTCCAGTTCTCGCGGGGTCAGGCCGGTCAGGGCACTGGCCGGAACCAGGATCATCGGCCTGAGCCACCCGATGACCGTGGGGACATCGACCAGTGCCGACTCCACCAGGCGAACCGTTCGCGTGACACGCAGCCGTGCGGCGAGATCTCGCATCCGCGCCTGCCAGGCCTCGGCTGCCGGTGTCACCGCGACAGATCGCAACCGATGCACGGTCCGCCAGCCGACCAGCAGCCGTAGCGACAGGATGGACACTCCCGTGAGCCACGCCGCCACAAACCAAGGCAGAGCGGGCTCGATCATTCGCAGTGCAGTTTGGAAGCGTGCGTCGTTGGCCACCGCGACGCGGCCTGGATTTCCGAGACGCTCGCCTTCAATCTGGTCGCGCAGTTGCGGCATGGCCTCTCCGCGCGGTGGCTCGGAGACCGCTCCATCAAGTTCAACCATCCTCGGCACGATGGGTGAAGGAGATGTTCCCGCAAGCGGAGTCTCTCGTGATGCCACTTTGCGGTCGGTCGCTGGCAAAGTGGCGGCAATCCAGCTCCACGAAGCCACGGGACACGCGACCATTAGAGCAAGCATGCCGCACAAAACGAGATACCGGCTTCCTGCCGAGGCTCGCCGCATGGCAAAGAGCAGCCCGGTGGTGAGCGCCGCAACCAACGTGCCCTGCCACAGGAAGTGGAGCAGAGCCCATCCCAAGGCTTCAATTGCGGACATTTCGAGAGTGCGCAGAAGGCTGCTCATGGTTCACCTTTTCCATTTTGCAAAATTCAGACACGCCTGTCGCGGTTCGGCGAATCCCAAGACGATCCGCAGTTGGCGTCCCGAATTCCTGCAAGGCTGTTTGGCGAAAGCTGGATGTGTGCGGTTGCTGGAAGACGTGGCTACTTCGCCTTCTTCTCCATCTCGTCGAGCAGTTGCCGGATCTCCGCCAGCTCCGCGGGCGACGCCTTGCGTGCCGACAGAGCCCGCAGGACAAGCTGCTGCGCGGAGCCGCCAAAGGCCCGGTCCAACAGGTCGCCGACCAGTTGCCGCTGCGTCTCTTCCGCCGGGGCAACCGCCTCGTAAACATGCGACCGGCTCGAGTCGTCGCGCTGGACGAGCCCCTTGTCAGTCATGATCTGCATCAGCTTCAGCGCCGTGGTGTAGCCCGTCCCGCGCTCCTTCTGCAGCACCTCGGCGACCTCGCGCACCGTCGACGCCCCGCGCTCCCACAGCACGCGGAGAATCGCCAACTCGGCATCAGTCGGCCTGGGCAGTTGTTTCTTCGCCACCATCGCGCTCCTGTTTTGAGAAACCGCTCCGGCCTGCAATTCGTGATTGCGGTTCATACAGATGGAGTGATGTTATACGAAGGTGTTCGTAGAGTCAACGAAGAGCTTCGTAGTTTGGCGCGTCGGACCACGAATTTCACCACGCTGCCCTCCCGGGAGCATGCTGCCAATTCCGTTTCCGAGGGCCAGTCGGTTTAATCGGTACTTGCCATCGCTGGACTGCCGTGCCTCTCGCAAAGCGAAAGGCAACACAAAGTCGCCGAGTCACTCCGTGACTCGCATCGTGGCTTCCTCGACGGCTTGCAAGTTAGAGACAGCGGCAGGGCACAAGCTCTCCGGTGAGTCTCAAAGTCGCCCAGTCACTCCCGCCGGGTTCGAGTCACGGAGTGACTCGCCTACTTTGTGACTCACTGCCGCCGCCCCGAGGAAAACTCGGTGGATTCAAAAAAACACAACCTCGAAGCAAAGTCAGCAGTCACGCATAGAGTGTTGAAAACGCCGCGCGGTAGGGGGCAGGGTCGCTGGGAAACCTTTCGGCAAACAGCGTGGCCGCGGCGGCTCCGTGCTGAAAGCGGCGCTTCTCGAACACTGGCATCTCCAATCCGGTGAGCGCCAGCACACCGCGGCGAACAATTTCCCCCTTAAGGGCGTACAACCTGTCGTGGCTCCAGTCCGTCAGCTCGATAAACGGAATCCCCTCGGCGACCTCGATCACATTGGGCAGGGCGTACGGGCTGAACCCCTGGAACCCCAGCGACCGTGCGGGCGCATAGGAGCGCACATGTCCACGGCTTTGCCCGCCGGTGTAGGTCAAAGAATGTTTGATCGCCCCCACCCCCCAGCCTTCCTGATAGAGCATCATGTTGTTGAGAACGCTGCGGATGGTCAGCTCGGGGTTGTCTTCGATTGGGTAGTCCTTGAGGTTCTCGTCGCCACCGTCCCCATCCGCCAGATGCTTCCAGTCGGCATGGCGCTGGCGGATGCCCCGGCACAGCGCGAGCCCCATCGCGGCCGACTGGACATCGAGCGGCTTGTAGTCTTCCATCACCTGGACGGCGTCCTCAAGCTTCAAGTCCGCGGGAGCCACATCAATGGTTTCGAGGAAAAACTTCAGATTCAGGGCGTCCAGAAATTCTTCAGCCTGCCGAGCGTCGGCCCCTTCGCCGCCAACAGACAGGGAAAACGCCTTAAGCCGCGACGGCGATTCGCCACGGCGGAGCATGACCGTGTACAGCACGAGGAACAGCGCCCCGCTGTCGATGCCGCCGGAAAACAGCACGCCCACCGGCTCCGACCGGCCGATGCGGGCCAGCCATCGGTCACATTCGAGGGCGAGGGCACCAATGTAGGCTTTGCCGATCTCATCCAAATCCGCCGGGAGCTTGTTCCGCTGCGGCGTGAAGAACCGCTGATATTGGGGGTTGGGGTCGGGGCAGCCAAGCAGCGCAATCTCGGTGACATAGTGCGCCGGCACCATGCGGGTGTAGGAGGGATGGAATTGACCTGCCAGCCCTTCCGCCTGCAGCCACCGATGAATTTCATCGATCCGTTCGGACACGACCAGACACGGCCCCGCCGCGCGTTTGGCGATGAAATATCGCAGTGGCCGGCCAATCGACCGCGCCATCCGCACCGTTTTGCCTTCCTTATGAACCAGCGCGAACTGCCCGTCGATCGCCCGAACCTGTTGTGGATCCCCCGAGGCCAGACAGGCCAGCGCTTCCTCGTGCGTCATGTTGAGATAGACATTGGCCAGCGGATCCGTGAGATCCGCCAACCGCTCCACGACCGCGAGATTGGTGACAGGCGTTGAAGTGGGCTGCATGTGATGACACCAATGAGCGAGAGCGGCCAGACCGTGAGGCTGATGCTATTTTCGGCACGATGAATCTTCAACCCGCGCGGCGTCAATTGCCACCCCGGAATGGGGAGCGGCATGCTGTCACGATCCCGCGCGGGCATGCACGGTCGCCGCGCGTTCGCTCAGCACGAGCACGGCAATGCGGGTTTCCCGCAGCAGGAGTGCCGAGCCGTACACAAGTGCGCCGACGGCGAGGATCCCTGCGACCAGCCCCGCGATCTCGAGAAACGAGACAATCAGGAGCGGCCGAATGGGCACGAGCATTGCCCCCAGAAGCGACAGGAGCGTGGCCGCGGAGAAGCCACTGAGCGTCAGGTAGAAGCAACGCAGGCCGCGCAGCAGGAGCAGAGCCCGTGTTTCCGCCGCCTTCAGCTCCCGCAGCCGCCGCTGGGCCTCCGGCGAGTTGAAATCCGTCGTGGATTCAAGCTGCAGCGAGATTTCCCGCGCGCGGTCGACAGCCCGTGCCAGGCGGTTGCTGGTGCTCATGATCAGCACGGACGACGCATTGGTGAGGATCGCCGGCGCGACAATCAGCGGCAGCACGGCAAAAGGGTTCGGGTCCATGAATCGCTGCCGTCCAGAGAAATGCCCACCGTCGATGGCTTCACCGTACCACTGTTAGCACCCGGCTTCCGCAACGGCAACCGTGCCTCTTGTCTCAAAATCCGCGCGTTGCAATCCTGTGAGGGAGGGCGATAATCGCAGGGTGAGAGAAGACACCTCTCCGGCATGGGTCGATGTTTTGCTCTGAGAAAATTCAAATTTCAGATTTAAAAGTTAGCAATACAATGCTCTTTGACGAAAATTCTTCCAAGATTTGAGAGTCGACTTTCGTCGACCATGTCGGCACTGCTTCAATCTTGCCTGACAATTCAAGCCATTGTTGGCAACATCAAAGTTCGAATACTCCACAACGCGAATCCCAGGCGAACAATTTCATGCAGACCATCAAGCAGCGGCTCGCGGACGGGCAGGTTCTCAACGTCGCGGCCGTCGGACGGATCGTTCATCACAACCTGATCCAGATGATCGGCCTGCAGGGCGGATTCCACGCGCTGTGGTTCGACATGGAGCATATGGAGTATCCGACCGAGAAGCTGGAAGTCGGCACGCTGGCCAGCCGCAGCCTGGGCATGGACAGCTTTGTCCGGCTGGCGGTGACCGATTACGCGTGCGTCACCCGGGCTCTCGAAGCGGGGGCAGGCGGCATCATGGCGGCGCAGGTGCAGAATGCCGCCGAAGCCGAACAGGTCGTGAAATGGTCAAAGTTTCACCCTCGTGGCTGCCGCGGCTTGAACACCGCCGGCTGGGACGCCCACTTCGGCCGCCTGCCTGCGGCGCAGTTCGCCGAGAGGGCGAACCGCGACACATTCGTCGCCATCCAGATTGAAACCCTGTCGGCTCTCGACGAAGCCGAGAAGATTGCCGCGATCGACGGTGTGGACCTGCTCTTCCTGGGGCCGGCGGACATGAGCCAAAGTCTGGGGGTCATCGGCGACTTCATGAATCCCAAATGCCTGGAGGCGATCGACCACCTGTCCGCCGCCTGTGCCAAACACAAGAAGCCGTGGGGCGTCGTGCCGGTCAATCCAGACTATGCCACCATGTGTGTCGAAAAGGGCTGCCGAATGATCTCGGTGGCTTCCGATTTCCGCATCATCAATGCCGGATTGGACGCGATCTGCAAAAACTACGGCAAGTTTTTTGCCTGATCCCCTGACGTTTAAAACACCGCGCACATCAAATACTTCTTCAGTCGACTTTGAGAATGTCAACATGATGCGGTTCTACACTCGCATGCTTCTCGGCTTCATTCTGAACTGCGCCTTGCTGGCTGTTCCCGCCATGGCTGGCGAAGGCGGGATCGCTGATTTTCCCGGGCTCTCGGCGACCACCGACTGGCCGTGGTGGCGTGGCCCGACTCGCGACGGCGTGGCCAGCAACACGCCGGTTCCCACTACGTTGAGCGACACGGAGAACCTGCTCTGGAAAGTGCAGGTTCCCGGCCGTGGACACTCGTCGCCAATCGTCGTCGGCAACCGGGTCTACCTGACCACTGCCCTCAAGGCCGAACAAAAGCACTTCGTGCTGGCGTTCGACCGGACGACGGGCGCGAAGCTGTGGCAGGAGCAAGTCAACCAGGGGGCCTTCCCCGCCAGGAACCATTCGAAGAATACCGAAGCCACGCCCAGTGTGGCGTGCGACGGCGAACGGCTGTTCACCACCTTCTATCATCACGACATGGTGGAGACGCTGGCTCTCAGCGTTGATGGGAAAGTCCTGTGGAAGAAGAAGGTCGCCCCTTTCCGGCCCAAGGCCTATGAATATGGCTATGCCCCATCGCCGCTGATCTACCAGAATACGGTCATCGTCACTTCCGAGTACGACGGCGACAGCTTCATTTCCGCACTGGATCGCGCCACCGGCGACCAGGTCTGGCAGACGAAGCGGCTGCCGATGATCAGCTTTTCATCACCGGTCGTGGGCCATGTCGCCGGCAAAGACCAACTGCTGCTGAGCGGTGCTGGCAGAGTCTCATCCTATGACCCCGCCAAGGGCGAACCGCTGTGGTCCGTGCTTGGGACCACTCTCGCCACCTGTGGCACAATGGTCTGGGATGACAAGGTCGTGTTCGCCAGCGGCGGGTTTCCCAAAGCGGAGACCGTCGCCGTTGTGGCGGATGGATCAAACAAGGTGCTGTGGAAGAACAATCAGAAATGCTACGAACAGTCGATGCTGGCTCATGACGGGCACGTTTACGCCTTTAACGACCAGGGAATCATGTTCTGCTGGCGCGGCACCGATGGCAAAGAGATGTGGCGGCAACGGCTCGGCGGCCTGGTCAGCGCTTCGCCTGTGCTGGCCAACGGCAACATCTACTGGGCCAACGAAAGCGGCACGCTGTTCGTCTTCAAGGCGACTCCGGAAAAGTACGACCAGCTTGCCAAGAACCAGATCGGCGATTCTAGCTTCGCCAGCCCCGCGATTTGCGGCGGCCAAGTTTTTCTGCGCGTCGCCAAGGATGGGCAGGAGTGGCTGTACTGCTTTGGAAATAAATCCAAATGACCAGTGGCTGCGCAATGACCCAATGACCAATGAGTCAATGACCAATGCTTCTTACCACAACCGTTAGGGCAAATGCCTTGGTCATTGGGGCCTTGGTCATTGAGTCATTCCCCTGTTACCTTCCATCCAACTAACCGCTCCCTCCCCCAGGCTCCTCCCTCCATGTCGAACGGTCGCCGTGTTCTCGCCATTCATGCTCATCCGGACGATGTCGAGTTTCTCTGCGCCGGCACTTTGATCCGGCTGAAGGAACGTGGCTGGCATGTGACCATCGCCACCATGACACCGGGGGACGGCGGCAGTGCCGAGCATGGTGCGGCAGAAATTTCCGCCATCCGTCGGGCCGAGGCGCAGGCGGCCGCGAAGTTGCTGGGGGCCGATTGTCTTTGCCTGGAGTTCCGCGATCTGAGCATCACGCACGACAACGACAGCCGCCGCAAGGTGTGCGAGGCGCTGCGAAGGGCGCGGCCCGATCTCGTGCTGACCTCCGCGCCAATCGACTACATGAGCGATCATGAGATGACGAGCCGCCTTGTCCGCGATGCCTGTTTTTCGGCTTCAGTGCCGAATTATTCGACCCACCAGTGGGACCCGGCACCGATCCTGCCCAAGATGCCGCATCTGTATTACATGGATGCCATCGAAGGGATCGACTACTACGGCAATGTGCTGCCGTACGGATTCATCGTGGACATTTCCAAGCAGTTCGCCCTGAAGCAGGACATGCTCGCCTGCCACGCCAGCCAAAGAAACTGGCTCCTGCGGCAACACGGCATGGACGAATATCTGGATAGCTGCCGCAAGTGGAGCGCCAAGCGGGGAGCCACGATCGGTGCCGAGTACGGCGAGGCCTTCACCCAGCACAAGGGGCATCCCTACCCGCACGATGACCTGCTCCAGGCGGCGCTGGCGTAGCCGACCGCCGAGTTTGTCCGAATTGAGATACCCGATCAGCCGTGCAGCGTCATTCCGCGGTTTGCCTGCGGTCGCACGGAGTGGTATTCTTGGATGCGTTCGACCGTGGCTGCGTTCGCCACGTTGAATGCGCTGAGATTCTTGCTGGAGAGCCGCTCGTGGATGTGAGCAAAGTGAATCCGTTTTCCATGTCGCGCCGGCAACTTCTGCGCGTTGGGGCGCTGGGTGCTGGAGCGGTGTGCGGCGGTCTGGCTCTGCCGCGGCTGTTGCAGGCTGAAGCGGAGGCTCCGCAGTACGGCATTCGGCCTTCGGCAGACAACTGCATTCTCCTGTTTCTGGATGGGGGACCCAGCCACCTGGACATGTGGGACATGAAGCCGGAGGCCCCCGAGGGGATTCGCGGCGAGTTCAAGTCGATCGACACCTCTCTGCCCGGCTACCGCATGTCGGAGCACATGCCCAAGATTTCCCAGTTGATGCACCGGGCGACGGTCGTCCGGTCGATGCACCATACCGTCAACAATTCGCATGGCGCGGCGGTCTACACGGCATTGACCGGACTCGACCGCGGCGAAATCGGCGGACTGGTGGCTCAGACAGACCACCCCTGCATGGGGGCAGTGCTGGCGAAGCTGCGGCCCACACCTCCGAATATTGTGCCACATGTCCACCTGCCGTACATCACCCAGGAGGGAGCGGGCAATCCTCCACAACCGGGGTTCTTTGGCGGCTTCCTCGGTCGATCGTACGATCCGCTGTTCGTCTTGAAGGATCCCAACGCGCCAGATTTTCGCGTTCCCGAGCTGACGCTGCAAAATGAGATCTCTAGCGCCCGTTTGACCGACCGTCGGCACCTGTTCGAAAGCATCGGGGCGGAGCTGCCGTTGCGTACCGACCGTTCGCCTGCGAGTGAAATGACCTCCATGCAGAGCCGCGCGCTGGATCTGCTGTCGTCAGAGAAAACTCAGCGAGCCTTCCGTCTGACCGACGAAAGTGATGCCGACCGCGAACGCTACGGCCGCAATATTTACGGTCAGAGTGTGCTGCTGGCCCGCCGCATGATTGAAGCCGGCACGCGTCTGGCGACCATCTCGTGGGCACCTGATGCCAACGCCACCTGGGACACCCACGGCGGCAACTTCGAAAAGCTCAAAACGACGCTGCTGCCACAGCTCGATGCCGCCTGTTCCAGTCTCGTGACCGATCTCGCCGAACGCGGCATGCTGGAGCGGACCATCGTGGCCGTGTTTGGAGACTTCGGCCGCACCCCGCGCGTCAACGGCAATAACGGTGGCCGCGACCACTGGAACTACTGCTATAGCCTGATGCTGATTGGCGGTGGCTTCAAAGGCGGCCGGATCTATGGCTCCAGCGATGGCACGGGTGCATTCCCAGCCAGCCAGGCCCTGGTTCCGGGCGACATCATCTCCACCATTTACCACGCCCTGGGAATCCCCAGCGAGCATCAGATTTTCGACAAGTTCCAGCGACCCTACCCCGTCGTGCCCGCCGGCGAGGTCGTCTACGATCTGCTCGCGTGATCTTGTTCTTGACGTCTACTTGGAAGTTAAAACGACGACGCCTTTCCAGTCGGGAGGGGCGTCCGCGGGTTGTTCGGCGAGGTACTTCAGCAGGAAATCGCGGGCACCATCTCGACCGGGCAGTTTGCCGAAGAGTCCACGGGCCAGAGGCCAGTTGCCCTGCTCAAACGCCTCCAGCGCGGCCGCGTAGGCCGCCAGATACTCTTCAGAAAAGATTTCCCCACGGCCTGCCGCGGGGAGCAGCTCAGAGACATCCAGATCGGCGTTCAGGCCATACGGGCGGAACCGTCCCAGCTTGCGGCAACGGCCTTCTGATCTCGGCAGCAGATGCTGCACCCATCCGGCGGTGACTTCGTCGACCAGAGAGCTGACGCCAAGCTGCTTGGTGAGGGCTTCCAGCCGCGAGCCGAGGTTGACGACCGGGCCGAAGGCACCCACCTTGGACTGCTCCAGGGTGCCAATTCGGCCAGCGACTGCCGGTCCGTGAGCCACGCCGATGCCGACGCGAAAGTCTGAGAGCGGGCCGTCGGGTACGGCGGCGGCCGCGATGAAGGCGGCTTGAATCTCAAGCGCCGCGCGGCATGCCGGAAGCGGCCCGTCGGAGTTGTCCAGGGGCCAGCCCCAGAACGCCAGCGCGGCGTCCCCCTGAAAATCGGCAATCACGCCATCATGCTTCACGATCGCGCTGGTCATCAGCCCCAGTGCTCGGCTGACACGTTCCAACAGTTTTGTCAGCGTTTTGCGCTCGGCCTCGGCCTTCCTGGCGAACCCTCGCACATCGCAGAAGATCACGCTGATGTCACATTCGCGTGGCTCCAGATTGAAGTCTGAGCCACTGAGGGTTTCCAGTACGGCGGGAGAAAAGAACTGGCTCATCCGCACATGGCGGTGTTCCAACGCGCGCGTGTGGCGGTAGGATCCGAGGAATTCACTGAGAAGTTCGGCAAACCGCAGATCTTCGTTGAGCGCCTCGGGATTGCCGGCTTGGGGCGCGCCGGGACGCGAGCCAAACTTGCCAGAAACGTACAGACACCAGCCACGGCTGGTGTCGGCCCGCAACGGTGAGCAAAATGCCCAATCGGCCGTGTCAGACATCGAGTACAGGGCAGAACTCTGTTCAGACCAGCAGTGCAGAATCGCGTTGCCGCTGGTCATGGCCGCTCGCATCAACCGGCGGCTTGGGCGAAACGGAGAGTTGTAATCCGCGTGGCTTGCCCAGCGCATGGAGGGCATCTCGGTTTCAAAGTCGGCATGGGGCTCGAACCACAGCGCGGCAGCCACGTCTGCATGGGGGATCGCCTGGATCAGCATTTTGACCAGGCACTGGGCGATGTCCGCGTCGGTGCGGGCCACGGCAACCAATTTGGGAATCCGCGACAACAATTCCAACCGTTGCGGGGCATTGGCAAAGGTGAAGTTCGTGAGTTCTCCCGGCTGAAACAGCCGTTCCCAGTCGACTTCTTTTGCCTCTGCGGCGACCGTGCCCTCCAGTGCGAACGTCGTGCCGCCGATCTTGAATTTGTCGCCGGGGGCGATTGTCACCTCGCGAACTCGATTGCCGCGATACACGATCGGATTGCGCGCGGTCTCCAGGCACTTGACCTCAAGGGTCTCGCCCGCCACGGTCAGGTTGGCATGCTCACGGGACATCGCCATGTCCCAATGGACCACCAACCCGTGCCGCGGCGCGCGGCCCAGGCGAACCGTCTCTCCGGGATGGATATGCCGGTGCAGCCGATTCTTCGCGTCTTCACCCTGTATGACCAGATCCATAGGCGTGGTCTAACCGCGAGGCGCAGCGAAATCCCTCAATGCCAACGATCGATGACTGGCCCGTACCGTTGACCTTCATTGAGAACGGAAGGTCGATCTGTGGTCCAAACACTCTGCGGGGCGACGGTGTACCGGAAAAGCCGGATTCTGCCCAGACGAATCTGCCTTGGCGTCGACCGTGTGTGGTCCTCAGCACCTGGCGCGCCATCGCACAGAGCGTTTTTTTCGGGTAACGCTTCTGGCTGGCCGAAAAGATAGCCTTGGGCCAGGTCGAACCCCAGCTCCCGGCATACAACAGCTTCCGTCGCCGTTTCGATGCCCTCGGTGAGCGAAATCGTTCCAGAATCTCGGCGGATTTTGAGCAGGCCGAGTTGCCATGAGCCAGCGGATGGCCGGTCATCGAGCAGATCAAATTATGCCCCGGCAGTGACGTTTCGCCTTGCGGCCCAACGAATCTCAAGCTCTCAGCCTGAGCACGTCAATTGGTCGAAAACTCACGCTCAAGCGCCGAGATCATCCGCTGCTCGAGGGCGGTGTCGCGACCAACGGCAATCCAGCCGGAGGGGGTGGTCTGGCCAACGACCAGGTTCAAGTCGCGCTGCAGCGGGTTGCTGGTCTGGAAAGTTGCCGCACCGGGGGCGTTGGCTGCCAGTCCCGGCAGGTCTTCCAGTTCCTTCAACACTTCAACGGCCACCATGTATCCGCCGTTTTCTCGGCGAATATTGATGAATGCCCGCCTGCGGATCGACTGCATCGTGCCTTCGAGGCGGTTGTGAAAGCCTGCCGCATCGCGGTGCCACGGCTCGAACAGACTGGCCCCAACCTTGGGCTGGGTCTCGATCACGCCATCCATCTTGTTTTCGCGGGCGATCTCAAAATAGTTATGGACGACATCAATCGTCCGCTCCCACATCGCCTCGTCGTTGTCGCCGGGGACAAACATCGCATGGGCGGTCTTCATTTCCGGTTCAGCTTCCGCCACCGGACGCATCCCGGCGCACCCCGCCAGAAACAGGGGGCTCAGGATCATCGACAGAATGAAGATCCGGACAAGCATGATGGCTTATGAGAGGAGGTGGCGGGAATGGGTTCCCATCCGCGCGGCGAAGTGTGGCAGGGATGGCAAAAACCGGCAAGATCAGTTTGTGCGCCCCCAAGTGGAATCATCGGATGAGTCAGCTTCCGTGCTGATACAATCTCTGAGACTTCACGGAATTTCGGCACAGGGCAAAAAAGCTTTCGTCGCCAACGCTCTTCGCCTTTGAAGTCGTGATCGCATCGGCGAACCCCCAAAAGTTGTCGGAGACCCGAAAAGTTTGTCACACATCGGAGGATTGCGTACGATTGGCGTGGCTCCTGCATGGAGACCAGAAAGGAGGCACGCCAACATGATCCAGTCCACTGCTGCAAAACCGTGGGTTGCCATTCAGCGCAATCCCATGTCTGGCGCGGGTTCGCAACGTGAAACGCTGCTGCAGTTGATTCGGGAGCTGCACCGTCATGAAATTGTGCCCCGCGTCTTTGCGGACCGCGCGCAACTGGCCCGCTGGATTCAGGATCCACAGAAACGCGGTCGTTTGAGATGTATCGTGGCGGCCGGCGGTGACGGAACAGCCGCCGATGTCTTTAACCGTTATCCAGACATTCCGGTCGCCCTGCTGCCGATGGGCACCGAGAACCTCCTCTCGCGCTGTCTGGGAATCGAGTGCTCGGGTGAAGTTGTCGGTCGAATGATCGCCGAGAACCGGCGGCGACGGCTGGACCTGTGCGAGTTGAACCATTTGAGTGCAGATCCGTCGAGTATCCGGCAGCGGTTCGCGGTCGTCGCCAGTGCGGGTTTTGATGCGGACATCATTCACCGCGCACACGCGGCCCGAACGGGCCATATCACGCGGCTGGCTTATCTGCAGCCGATTTGCGACACCGTGCAGAATTACCCCTATCCACCCATGCGCGTGTGGCTCGACGACGCCACTGAACCGCATGTCTGCCGGTTCGTGGTGGTCATGAACCTGCCCGCCTATGCGCTTGGTTTGCCCATCGCCGCGCAAGCCCAGGGCGACGATGGGTGGCTCGACGTCCGATTGTTTGAGGGCGGCTCCCTGCTGCAAATGCTGCGATATTTCACCGCGACCATCGTTCGCCAGCATGAAGGGCTCTCCGATGTTGTTTCGGTCCGGGCCCGGCGAATTCGCATCGAGTCCGATGTGGCGGTGCCGATGCAGGTTGATGGCGATCCCGCCGGCTTCACGCCGGCCGAAATTCGCATCCTGCCCGGCGCTCTGGATGTCTACAGCCCACAGGGAGATGTTCGCTGACCCCCTGCGTCTCGGGTGGAATCGTCTCCCACCAGCCAGCGGCTCACCTGCTCACCAAGCGTCATCGTCAGTGCTTGGATTTTGCTCGACAATGCCTGTTAAGGGTGCGCGACGGACGGCTGCAGGATCGCATCCGTCACGACGGAGTCGGCGGCATGGTCGCGCCGGGCTTCCTCAGGATCTTCCGGGGCAACGGTGCCGCCTCGCCCGGCGGGATCGTCTCCGCCTGCCGGCCCACGGTGGAGGCCACCAGCCGGCGGCTCACCTCCTCGCCGACTGACATCGCCATCGCCTCGATCCTGGTGAATTTCGTGCCAAGTTCCGGGCATCCCGCCTCGCCGTACAGGATCTCCCGGACCTCGGCCTCGAACACCCGAACCCGCGATCCGTCGACTTCCCGCTGACTCTTCTAACATCTTCAGAAAACCACGCAAACCCGGCGCGCACCCCTGCCGCTGGGCGTGCGTCACTTTTTTTCCCTCTGAGCCAGGCGATGGGCGGCCGACGAGGTGAGCATGCTCACGCGCGAATAGTGACGTACGCCCGCAGTTTGGGGAGCAAAAGACGACTTTACGCCATTCACTTGTGGCGGCACGGCGCAAGCCGTCCGGTGAGCCGCAGGGACAAACCGGTTGTTCCATTCGTCGATCGGCGTGGCGGGAGGGCTATGGGGCTATGGTCTCCAGAGCCGCGGGCAACTCGCGAGCCTCAGGTCGTCCTCACTCGGGCACCGCAACGTTGCCGAGTCACTCCGTGACTCGAACCCAGCCGGAGTGGCTGGGCGACTTTGAGGCTCAGCAGAGGGCTTGTGCCCTGCCGCTGTCTCTGACTTGCAAGCCGTCGAGGAAGCCACGATGCGAGTCACGGAGTGACTCGACTATTTTGTGTTGCCTCTCGCTCTGCGAAAGGACGCGAGCGTGGTCCAGCGCGGACAAACACGGAGGCTCTGGATTCACGCTGTCGGCATTGTCGCCAGACGTTCGCGTTCTTGTGCGGAGCAAAATCACCCGTCTTGACGATTTTGTCGGATTCCCGGATAAACTGCGTCCGCTCTGGCCGCCCGCGGGCGGCCCTCCGTGATCATCGCAGCAGGTGGCATGATGCGCGCATTCTGGCTGATATCGTTGGTGTGTCTCGCGTTCTTGGCCACATCTGCCCAAGGTGACGACCAGCGGTTCTTTGTCCGCGAGTTGGGCGATCCGGCGGATTTTGTGTTTGAGGGAGCCACGACTTTCACGCCGGATGCCCTGCGTGTGGGACTCTCCAACGACTTCGATTTCATTCTGGCGGCCCATCCGAAGGCTTCGTTTGAGCCGTTTCTGACGACCATCAGCCAGCGGGTGACCGCTGGGTATCGCCAGGGGGGCTTCGCGCGGGCCAAGGTCGAAACGAAGTATGTGAACGGCAAAGTTGTGGTCACGGTTCATGAGGGACCGCGGTTTAGCAGTGGCAAAGTGACGGTCGACGCCCCCCTCGACATCGACGCGGCCGCCTTGCAGGAATGGATGCTGAAACCCATGGCCGATCTTGCGGTGCGTGCCGACGCCGCACCGCCCAAGCCAGCGCTGCCGCCGGGAGCCGCCCCGCCAGCACAGGAGTTGACGAAATGGGTCCCCGGAGACAAAACCGCCTTCACCCCCGGTTATGTCCATGGGCTGACGGAGACTCTCCGCCAGGGTCTGGCCCAGCAGGGGCGATTCTTTCCCAAATTTCGGATCGAGATCACGCCCCGTGACGACGGGACGGCCACGCTCAATGTGATGGTCGATGCCGTCGGTCCCAAGGGAACCCTGGGCCAGATCGACATCGTGGGGCTCAACCGAAACTCGCGGCAGGAATTGATGGACTACCTGCAGCTCAAGGAAGGCATGGAATTTGATGCCACGCTCAGGCAGCGGCTGACCCAGCAGTTGGATCAGTCGGCCCGGTTCCTGCATCATGATCTGCAGGTGCTGCCTCCCAAGGAGGGGCAGCCCGTGACGCTGAAGATTACCGTGCGTGAAACCAAGGCGGGTGCCCGGCTGAGTGAACCTCTGTCGCGCGTGGAACAGGCCTGCCGCAAGCTCTGTGACTGGCTGAACACCTGGGACCAGGGAACCGACGACCTGATGATCTCGGGCTTTGATGTTTTGATGCCCCAGACGGCCGAGGTCACGACCGTGTTCGGCGAGGTGGTCCTCGCGCCGCGCCGCGGCGTTTACCTGAATGTCCGGGTCAACGACGGTGCCGACAAGCCATTGCTGCACCAGGAGCTGGTCTTGCAACCCGAGCGGATCCGGGCAAATTCACTCCTTCGGAAGGAGTGCTGGGAAGCCCGCGCCGCGGCGGGGACGAGTCTCATGCCCACGGGGAGCCGGCTGTTGGGCGCCATCAACTTCACCGGGTTGCCGGACCCCAAAAGCGAGAACTCGCTGAACATGATGTTTGGTTTTGGGGTGACCAACAAAAAGGCGGTCGGACCTACTCTGCCGATTGGAGTCAGCGTGAAGGTCATCTCTGCCGCGGCGATGGTCTTTGCCCATGAACCCACGGCAAAATACTCGTTCGACAACGACATCCTCACGATCACGAGCGAGAACCAGACCGTACGCATTGACGAAAAGACGGGCCGGCTGATTGAATTGTCGGGATCCGAAGCCGGGTCGGCCAATGTCAAAATCGGCCCGGGCCTGTTCGACGAACGCGTGCAGGCTCTCGAAACGCAGCGGAAGGGGTTCAAGAACCTGCACGATCCGCAAAATCCCATCGCATCGCTGGTGGAGTTCGTCGCCACCGATGCCGTAGGTCTGCTGCATGCCTCACACCCGGACGGAGCCACAGCTTCGCGGCTGGCGGTCAAGCTGCTGCGTCAACCCCTGCGGCAGGTGGATGCCCTGGTGGTTCAGCAGGCGGCGCCCGGGCAGGGCGAAGCGTTCTACATTCCACCGGAGCGTCCGGGCGCGGCCTGGACCGAAATGCTGGCGCGGTATGGGATGTATGCCGCCGGGCGGGTGCTGCCCAAGGAGAACTGGCCGTGGATCGTGTCGCGTGAGTTTCTGTTCATCTTCGCCGGACAGGGACGGTTTGCCGCCAAGGAAATCACGGGAGTGTACGAATCGCACTACACCGGTCCGGTCGGCTGTCTGTATGCCGGATCGTTGTTGCAGTTTGTCGCCGGCCGCGATGTGGCCAAGAACTTCGCCAACCGTGGCTTGAAAAAGCTCGACGAGAAGGCCTTCCGCCGCGACTGTGAAGAACTGCTGCGGGACGAGACACTTCTGTCGCGCTGCGCCACCGATCTTGCCGCTGGCCTGGTCCAGTGCACCCCCGAAGAGCTGAACTTGCTGGCCCGGCTGCTGGCTCCGGCAGAGTCCGCCAACGACGTCGGCCAGATCCTCCAGTCATTCCACACCAACCAGGTGGATGAGCCACGGGTGGTGCTGATCCAGGTCTTGACCGAACTGTGGCCGGTGCTGTTTCGCGAACGGGTGCGCCGCAGTCTGGAAGCCCTGCGTGACTTGGGCGTCGTGCGGCCGGCTTGACTTGGGACGCGAGCCTCAATCGCATTTCACCGTTGCTGGCGATTGGCAGAGTCGCGGGAAGCGCTCTTCGCTCAAGCCTGTCCCACCGGTTCCTGCCGTTTCAGCGGTGAATAGGCAAACCGCGTCCAGACCCAGAAGACGCCGGCGGCTGCCAGCAGTCCAATGCTGAACCACTGGGAGATCGTCAGGCTGGTGGAGAACTGGCCTTGTTCATCGGCCCGGAGGAATTCAAGGCAGAATCGGGTAACCGCGTGTCCTGCCCACGCCAGAACCACGACATCGCTGACGCGCGTCCGGTACGGGTAGTAGGCCCAGGTCAGGGCCGCCATGATGAAAGCGTCGAAGGCACTGTAGAGTTGAGTGGGATGCACCGGCAGACTGCCGGTTGCCGAGACGCTGAGCAGGCCGGTTTTCACCTGGTCGATGAACGGCGGACTGTTGACGGGAAACGACACCGCCCATGGCACCTGGCAGGGGTCGCCGAAGCAGCAGCCGTTGAGAAAACAGCCGATGCGCCCGAACCCCATCCCGATGAACAGTGAGGGGATGACAATGTCGGCGATGACCACCGGGTCGAGCTTCCGCGCGCGGCAGTAGGCCACGAACGCCAGCATGCCGCCAATCAGTCCGCCATAGAACACGAGTCCGCCATCCCACAGGGCGAACAGCTTGCCGGGCGGACCGGCCGCGAAGTTGTTCCAGTATTGAATGACGTGCCACACACGCGCTCCGACCACACCCGCCAGCATGCTCCACATGGCGATGTCCCAGGCCATCTCACCGTCGTACCCTTCCTGGCTGAAACGCCATTGGGCAAACATGCTGGACGCATAAAAGGCCATGAAAAGCATCAGGCCGAAGCCAAAGATGGGCGTGTCTTTCGGAAGATGAATGCCCATCGCCGCCAACTGTGGTGCCCGTGAAACGAGTTGCGGGAGAATGAGCAGCCCCGCCCCGACGATGAGCCACGGGCCAACGAGGCCGGGGACGACCTTTCCACCCTGTTTTGTCCTGCTCAGCAGCCAGCCCGCAACGCCTGCGGTCACCCACAGAGCCCAGAGGGTCACGTGGGTGTTGAACGACCAGTTCAAGGAGATGGTGAACAGAATGGAGCGCATAGGTCTTCTTCAGAGTCCGGCGATTCGACAAGGCAGGGGTCAGGTTGAATCGTATGAATTCGCCGGGAATAGGACGAGGGGGATTTTCCGCTGGGGCAAGCGAGGCAGGATTCTCCGCCACATCCCGCGTTTTCGGAATTGTCCGTGGCTTTAAGAATCTCCGAACTTTTGAAAAGTCCGCGCACCATTGACCGTTACAACCAGCGCGGACGGCAAACTCCAGGATGGAGCCCTTCCAGGCTGTCCATTCCGTTACGGTTCGCCGCGCTGCCCATCCGATAAATCTTAAGTGCCGATCGGACTTGCCGAACCGCACACTGGAAAATCCCGCCGTGAATGGAATCCAACGGTTCCGTCTTTACACCCTGGCCCGCTTCCGACCATGTCGAAGACCACTCACGCCCCCGGGACACGTCGCCGTTATGGTTCTGCCGTGCAAAGTCCCTTGGAAACCTACCTGCGAGAAATCAACGAGACCGCGCTGCTGAGCGCCGATGAGGAGAAAGAGCTCTCCTATCGGATCTCGGACGGCGAAAAGGAGGCCCGCGACCGGATGGTCCGCGCCAACCTGCGGCTCGTGGTCAACATCGCCCGGGGCTACTCCGGCAAGGGGCTGCAACTGCAGGATTTGATCGAGGAGGGCAACCTCGGACTGCTCCGCGCCGTGGAGGGCTTCGATCCGGGCATGAACACCCGCTTCAGCACTTATGCCAGCTACTGGATCAAGCAGTCGATCAAGCGGGCCTTGGTCAACTCCGCCAAAACGATCCGTATTCCAGCCTACATGGTCGAACTGCTCTCGAAGTGGCGGCGGGCCAACGCCAAGCTGACCGATGAACTCGGCCGGCCCGCCACTGCCGAAGAAATTGCCGTGGAACTGGGCGTGCCGAAGAAGAAGCTGGGAATCGTCAAGAAGGCGATTCAGCTCTACAACACGACTCCCCAGAGCGACCACAACGATTCGGGCTGGTCCCTGGGCGAACTGATCGCCGACGACCGGACAAAAGGTCCCGAATCGGAGATGCTGGAACACGACAACCTCAAGCATGTCTTCCGCATGCTGGAGACAATGGACCAACGGGAAGCCACGATTTTGCGGCTGCGGTTTGGACTCGATGATTCCGAACCCAAGACCCTCAAGGAAATTGGCGAAAGCCTCGGGCTGACTCGCGAACGTGTCCGACAGATCGAGAGCGAAGCCCTCGGCAAGCTGGCCCACGGCCTGGAGAACGGGTGAACCTCGCCCGACAGTCGATTCAGCGACACGCTACGACAGGCTTGCCAACCCCTTTAAAGGCAGGTGAGCCTCGTAGCGGGCGGAGGCGAACTGGGAACTCAGCCATTCCCCCGCGCCGCCGGTAAAGATCAGTGCTGGCTGGCCTTCCACGACAGCACTCAAGCGGGCGACCAGTTCGCGCACCGCACCCAACTGGCCCCAGACCAGTCCATTGCGCATCGCCTCCACGGTATTTCGCCCCGGCAGGCGTGGCTCGCCCGAAGGCTCATCATCCAGCAGCGGCAGCAGGGCTGTGTAGTGATGCAGGGCCAGAGCCCCCAATCGAATTCCCGGCAGAATGCAGCCACCGAGAAATGCCCCGGCAGGGCTGACCAGGTCCACCGTGGTGGCGGTTCCCGCACTCACGACAATCACAGGTTCGCCGGGCTGCCGGAGAAAATTGGTCGCAACCGCGTTGAGCAGCCGGTCGATGCCCACCTTGTCAGGGAAATCGACATCGACTTCGAGCGGCAACTCCTTACGCGTCACACTTTGCGGTTGCGGCCACTGCCTGGCCAGTGATGACGCCAGCCACGCTTCGCAAAAGTCCTTCAAGCGCCGCGGATTGACTCCCGCGGCGAGACATCTTGACGGCGCAGGAAAATCAGCCGCCCAGCGCTCCAGTTCGGACCACGGCGTTGGCGCATCTTGATCGACCGCGATGACCCTGATGAGTTCCGGCAACAACCCTGGCCTGGTGTGCAGCAAGCCGAACTTCACCTGGCTGTTGCCGAAATCCACCGTCAGAACGGAACTCTCAGCGGATGAGAATTGTCGAGTTTGGGGAAACTCTGACGGGGAACTGCTGAAGGGGAGATAGGTCATGACACAAAAAATGCCTCACCAGCGAAAAGCAGGCGAGGCACAGTACCCCCAAGGGGATTCGAACCCCTGTTACCGGACTGAGAACCCGGGGTCCTGGGCCTCTAGACGATGGGGGCGGGGTGAAACTGATTTCTACAGGACCAGCCGGCAGATGTCAAGCGGCGCTGAGTGCAAAGTGCAAAGGGGTGTGGCCAAACATTCTGGCAGCCCTAACCTGCAGGCTCGGTGCGGAGTTGCCAGTATTGTTGCCACTGTCCGCTGTCTTGAAGGGTTGTGAGGGCGGCGATGGCGCGGGCGTTGCCGATGTTCCAGCGGCAGCCGGGGCCTTTGAGGCGGTAGGTGGTGGTCTTGCAGCGGGCTTCTGTCGGGCCGCTGCCGATCTGCCAGCCCCCACTTTCAGAACTCGGGAAAGTTGAGCATGTGCCGCCGATCGGAGAGGTAGTTGGTGAGCCGGGTGGCCAGCTTCTTCTTCCCGCGCGACAGCGTGTTCTGCCAGGCCAGGAGTTTTTCAAAGCCCGCCTCAAACCCCTGCTCCAGGAAGCCGTCGCCCAGTTCGTCGGCCCAGACAGTTCCCGCCTCCGCCTTGGGACCAAACACCCGCCGCTGGCATTTGTGGACGTTCTCGGCGAAGTGTGTTGCGGCGTTCCCAAGAGAGGATCAGTGAGAGATCTGTCTTCATGGACCACATCCTTTCTGATCCTCTCGCATCATTTCCGATCCTGTCCCCTTGCACATCCAACGCTTTATTAAGACTGTTTTCAGATATCTGACGTGTCCGACAAAAGTCCACTTGTTGGTTTCAACGCAATTTCAAATTTCAGATTTCAAATTTCACAGTAAAATATTTTTTCGCGACATCTGGCCTTCCGGGCGAGAGTTACGTACTTCGCTGTGGAGGCATGGCCGATCGTTCGATGCGGTCGGACAGACTGTGAAATTTGAGATTTGAGATTTGAAATCAACTTTTGTCGGACACGTCAGATCTGAGATTCCCGCTGGTCGGGTCCGTCCTCATTCCAACCCATCCCACAAGGCGCTGCCAATCCGCACATGGGTCGCGCCCTCCTCAATGGCGACTTCAAAATCGCCGGTCATCCCCATCGACAGTTCCGGCAATGGCCAGGGTGAACGGCGGGCGAGTTCATCGCGCAATTCTCGCAATCCGGCAAAGGTGGGACGGGAGTCCTCGCCGCTGTCGGAATGTGCCGCCATCGTCATCAGGCCCACAACCTGCGTGGATCGGACCTTGCAGATCTCGTCCAAGTGTGAGAGCAGCAGATCCCGGTGGAACCCGTGCTTCGCCGGATCCTGCACGAGGTTGATTTCCAGCAGAACTTTCGGGTGCAGACCTTCCTCGAGCGCGATGCGTTCGATGTCCTGCAGGAGCTTGAGGCTGTCGACCGAATGGATACGGCTGACGACGGGAAGCGTTTTGCGGATCTTGTTCCGTTGCAACGGGCCGATCAGGTGCCAGCGGATGCCTGGCAGCAGTTGCGCCCGCTCAGCCAACTGTTGCGGTCGGCTTTCGCCGAAATCTGAACTCGGGGCGATTTCGGCCAGAGCCTGCACCCAATCCATCTGGGCATACTTGGTGACCGCCACCAGCGTCACGTCGTCGGGTATACGTCCGGCACCGAGCGCGGCCGCTGCCATCCGCGATCGGACCAGTTCTAAATTCGCGGAGATGAGCGCGGAGTCAGACAATTTTGAACCGTCGTCAAGCAGTGCTTTCTCCCGTTTTCGTGTGGGGCCGGGCAACTTGGTCGCTTGCCACGAAGAGCCCGACAACTCCCCAGATTCCCACGCTAATCACATTGGGAGTGACTCCGATGAAAGCCTCAATGCCAGTTCCCGCGGCAAATCCGAGCAACGCACCAACGATGTAAACAGGCCACGCTGGCCAGCCAGGAACTCTCCACTGACGGCAGTTTGACAGGAATTTGACGGGATAAACGACAAAGCCGACTAAAATGAGTGCGCCAAGAATCTCTCGCTCCGGACCCTGCGGCCACAACCGGTTTCTATACACAACGAGCGATGCTGCGATGCCTCCGCTCAGGATCAAGAACCGAAGCACTCGCGATGGTGTTTGATCTTGGTCTCCAGAATGCGACATGCCACCCTCCGGTCGCCGGAATCGTTCGCACTCATCTTGGCCTGCGCGAGGTCAATATCCATGGCCCCATCAGCCCCAGATCTTTGTCCGCAAGTCCGTGAGCAGTTTCACCGCGGCACCGATGTCCTTTTTCTGCTGCTCGCGGTCATGGGCGATCTCGCGCTCGATGGTGAGCGGTCCGGTGTAGCCCAGATCCTTCAGCGTCCGCAGGTAGGTTTCCATGCCCACATCCCCCTGGCCCAGGGCGACTTCGCAACCCCAGTCGACGCCGCGGTTCTGCGTGGCCCACTTGGCGTCCTTGCAGTGGACACTGCGGACGTATTTCCCCACCTTCTTCAGGGCATCAATCGGTTCGCCCGAGCCGTACAGGATCATGTTGGCGGGGTCGAAGTTGATGAACAAGTTGTCCCTGTTCACCGCATGGATGAACTCCAGCAGGTGCTCGGCGCTCTCCTGACCGGTTTCCAGGTTGAGGGTCTGACCGTTGCCGTTCACATGATCCAGCAGGTCACGCGTGGCGCTTACCAGGTTCCGGTAGTCTTCGCTGGCGGTGTCCTGGGGCACAAATCCGATATGGAGCCCGACGGCCCCGCAGCCAAGGAGTGCGGCGAAATCCGAGATTTCAGTCATTTCCGCGAGCCGTGCGGCCCGAGTTTCCTTGGGCACCAGCCCCACGGTCCGTGCCGTCGTGGCGATGTCCGCGTAGCTCTCGCCGTGGAAGCCACCGAAGACGACCGAAACCGCAATCCCGGCCGCCTTGCAGCGGGCTAGAAACGCATCCGCGGCCGCCTTCGACCGGCTTTCGACATGCGGCGCATGCAACTGGACCGTGTGGATCCCCAGTTCCTGTGCCACATCCAGATGCACGCCCAGCCCCGCGTCAACAGACGCGAAAACCCCAATCGGCCACGGTTCCATGGTCCTGCCTTTCCAGAATCAGAAATCTTTGTACGCAGTTTGACGCCACCCTTCGGAGGGGTCAAGGAACGCACTTAAGGTCACACGCCGGCAATGGGATCCCCGTTTCCTTCAGGAATCGGGAATCGCCGCCTCGACGAGCTGCGCCAGCAGCGTGAGCGACTCCTGCCAGCCGAGATGGCAGGCTTCGGCGGGGATCACATCGCGGATCCCTTCCTGCGTGATGTTGATCTCGGTCCCGCAGAACACCGGCTTCAAACTGACAGATGGCGTTCAATCCGGTCGCCCAAGCCAAACCGGTGGTGCCGCGGGAACTTGCCGGTATGCTGGCACGTCCAGAGGATCAGGTCATAGGTTTTCGTGATCACAGTTCCGCGGAATCAGCCATGCCGTTCCGTCGGCAGCCGATACCCCTTCCGCTCCAGGTAATTCTCCGCCGGACGTATCCCCGCAGCAAACTCCTGCTTCTCGTTGGGAAGATAGCACCACTCGGTCTCCGGCAAACTCTCCGCGTGGCTCAACTGGCTGCAATAGTCCGCCGCCTGATACCGCCCTCGCGGTCGCCTTCCGTGGACGGCGAACCCATCGTGAACGTCACGGGTCCGGGAACGATGACCAGGGTGGCTCTCGCGGAAGTTCTGGACTGAAGGGCTCGTCTTCTGTAGAGTTCACCTTAAAAGGATCAGCGATGAAACGAGCATGCTCAACCTCGGTTTCAGCTCCACATGCCTGTCGAGGCGGGCTGCGTCTGACGGCATCCCTGATCCTCCTGCTGGCCTTCTCCGTCTCCGTGGGTTGCGGAGCAAAGCCGGCTCCCGTTCCGGCGGCTGTTCCGTCGACAGCGACCGGAGGTCAGGCAGTTCCGGCGAACACAGCCGCCGGAAACACGAACCCCCTTTCAGCACCAAAACTGCTGCGTACGATCCCTCAAAAGGAACAGGTAGTGCGTGTGGCCCTCGCCGCCGATGGCCGCCGGCTGCTGTCTCTGGAACAGTCCGGCACGGTGCGCGGCTGGGATGTCGAAACGGGGGCCGAACTGCCGCTGGAAGCCGCGCGGAAATTTCCCGAATTGGAGATCGCCTCGGCGGGGATGGGATTCGACAACAAGTCCCACTTTCTCATTGTTCCCGTCCGCACCGAAGCGGCTGACGAAAGCGTTGGCCGCTTTGGAGGTCTCGGCCGATCCACCAACGCCGTTCCGACAGGCGACGACCCATGCGCGTTTTCCGCGGACTTGAACTGGATGCTGGCCGTCCGACGGGATGGCCGCGCGGTGGACCTGTATCACGTTGCCTCGGCGCGGCGCGTGAGGGGCTACGGATCGGGCGAGACACCCGTGACCCGGATCTGCTTTTCGAAGTCGGGCGGACAGTTCTACGCGGCTCTCGACACGGGCGAGATCCTCGTGCGAGACCTGCGCACGGGGCTGGTCGTCCGCCGGGTGCCCGCGGCGACAAGTTTTCAGGGTACGGTTCCCCCGGTGGCATTGTCCCCCAGCCGCGACACGGCGCTTGTGCTCTCCGCCGATGGATCGGTCAAGACTTGGGATGTGCAGCAGGGGAAGGAGATCGGTCAATGGCAGTTCAAGCGGCTGGCAGGCCAGCCGGTGGCGACTCAGGTGTTCGTGACTGGTGCTTCGACATCCGGCAATGGTCGTGCCCTGCTGGCCACATTGTCCAACGGCGAGACGGTCGTGGCCGATGCCACGACCGGCGATGAATTTTTCGCAGTGGCCGCCCCGTCCGGCTCGCAGCCGGGCGGCACCATGGGAATGGGCGGCACCGCCATGGGAATGGGCGGTGCGTTTGGAATTGGCCGCGCAGGGGCCTCTCCAGTCATCAGTTCCAACCACCGCCGTGTCGTGGCAGTGGAGAGCAGCGGGGGCCAGAACTCGATTCATGTGTGGGAACTGCCCGAGGTCGCCGCCCTGGTTCGGACCGGCGAACAAGCTCCATCCGCCGCCCCCTCCCTGGATCTGGCATTCGGGACTCGCACGGTGCCGGCGGACGCGAATGCCAGTGCCGCAGCTCCCTTTCTGAAGGCCCGCCGTGCGGCGACCGAATCGCCGCAGGGGTTCTCCGCCATCGCGATTGGCCGCAGCGGCCGGCGCGGCTGGGGCACTGGCGCGATGCCGGGAGAGAACGGCGCGCTTGTCGCCCTGCACCAGTTTGACACCAGCACCGGGGCCATCGAGAACTCGGTACCGCTCGCCACCGAAGTGGAGGCGACATTCTCGCATCTGACAGTCAGCCGCGATGAAGGCCGGGTGGCTGTGGCCACGGCTGGCGGAGCCGTCATGGTGATCGACACGGTGGCCCGGCAGGTGTTGTCGCGCATCGCTCCGGCGGGAGCCACACCCGCTTCGCCCGACACCGTTCGATCCGTCAGTTTTTTCCGCGATGGAACCCTGATGGTGGTGGTGCATGACACCGCGGTGAGTGTGCATCGCACGGACTCGGGCGACGTTGTGCGGCGGGTTTCGCTGCAGGAACGCCAGGGCCGGTCGGCCCCGGCAGCCGGCGGCGCGATGGCACGCGTGTTCGTGCCCGATCGCCAGTTGCAGCAGCCACCGAATGCCTTCTTCTCGGCGGCGCTCTCGTCCGATGCAAAGAAACTCACGGTGATGACCGCTGATGGCGGCCTGATGTCTTACGACATGGACACGGGAAGACAGACGGCGGACTTCCGGTGCCAGTCGCCTTCGACAGTGGCTTTCACGGCTGACGGCCAAATGTTGTTTGTCGGAGCCACGGATGTGAGCCCCTCGGAAACCGGACAGCAGCCCGCGGTCGGATTTTTGTATGACGTGGCCACGGGATCGCAGTTGGCGAACCTGCACGATGCCGAACTGGATTTGATCGTGGGCAGCGACTTTTCTGAAGACGGCAACTGGCTCGTCACTGGCCATGCGAGCGGCCGCTGCCAGCGTTGGTCGGCACTGACCGGCCAAAAGACCGGCTTTTCATCGCTCTCGGACATTGAGGCGGGCGGGATCACTCAGGCCGCGGAAGGCAGCACGGCGGGAGGCGAAATTGACCGGATGCCATTCGCGCCGACCTTGCCGAACAGCCGCCGCTCGCCGCGTGCCGCATTGCTCGCAGACGAAAGCGCCCGCGCGCTGGTGAGTCTTACCGTGCTGGATGATGCGGCGCAATTCTGGTCGGTGAACCGCGGCGAAGTGATGGCATTGTGGAACGTGAAACGGGAGTCTTCCGCCGCGAAGGCGGTGTTCGCCGAAACCGACGCGAAGCCGATCGCACAGCGGGGAACACTGAGTGGAATCGAAGGGTTCCCCGTCACCCTGGCGATTTCGCCGGACTCGAAGAGATGCCTTGCCGCGACGGATCAGGGCGACCTGACGCTCTGGGATCTGCCGTCATTCAGCATCGGGCGGCAGATGAAGGGGGCAGCGCCCGCGGTGTCCAGCACGCTCTCCTTCTCGCCCGATTCCAAGGGGGCCGCCTTTGCCACGGTCCATCGCGGACCGCTGTTTCTCAACCTGATCAATTTCAGCGTGACCGTGCCCGGTGAAAAAGCGGTGGTTTCCGGAAAGCCCGCCTCCGGACAGCCCGCTCCGAAGCCGTCGACAAAGTCCGCGAAAGCGGCAAAAAAGACCAAGCGCCCTCCGAACGACGGCCTCACCATGCCGTCACTCGATGGCCAGCCGCTGGACGAAGCCACGTACGCGCCTGCCCAGGCTTACACGGGAAGCGGCGTTTTGTCGGTGGCAGTTTGTCCCGATGGCCGATTTCTCCTGTGTGGACATCAGGACGGTTCTGTGACCCGCCTGGACCGCACGAGTGGAGTTTCGAAACCGGTCGGCAAGCGGCCGAATCCCGTGTTCAAGGTCGGGGCCTCGAACAGTTCGCAGCGGTTGATGGCCTACGACGGCGAGTCGGTTGTGCAGTGGGAGGCCACCACCGGAAATGTCGTCCATCAGGTTAAGGTTCCTGCAACAGCACCAGGATGTCTTGAGTTTTCGGCCGATGGCCGGCTGGCGGTGGTTTGGGACGAGCTTCAACGGGAAGTTGTTGTGCTCGACATCGAACAGGGCACGGAAAAGCATCGAATCGCGCTCAGCAAAGGCGAAGAGGGACAACTGCCATTTGCAGTCTCGTCCGACGGGCGCTGGCTGCTCGCTGGAAGCCCCTCGAATCGTGTCAAAACAGTTCTGGCCGAAGGCCAGCCCGTGGAGGGGTCTCCAAGGAATGAATTGCTGTCGGGCGGAGTTGTCGTTGAGCCACCCCGCGCGAAGGCTGAAGCCTTGCTGAAAGTCGCTGTGAAACATTTCGACCCCACGGCCGGGTCGACTGACGTGAAACTGTGGTCACTGGAAACCGGCAAGGTGGTGGCAATTTTGAAAGGCCATGCCGAGGCGGTCGTGGCGGTGTCACTGTCGTCCGACGGCAAGACGGCCGTGACCGCTGGACTCGATCAAACGGTCCGCGTTTGGAGCCTGCCATGAGCCACGCAAAAATTTCGAACCCGCTTTTTTCTTCGTGGCACGAACAATGCACTTGAATGAAAATATCCACAAGGATGTGGATTGCGAGTCAAATTTGTAAAACTCGCGACGCAAGTTACAACCCCGAGCATGGAGGCTCCATGGGTGCCCTGCAAGTCGTCTTGTTGTCCGCCGTGGCTTTTGCCGGTGATCCTGACAACGTACTTCTGGACTTCAGTGCCACCTGGTGCGGCCCCTGCCAGCAGATGAGCCCGATCGTCTCCCGGCTGGAACGCGAGGGTTATCCCATCCGCAAGGTCGATGTCGACCAGGAAAGAGACCTTGCCCGTCGGTTTAACGTCTCCTCGATTCCCGCCTTTGTGCTGGTGGTCGATGGCCAGGAAGCAACCCGCGTGGTGGGAAAGGTTTCGGAGCAGGATCTCAAGCGGATGATGATGCGGATCACCCAGCACGCCCGACCGGCGAAACCGCAGGATCCGCCAATCTATCTTGCTGGGCAGCAACCTGCTGCAAAAAATCCATTGGTCGCTCCACCACCCAAGCAACGTGCCCTCAATCGGGGGCCTGTGCAGGAGCCAGAAGCATCGCTGGGAGAACCCTCGGTCCTGCCCTCGCAGGTCGCCAAGGGAAATGCAAAAAATACAAAGCGGCCGGGAGGCCAACGCACTGTCGCTGAGCGAAGCCTCGCTGGAAACAACCGCAGCATTAACACTCCAGGAATCATTGCCCGTGGCAACATCGGCGAAAATGACCCAGAGCCTTCGCTGGACGCCCGCTATCTCGATGCCAGCGTGCGGATCCGCATCAAAGACAGCAAGGGGCTGAATCTCGGTTCGGGCACGGTGATTTTCAGCGAGCCAGGCACCTCCATCATCCTGACCTGCGGCCACATTTTCCGAAATCTGGAAGCCGACAGCACCATCGAAGTCGACCTGTTCGTCAACAACGCCAAGACCGAAACTCTGGTCGGCCAGCCGATCAAGTACG
Organism: Planctomycetaceae bacterium; assembly: GCA_021732845.1. Classification (GTDB taxonomy): domain Bacteria; phylum Planctomycetota; class Planctomycetia; order Planctomycetales; family Planctomycetaceae; genus JAKFUF01. The sequence continues at coordinate 2,636 of JAKFUF010000080.1, read as the reverse complement.
ACCAGAAGTCAGATCTGGGATTGATCCTGCTGCCCACTCCAGAAGCCGTCGTGGCTGCCCGTGTCGCGCCAGGCGAATTTGTCATGCAGGAAAAAATGCGGGTCGTGACGGTGGGTTGCGGCGGGGGCGAAGACCCCACCGTCCAACGTCAGTCGATCACCGCGCTGAACCGCTATGTCGGCCCGGCAAATGTCGAATGCACCGGGGTTCCCGTTCAGGGGAGATCCGGCGGCGGGCTGTTCGCTGAATCTGGCGAGGTCATTGGAGTTTGCACCGCCGCGGACCCACGCGACAGCCGCGGGTTGTACGCCGGATTGAAGGCGGTGCAGGAGCTGCTCGATCAATGCCAACTGTCACACCTCTACGGTGGTGCCACCTCGGAGGAAGAGCCTGCTGACGAGACGGATGAACTGCCAGCGTTGACGCTCGCTGCGAACGACAAGGTTGAGATTGGCGAAACCGTACTGGAAACTGCCAAGCCGGCAAAGCTGCCTCCCAATGCCAAGCGTCGGGCCGCAGCCACGGAAGCCGTGGACGGAGCCACCGATGCCGAGATCGTCTGTGTGATTCGTCCCATTGGGCAGCCCCAGGCGGCCAGCAAGGTTGTCGTCATCAACCGGGCCAGCAAGGACTTCGTCTCGCTGCTGACGGACGAACTGGAGGCTCAGCCACAGTACAACCAGACCTCGCTGCAACTCGAACAGGACTCAAGCGAACTTGAGGCCGCCGACGTCCGCGTTGTGAAAAACAGAACATCCCAGACATCCGAAACCCCGCAGCCTTACCGCCGAGCCCGGAGTCGGCGTTGACCCCCGCTGACGATTGCGGTAATCCTGCCGCCCCTCCGACAGGACGTGCTTGGATTTGCCGCGCAGTCGATTGGCTTCACCGCCGGGCTGTCTCGCCAGACCGCATGCACAGCCGGTCCCCCGCCAACTCCGGTACAAACTCAGGGTCAGTCATGGAAATGGTGCTGTCTTCAACACCAGCGGCAAGTGTCCCCGCCGATCACGATCTGACGGTGATCGTACCGGCTTACAACGAAGAGTCGCGGCTGCCAGCGACGCTCGATGGGCTCAAGTCGTATTTGGATGCATGGGGCCTCGATTATCGTGTCATCGTGATTGATGACGGCAGTGTGGACAAGACGGCGTGGTTGACTCATGCGTACGGTCGGCGGTTCTCCACCATCAGCCAGCCCCAAAGCGGTAAGGGGGCGGCCATCCGCAACGGGATGATGCAGGCCACCGGTCGGATCGTGTCCTTCACGGACGCCGACCTGCCCTACGAACTTTCGGGACTGCGCAACGGCTACCACCTGATCCACAGCGGCCAGACGGAAGTGGTGTTCGGCGCCCGGGACATGGTGGGCACCGAGTACAAGGCCCGCCGTCGGGTCATGCGGACCATCGCCACCACGGTCTTTCGGGAGGTCGTGCGATCGCTGGTCTCGCGCGAGGTCACGGACACGCAGTGCGGACTCAAGATCTTCAGCCGCCGCGCGGCTCAAACCATCTTTTCGCGGACGACCATCAACGGCTTCGCCTTCGATGCCGAGGTCGTGTATCTCACGCATCACCTGCGGCTGGCCTTCCGCCGGATCCCGGTCGTCCTGATCAACGAGTACGCTTCGACGCTGTCCCTGTCGCGGCACGCACTACCGATGCTGTTGGACGTCATCAACCTGAGGATGCGGGCCTGGCGCGGCGAGTATGACCGCCAGCCAGTCCTGGAAGGCCTGCCGCCGCAGAAGAAGGCCGCCTGAGCAAGCCCATGCACAACCCCTACCGCCGAACGCTGATTCTGCACGCGGATGACTACGGGATGAACCCCGCCGTCACCCAGGGCATTCTGCGTGGCTTCACCCATGGCTTGTTGACCAGCACTTCCGTTCTGGCCAACGCCCCCGACTGTGGCTCAGCCCTGCGGGCCTGGCGCGACCTGCTGGAACTGCAGCGTGTGGGCGGCCTGCCATCACAAGACGCCCGGCGGCGGTTGGAAGATTCTGAACTTCCCTTTGACCTGGGGCTGCATCTGAACTTGACGCAGGGCCGGCCGCTGACGGCTGACTACCCAATGGAACTGTTGGACAGCAGAGGCCGCTTCCCCGGCGTGTTTCGCGTGTTTCAGCAGTTGCTGCGAAATCCGCAACGATTTCGGGAGGGTCTGCGAAAAGAACTTGTCGAACAGGTCTCCCGCGTGCGTGATTTTGGGATCGTGCCCTCGCATGCCAATGGTCACCAGTATGTGGAGATGTTCCCTGTCGTCGCGGAACTGATGCCACCGCTCTTGGAACGCTTCGACATCACTGTGACGCGTGTGGCTCGTGAACGTGGGGCGATGTCACTCCGCTCTCTGGGAGATCTCGCCCGTGAAGCAATGGCGGCGATCAAGCGGCGTTTCGCCCTGAAATTTGAACAACTGATTGACCGAGCCCAAATCGAACATCCAGACCGGTACTTTGGAACGTCCCATGCGGGACGGATCGACTTCAAAGTCCTGCGGCATTTCGTCCATTCCGCCGGTTACGGCTTGACCGAGATCGGCTGCCATCCAGGTCTGCTCTCCAACTACAATCACACCACTTCCCACACCAACGATGATGGTTGGGAAGACCCCCTTGCCCGCCTCCGCCC
>JAKFUF010000013.1 GCA_021732845.1 Planctomycetaceae bacterium | reverse complement strand
GGCCGCTGCCCATGCGCAGGGCACCGGCCAGGTAGTTGCCCTCGCTGATGTCCAAGGCCCCGCCAATGACATCCGTCACGCCAGTCGGGTCGACCCAGCTCACGAGGTCGTTGGCCAGCATCAGGGACAGCTTCAGGTCATCGGCCAGCGTCCCAGGCCGCGCCAGGCGTTCGTCACCAATGGTGGGACGGATGTAAAACTCGCCGAGGAAGGCATAAAACTTGTTGCTGTAGCCACCCTCCTTGACCGCCTGCGTCAGCGTTTTGTCGAGCGACTCCATGCCCTCGCCGACCCAGACGAGGAAGTCGAACACGGCCTGTCCGGCAGCGGCCTCAAATTTATCGAGAAGTTCGACATTGGCCGCGAACTCGTCCAGCTCTTGGTCAATGCGAATCTGCGCGGCAAGGGCGACGATCTGCGCCAGGTCGGCGGCGTTCAGCGTGCCCGACGTGGTTCCCATCTGCGGGCTGGTGTCCACCACGAGGCCGCCCGTCGCCGTTGGCATGAGGCCATAGGTGGACGGGATGACAGCGGTTCCAGTGGTGACCGTTGTGACCACGTCAAACCCGGAGGAGCCGCGGTGGGTGGTCACTTCGAATTGGCCGTTTACGTCCAGATGCACATCCATTCCCGGCACAAAGCCGACCGGGGTACCGTCCGGGAGATATTCCGGGCCAGAGGGAAAAGTGACATCCAACTTGTGGCTCCAGCTTGTGTGCTGGAAGAACGAGGCATCCTGCACCGCCCACGGCATTCCGGCGACGGTGGCCAAGGCCAGACTGTTGTAGCGGGTGGATTCGTTCAGCGTGTCATGCTGGTGGGAATTGGCGGAGTCGACATCCTGAATCGCCGTGCGGGTGCTGCTGCCGCTGGTCATGATCGCGCCGGTGTCGCCAAACATGCCCGAATGCAGTTCCACCTGCTTGAAAGACTGGGTGGTGCTGGATTCGGTGGTATGCCTGGTGGCTCCAGACTGCGTCAACGTCACATCGCTTTCCGATGTCGACGAAGTGGTGGCGTAGCCCTGCGAAGAATCCACCTGCATTTTCCAGGAGACGCTGGATCCGTCATGGCTTTTCGAAGTTGCGCTCAGCGAATAGCCGACACCAACCTCGGTCAGTGTCGATTGGTAGTCAGAGCTGGAGTACTCTTTCTTGAAGGTTGAGAGGCCACTCACCATGCCTCCAATTTCGGTTCCACTGCTCGAGGAGGCCTCGACATGCAGCGTCACCTGGCCATACTGTCCCTGTGACACCGTGTCCGATTTTTGACTGGTGGTTTTCGTCTGGTAACTGCTGGCAAATTTTTTAGGGGGCGTGTAGTTGGGGAAGGTGGTGGTGGTCGTACCGTCGGCATTGAGAACCGTCTGCCTGGTCTTGTTGGTCATCGAGCCGTACCGGCGGCCGTCGGTTTCGCTGATGACATTGTTGAACGAGTTTCCTGAAGCCGTGCTGACGCTGGTTGTGGTTTCGACCTGCGCCCGGTAGTTGCTGGAGGTCTCGTCGGTATTGATTGTGGCGTCACCCCAGGTCGTGTCGTTGCCAGCGTTGGAATGGATGACGAGGGTGAAGTTCGTGTCCGAGGACTTCCCGGTGACATCTGAGCTGGTGCGATTGACAGATGATGTGGCGGAGGCGCTGACTGGCGTGGTGATCGAGTACCAGCGGGAATTGTCTGAATGCTCCTCACCGCTCACACTCGTCGTCGAACTCCCGTTGCTGTAACTGGTGGTTCCAGATGCGGTTCTCGTCGTACCACTGCTGTCCTGAAGAGAGCTGAGGACGGTTCCACTGCTGGAACTGGTGGTTATTTCGCTGTACTTCGTACCCGGATCGCCAGCCTTGGAAATGGTTCTGTCGGATTTTGAGGAGTTGGTGTAGTTGGAAGTGGTCGTTTCCGAACTCGTCCCTGATGATGACGCCGTTGTGCTGCCATCCGGGTGTTCTGTCACGGAACTGGAATTCGACGTCGTGAAGTTGCGCGTTCCGTGATTACTGTCGCTGGAATTCTGCGAGAAGGTGTAGGGATGGTTCCCGTCATCGATCCAACCCCAGCCAGTCACAAAGTTCACAGCGCCTGAGGCGGTTCCTCCATTCGATTCGGTCGTGCCGCTCTTGGAGGTCGAGGAACTGGCACTGGAGACGAAGGTCTCCGTCCCGCCGCCGACGTTCGTTGAAGAGGCCGTGGAAGTTGTTGCTCCATCCACTGTGAATTCGCTCTGGGTCAGGGAATCCTGGCCACTGGAGGTGGTGCTGGAGAAATCGCGGTTGGAGATCCGTGTGACCACACCAGTGTGCGTGGTGCCGGACGCATTGAGGGACTTGTTCGACTGATTGGTTGAATTGTAGGTTCCAGATTGATGATCGACAAAACTGCTCTCGCCGAAGCCGTTGGAACTGCTGGAGGAACTCGTGACCGTGTACTGCCCGCTTCCAGTCGTCTGGCTGTTGCTGTTCACAAACTGGTTGTGGCTCACGCCACTGAGAATCTGAACTGAGCCGACCTGCTGCCCGGAACGACTGGAATTGTGGTAGTCGCCCGAATCATTGTCGGTGGAGTGGCTGGAACCGCTGCTGACGGAATCCACGGAACTGGAGCTGCTGTTAGACTCGGTCTCGTAGTTCCCGTTGCGGTTTTTGGAGGATGAGGAGTAGCCCGTGATGTTCTTGGTGACCCGGGTTGTTGTGTCAGGGCGCCCATCGAAGCCGCTGTTCTGTGAGGAGGACGTGCTGCCTGAACCCGACGTCCCACTCTCGGAGTTCTGGCCGCTGCTGGCACTCGTGGAATGTGAGCCACTCGGGCCGGTGGTTTCGGAGGAGCTGGATTCCGACGAGTAAGTTCCCGATCCAGAACGGCTGTTCCAGCGTGAGGAGGACTGCGTGCTGGTCATGTCGATGTCGGTGCCCAACTGGCGGCTTGTGCTGTTTGAGCCACTGCTGTTGAAGCTCTCCGCGTCAAAGATGCCGCTGCTGCTGCCGGTGCGACTTGCCGACGAAGTGGCCACTCCGTTTGTGGAGGATGCCTCAAATTCGGATTCGGCGTGGCTCTGACCCTGATCGGTCGTAGATCGGGATGAGAAGATGGTCGAAGTGTGGGTCGACTTTAGCTCGCCGGACTCATAGTAACTGGAGCCAGTGACCTCGATGGCGCGGGAGTTGAAAGAGGTGCCATTGGTCTCGCTGTCAGTGACGAGCGACAGAGTGTCGTGGCTGAACGACGTGCCGGTCCCATCCGCGAAGTGATGGGCTTCGTCATGGTGGGTGGAGTCTTCAGTCCCGTTGCCTTCAGACTGACTCTTCTGAATTTGGGTTTGGGTCGTGGTGCGGCTTGACGTGGCGTTGGAACCGTAGGTGCGCTCGACGACTGTGGCGGTCTGCGTGCTGTCAATCCAGCCGCTGGATTGCGTGGTGCCAGATTCCGTGCTGTCGCTGGAGGAGTGAGTGATCGTCGCATCATCGACTGATGAGGAACTGGATTGAGACTGAGACTGGTAGTCGGTCTCTTCATCCAGCGTGTTTCCGGTCTTGATGTCCAGCGAAATCGTGGTGCCCGGCGTCGAGCGATCAACGCCCTTGTCCGCCTTGCCCGACGCGCTGCTGGAGGTCCGGTGCCCCTCTTCGGTCCGGCTGGAACTGCTGCTGGACGTGGTGTGTTCTTCGCCGTTCAGTTCGTCGCGGGTGCTGCTTGCCTGAGAGGAGGTTGTACCATGGCCGGTTTCCATGGTACTGGCAGTTGTCCAACCTGAACGGGTCATTTCTGGAACCGATTGGTCGAACGACGAGGTTGAGCCGCTGGCGTTGCGCGTGGTTTCAAACGTGCCATTGGCTGAGCTGTTCGATGACTCATGAGCGCTGGAAACTCCATTGATCGTTGATTTCGAGCTGCTCTCGGAAAAATTGCTGGTTCCCTGGGAACTGCTGGAAGAATTGTCCGACTGGGAGTACTGCGTCCTTGATCCATTGCTGTAGCTGGCACCCTCCGCCCAGGAAGACACAGACGATTGACCCTGATTTTGACCGCTTCCTTCCCGCGAAAACGACTCCGTGCTGGCCGAGGTGCTGCCACTGGGTCCCGAGGATTGCTCGTCAAGCGACGAACTGGAATAAGTTCCATGCGAAGTCCCGCTGGAACTGCTGCTGGACTGCGCGCCCGTCGTGGCTCCAGGGCTAAAGTCGCGACCTGACGAGTTGCCACTTTGGCTGGTGTTGGAATTGAACGTGCCGGATTCGGACTCCGATGACAGCGACGAGGAACTGGAGACGCCGTTCGTGGTGTCGGAATGGCTTTCATTCTGGCGGCTGAAGTTGCCGCTGGAGCTACCCGAACTGGAACTGGTGCTGTTATGGGTGGCGTATTGATTGGCGCTGGGGCTGGAAGAACCACGAGAGGTCGTCGTACTGCTGGAGGTCGTCGACCGGGTTCCGGTCAGCGAGGAACTCTGGTCAGACCACTGCGACTTCGAGACGGAGCCGCTCGCTGAATGCACTTCGCTCATGCCGCCGCTGCTCGACCATGGCCCGCTGCCGTTCATGGTTGAACTGTTGGAGGCAGAGATTTGGATGACTGTGTTGCCTGTCCGCTGCGTGGTGTTCGAGGAGGAACTGGATGTCGTGTTGGTCGTCCCCATCCCGGACGATTGGTGCGAACTGGAATACTGGGCTTCCGTTACTCCGCCCTCAATTGAACTCGAGGAAGAGGAGTCTCCGGAGTACGTACCCATCCCGTTGCTGCTGGTACTGGATGAAAAGGTGATGCGAGACACGGCATCCGAAGAGCTGGTCAGTCCATTGGCGCTCAACGATTGCGAGGTCTGGGAAGTCTTCGAGCCTGAGAAGTGAGAACTTGTGTTGGTTGAAGCCACATAGATCGGAGCACCGCTCAAGGTATAGCTGGTTTCCTCGCGCTGGAACCCCGAGGAGGTGCTGCTACCCATATCGGTATCCGTTCCACTCGACACGATGTGGATGGACATGCCGTCCGACTGCACATTGACGTTGGCCGAAGTGGTGCTGCTGCTGTTCCAGTTGGCGCTGGACTGCGTCGTCGCCTGTTTCGTTGAGGCATTGACCTGCACCTGAATCAGCGCACCAGTTCCACTTAAAACCGTCTGCGAGTTGCCAGTAAACCCGCCCGTCGTCGCATTGCTGGTGGAGATGACAACCATCGTCCCCGTCGCATGCGAAGAGGCATTGGAATTCACGCTCAGGGTGGCTCCGCCCTCGGTCGTGGTGGCAATGACGACATTGCTTTGATCAACGGTCTGGACAACTTCCTTGCGCTCAATGTCGCCGAGGGAGGCCCATTCGACCGGGCTGCCCGAACTTCCGGATGAGGTGCCGGACTGGATGGTGCGGATGTTGCTGGTCGTGGTCGTTGTGTGACGTGTTTCCGAAGCATTGACCATGTTCGGACCGGAGACATCGTGCGATTCCACCGCGAGTTCATCAACGACCTGGGTGGACTCGATCAGGTCGCTGCTGTAAGTCTCGGTCGTCCACGAACCGCTGCCATCGGTCGTCTGGTGCGAACTTCGGTCGTAAACCTCGATCGAGAAGGTGGTTGTCGTAATATCTTTTGTCAGGGAATCGGTCTGCGCGGCCCCGTTGTAACTCGAGACGTTGGAAAAGCCTTCCGTTGAGGTGGAACTCGAGCTTGTTTCTATCCATCGCTGTTCATCCAGATGGGATTCCGTTGTCGCGCTCCCCGTTACTGGCTGCTGAGCTGAGCCGTATGTGTGTGAACTGGACTTTTCCTTGTGAGACTGCGAGCCGTTGGAATAATCCCGAGTGGTTTGAAGGCTCGAATCCCAAGTGTTGGTGCGTGAAGTTCCGGCGGATGAAGTGTTCGACGAGGCGGTCAACTGCGTGGAAAACGTTTGATGCGAGTTGACGGATGTCTGACCGCCAGGCGCGGAGGAGTTGCCTGGAGTGCCGGGGCTGAAATGGGCCGAGTTGTTGGCTGTTGCGGCGGGGAGCGCGGAGGCGTCGTTGCTGTCAAAAGTTCCGGCTGAAGCGTGCTGGAAGCTGCTGGTGCCGGTGATGGAGGGTGATCCGCCGGATGTGGATGGGGTCACCGTGCGGGTGGCGGAGGCGACCTCGGCCCAATTGGAACTGAGGCTGTCGCTGACCGTGGACTGCCCCGTGGCCGACCGAGATTCCGCGGATGTGTTCTGCCCCGAGGAGGTGAGGGTTGTGGATTCGGTCACAACCAGGCCGGACGTGAGTCCAGAACGCGCTCCGTCGGCGATGAGGGATCTTGACTGCTGCCCCGCGCGATTCAGGGTGCGGGACTGCGTTCCCGTGGTGCCATCGCCGAGGGTGATGGATGTCTGTTCGGTTTGATGCCGGGTGAACGTGTCGCCCCAGGATTCGTTGAGGCTGTAGGTGCCCGAACCAGCGGCGGTGACGGTCACGTCCAGCACGAAATGGTGGCTGCCCTGCTGATGCAGCGTCGTGATGTTGCCGCCCGGAAACGTGGTCACCGTGGAGATTTCGTAAGTCAGTTCCAACGCCACGTGCCTGGTCCAGCCACCATCCGGCTGGAAGGTGATCTGAGTGACCAGCAGGGAAGACATTTCCGTGTCAGTAGTCGTCGTGCCGTCGGCGGAGGTGACGAAGGTGTCGATGTCGGACTGGACGGAGCTGTCTTCCGCAGCCGCCGGCGTCGCGAACGGGTTGGCCAGGTTGGCCCACGATTCAAAGTGGAACTCGCCCTGACTGAGGTTCGGCGTGGCAATGTCGAGGGGAACGCTGACTCCAGAGTTGTACGTTCCATTGGGGATGAACTGACTGCTTTGCAGGGCGACATCAACCAGGGCATTCGTTTGCGAATCCTGGACAATGCTGTCCGGAGCCAACGTTGTGGGCAGAGTATTGCTGAGGCCGGACTGTCCAGAGCCACCACTTCCGCCGCCTGAACCTCCGGAACCTCCAGATCCTCCGGCAGCAGCCTCGTACTCGAAGACGAAGTTGACCCAGGCGCCGTACGCATAGTCACCGGTGGCTGTGTCGACTGTGCCGACGCGCAGGCGGATGGTCACGTCGCCGGGATCGTTCACGAAGGCCGAAACATCGGCGATAAATGTGCCGTCGCCGAGGGTGCTGGTGTAAACGGTGCCTTCAGCAGTCCCGTCGCCGTTGGTGTCGAACTGCACGGGCAGGGCGGTGACACCGGCCCCCGCGCGGGTCACCGTTCCGCCAATGCGGCGGTCGCTGGTGATGTTGTCGCCGGCAGTTCCCGTGTCGACGACGAGATGCAGGCCATTGAGCTGAGCCACGGCGGGAGCGGTGGGCGGCGCGTAGGTGAAGGTCACCTCCGACCATTCGCCATAGCGGAACGCGGCGGCCACCGCATCCCAAGTGCCGGCGCGCACGGCGACAGTCACAGGCCCCGCGGTGAGCTGCGCACCCGTCAGGTCGATCAGAAATTCTCCGTCACCATCGGGCAGCGTGAAGGTGGTGCCCTCGGCGATGCCATCGCCATTCAGGTCGAACTGAACGGGAAGAGCGTCAAGGTCGGTGACGCCAGTGACGAGACCGCTGAGCCGCGGCGTGCTGGTGACCCCATCGTCATCGGGGTCAACTCCGGCCGCCAGTTGCAGGCTGGCAATGCTCGGCGTGGCGGTGTCGAGCGACAGTGTGAGGGTGGTCCATTCTCCGGGCAAATCCTGGCCGTATTGGTCCGCGTCGAGCGCACGGACGTAGAGTGTCACCGGGCCGTCGGCCAGGGCGGCCTGAGCCACGCTGAATTCGAAGGCACCGGTGGCATCGGCGGCATTGGTCTGAAGCGGGCCATCCTCCCCCAGACGGTACTGCACCAGCAGCCGGGAATTCTCTCCCGACACGCGGCTCACGCTGCCGGTCAGCACAAGGAACGGCCCCAAAGCTCCCGCGATTTCCAGCTCGCTGACCTGCGGCAGGCTGACCGTGGCTGCCTCATACGTGAACGTGAATTCCTGCCAGGCTCCGCGAACGAGCTGCTGCTGGTCGGCATCAAACGCCTCCGCCCGGACGCGCAGGTGAACCAGGCCGTCGGCGAGTTCTTCTGCACTCAGGTCGATGACAAACTGTCCGCTGCCGTCGGCCACGGTTGTGGCGGTGCCATCAGCCAGACCGTCGCCGTCGAGATCGTAGTAGATCGGCACGCGATCGACGCTGCCGATGCCCCGCGTGATTGTCCCAGCGACACGTGGATCGGAGGTGACCAAGTCAGCGGGGTCGCCTGTGTCCTCCACGAGTTGCAGGCTGCCAATGACCGGCAGGGCCGCGCTGGAAACACGCTCATAAGTGAACTCCAACGTCTCCCAAGCGCCGAACTGTTCATCACCCGTGGCTCCCGGCAGTCCCGCCCGCACCGCAATCGTCACGGTTCCTGCCGTCGTGACAAACGCCGAGAGGTCAATCTGAAAATAGCCGTTGCCATCCAGATTTGACGACACCTGACCCTCGGCGAGTCCATCGCCATCCATGTCGAATTCGACCGGCAGGGCGCTCAACTCACCGCCATCGGTGCGGACGACGAGCCCCTGCAGACGGGAGTCGGCTGTGATCTTGTCGCCCGCGATGCCCGTGTCATGCACCAGTTGGAGCGCGGCAATTTCCGGCGGCACCAGTGGCGCAGGCGCATAGGTGAACGAGAATGTCTGCCACTCGCCGCTGAACAGGTCCAACGCGTCGGTGTCGAAGGTCTGCGTGCGCGCCCGCAACGTCACGGGGCCAGCCGCGATGAGCTGGCCGAGATTGATCGTGAAGGCCCCCTCCGCATCGGGGAACACGGTCCCCTCCGCTTCGCCGTCGCCATCCAAGTCAAACTCGACCTGCGTGCGCCCCGTGGGAGACAGTGGCGCGACGACGCCGGCGACGCGGGGGTTGCTGGTGACCAGATCGTCGTCGGTCCCGGTGTCATGCACCAGGTGCAGATCCGTGACCTGTGGCTCAAGGACGGCCTCCAGCGTGAAAGTGAGCGACTGCCAGTCGCCTGAGGTTCTTGTCCCATCGCTGCCCACGATGTAGGACCGGAAGCTGAGAGTTTTGGCACCTGTCTCCGGAGAGATTCGCCGCGTATCCACCGTAAACGCGCCGGTGGCGCTGGCATAGATCACCCCGTCCGCCGTCCCGTCAGCATCCACGTCATATTCGATGGGACGCCACGCGACTGCGCTGCCGGCGTTGGTCAACTGCCCGGCCAGCCGTCCGTCCGTGGTGATCAGGTCGCCCGCGGTTCCGGTATCGTTGACCAGGTGCAGATCGGTGACAGCCGCGACGGTGGGCGAGGGGGCGGCGGCGGGAGCGGCCCAAGTGAACGAGAAAGTCTGCCAACCGCTGAAGTCGGTGTCGAAGACCGCGGCGGAATCTCCAGCGCGAATGGCCAGAGTGACCGGCCCATACCCTGACAAGGCGTTGGATGGGTCGATTTGAAAGAGACCAGTTCCGTCCGCCTGCGAGAAGACATAGCCGTCGGCAATGGCATCGCCGTTGACATCGAACTGAACCTTGAGCCCGTTGACGCTGCCCGCGTCCATGCGGCTCAAGTAACCCTGCACGCGCGGGTCGCTGGTAACTTTGTCGGTGGGAGCCTCGGTGTCATCCACGAGATGCAGGCTGTTCACGAACAGCACTGCACCGAGTCCCCCCGCACCTCCGGGCGGGGTGCCTGTTCCACCTGGTGGAGTTCCTGTGCCTCCCGGCGGGGTTCCCGCACCTCCGGGCGGGGTGAGCTGAATCAAGGAAACAGAAGCCGTGGACTGCATTCCGGACAAGTCGGCGACGGTGTAGGTCAACAAGTCGGTGCCAAAGAAATTTGCGCCCGGCGTGTAAGAAATGCGGTCGCGACTCTCTGGTCCTGTTGCCATTGGATTGGCGGCAACAATGCACGTCACACCGCTGGTCGACATGGAGATATTGACCAAGTGCAAGGGCGATGAACTGTTGTCATTCGCCAGCACATCCAAGACTATCGGAATTCCCGGTTGCAATTCCGCTGTAATAATGTCGTCTACGGCCTGAACAGTCATCAAGGAACGAACTTCAAGCGGCTCAATCCGGTCATTGCGCCTCCGCTGGGGATCTTTGGGTCTTACCACCAGGGAACGGAACCGACGGCGAAAGACCTCAAGCCATGAAGAGAGAAGCATCGCGGTTACTCCAGAAGGGTGAAGAACATCACGAGGAGTTGAAAATCGCTGAACGCTGCAGTTTTGGCTTTTAACTTTGCGAATTCGCATTTTCAATGGAGGGAACATTGCAGTCCCAGTTCTTAGCCCATTTTTTATTTTTTTACGGTGGGCGTGCGTCTTGCCCAAGACGGGCTGGGAAGCTTCGTCTGATGTGATGGGGCGAGGCGGTGTAGCGCGGCTTTGCTTGACTGTAGACGTTCAAGCAAGCGTGGATTTCTCAGTGCCCGCGGTCTCTCGCGGAGTGAGAGGCGACACGACACAGAGGGGAGAACATTGCGGTTCATGACTGACTTCCCACCGGCCATTGCACGTCACCAAATGAGCGGATAGCTTCAACACCCCAAACTCACCTGCCCCAGTGCATTTGACACCCGCCAGGACGCCCTTCATTCATGGCCCTGAAACTGACTTATCATGGCGAGACAACGGTTCCCGTCGAAATTGAGGGGCTGACCCCGGATTGGGCCTGCGACAAATCCGTTGCCGAAATCGAACGCTTCGAGACGTTTCACGGCAACCGCAAGATTCCGCTGGCCGAGATGTTTCGCGTGACGGGCGATGCCAGTGACAAGCGGCTTGAGTTCGAAGGGAATCTGTCGGGGGTCCATTGGATCGGTGCGCATATGGCCAGCGGCCAGATCCACATTCAGGGTTCCGCCGGCCGGCATGTCGGCAGTGAGATGACCGGCGGGGAGATTCGTGTTCATGGCGATTGCCGTGGCTGGACTGGCGCTGAGATGCATGGCGGGTTCATCCATGTGCATGGGAACGCCGGCCACCTTCTGGGTGCCGCCTACCGTGGCTCAGTGCGAGGCATGACCGGGGGCACGATTCTGGTCGATGGCAATGCCGGCAATGAAATCGGCCTGACGATGCGCCGGGGGCTGATCGCCGTCGGCGGCAACGCCGGGGACGTGGTCGGGTTCAACATGATTGCCGGGACGATCCTGGTGTTCGGCGACAGTGGGATCCGGCACGGGGCGGGAATGCGCCGCGGCACCATCGGGCTGCTCGGTCCGAACCGCCCGCCGCTGTTGCCCACGTTCAAGTTTGATGCGACCGACCGGCCACCGATCATGTCGCTGCTGTTGCGCGAAGTTCGCACGAAGGGTCTGATGTTTGATGAGTCGCTGTTGACGGCCGACTTCGATTTTTACCGCGGGGATCTCGTCTCGGTGGGACGCGGGGAGATCATTTTCCGGCATGATGAGAGTACGGCGACGGTGATCCAAAGGCAACATGTTCCGGAGTCGGTGCAGGCGTGACGAAGGTGTCTGCCTAACGGAGGCAGGTGCTCCCGTGTGTTAGACGCGAAACCCCAGCTCGGTGAGCCGCTGATGTGTGGCGGGCTCGGCCAGAAGTTCAACGAAGGCCCGGATGGCGGGCCGATCTTGCCGTGACTTGGGGATCACGAAGTCGTACCGCTCTTCTTGGTAAGGCAAGAAGCCGAGGCCGTTAGCCACGGCGACCGACTCGATGGCCAACCCCCAGTCGGCCCGGCCCTGGGCGATCGCCGCGGCGACCGCGTTGTGATTGCTGGGCTGCACGGCGTAGCCATGTGGCTTAGCACCCGCGAGAAGCCGGTCGATGAGGATCCGCGTTCCGCTGCCCTGATTGCGGTTGACCATGACGCAGTTGGTCTCGTCGGTCTTGGTCACGGCCTTGAGAATCTCTGCGAGGGTTCGGCCTTCGAACCGAGCGTCGCCACGGCGGAACAGAATGCCCTGCGACCGCCCGTAGCCGGTGATGAGTTCCACGGTTTCGGAGAGGAACGGGCGGTTGTACGCGCCCGAATCGGGATCGAGCAGATGGACCCCGGCGACATCGCATTCGCCCCGCTTCGCGGCCAGCAAGCCGGCGGAACTGCCGACCGTCAGCAGCTTCGAAGTGATCTGCCTCCGCTGCAATTGAGACAACAGAAAATCGAGACCCACGCAGTGGCTGCCGATCACGATCAGGTCCGCGATCTGCAGCCCGCGGCCGAGCAGCCGGACCTGCACCTCTTGGCCCGCGTCGACGATTTCGGTGTGCCGGGGAATGGTGACGAAACCGTCCGCGCGGCTGAAGGTGGTCACCGATCCCGAGCCCTTGCCCATGGGGAACGCTGACAATCCTTCGTCCGTTTTCACCAGCCCGACCAGCAGGTACTCGGTGCGGCCGATCTCGGAATTGGCCTTCATCGCCAGCGTGGCTGGGATCGTTTCCTGCTGTTCGCCAGGTAGCCCGGCAAAGGCTCGAAGGACGGGAGCCACGAATTCGTGAAAGGTGAAAATTGCCGAGGTGGGGAAGCCGGGGAGGATGACCACTGGCTTGCCGCCCGTGACCGCCAGGCACAGCGGCTTGCCGGGCTTGAGAGCCACGCCGTGAACGACGATGCCGGGATCTGTCAGCTCTTCGACGACCCGATAACACAAGTCGCCCTTTCCCTTGCTGGTTCCACCCGAGAGGAGCACGAGATCGGATTCCGCCAGTGCGGCCTGCATCATGGACCGCAGCGCAGCCACGTCGTCTTTGACGATCCCCCAATGGCGAGGCAGACCACCCAGTTCCCGCACCGCGTCCGCCAGCACCTGGGAGTTGGAGTCGTAGACGGCCGCGGGTCGCATGGGCTCACCGGGGGCAATGATCTCGTTCCCCGTGGAGATGATCGCCACCCGCGGACGCCGCCACACGAGAACCCGACTCTCGCCAATGGCGGCCAGCACGCCGGTCTCGCGGCTGGTCAACAGGGTTCCGGCCCGCAGGACAGTTTCCCCACGGGCGATGTCGGTGCCCGCGAATGCGACACCAAACCCCGGAGTGACCGCCCGGCGAACGAGAAGCCGGTCCTGCTGGACATCGGAGTGTTCAATCATCAGGACCGCATCGGCACCGCGCGGGATCATCCCGCCCGTGGCAATCGCCACGGCCTCGCCGGGAGCCACGAATTGGGTGGCTGGGGTTCCCGCGTCGAGAGTGCCGGCCTGCAACCGCACCGTTCGCGGCGACATTTCGCTGGCACCGAAGGTGTCGCTGGCCCGCAGGGCAAAGCCGTCATAGTTCGAGCGGTCAAACGACGGCACGTCGACGCGGGCGAGCACATCAGCGGCCAAGGCGCGGCCCAAGCTGTCCGCCAGCGGAAGCTCTTCGTTGCCCAACGGCTGCAATGACAGCGCCGCCCGAAACCGGGCTTCGGCTTCGTCGCGGTCAATGACATTCAGGAACTGATCTTGCTGTGACATGGGGATCAGTCATAGAGAAAGACATCGACCGTGGCTCCGGGCGGAGAGCCTTCGCTGTCGGCAGGCACCACAATGAACCCGTCCGCACGGGTCGTCGAACTCAGAATCGAGGCACCACTGATCGCCAGTGGCTCAACCTCAGCCCCTCGAACCCGCACGCGGGCGTAGTCGACGCGACCGACGGTCGACACCAGCTTTCGTGTCAGCGTGCCCTGGATGCGGCGATAGGGCCAGTCTTTCGCACGGCCGCCAAGGGCGCGAATCGCCCGGCCGGCAAAGAAATCGTAGGCGCACAGGCACGAGACCGGGTTCCCAGGAAGCAAAAACACCAGCCGGTCCGACAATCGCCCCATGCCGGCGGGACTGCTGGGCCGCATGGCGACGCCGTGAATGGCCAGTTCGCCCTCTTCCGCCAGCAGGACAGGGGCATGATCTTCCACGCCGACGCTCGAGCCCCCCGAGACGAGGACCAGATCCGCCGGAGCAAGCAACGCCTCCCGGATCGACTGGCGATCGTCGGGGATCATCTCGTCCGCCAACAGATCCCCACCATCGCGAGCCACGAGGGCGCTGAGCATGGGGCCGTTGGCGTCGGCAATCCGATAGCCGGCGGGCGGTGTTCCGGCTGGCAAGAGTTCGTTCCCGGTGATCAGGATCCGGACCCGGGGAGCACGGACGACGGTCACCTGGCCGACACCGATCGATGACAACACCCCGAGATCTTGAGGCCGCAACCGCCGACCGGCGGGCAGTACACATTCGTCGGTACGGATGTCCTCGCCGACTTGGGCGACATGCTTGCCGGCGGAGACTTCGCCCTGGGCGAGAACCTGCGTTCCATCGAGCACCGTGTGTTCCACCGGCAGCACCGCATCGGCTCCTGGCGGCAACGGTGCCCCAGTCATGATCCGCACTGCTTCTCCTGGTAGCAGTGTGCCAGCGAAGGGCACGCCGGGAAGACAGGTCCCACGAATGCGCAACGGCAGGGAGTTGTAGGGCGTGGCTCCATAGGTGTCCTCGCCGCGCACCGCAAATCCATCCATCATGGACCGCGCGAAACGGGGGACATTGACCGTACTGAGGATCTCCGCCGCCAGGATCCGCCCTGCGGCCGCCTGGAGTGGAACCGGCTCTGTGGGCAACAGGGGAAAGGCCGGCAGGGCCGAATCAATCCAGGCGGTGGCGGCCTCGACAGTCGCGCGCTGGGCGAAGCCCCGCATGCGGACATCGGTGTTCGGCGAAACAGGTTCGGGTGCGGGCATGGCTGGAGTTATTCCACGAAATCGATGAGTTTGACTCGACACGACGCCATCGCACCCACGGAGAAGTCGTTGTCGCAGCCGAGAGCCGATTGTATCATTAGAATCTGTGGAATGTTGATTCCGTCGTGAGGCCCGCGGGTGATGCAGGTCGTCGTTGAGCTGTTTGGGATTGCCCGAGCGCGGGCAGGCGTGGCTCAAACCACGGCGCACGGGCACTGCCTGGGCGACGTGCTGGCCGACCTCGCCGCTCGATTTCCTCGCCTGGCGGAATCGTGCATCGCCGGACGGACGTTGCGGCCCGGTTTCACGGCAAACCTGGGTGGTCAACGATTCGTCACGGCACAGGAGACGGCACTCTCCGAAGGCGACACCGTGTTGCTGCTGCCGCTGGATGCCGGCGGTTGAATAATGAGGCGTCACCTCACCGAGAACGGACCGATGGCGAGTTTATGGCATCCCCGATCCCCGGCTTTCACAGCCGCTATCTGCGCATTGATTTGACGGCCGGTTCGGGCGAGCCGGTACCCCTCGCGGAAGCATTCCTGCGCCAGCATCTTGGTGGCAGTGGGCTGGGTGTGGCCCTGCTCTTAAAGGAAGGGGCGGCGACCGCAGACCCGCTGTCGCTGGCGGCGTCGCTGGCATTTGTGTTCAGCCCCTTGGTGGGGAGCCCGCTGACAACCTCGGCCAAGTTCGCGGTTGTCTCTAAGAGTCCGCTCACACATCGGATCAACGACTCCCTGGCCAGCAGTGGATTCGCGCTGGCCGGCAAGAAGACGGGCTACGATGCCATCCTGCTCACGGGGAGGGCCGCTCGGCCATCGATCCTGGTCATTGACGACGGCAAGGTGGATCTTGAACCCGCAGACGAGTTTCTCGGGCTTTCCACACGGGAGACAGAACAGGCGCTGCGCGGGCGTTTCGGCGCGGAGTTCCAAACCGCCACGATTGGCCCCGCCGGCGAGCGGCAGGTGAGTTATGCCACCATCTCGCACGACGGCCGGCATGCCGGCCGCGGCGGAAGCGGGGCGGTATTGGGGTCGAAGAATATCAAGGCGGTCGCCGTTCGTGGCTCACATCGTCCACAGTGGGCTGATCCGCCCGCCTTGGTGGAGTTGGCCCGGCAGTTCTCACAAAAATCGTTCGGTCCAGCCACGGCGAAATACCGTGAATTGGGGACTGCCTCAAACCTGCTGACCTTCAATCGCTTGAACGTGCTGCCGACGCGCAATTTTCAACAAGGCAGCTTTGCCGGCGCGGCGGCCATTTCGCCGGAAGAACTGGGCGTGGCGCGCGATCGGACGCGGTCTTCCTGCGCCGCCTGCACCATCGGCTGTGAGCATCTGTACGGACTCAGGAATGGCAAGGGCTCCGTGCGGCTGGAATATGAAAACCTGTTCGCCCTCGGACCACTCTGCGGCATCGACGATGCCGAGGCGGTCCTGGAAGCCTGCCGCCGCTGCGATGACCTGGGCCTGGACACCATCAGTGCCGGTGGAACCATCGCGTTTGCCATGGAGTGCGTGGAACGCGGACTGCTCGATGAACCCTGGCTGAAGTTTGGCGATGGACCTGCGCTCTTACAGGCCCTCGACTTGATTGTGACCGGAGACGGGATTGGCCGACTGCTGGCACTGGGAAGCCGACGGATGGCGCACGAGATCGGCCACGATTCGATTGATTTCGCCCCGCAGGTGAAGGGGCTGGAGATTCCCGGATACGACCCCCGCGGCCTGCAGACGATGGCGCTCGGCTTCGCGGTGGGTTCACGCGGGGCGGATCACAACCGCTCTGGAGCCTATGAAGTCGATTTTTCTGAAGCGGTGGACCGATACAATGTGGGGCCGGAATCGGCTCATCTGGCCGTGGAGACCGAAGACAAGGCGGCCCTGATGGATTCGCTGATTCTCTGCAAGTTTCTGCGGGGGGTGTTTACCGATTTCTTTAAAGAATCTGCCGAGATCCTGAGTTTGGTCACCGGCTGGGAAGTGACCGCGGAAGAACTGCGACAGACCGCCCGACGGATTGTCACCGCCAAGAAGCGGTTTAACATCCTTGCGGGGTGGACGCCTGCCGAAGACACTTTGCCTGAGAGAATGCTGCAGCAAGCCCTGCCCGATGACACCCGCGCCCAACTTTCCGCCGACCGGCTGGCCGCACTCGTGCGGGCCTACAATCTGGCACGTGGCTGGAGCCCGGAAGGCTGGATCCCCGAAGCCGAATAAACTCCACATCAAGGCCTCCCATGTCCGAAACCTTCATCCTCATTCCCGGCAGAACCAGCGACCAGGGCTGCGGAATCAGCGAGGGAAAGTTCCAGGAAAAGTATCAGCGGGAAATCAATTCGCTGCAGGTGGCCCCGGGTGACATGACGAAGCTGGGTCTGGTCGCCGGCGACCGGGTCCGCCTGACCAGCGAAAGCGGACAGGTTGAAGTCTCTGTCGTGGTGGCCAAGGCTGAAGAACTTCCGCAGGGAATGCTGTTCATTGCTTATGGCAACATCTCCAGCCAACTGATGGGCGGGGACACTCACGGATCTGGCATGCCAACCAGCAAAGGGATCGATGTTGAGCTGGAGGTGCTTCGTCCCAGCGCGAATTGAGCGAGGAAGCAGGGCGGTCAGTTGATTAAGAAATTAGCCGGACCGCCTTAGCGTCCGGTTCAGAATCCTTTCGGCGATCGTTTGTTTTCTAGTTGACCAGAACCGGGGCCTAACGGCCTGGGGCTGATTCAAGATCCGCCATCTTGCAAAACTGGCGAGTTCTCACAGCAGAACACGGTTGGCTCTGGTTCCACCACGGGCTAAGGTATGGTGACAAGCAGTCTTGCGAATGCCTCGACGGGAAAGAAAATACCATGAGTGCTCAGGCGACCGCTGCCGTTGCGGATCCCAAGGCCGATGAGTCGTTGAAAGTCATTCAGGATGCGACCTGCACCTTTTGCGGTTGCGTCTGCGATGACATCGACCTGACGGTCAAAGACAATCATATTGTCGAGGCGAAACGGGCCTGCGTGCTTGGCAAGGCCTGGTTCCTGAACCACAAAACCGAAGACCGCCCGAGCTGCCTGGTCGATGGCCAGCCCGCCCCGCTGGAGGCTGGATACGACCGGGCCGCCCAGATCCTGGTCAACGGGAAGTATCCCATCATTTACGGCCTCAGCGATTCGCCGTGCGAAGCCCAGCGGGTGGCGGTCAGCATTGCTGACTGGGTCAACGGCACCATCGACACCACCACCAGCGTGTGCCACGGCCCGTCGGGCATGGCGTTTCAGGGTGTTGGCGAGGTCACCTGCTCTTTGGGCGAGGTCATCAACCGTGGTGACATGATCATCTTCTGGGGGTCGAATCCCGCCGAGAGCCACCCCCGCCACTTCACCAAATACAGCCTGATGCCCAAGGGGATGTTCCTTCCCAACGGCCGCAAAGACCGCACCTGCGTGCTGGTGGATGTGCGCAAGACCAAAAGCGCCAAGGCGGCCGACATCTTTGTGCAGATCAAGCCACGGGCGGATTTTGAGGGCCTGTGGACCCTGCGAGCCCTGGCCAAGGGGGTCGACCTCGACCCCGTGATCGTGAAACGCGACACCGGCGTGGAACTTTCCCTCTGGCAGGACTTGATGGCCCGTATGAAGGCCTGCAAGTTCGGCGTGATCTTCTTTGGCATGGGGCTCACCATGACCCGCGGCAAGCATGCCAACAGCGAAGCCCTGCTGGCACTGACGCGCGACATGAACGCCTTCACCCGTTTCGTGGCCAAGCCGAACCGCGGGCACGGCAACGTCACGGGGGCCGACAATGTCGTTTCCTGGCGGACAGGCTATCCGTTTGGCGTGAATCATTCCCGTGGCTACCCGCGGTTCAATCCCGGCGAATACACGACTTCGGACACGCTGGCGAACGGCGAGGCTGACAGCGGCATGACCATTGCCTGCGACCCGATGGCCAATTTCTCCGAGCCAGCGCGCCGCCATCTGGCATCGATTCCGTACATCGCCCTCGACACCAAAGAGACCCCTACCACCCGTGCCGCCGCAGTCGCCTTCACGGTTGCCACGTACGGCATCCACACCGGTGGAACCGTGTATCGCATGGACGACGTCCCCATTCCCCTGCGGCCCTCCTGCGAATCGCCCAACCCCAGCGATTTCGAAGTCCTCAGCCAGATCGAGCGGCGGGTGAAAAAGCTGGTGGGGATCACGAGTTGAGCTCTGTTCCCCCAAATCTGTGATTTGGCGCGAACGCATCAGGGAGATTTTTACAGGATGTTAGAGGATGGAAAAGGATGAGAAAGGATTTGTTTCGACCGTCAATCAGAAACCGCATCCTTTCTTCTCCTCTTCAATCCTTTTCATCCTGTCCGATTTCCTGTCACCCGCGCTCAACGCAGAACTCTTGGTTATCGGGGGCTTGCAATCTCCGCTCAGCAGCTTGCTCACGCGACTAGAAGACATTTTACTGTGAAATTTGAAATCTGAAATTTGAAATTCATTCAGTCTGAACCGGACCTTGGTCGGAAACATCCGATCTGAGATTCGCGATCCCCCAGTCGGACACGTCTGCATGCCCATCGAATATACAAAGATCTCCGGCGGCACCCTCTATGACCCGGCCAATGGCATTGATGGGCAGGTGCGTGACCTGTGGATCGCTGACGGAAAAATCGTCGAGGCTCCCACCGATCCCACGGTTCGTCCCAACAGAACCATTGATGCCTCCGGTCTGGTCGTGATGCCCGGCGGCATCGACATGCACTGCCACATTGCCGGCCCCAAGGTGAATGTCGCCCGCAAAATGCGCCCGGAAGACAAGCGCAAGGGCGAGCAGATACACCGGACAAACATCACGCACAGCGGCACGATGGGCAGCGTCCCCAGCACGTTCGCGACGGGCTATAAATACATCGGCATGGGCTACACCACCGCCTTCGATGCCGCGATCCCCCCGCTCGGCGCCCGGCATGCCCACGAGGAATTCGAGGACACCCCCTGCATCGACAAGGGCTTTTATGTCCTGATGGGGAACAACCATTATGTGATGCAGTCGCTGCAGCGGAACGAGCCCGCGCGGCTCAAGGCGTTCATCGGGTGGTTGCTGGCCTCGACCAAAGGGTTCGGTGCAAAACTGGTGAACCCCGGTGGAGTGGAAGTCTGGAAGTCCCATCAGGCCGGCAACGTCGACGACCTGCATCAAAAGGTCGATCATTTCGGCATCACTCCCCTGCAGATCATTCAAGGCGTGGCTCAGGCCGTCGACGAACTCCAACTGCCGCACTCCGTCCACATCCACTGCAACAACCTGGGCATGCCTGGCAACTGGACGACCACGCTCGAAACCATGAAGGCGCTGGAGGGCCACCGCGGCCACATCACCCACGCCCAGTTTCACAGCTACGGCGGTGGCGACGCGGACGAAAACACGTTCAACAGCAAAGTCGCCCCCCTCGCCGACTATGTGAATTCGCACCCAAACCTCACCATTGACGTCGGACAGGTGCTGTTTGGCGAAACCACCAGCATGACCGGTGACGGGCCGCTGGGGTATTACCTTTCGAAGGTCTATGGCGGTAAGTGGTTCAGCGGCGACACCGAGATGGAGTCGGGTTGCGGCATCACCCCCATCAAGTACAAGAACAAATCGCTCGTCCACGCGCTGCAGTGGGCCATTGGGCTCGAGTGGTATCTGCTGGTCGAAGACCCCTGGCGGGTTGTCATGAGCACCGACCACCCGAACGGTGGCTCATTCCTGGCCTACCCGCAGATCATCCGCCTGCTGATGGACCGCACCTACCGCCAGGACATCCTGAAAGAGTGCCACCCGTTGGTGCGTGAACGGTCTCAACTGGCGGACCTGAACCGCGAATACACGCTCAACGAGATCGCCATCATCACCCGCGCCGGCCCCGCGCGGATCCTGAACCTGAAGAACAAGGGCCATCTGGGTGTTGGCGCTGATGCGGATGTCACCATCTATACGCCGCACGAGAACAAGGAGACAATGTTTGAACTGCCGCGGACAGTCATCAAGTCGGGCCGGATCCTGGTCGACCAGGGCGAAATCCGCGAAGTGCTGACGGGTAAGACGATGCACGTGACCCCCGACTATGACCAGGAGATGGAGCAGGGGATCCAGGATTGGTTCGAGAAGTATTACTCGATCCGCTGGAGAAACTACCCTGTCGATCTGAGCTACGTGCATCAATCGGAAGTCGTTCCGATGGCACGCTTTTGACCGCCGATGGCGGCCGCGCTCTCCCCGAAGGCACGCAAGCAATGTCCACGCCCGCGAACATCCTGGATCTCCCCGCCATCAGCGGGTGTTATCTGTTTCCGCAGGCGCGGTATGTCAGCGACCCATTTACCGTGCCGGTTGAAGGGGCGGAACTGGCGTGCCATCGCACCGTCACCGATGCCGATCAACTGACGCTCGTCCACTTTCATGGAAACGGCGAGACGGTCGCCGACTATATCCCTTGGATGTCGGAGGCTCTGACCGAGCTGGGGCTCAACTCGTTGTTCGTCGAATACCGCGCCTACGGGGCCTCGACCGGCAAGGCCCAACTCTCGGCCATGCTCGGAGACGGCGAAGCGGTGCTCGCCGCCGCCGGCCTTGCTCCCGAACGGGTGATCGCCTTCGGACGATCGATCGGGTCGCTCTATGCCATTGAACTCGTCCACCGGCTGCCGACCATTGCCGGCCTAGTGATCGAAAGCGGTATTGCCGCCCCTTCTGAACGGTTCCTCGCCCGCGCCAACCTGTCCGGCACCGGCCTGACAGCCGCCGCAGTGGAAGCCGCTGCCCGCGAGACTTTTGACCACCAGAAGAAACTCTCCGGCTACACCAATCCGCTGCTGATCCTGCACACCGAGAACGACGGGCTGATCGACATGTCCCATGCCGAGCGAAATTACCGCTGGTGTGGAAGCGCCCAGAAGCAACTCCTTCGATTCCCGCTGGGCAACCACAACTCCATCCTGGGGATGAACCGGCGTGAGTATTTCCAGGCGTTGAAGGAGTTCGTCATGACTGTAGGCCAAGAGGGGGCGAGCCAGTAAGGTGCGTCACCCACTGTTTGCGGAACCGGGCAAACGGCCCGGACGAAACAATAGGTTCGCCGTGACAGGGCTGAATGTCCCACAATGCTTCCGGTGTGCGGAGATGCCCCCTACTCCGGGAACTCAAATCTACCACCATCCCTGTGCTGGATGGCCTTCAGGAAGGTATCGCCATCAATGCCCCTGATGGTCCAAGATGCACCATCGAAAGTCACCGCGCGGAACTCATTCTTGGCTGCACCCAGGCACTTCAAAGGATCCATGGAATCGTAAACCAGTCCGCCGGGCTTCGTCCAAATCTCGCTCACGTCCTCGCCCGCTTCCAGCACCATGATGGTCGAAGAGAATCCATCAACAATGTCAGCGACCCGCGGCCCCGTCTCCATCTGAAATGGAGTTCCCTCACCAGTGACGATCTGGATGTTCGACTTGAATTCCAGGCTGGATCCATACACTTTCGGCATCCGGCTGATGAGCTTCTTGTTTGTCTCACTGTCCCACGGCTCGTCCAGTTTGAACTCGTTGTACAAAGGCGTCTGGTCCAGGTACGGCAGCAGGTACACCCGCCAGCTCAATCCGGGATTCTTCATGGACTTGTTCCCCATACCGCTGAGGGCCGGCATGTGCGAGTGGTCGCCGTCAAAATTCGACATCGCCAAACCGATCTGCTTCAGGTTGTTCCTCTTCCGCGAGACTTCCGCGGCCGCCTTGGCCTGCTCAATGGACGGCTTCAAGGCTTCGGGTAGCTTTTCGAGCCCGTTGAGCTTGGGAATCACGAACGACAGCGTCTCATCGGAGTTTGTAAACGCCGCCCCATTCACGACCTGATCTAGAAACGCGATCGACTCGGCCCCGACCCGTTCCGACGCCAACTTCCGCCAGGTTGAGTACGTTTGCTTCGACTTCTCGAATTGACCGTTGAGCATCCCATACAGTCCGACCGCCGATTCGGGTTTGTCGAACTCGACATTCAGGCTCAGGAATTCGGCCCCATCCAGATCCCATTTGAAGGTGACGGTCCTGGTGCTCAGAATGAACGGCGAAAACAAAGCGACTGGCGGAGGTGCCGCGGGCAGGAGCGACTCCAGTGGCTTGTGGATCTGGCCCAATTCCACCGCGACCCCGAACAGCGGGTTGCCAAGCGACTCGACCTGCTTCGTCAAGTCCGTCGATGCGGTCTTCGACGCCGGGGCCGAAATCATCTTGCGGACCACCGCCTCGGTGCCTGCCAGCACCAGTGAGTCATTCACAAACGCCACGGCAATCGTCTCCTGCTTGGGCGGCCCGGCGGCGTTGCCACCAGCAGGCGGATCACCGCCTGGCGGCTGCGCCGGATCCTCTTTGCCTTCAGCCGGAGCTTCCGCGGGGGCTTCCGGTGGAAACGTCAGGCCTCCAGGCGGCGTGGCCGGGGAGGGGCCGCCCTGGGTCAGCATCAACATCGCCACACCGTCATGCTCCACAAGCTTCGCACCCATCGGACCGTTCAGAATCCGAGCGACTATGGCATTCACATCCAGCGGCGCGCTGGTCCGAAAAATCGTTCCCACCGGCGGCGCGGCACGTGGATTGTTCATGACCGAATCCAGCAAATCCTTGTCCAAAACAACAAGAATTTCGTCGACACCCTCAGGCGCGATGCCGAAATTGGCCTTCAGAAATTCCAACTGCTCCATGCCATCGCCCATGCCGCCCATTTCGGCAACATCCGGCGGAAGGGACTCACGAAGCTGCCTGATGACCGGATGCTCATAGACCCGCCGCGGATGCACGGCCATCACCAGAAAAGCATCGGCCGGAATGAATTCAACACTGATCTTTGAAGCCGCCGGAGCCAGCGGAGTCACCGGTTCGCTAACCTTGAGCGGCGGCAACGAATCGGACGCTTTGTCCGTTGGCTTCATGCCCAACAGCTTCTGCTGGAGCTTGGCATCCACCGGGCCAGCCGTTGGAGCAACCGGCGGCGTCAGCGCGACGGCTGGTGCGGCCGGCGCGGATGGGGCGTTCGCAGCGGGTGGTACCGTGGGGGCAGCCGCCGCAGCGGCCGGTGGTGGCGGGGGAGGGGACTTGCTGCATCCCACCGTCCCCCAGGCGATCAACGCCAGGCTCGCATACACCCCGCAACGCAGATTCCTCATCATGCTGCTTTCCTCTCAAGGTTGATTGGCAGCCACGAGACGATTCCGCACTCTGGGGATGGGGGGAGAATCGACCGGATCGTGCATGTTCCGCGGGACGTTCCACCCCCGCTTGGAGTAGACTCCGCCGTCACTATAAGTTTGTCGTCGCGCGAAACGCAAGAAGCGGCTCTCCGCAGAGAGCTTCTTGCTGCCGAGGGGCATGCCACTGGCCTGAAGGGCCAATTTCCACCAGGACCGTTCCCCAGGCCGTCAGCGGCTCCGCCGCCTTCGGCCTCGGCTAACAGAAACGGCCTTTCAGGCCGAAGAGACGCGCCGACTTGTGGTGCCAGCGTGCCCTCGGACTTGAGCCTGTAGGGCTCGTGATCCGGCCGCCGAACCAACAGCCTCTATTCGCGTGAATTCGCGTCCATTCGCGGTTTCTCCCCGCAGGTCGGATGGCCGATGGCAGTCCGTGGAATTATTGGAACCGCGAATGAACGCGAATAGGCCGACTTGGCAGGGATTGCGACACTTGGTCGTGCCAGGTGCCTTTCCATCCGCCCTGGCAGGACTTGGGTTCGTTTTCTTGCGCCGACCGGCGTAACGGGAGCCGAACCGGGCCATTGACGACTCTGGTTTTCAGAGTGGATCTCGCCCCGCTGGATGAAGAGTTCACCGCGGCTCAGCAGGAGCTGAAGCCCTCCCGCCACGCCGGCCGCGGGCTTCAGGTCGTCCGATCCCGAGCAAGGTCGCCGAGTCACGGACAGCCTCGACGACTTTGAGATTCACCGTCGGGCTTGCGCCCTGGCGCTTACTCTGGATTGTTCGCCGTCGAGAAAATCGGGCTGCGAGTCACGGAGTGACTCGGCTACTTTGTGTCGCTCTCTGCAACAATGCCAAGAGCCGCCCAAAACTGGCGGCTCTTGGCTCCTGTCGAGTCAGGCGTCGTTACTGAGGCAGGAATTTCGTCGGGTTCTGCGGTGGTCTGGGTGGCACAAAATTCAAATCGAGGTGGATCGCCCGCTGCTGCTGGCCGCGGCGGACGGAGAGGTCGACGGCGTGTTCGACCTGGGTGAGCCGCATGCGGAGGGGATGCAGGGCACCGATGGGGGCCGGTTCGCCATCAATGTGCGTGATGATGTCGCCGGGCTGCAGCCCCTGATTTTCAGCGGGGCTTTCGGCGTCGACCTGCACGATCTCCACCTCGCCATTGCGGCGGAGGAAGTGCATTCCACTGCGGTCCAGGCGGTCTTCTTCGTCGAAAGTCCGGCTCTTTCGCAAGTAGAGGGTTTGACCGGGGAAATCGAACGTCGCCACGTAGCGGGAGAGGAACCGCAGGCCGATCGTGCTGCGGGTGCTGCTGCTGAAATGCAGATGGCGATGCTGGAACGGTCCCAGTTTGAGCGACGTGATTTCGACCTTTTGCAGCACCGAAGTGCCGTGCGCGTCAGTTCGCAGTCCACGGCCAAGATCGATGACCTGGCGGCGGGCGCGCAGCGTCCGCAGGACCGATTCGCTCAGGTCGCCGCTGTTGTAGGTCAACAACCCGGTGTCGATCAGGAACTGCTCTTCGCCGCCGCCGGGGAGTTGCATGGTGATCGTGGGGATCGCCTGCGGGCTCACGCCCAGGGCAAACGGCTCGCCCAGGTCGGGCGGCAGAGCGTCCAGCAGTCGGACGACGCCGCGGTCGGGATCGAGTTGGAGGATCTTGTGCTTGAGAAACGTCATGCCGATGAACGCCTGCAGTTCGCAGCCAGCCACGGCTTTGACTTCCGGAATCCCCAGGCAGAGCACCGGGTCGTCGCCGATCGGCAGCTTGGCCACGGTGGCACGGGGTGCGGCAAACTGATTGGCGGCAATAGCCGCCGTGGTCGTATTGGCCCGGATTTCGCCCATCTTCTGGCCCATCTGCCGCCGCAGGGACCAATCGAAGACGGTCTGCGAGCAGCCGGTGTCGAGCCACCCGATCACCCGTTCCTCGCCAATCTGCACTGGTGCCAGCACTCCGGCATCCGGGTTGTAGCGGATCTTGGCCAGCTCCGCGCACTGCGCCGCGGCGGCAAGCACCGCCGTCAGACACAGGGAGAGGAAAATGGCAGGGTGGGGTAATCCATGCGCGAGGCACCGCAGGCGTTGGGCGGCAGACAGGGGACAGGAGTCCGGCATCGACTTCTCCTGCGGATGTGAGCCACGGGCGGCATGCGGAGCACAATCCGCATCGCCGGAAGACGTGGCACAACCTGTCTATTCGGCGACTTGGGCATCGCCGATCCAAGTCGACGCCCCGCGCTGATACAGGCCGAATGACCGGACTGACTGCCAGTTTCCGATGGGTGAGTCCATGATTTTCGGATTTTGACTCAAGTTTGCCGGACAGACGCTGGCTGGCGACGCTGATCACGAATGCCGCCATCGCTCTCGGTTCTGAGCTGGCCAGCTTTTGAAATCGGCGAAGCCGAATCAGCCGGAGGCCGTTAGGCCCCGGTTCGGACCTCGCCAAGAAGCGGTGATCGCGCGAGTTCGGGAACCGGACGCTAACGCGTTCCGGCTGATCTTTTGAAAACGGGGCAGCGCTGAATCTCAGGTGCTGTCAGTTTTCACTTGTTCAGGCAAGGCGTTAATATTCGGGATTGCGAACTGGTACCCAAGAGACCGCAAGGCTGCCCTCAATGCGTTTCGTTCACACGGCCGACATTCACCTCGACAGCCCGCTCCGTGGCTTGGAGGCCTACCCTGGAGCGCCCGTCGAACGGCTCCGCATCGCCACGCGGCAGGCGTTTGACCGTGTGGTGAACCTGTGCCTGGAAGAGCGGGTGGATTTCCTGATCATCGCTGGCGACCTGTTCGACACTGATGTCCGTGACTTTCAGGCGGCCCTGGCGGCGGCCGCGCAGTTGCGGCGGCTGGATCAGGCCGAAATTCCGGTGTACCTCATCCTGGGCAACCACGATTCCGTCGAGGAAGCGACCCGTCATGTGCCCTGGCCTAAGAATGTAACGTTGTTTGATCACCGGCAGCCGGAGACGGTTCGACATCCGACGCTCCCAGTCGCGCTGCACGGGATGAGTTATCCCAAGCGTGAAGTGACCGACAATCTCGTCCCCCTCTATCCAGCCCCGGTGGCGGGCTGCTTCAACATTGGCCTGCTGCATACGAACACTGGCGGCAACACGCAGCATGCGCCGTACGCTCCGTGTCCGGTCGAGGAGCTGGTGGCGAAGGGGTATCACTACTGGGCCCTGGGCCACGTGCATGAGCATGCGGTGCTGCATCGGCTGCCGCATGTGATTTACCCCGGCAACACGCAGGGACGGCACGTGCGGGAGACCGGCCGCAAGGGCTGCCTGCTGGTGACCGTGAACGACACCAACGGGGGCGAGATTCAGAATTTGGAATTTCGGGAGACCGATGTCGTCCGCTGGTCGCGCGTCACCATCCCACTGCAACCGCCGGACGACGCGGATGCGCTGCTGGACGCGACGCGCGACCGTCTGCGGGAACTGATTCAGGAGGCGGACGGGCGACTTGTCGCGGCCCGGCTGGAGTACACGGGGCGCTGCGCGGTGCATGCCCTGCTCGCCAAAGACGCCGCCCGGCAGCAGTTCACGGCTGAGATCCGCAGTCTCGCCGCGGACTTCGGCGACGATGTCTGGATTGAGAAAGTCTACTTTCGGACGCAGTCGCCCCTCGATCTGGACGCCATGCGCGGGCGGCAGGACCTGCTCGGACAACTGCTCCGCGATGTCTCGGCACTCGTGGCGGATCCCAATGTGCTGTCGAGCCTGCCCGACACCGCGGATCTCGCGGCGAAGGTGGGAGGCGAATTGCAGTCGGAGACCGAGGCCGAGGAGACGAGTGGCACGGGTGGAGACTATTTGAAGGATCGCGACCGTCAAGTCGCGTGGCTGCGCGACGCCGAGACGCTCCTGTTGAGCCACCTGATTGCGGCAGGAGACGAGTCCGCATGAAAATTCGCAGTCTGCGCATCAACCGGTTTGGCCATTTCCACGAATGTGACCTGGACTTTCCCGGCGACGGCCTGCAGGTGATCTACGGCCCCAACGAGGCCGGCAAGACGACCCTGCTGGAGTTTCTCCGTGGCCTGCTGTTTGATTTTCCCGTCCGCACCCCGTACGACTTTGGCGGGCACGGGGAGATGGCCGGCGTCGCGCAGCTTGAGCTGCAGGACGGCCGCGAGGTGGAACTGCGCCGCCGCAAGGGAAACAAGGACAAGGTGTCGATCAAGATCGACGGGACGGCGACCGAACTCGGCGAGGATGGCTGGCTGAAGATGCTGGATCATGCCGACCGGACGTTGTTCGAGTCTGTATTCGCCTTCGGTCTGGACCAGCTCAGCAAGGGTGAAGCGAGCCTCAAACACGAGAGCATGCAGTCGGCCCTGTTTGGCGGGAGCCTGGGCGGGACCACCAGTCCCGACAAAGTCGTGGCCGATCTTGAGGGTGAGGCGGAAAAGCTGTTCAAGCGCGGCGGTTCAAAACCGATCATCAATGCCCTTCTCATTGACCTGAAGCGGCTGACGAAGGATCTCAAGGACCGCTCGCTGCGTCCCGACAACTATCAGCAGGCGGTGGACGCCGCCACCAAGGCCGCGGAACAGGCGAAGACCCTGCACCACCAGCTTGCCGCCTTGCGTCGCGAGCATGCGCAAATCGGCAAGCGGGTGCGGGCCTGGCCCAAATGGTGGGAATTGCAGCAACGGCACCGCGAGCGGGCCGAGCTGGGATCTCTTCCGCCGCTGGCCGCCAATGCGCGACAGGCGTACGTGGACCTCGGCAGGACGCTCAAAACCTTGGAGGCCGAGCGGGCGCAGGAAACGACAGAGATCGAACTGTCTGAACGCGAGCGGGCGGCTTTGCGGCTGGACCCACTGGCCGTGTCCTTTCGGGCGGAGATCGCGTCCTGCCTCGAACTGCGGCAGTCGTTCATTGAGGCCCGCGATCAGCTTCCCGACCGTCGCCGCCAACGCGAGCAACTGCAGCAGCAGATCGACCGCGAACTGCAGGAACTGCGTCCCGGCTGGTCCCATGTCGATCTGCGGGAGTTCACCGTGGACGCCGTGACCCGTGCGGAGATCGACCGCGTCATCAAGGAACGCCACGAGCGCCGGTCTGATCTCACGAAGCTGAGCGCGAGGCGCGATGGCGACGCCGCCAACTTGCACCGAGCCCGGGAAGAACTGGAGACGATCGGCGCATCCACGAACGTGACCGCGCTTGCCGGCATCGTCGCTGACGAGGCCGCCTATGCGGCAGACCGACAACAACTGGAGAAAGGCCGCGTCGAACTCGCAAAACTGCAGCGCAAACTGACCATGCAAGTCCGCGCGCTCACGCCTCCGCTCCCGGCCGAGACACCAGAGCCTGAGGCGTTGTGCGTTCCTCGCGTTCAGACGGTCGTCGAATTTCAAACACGCCATGCCGGGCTGGCGGAACAACTGCGCGTGGAACAGCTCTCGGCCGCCAAAGATGAGGGCGAACGGAAGAAGGTCGACGAGGCTCTGGCTGCCGCGCAGCGGGGACGTGCCGTCCCCAGTCTGGAGGAGCGCGATGCCGCGCGCGCCAATCGGAATGTCGCTTGGACTCTCATTCGGTCCCGCTATATCAATCCGGAAACTGCGGATGCACGGCAGCTCGACGCCGAGACGGCCGCCTGGCTGAAACACAACGGTGCGGTGCTCCTGCCCGACGGATATGAGCAGGCGGTCCGGCAGGCGGATGGTCTGGCCGACCAGATCTACGACCAGGCGAGCGAAGTGGCGATTCGTGAAGAGTCCCGCCGCCGGCTGGAGGAAATCACGGCGAGGCTCAAAGAGAAGCGGGCCATGATTGCGGCGGTGGAGGGGAAGCAAGCCACGCTGCAGGCTGAGTGGGTTTCGCTCTGGGAGCCGTGTGGATTTGTCCCGCTGACCCCCGAGGCGATGCGCGGGTGGCTCGAACAGCACGCAACGGTCTGCGTGACAATCAGTGAGTGTGGCGATCGAGCCGCCGAATTGACCCCGTTACAGGAACGCATCCAGACATTTGAGCAACGGTTGAGAGCGGCGTACGGCCTCGCCACGGAAGATGTCTCCGGCATGCTCGTGGCGGCCCGGAAGGCGGTGGAGCACGAGCGCGAAGGCAGCCGGCGAACGGTCGAATTGCAGAAGGAGATTCGCCGGCTCGAAAATCAACTGGCGAAGTATGACGACGAGCTGCGGGCACTTCAGTCCCTCGAAACCGCCGCCGACACGGAATGGAATGCCGTTCTCAGCCGGCTCAACCTCCCGGCGGAATGGGACGCCGAAGTGGCCCGGACCGTGATCGACAAACTGAAGACGACCCGTGTCCGGCTGGATGGCCTTCCCGTCGAAGATGAGCGGATCGGGGCGATGGAGGGCCGCGTCGAAGAATTCGACAGGCGCGTGCGGGCACTCTGTGAAACGCTCGCACCGGAACTGCTGGACGACCCCGCCGAATTGGCCGTGAAGAAAGTCGATGAGCAGGTCGAGCGGGCCGCCGAAGCCCAGCGCAAGCACGAGCAACTGTCCCAGAAGCTCGCTCACTTGCATCAATCCCTCGAATCCCGTGGCTCACGCCTGCGGCAGGCCGAGGCGGACCGGGAGCGCCTGTTTGCATCGGCGGCAGCGTCGACGGAAGAGCAGTTTCTGGAAGTCGTCGCCTCGGCAGAGCAGGCCGCGCGGCTGGACCGGGAGATCGACCAGCTTCGCCGTGAGGTGGAACTGATTCGCGCGGGGGACGATCCCGCGGAGTTCGAACACTCCTTGTCGACCAGTGAATTCTCATTGCTGCAAAGCCAGGAGCACGACCTGAATGCAGCCGTGCAGGCGACGGAAGCGGCGCGAAAGAAGGCCGACGGCGATGAGGCGCTGGCCCGCGCTGCGCTCCGGCAGCTCGATGGATCTGAAGAGGCGGCGAAGCTGGGCGCGGAACAAGCCAGCAAACGCTCGCAGTTGGTGACCGAGGTCGACCGGTACATGCCGCTGATTTACGCGAAGCACCTGTTGAAGGCCGCCGTCAGCCGCTTCGAAAAGGAGAACCAGCCCGAAATGATCGCCACGGTCTCGCGCCTGCTCCGCGAGAT
This sequence comes from Planctomycetaceae bacterium, assembly GCA_021732845.1. Taxonomy (GTDB): domain Bacteria; phylum Planctomycetota; class Planctomycetia; order Planctomycetales; family Planctomycetaceae; genus JAKFUF01. Next base: position 57,750 of record JAKFUF010000013.1, on the reverse strand, counting down.
GACCGGGGGCCGGTATGTCGAGTTCGACCGCAGCAGCGGCGGCAAACAAAGCATCCTCGTCCGCCGTTCCGACGGTGCCGAGCGGACGCCGGACCAGATGAGCACCGGCACGCGCGAGCAGTTGTATCTGGCCATCCGCCTCGCCTATGTGCTGCACTACTGTGACCACAACCAGCCGCTGCCGATTGTCATTGACGATGTGCTGGTCAACTTCGATGAGGCGCGGAGCCGGCAGACGCTCGCCGTGCTGGCGGAGATTTCCTACTCGGCTCAGGTTTTGTTCTTCACCTGCCATCCGCACATGGTGAAGCTGGCCTGTGAGATCGTGCCGGGCTTAAGGCCCATTGAGCTGGGCAAAACAATGCCCCCCCGGCCAACGGCACCAGCACCAAAGGGAGCCGGGAACCAAAAGCGACTTTGGCGTTGAACGCCTTTTTGAAAGTCTCAGGGCTGGCCAGTTCTTGAAAATCAGCCGGAACGCCTTAGCGTCCGGTTCAGAGCTTTTTCGGCCATCGTTGGTTTCCAGCCGCCCCGAACCGGGGCCTAACGGCCTCCGGCTGATACAAGATTCTCCAGCATGGAAAGCTGGACAGCCCCCATCAATCTCTCGTGCTCCGTGCCGCCCTTTCTGCCCGTCTGCTAACATGTCGCCATCCACCACTTGTCCGCGACACGACCATCCATGACCCATTTCGCCCTGCTTCTCCGCACGCTGGCCTATCACTGGCGGACCAATGTCGCCGTGCTGCTGGGGGTGATTGTCGGCACGGCGGTGATGGGCGGCGCGTTGATCGTCGGGGACTCGGTGCGGGGCAGCCTGCGGGCGATGACGCTCGTCCGACTCGGCGGTGTGGACCATGCGCTGCATGGTCCGCGGTTCTTCCGCGAAGCCCTGGCCACGGAGCTGCCGGCCAAGCTGGCCAAGTCGACAGGAATACGAGGCCAGTATGAATTCGCACCAGCCTTGGTCGTTCAAACCAGCATCGAGCGCCGCGAGGCGAACTCCGCCAGTGTTGTGGCGCGGGCCGGCAAGGCCCAGTTGTACGGCATCGACGATCGGTTCTGGCAACTGACGAATTCTGGCGGCGTGCCAGCTCCGGTTGAGCAGCAGGTACTGCTGTCGCATCGTGCGGCCGAGCAGTTGGGCGCAAAGCCCGGCGATGCGGTGGTGCTGGTTGTTGAAGTGCCCCCCACCATTCCCCGTGACTCGCTGCTGGGCAAGCGCGATGACGCGGCAATAGAGATTCCTGTTACTGTGCATTCAGTGTTGGAGGAGAACAGCGGTGCGGGCCGCTTCGGCCTGCAGCCCGATCAGCAGTTGCCGATTCTCGCCTACGTCCCCTTCAAACTGCTGCAAGAACGGCTGGGACTGGCGGCGGGAGCGCCGAAGGGAGACCCGCCGCTGCCTGTCGAAGCCCGCTGCAACGCATTGTTTGTGCAGGCCAACCAGCCTACAAGTGAAGCCGCCGCGCGCAAAGCCGCTCAAGAGTTGACGCGGGTGCTGGGCGAGACCTGGCAACTGGCCGACCTCAACCTCCGCATGACCACCAGCGAGAAAGGGTATGTCTCGCTGGAAAGTGGTCAGATGATCTTGGATTCGCTCACCGCCGACGCCGGCCGCAAGGTGGCGAAGAAGCTGGGCGCCGAATCATCGCCGGTGATGGTGTATCTCGCCAACGAGATCAGTACAGCCCCCGACGCTCTCAGCCGTTACTCGGTGGTCGCCGGTATCGACCCGGGCCTGTTCGAGCAATCGCCGCCGTTTGGCCCATGGCCGTTTGTCGGCCCGAAGCTGGAGACGCCATTGGGGGAAGGCGACCTGCTGAAAGACGGCGTCGGCGAGATCGTACTGAACAGTTTTTTGGCGCAGGACCTGAAGGCCAAGGTGGGGGATGTCGTGAAGATGACCTACCACGTGGTGGGCTCGCATGGCGAATTGCCGGAAGAGGCGCGGCAGTTCAAGGTCCGTGGCATTGTGGAACTGCGCGGCACGGTGGCTGACGACCGCGGATTGACTCCAGAAGTGCCGGGGATCACCGATGTCGAAACCTTCGACGACTGGGATCAGCCGTTCCCGATGAAGAAGGTCACCCCGCGGGACGACATTTACTGGGGGGAGTTTCGAGCCACGCCCAAGGCGTTCATCACGCTCAAGTCGGCCCAGCACCTGTGGCACAGCCGCTATGGCGACTTGACCTCCCTGCGAATCGCCCCGCCCGCGAACGACAAGGGCGGTTTGCCGACGTTTGCAAAGCTGGTCAGCAATGAACTACGGAGCACCCTCAAGCCGGAAGAAACTGGTCTGGTGTTTCGCGCGGTGAAAGCGGAGGGCCTCGCCGCGGCGGCTGGAACGACCGATTTCTCCGTGCTGTTTTTGGCATTCAGTTTCTTCCTGATTCTCGCGGCGCTGGGCCTGATCGGGCTGCTGTTCCGCCTCGGCGTCGAGCGCCGCGCCCCGCAGTTGGGGCTGCTGCTGGCCAGCGGTTTTTCGCCGCGCCGCGTGCGGGGGCTGCTGCTGCAGGAGGCGGCATTCGTCGTGATCGTGGGCGGCCTCGTGGGGGCAGCGGCGGCTGTCGGCTACGCCGCGCTAATGCTCCACGGCCTGCGAACCTGGTGGATCGGCGCGATCGGCACGCGGTTCCTGGCCCTGTACGTCTCCCCCTTGAGTGTGATCTTGGGTTTCGTCCTCGCCGCAGGCAGCGCGCTGTTCGCCGTCTGGTGGCGGCTGCGAGATCTCGGCAAAATCCCTGTGCGGTCGCTGCTCTCGGGGGTGGTCGAGCCACCGCCGTCGGACGCCACAAAGTTGCGGCGGGGCCGATGGACCTATGTGACAGCCGTTTCGACAAGTGCCGTCGCCGTGTTGGTGGCGCTCGGAGTGATCGTCGGCATCATTCCCCGCAGCGAAGCGTTCATGGGAATTTCCTGGCCGACCTGCTGCTTTTTTATCGTCGGACTCTCGGCGCTCACTGCCGGTGTATCGTGGCTCGGAATCTGGATCGCCTCCGACCGCACGGTGGCGGTCCGCGGCAGGGGACTCTCTGGCATGGCTCGGCTGGGAATCCGTAATGCCGGCCGCAACCGCTCACGCAGTGTGACCACTACCGCGCTGATGGCCACGGCCACGTTTCTGATTACTGCCATCGCTGCCGGGCATCGCAACCCGGCGGTCGAAACTCCCGACATCCGTTCTGGCAACGGCGGCTTCACGCTGGTGGCCGAATCGCCTGTGCCGGTCTTGCAGGATCTGGACACGCCCAAGGGGCGTGACGCGTTGAACCTCACCGATGACGAAGCCATGGCGGCGCTGGCTCCGCTGAAGCAATCAGTCGCCTTCCGGGTGAACCCCGGTGAAAACGCCAGTTGCCTGAACATCTATCAGACCTCGCAGCCGACGATCCTCGGGGTACCACCGGCGATGTACAAGCGCGGCGGGTTTGAATTCGTCGAAGCCCGCGAGGCCGAACCGTGGCTCAGACTCGAAGCCCCCCTCGCCGATGGTGTCGTCCCGGTCCTGGGCGACATGAACACGCTGCAATACAGCCTGCACAAGGCCCCCGGCGCGATCTTCGAAATCCGCGATGAACAGAACCGGCCGGTCAAGGTGCAGGTCGTGGGGATGTTCGACGGCAGCGTGTTCCAAGGCGTGCTGCTCATGTCCGAGCGCCATTTCCGCCAGCTCTATCCATCGCGTGGGTACCAATACTTCCTGCTGGACCTGGGATCGAACCCATCGAAGGACGAGACGCGCAAAGTCTCGGAAATGCTGGAATCGCGAATTGCCGGCTTCGACTGTGAACCGGTCGCCACCCGGCTGGCCGACTTCCTTGCCGTGCAGAATACCTACCTGTCGACCTTCCAGACACTTGGCGGCCTGGGGTTGATTCTCGGTGCGTTGGGCCTGGCGGCGGTGATGCTCCGAAACGTCGTCGAGCGCCGGTCCGAACTGGCCCTAATGCGCGCCTGTGGCTTCAAGCGGGTTGACCTCATCAGCCTTGTGGCTTCGGAAAACGCCCTGCTGCTCGTCTGGGGGCTGGCGACTGGAACGCTCTCGGCACTCATCGCCATGTCCCCGCACCTGCTGACCACCGGGGCCGATTTTTCGTGGCGGGACACGGGCCTGATTCTGCTGGCCGTGCTGGCCACCGGACTGTGTGCGAGCCTGTTTGCGATTTTGGAAGCCCTGCGAACACCGGTGTTGAAGACGCTACGATCGGAGTGACGCAGGACGGGGAGAGCCGTTGTGTTGAATTAATTTCAAATTTGACGTGTCCGACAAAAGCCAATTTCAAATCTCAAATTTCAAATTTCACAGTCTGTACAGCCACACCGAACTGTCGACTGAGCTTCAAGGGTGAGAACGTAACTGTTGCCCCGCAGTGTGGATGCCGCGAAAAAGCATTTCACAGTAAACTGTTGATGTTGCGTTAGCTTTACGAGAGCGGCTTCTATTTTTGCGCCGCTCAAAAAGACGCCAATTTGTCATTTGTCATTTGTCATTTGTCATTCCCCCACTCATCCGCATCCCCAAGACCACGCGCCCGCAGTCTTCCCCATGCCCGCACCAAAACGCATCGCACTCTGGGTTCTTCTTGGCGTCATGCTGCTGGCAATTGGCGGTTACATCGCCTGGTCGACGCAGCATGAGCAGTATCTGTCCGAGCAAAGGGTGGCGTGCGAGAAGTACGCCAGCCTGCGGAATATCGGCGTAGGTTACCTTGAGGACGGAAACAGTGTGCAAGCCGAAGAGCCCTTGGCGGAGCTGACGAAACTGCTGCCCAATGACCCGGTCGGCGTGCGGAACCTGGTCATCTCGCGGATGCTGATTGGAGTCAAACTGCCCGACGGGACGGAGCGGGCACCGTCGGACCCATTTCCAGTGGCCTGGTATCCGCCGCTGGAGGAGTTGCAGAAGGTTGAGCCACAGGCGGTAAGCACGGCGTTTCTCACGGCCTATTTTTTCCAGGAACTGCTGCATCAACCGAAGGAGGCGCTGGTGGCCTGGGAACAGGCGGCTCAGCTCGCTCCCGAGGACATGGTCATTCAATGGTCGATTTATGAACTGCTCAAGAACAACGCCTTCACACTGACGGAACCGGAATATGCCGTCAAAGCCCGCGCTGCCCTCGACCGGCTGTATGCCCTGGATCCCAAGAGCCTGCCGGTCCTGCTGGAATTGATGGTGGTTCAAGCCGAGGCGAAGGAGCCGGCGTTGGCGGAGACCATCAAGGTCTTTCGGCCCACGGTGCAGCCGGTGGTGGAGAGCATCAAACGCGGCGGCAACGATGTCGAAAAGTATCTGGGCGAGGCGGAAGTGAAGTTGAAGGCTGGCGACTGGCAGGGTGTGCTGGGGGCCGTGAGCCGCGTGGGCTTTTTGACGAAGCCGCAGGAATGGGCGCAAAGCGACCTGCGCCGGTTGCGCCGGCATCCGCTGGCTTATGTGGTGCATGAGTTCCTGCCGGCCACTTGCGCGGCGGATCTGTTTGCCGGACAGCCAGAGCCGCAACCGATTCCAGTCACCTTTGCGGACCGGCCTGGGCCGGCCGAAGCGGCAGAGGCGCCCGTCGTGGCTCTCAACCTGTCCGACTTCGATCAGAACGGCACGCCAGACCTGATTGCGGTCTCCAAGTCGCAGCTTGTGGTCCACGCCCTGGCCATCGACGGCAAGGGGACATGGTCGAAGCTCTGCGAGGTCGGGACTCTGCCCGGTGCCCGCGGGCTGCTGGTCGCGGACCTCGATCGTGACAACAAGGTTCCCGGCGCTGCCGCAGCGCCGGCCGGCCCGGAGGTGACCAAGGTCCGGACCGGCAACTGCCAGGTGGGGGATGTGGATGTCGTGGTGTATGGCGACTCTGGCCTGCAGGTGTTTTGGAATGAACTTGCCGATGGCAAACGGACGCTGAAGCCGGTGGAACAGAGCCCCGCATTCAAGGCCTTGCGGGGAATAGAGACAGCGGTCCTCGCCGATGTCGATCACGACGGCGATCTGGATCTGGTGTTGTCGACGGCGGACGGAATGGCCGTCTGGGCGGATGTGGGCAAGACCGCCACCGGATCAGCACCCCAATATGTCGACATCAGCGCCCGGTCTGCGATGCCGCCGAAGGACTTCAAACCGGTGTCACTGCTGGCGGTCGACTGGGACCGCGATGTCGACTTGGACATCGTGGCCGTGGGTGGCGGCCAGATTGGTTGGCTGGAGAACCTGCGGCACGGCGGCCTGCGCTGGGTTCCGTTCACTGGGCCGTTGAACGATCTGCACAGCGCCACCTGTCTGCAACTGCTGGATGTGGACGGCAACCTGTCATGGGATCTCTTGGGCTTTTGCCCGGACGCGGTACGGTTGGTGACGACGCGCACGGTGCCGGCCAACGCGCCTGAGCCACTGAGGTCGACGGTCGTGACGTTCACGCCGTATTCGCAGGGACGGTTGTGGGATTACGACAACGATGGGCGCTTGGATTTTGTTGCCTGGTCCGAAGTCGGTCCGGCCACCGAGAAGCGGGTGGGAACGATCTGGCGCGGTCGCTCGGGAAACCGCTTCGAGATTCTGCCATCGCTCTGGAATTCGCAGGAGAACCTCCAGGCTGTGTCTGCGGCGGACATCGACAACGACGGCGATCTGGACCTGATCGGCCGTTCGTCGAAAGGCTTGTTCGGTGCCCAGAACCGGGGCGGCAACGAAAACAAGTGGCTCGCCATCCGCGCCCAGGGCGAGACCGAGGACAAGCAGGGGGGCGATGTCAATCATCTGGGGATCGGCAGCCTGATCGAAGTTCAGAGCGGCGTGAAGTATCAGGCCCAGCTTGTCACCGGGCAGATCACGCACTTCGGCATGGGCGAGCGTGAGGCCGAGGCTGCCCGCATTGTCTGGACGAACGGCATCCCACAGCCCGCGGTGATGCCCGGCAGCAACCAGACCATCTGCCGCATTCACGACCCCAAGGGCTCGTGCCCTTACCTGTATACCTGGACTGGGGAAAAGTACGAATTCTGCACCGACGCCTGCTGGGCTGCGCCGCTCGGGTTGCAGTTTGCCGACGGGATTTTTGCCAAGCCACGGGCGTGGGAGTATCTGCTGATTCCGGGCTCGCAACTGGCGTTGAAAGACGGCCGGTATTCGATGCAGATGACCGAGGAGCTGTGGGAGGCGACCTATCTCGACCGCACCGAGTTGATTGCCGTCGATCATCCCGCCGACGTCAATATTGTGTCCAATGAAAAGGTGGGCTCAGGCGAACTGGCGGCGTTCAAGGTCCATACGCGCAAGACCCCGCACGTTCCTGTCGCCGCGCGCGACAAGTTCGGAAATGATGTGCTTCCTACTCTGCGCGATGAGGACGAGCGTTACCTGCGGGGGTTCAAGAGTTGGGAAGGGCAGGGGGTGGTCGAAGACCACTTCCTCGAGCTGGATCTCGGCAACTTGGAGGATCCCAAGGCGATCACGCTGTTCCTGACTGGCTGGATGTTTCCGATCCCCACCTCACTGAACATCAACCTGACGCAGGAGAGCCACGCTCCGGTGATGAAACCGCCATCCCTGTGGGTGCCCGACGCGCGGGGCGACTGGCAGGAGGTCCGCCCGTTCATGGGTTTTCCTGGTGGCAAGACGAAGACAATCGCCGTGGACCTGACCGGTCTGTTCCCCGCGAAGGACTACCGCGTGCGGATCATGACCAACATGGAGATTTATTGGGATGCCGTGAACTTCACGGTGGATGAGCAGCCAGCCGAGGTGCAGCTCACCCATCTGCCGCTTGCCAAGGCCGACCTGCATTACCGGGGGTATTCCGCCATCCGCTACCCCGAGAACTTTGGCCCGCACCGTTATGCCTATGACGAGGTGACCACCGAAATGAAGTGGCCGACAATGCGCGGCATGTTCACCCGGTTTGGGGATGTCACGGAATTGGTGCAGGACGAAGACGACTGCCTGGTGATCTTTGGGGCCGGCGATGAATTGACGCTGGAATTCGCACCGCCCGCCGTCCCACCGCCCCCCGGTTGGAAGCGCGATTTTCTCCTCTACAACAGCGGCTGGGACAAGGACTGCGACTTGAACGTGGTCCACAGCCAGGATGTGGAACCTCTGCCTTTCCAGGCGATGAGCGGATACCCGTACCGCGCTGATGAACAGTACCCGAACACTGAAAAGCACCGGGCTTATTTGAAGAAGTATCAGACGCGAACACAGAACGCCGCGGATTTCTGGCGCGTGCTGGCGCGGCCGGCGAAAGCAGATACGGCGTTGGGGGAAACCACACCGTGACCAGCGAACAGGGATAGACTGAAGGTTTGAACCGCGAATGTACGCAAATTGACGCGAATGAGCATCTCAGCGGCTCCCGGGCTCACCAGGATCCTTGGCGGATTTCGCGTGGGGATGGCTTTTGTTGCTACCCGGCGCTTTTCCCGCGCTCTGCGACGATGGCTTGCGTGCGGGCGCTGGGGGCCATGCGTCGGGTGAAGACATCCGCCAGTTGGGCATCCTGGCAAAACTTGCGAATCGTGCTGGTGCGAACGCCACGAACGTCGAGCAAGTGATCTTCCCGCACCCAGATGCCATCCAGCGAACGGGCGGCGTCCGCCAGGTTCTCACGAAGCAGCAGGTCCAGTCTGGCATAGTGCCAAAGCGTCAGGTTGAACGCCGCACCTGCGTGCGGGTCGTCAGCAAGCAGCGCATCGACCTGCTCCTGGATCTGCAACACCTCCGGATGAGGTTGCTGAGGGCCGTCGAAGTACTCCAGCATTTCATCGAGCAAACAGACCAGATCTCGACAGTTTTGAGAACTGAGGATTCTCCACTGACCGTCGCGCAGTTCGGTCCAGCCCGTCGCAAAAACCGCAGTCAGAATCGAGTCGAGGTCGAAGCCACGCTTTGGTTGCAACAGCGAGTTGGCCGACTCTCCAGCCCACAGCCGGTCGGGGCAACTGAAGCGAATCCAGCCGTCGTCCGTCGGCTCGATGGAGAGTCGTTCGTAGTACATGAGTGGGTTCCGAGTGTCAGGAGACGACTTCCAAGGGGGCGGCGGCGAGCTTGCCCCGCAGGACTTCAAGATTGTGTCTGGCGTCGGCGTAGTTCGGCACCAGGGCCAGGGCCTTGTCAAAAGCCTGCAGGGCACCGCTCAGCACACCGGTCTGCCACAAGACATTTCCAAGGTTGTTCCAGGCTTCCGCGTACTCCGGATCAAACCGCAGGGCTTGTCGATAACTGTCCAGCGATTCGACCAGTCTGCCCATTTGGTACAGCACATTTCCGAGGTTGAAATGCACCGCCGGATCTTTGGGCGACAAGCGACTCGCCTGCCGATAGGCGTCGGCCGCTTCCGTGAACCGCCCGCGGTCCTCCAGCGACAGCGCCTGGTCGAACAGGCTGTCAAAGGGACCGAGCGCGGGGTCCACGCTCGTCTGAAACACAAGCGGTCCAGGTTCGTCGGCGTCGAGCGTCTCAAAATCAAAGTGCCGTTGGCCGCTGGGCGCGACGAGCGCGCCCCTCAGCCGCATCAGGATCTGGCCGCTGCGCTCCACCAAAGACAGTTGTGCGAACGAGACGTCGGCGGCCGGCAGCCACGCCCGGAATTGTTCCAGGCCCTGCCTGATGCGCGCGGGCGAGGCGCCGGCCGACACCAGTTCGCACAACCGGCGGGCGCTGGCGACTTCGGCGAACGTGAAGTACGAGAACCGGTGGATCGTCTCCACCGGTTGGATCAGTCCCAGACGCGTCCAGCGTCTGAGGCTGGCCGCTGTCACCCCCAGCAAGTGCGACAGTTCCGAAATGGTAAACCGCCCGCGGAGCGATTCCTCGCGGTCGACCAGTCCAATCCGCCGAAAAAACTCCTCCTCGGACAGAAACTCAATCGGAAAACCGCTGTCTTTAAGGTTCCTCGCGCGTTTAAACACCGTCGAGGCCGAGCCATCCCGATGGGCGGGCCAGCCATTCGCCCCGATGACCAACAGGCACTGCCGCTTGACGGGGTGCTGCCGGAACCGCCCCCCGCACTCCGCCACGAGGGTGCCAAACTCGGAATGAGACATCGCGGCCAAAGTCCCCGTGACGCAGACGCGCTGCCCCTTCAAGGGCCTGGCCTCTCCAACGGGGTTCTGACTGATGCTCACGGCCTGACTTTCAAACGCGGCAGGCATGACCCGACCGAGGCACGATCCTTGGTCGAGCGACAATCGTCAGCCGGACTTTTTCCTTGATGCTCTTTTCTTTCGTTCCGAAGCGGCCATCGTCGAATCGGTTGCCACGGGAAGGCTGGAGACATCAGCGACGACGGCGGCAACTGGCTCCGCAGCGACAGGGGCGACGGCTTCGACGGCCGCCGCCGCCTTCTTGGCGCGGCTCTTCTTGGCTGGTGCCGCAGGGACAAGCGCTTCCACAGGAGTGTTCACGACAGCGGCAACTGGCTCCGCAGCGACGGGGGCGACGGCTTCGACGGCCGCCGCCGCCTTCTTGGCGCGGCTCTTCTTGGCTGGTGCGGCAGGGACAAGCGCTTCCACAGGAGTGTTCACGACAGCGGCAACTGGCTCCGCAGCGACGGGGGCGACGGCTTCGACGGCGGCAGCCGCCTTTTTGGCGCGGCTCTTCTTGGCTGGTGCCGCAGGAACAACCGCTTCCACAGGAGTGTTCACAATTGGTGCCGCCACGGCAGCGGCAGCCACTGCGGGGGCAGCCGCTGAGGGGGCAGCCGCTGAGGGGGCAGCCACAACGGGGGCCACCGTGGATGCCGAAGCCGTACCCACCGTGATCCGCTGCCAACCCGCCTTGATGTTGGCTTCTTTGAACCCTTCAAACAGCGTTTCAATCTGTTCGCTGGAACTCGAGACGCGGATCTCGCGGGCGAGGGCGTCCTTGCGGTTGGGACTGAAATCGGTGTAGTGCGCGACGTACGCGGGGAATTCGTCGCTCGCGGTTTCCTTGTTTGTCTTCCACAGCAGAAACTTGCGGATCATCGTCTGGCCTTTGAGGTCTTTCGTGAAGACCTCGCGCTTCAGGATTTGGCTGACAGGCAGCGTCATCTGCCGGGAGTCCTTGTCCATGCCCGGGACCTCGACGATGTCGGTCACCTGGGCAATGCGGATGTGCTGCGGCGTGGCGGTCTTGTCTTCCCGGCGACGAATGAACTGTGGCGAAATGACCGTGGCCAGGGGCAGCCTGGTGACGACCTTATAACTGTTCGAGCCATTGGCGTGATAATCGAGCACCATGCGGTCGATGGTTCCTCCGCGCGTCGTCTGGGAAATCAGGTCGAGGCAACTGATCTCCACGACCCAGTCCGGCCGCACCATCTGATAAGCCACGTGGTCGCCGTTGACCTCGGCATATTCGCTGTCAACCACCATGTCCTTGAGGTCGCACAGCATCGTGCGGCGCTGCTCCTCGGCGAAGCCACCCCCCACCCGGCTCAGCACCTGCAGCGTGCCCTCCGGTCGCATGACCGCCAGCAGCAGGTCGTGCATCATCCCCTGACGGTCACCCTCCGATTCCGTGAACCCGATCACCGCGGCATCCAGCGTATGCCGTGGCTTGATCTTGAAGGTGCCCGCCGCGTCGTTGCGGACGACCAGACCCTCGGCGTCTTCCTTGACCACCCACTGCTCGAACAGTCTCGCGATGCCTTCGATGTCGGGCACAAACTTGGCTTCGACCGGATGAACGAAGCGTCCCTTCCCGAACAGCTTTTCGATCGTCTTCCAGACCTCGACGAACGGTTTCGGTGAAGCATCGCCATTCAAGGAGACAATGTCGAATGCCGCGAACCGCAACTGCCCGACTTCGGCCGCCGACTGTGGCTGCCGCGCGACAGTGGTGACATCATGCACACGCGGCCGCCGGTCGTCGCGCGCCACGTACAGTTCACCGGCAATCTGGGCTTCTTTGACGTTCGCGGCGCCCAGCAGCTTGGCGGCCTCTTCCAGCCAGGGAATTCCGACACGCACGGTGCCGCCGGGGTTGATCGCGAACACTTCGCCGTCGCGAAACACCAGGACGGTGAACTCCCCGTCGACCTTGCGGCTGACATGGTATTCCGCGGCCGGGATCCGCTTCGAAACGTCGTCGCGGTCAAGCGGCTGCATCCGCGCGCTCGCCTTGCGGCGGTAGTCCTGCACGCGTCCCAGAATGGAGGGGTCGGACAGGGCGGTGGACGAAGCCACGCCGTATTGCCCCAGCTTGATTTCAACGCGTGACTTGTCGAGCAGGGCGCTCATTGGGCGGCCTCCGCGGAACTGGCTGATGGGGCAGTGGCTTCGACCACGGCGGGCGCTTTCAATTCGAGATCGGAGAAATGCAGGACGAGCAGGTATTTGTCGCCCTGCGTCCGACCTTCGAGGAAGCCGCGGTAGGGGGAGCCGCCGCGACGCAGGATGAGCGGTTCTTTGGATTTTGGCCCGGCCCCCAGCAGCATCAGGCAGTCCTTCGCCTCCAGCTCCTTGGCCATGCCGTACAGGAAGTCGTAGGTCAGGCCGTTGGTATGGTGCAGTTGCACCTTGCTGGAAAAGACGAACTTGCGGCACGCCTGTTCACGCTTGATGTACACGCCGGTCCAGCGCAGCGGCTGGTCGCCAGCCAGGTTCGGGTCGATCAGCTTGCGCGGACGCCGCTCGCGCTGTGTGCCGTCCGGGTTGCGGACAATCTCCCAGAACTGCACCCTGTGGACAATCTGCCGGTTGGCGTCGACGTACACGCGGGAGGTTTCGCGCAGCAGCCGCCCCGAGTTTTCGAGATCGATCTCGGGGTCGCCCTCCAGCAGTGCCTTGCCGACATTGGGCAGCTCCCCGAATTGAGCCACAAGCGCGCTGAGATCGCGGTCGATCGGCCCCTTGAGAAGCCGCGCGCTCTCGACTTGCCGGCCCTGCTCGTCGACCCAGCGGACTTTGAACGGAGACCCGACGCTTTCCAACGCGACAACGGCGTCCCGTCCGGTGCTGTTGGCGATGTTGATTTCCGGCATTCAAGCGCCTTGCAAAGACAGAGCTAAATCATGTCGAAGTCCATGAGTTCCGTCTCGTCAAGTTCCTCTTCCTCCTCGATCACGGCCACCTGCTGGAGGCCGATAAACTCAACCTTGGTCGGGTTCCCGACAGCCAGGAACAGATTTCCATCGTCTCCCTGCAGCAGGAAGCCGGCGTCTGCCTCCAGCCCGCCCCGGTAGCTGTAGGGGAAGGAAAAAATCGTCCCCCGCTTCAGCTCCGCGATGAGGTCGGTCAAATCCGCATCGACCGTCATCTGATAGACCGAGCGGATGTTGTGCCGCAGGTATTCGTCATAGGTCACCGTGTCCAGGAGCTTGATGGGAGCGCTGAACGACGACGGCACGCTTTGAATTTCGTGGCCATCAATGTCGACCGGCCGCAGTTGGGACTTGTCGCGCCACGAGCCGTCCGGCGAGAGCTGGCAGAGCGCCGTCCCGCCGCGGCCGACCACGGTATGCCCGTCCGCGGCCAGCGTCGCCAGCTCGCAGCCACGACCCTTGTCGTCAATGGCCTCGACCTCCTTGTAGCCGTAGAGCTTGCTGCGATCGACCTTGTTCATGCTGAACGCGAGGTCGCGATCGCCCCACTGCAGGACAAGTGGCTTGGCCATGAAGCACCTGGACGACGAGTTGGCACCGGCGGTCTGAGAGAGAATGGTGCAGGATAACATGCCCTGAAGTCGACATAAATCAAGTCGCCACCCAAGAGATTGCCGCCGTTTTCGCGACCGAACGCCGCCTCTATGCCAGCCGTTCCGATTGCGTCGATCGAACTGGCGGAGGTTGCATTTCGCGTGCTGGCGTACCGGAGAGGATGTTCGGCCGTCCTGCTCAAGACCGCAGGCCGGGCACATGTTCGTTGGCGGCTGTTCTCAGCTTTCGACTGGAGTTTTCCAGGCGGATCAGCACCTGGTCGAGCGCACCGGGCGCAACATCACCCGACCACGTCAGCAGGAGCGCGGAACTGGGTGTGACCGCCCCCTTCACCAACATTTGCCAGCGGCAGGCGACGATCAGGTCGTCAAAATCCCAACGCAATTCGCGGAGTGCCGGCACGGCGGCGGCAATCGTATGGATGGTTCGCCTCGTCAGCAGAGCTTCAATTTGTTCCACCAGTTCGCGGGCACTCGCAAAGTCTGGTCCGTTCATCGGCGACAAGACGCCAGCATTCATCCGCAGGGCGAAATCATCGGGCAGCGCCGCCAGTTTTTGGCGAATGTGCAGAACCAGCAATTCGCACTTGTCCGCCGTCAGCAGCATTCGCTGAACGTCAAAATACTGCCCCGCTCCGCCATAGTCCGGTTTGGGGCGAATCCCATCGATCAGCAGGGCGTATCCCACGCCCCCAACAGCGGCGCATGGCAGGAACATACAGCAGACAGGAAGGAGCGTGTCAAACGCCGGCGACACCAGGATCATGCCGCCCCGGCCCCGTGGCTCCACAAAACTCAGCCCGATGGCGGCAAAAATCCAAATTGCCACGACTTGTGATCCCACGAGAACCAGGCAGCACAGGAAGGCGGACAGGGGTGTCCGCGATCGTGCCCCGAGCATTGATCCCCAGATACACAGCGAGGCGCTGGCGAAGAGGGTCATTGTGACCAGGACCACGATGTCCACGATGCTGATGCCCTGCAGCAGGTAGGTCATCGACAAGAACGGCAGCAAGGCCGACAGATAGAGGCCCATCTGCAGCGCCATGCTGGATAGTTTTCCGCGGGCGATGGCGGTGGAGGTCAGCGGCGTCAGTTGCAGGCTCTCCATGGCCCCATACGAGTGTTCCAGATGCCAGCTAAAGAAGGCCGCCATCGGCAGCGGCAGGAGCAACGCGACGTTGAGAATGATGTAGATGGCAGCGAACACGCGCGGCCCCGTATTCAGGGATTCCGAGCCACGGATCATGGGGGCCACGCTGGTCAGGCAGATGAGCCACGCGGCGAATAGCATCATCCCGAAGGTGAGCAGAAACCACCGCCCCTTGAGTGACTGCCGGACCTCCTTCACGAACACCGGCGGCAGACGGTCGGACCAGCGATCCAGCCACGGCGCGGGCGTGCGGCGGTCGGGTGGCATAACCTGAATCCAAAGGTCGTCAGTGTCAATCAACAAAAGCGGGCTGGCCTGATGGACCAATTCCGCACAGCGAAATCAAAAGTGTGACGTCTCCGATAAAAGCCAATTTCAAGTCTCAATTTTCACAGTCCGTGCAGCCACATCGAACTGTCGGCTGAGACGGTCGGCGACGTCTCAACAGCGCAGAACCGTAACTCTCGCCCTGCGGAACATGCGGCATGGAATACTTCTCATCCAGAGGATGCGGGTTCAGGCCGTCACTTTGACCACAATCGACTCAATCGCCGCGTGGCCCGATTTTTGGAAGGGGCGGGGCAGGGGCTGTGCGTGGCCCTGCAGATCAATCGTCCGGCAGCGCAGTGAGTATTCGCCGGCTGCGACGCCAGGCAGGACAATCGCCCAGTGCGCCTTGGTGAGCCGCATCGGCCATGACTGTGGCACACCCGCCGCATCAAACCCGAGCGTGGCGGGAGGAACCTGGCCGTTCCCCAGCACCGGCCATTGCTTCGGTACGGGCAGCAATTCGGCGTCGACCCATGGTGCGGTGGTGAACCACGGGTCCTGTTCGGGCCGGGGAGTGGCGTTCGATTCCAGCGAGACTTGAACCTTGGCCAGCCCCGCCATGCCGACTTGGGCATACCCCGAAACGGCCAGTGGCTCATTCGCTTTTGCTGTCGTGGGAGCCACCAGCGTGGCGGCAAAGGTCTTCAGCGGGCTGTCGACGTCGTTGTTCTGCTCGGCATAGGTATCGTTGGCGTGGGCCAGATTGGTCAGCACCAGATGGGTCAGCCACTTGATCGACTTGAAGCCATACGCCTCGGGCACGACCAGTCGCACGGGTCCGCCACGCTCGGAATCCAGCCACTCGCCGTTCAGCTTGTAGCACAGGATGACCGGCGGCAGGTCGGCGGGGTCTTCCAGCACCCGGCCAATTGGCAGCGAACTGCGAAACATCTGTTGCGGGTCGTCGTTATGATAGCCGTAGTAAAACACCCGCCGCAGGTTGTCTTTGGGCTGCGTCAGCCAGATCACCTCCCGCAGCGGCACGCCCTCCCAGATTCCCATCCCGAGCGGACAACCGAGGTTCAGGCAGGTCATCACCTTGGGAAACCGCACGGCATGCGTTTCACCCAACTTCAGCAGGCTGGCGAAATCGAGCGCGGTCCCCTTGGCCTTGGTCATCGGCTTGAGGAGTTTGGCCGGTTTGTCCGGGTCACTGAAGACCTCCAGTTGCCACGTCTCGCGGGTCAGCCCCACTTCGCGTTTCTTCTCGTCGGGGAGGGAGTGTGGCTGGGGCTTGCCGCGCGACACATCGCGAAAGTCCTCGGAGGGCGTGAAGTAGGGTTCCAGTTTCGCTCCACCTTTGTCCGGTTTGACATGTTTGGGCGGAGCCGCGGGATCCTCGCCGGCATTGGCGACAGCGCTGGCCAGGAGCGGAGCGGTGGCCAGTCCCAGAACTCCGGCTTGAAGAAAGTACCGCCGGGTCAACGCGGTGTGCTGGGCGAGGAAATCTTGGTGGCTCATGATCGTTCCAGCGTGGCAGGAAACGCAGTGCGTCCTCACAATGCCATGCGGCGTCAAGGAATGCAACCTGCGTCAATTTCGATTTTTGATTTGCTTATTTTCGACTGAATGTGTGGCCATGCAGGTCCTGATTTCTGAATTCGTTTGTGGCGGTGGTTGGGCCGAGAAGGACCGTCCCCCTTCGCTCATTCGCGAAGGGGCCGCGATGCTCCGGGCGATTGTGAACGATGCCGCGCGAATTCCAAACCTTCGTGTCATCACGACATGGGACGCGCGGCTCGGTGCGGCACCGTTTGGTCCGGGCGTGATCGTCCATGAAGTATCCAGCCCAGACGAGGAAGCGGAAACGTTCACTCGGATACAACAATCCGCAGACCGGGTACTAGTCATTGCTCCGGAATTTGATGAGATTTTGGCCAGTCGTTCTCGGCACTTGGGCACTCAATCAGCCGGATCAGCGCCGACCGCCATTCGCTTGTGTGCCGACAAACTCGCGCTCGCGGCCCACTTTGCCTCTGCCGGTGTTCCAACCATTCCGACGCAGGTTTTTGATTTCAAGATCAGCGAGAAGAGTCTGCCGTTTCCGATTGTCGTCAAACCCCGAGACGGTGCGGGTTCGCAAAGCACCTATCTGATTGGCAGCCGTGAGGAACTCAGCGAACGACAGGTGAAATGGGAGCAGCGGGGAGAACTGCAGGATGCGATCTGGCAGCCGTACTTCGCCGGACAGCCGGTATCCGTCGCGGTTTTTATTAACCCGGACCCCGATCAGTACGACGCCTGCCCCGTCTGCGAACAGACATTGAGTGCGGATGGCCGGTTCGAATATGCCGGGGGAGTGGTTCCCGCTCGGCTTGAAAGAAGCGTCAGCGAGGCGGTGCAGCAACTGGCCATCGCCGCTTGTCGCAGTGTACCCGGCCTGCGGGGCTATATCGGGGTCGACATGATCGTGCGGGATGAATCTCGGGGGGCGAACCCGTCTCCCATCGTCGTTGAAATCAATCCACGGCTGACAACCAGTTATCTAGGCCTGCGCCGGCTGGCTGCCACGAATCTGGCGGAACAGGTGCTGGGACTGAGCCACACCCCGATGGCGTGGCTGCCCGAACTGCGGGTGCGGTTTACGGCCGCTGGTGAAGTTACGACTGAATGACGGTGTTGGTGAGCGTGCCGATTCCGGAGATCGAAATGTTCACCACATCGCCGTGCGCGAGGGTAAATTCATTCGGCGGAACCACACCCGTGCCGGTCAGCAGGAAGACACCATTGGGGAACGTGTTGTCGCGGAACAGCCAGTCAATCAGGTCCTCGAATGTCCGGGCCATCTGGTCAACATCCGTGGCTCCCGTAAACACCGTGCCTCCCGCGCGCACGATCTCCAGCGAGATTTTGGTGCCTGCCCGGTCCAGTGGCTCGGTGGCCAGGAGCACCGCCGGCCCCAGCCCACAGCATCCACTGTAGACCTTGGCCTGTGGCAGATAGAGCGGGTTCTCGCCCTCGATGTCGCGGGCGCTCATGTCGTTCCCGATGGTGTAGCCCACGAGCTTGCCGCGGGGGGAGATCACCAGAGCCAGCTCCGGTTCCGGCACCGACCAATTGGTGTCGCGGCGGATGCGGATCGGCTGTCCGGGACCGACAACGCGGTGTGGCGTGGCCTTAAAAAAGATCTCGGGACGGGCGGCGGTATACACCCGGTCGTAGTGTGAAGCGCCAGTCTCCGACTCTTCCATCCGCGCCACCTGGCTGCGCTTATAGGTGACACCCGCCGCCCAGACTTCCTGCTGATCAATGGGTGCCAAAGTCCGCGCGTCCTCCAGCGAGACCATCGTCGCCATCGGCTCGCTCAGGGACTCAACGAGCTTGACCGGATCGTCGGCGAACAAAATATCAGCCAGCGTTTGGTGGCGGTTGGAGGGCCGCAGAATTGCCGAACCTAGGGCACCGTCATAGGTATACGCCAGAGCCTTGCCCCCGTTCCGAAACTCCACCTTCGAGATCAGCATGAATCGGTCCTGCAAGTGCGAACAGTCACGTTCCTTTTGATGGGTGACAGTCTACACAATCCGGAGCCAATGCTGAATGATGGACCCGACGGCAATCGACAAGTGACCATCCGAGGGTTGTGAACCGTGGCCATCAATGAACTGCAAGGCACCGGAAACTGCAGGCTGCGTGTCGCCACGCCGGACTTGGGTTCCGCCACGACGCTGTGGAATCTCGGGCACCCCGCATTCCAGCGGCCCGCACTCCGACCGGTAAAGCCGAACCATGTGGCTCAATCGGCGCAAGTCATTTGGCAGGTGCGTCCGGCGATCGGGAACGAGCCACATGCGAGGAATTGCGTGCATGCCTGCTACGGCGGACAGAAGGTGGCGACGATCGAGAGTTGCGGGCGGTTTCACCCAAAACGGGGCCGCATGTCGTGCCGATTTAACGATGGGATAATTTGCAGGGAATGCATTTGCCGCGCGGAGATTTGCGACCTATGAAAGATTGGGTGGATCGCATGCTGGCCGTGGTTGCGGCAACCTCGTCCGCTGCGCCAGCGGCACCCAGTCGCTCGGGCCTCGTACTTTCCGACAATTCCTAAGCTTCGCGCAGGACATTCCAAATGCCTGAGATCCTTGGTCAACTTCACGAACCCATTGCCACAAAGTCACCTGACGCGCAGTTCGAACAGCGGATGCCAGCCGTGTTTCAAGACCGTCGGGCCATTCCCCACGGTGGCCGCCGCGACCAGCACGAGCGCCGCCAATTTGTCGATTCCCGTCAGACCTTTCGCCCCGAGGTACTGGAATTCGCGGAAGCGATTGACCAGTATAAGCTTCGCCATCGTCGCCGGTTCATCACCTTTGAAGAACTGTTCGACGTGATGTGCGAATTGGGATACCGGAAGGACTGAGGTGCATGCGGATACTGATCCTCGTTGACTGCTACCTGCCCAGCACAAAATCCAGCGCCAAACTTGTTCATGACTTGGCGCTGGAGTTCCTCCGGCAGGGACACGCGGTCACGATTGGCAGTCCGGATGACAGCCTGACGGTGCCCAGCACCGTGGAGGCGACGGACTCGCTGACAGTTCTCCGCATTCGCACCGGCCAGATCAAAGGAGCCACCCGCTGGCTCCGCGGCTTGAACGAGGCGCGCCTGTCGCACACCTTTTGGAAACGTGGCAGGCAGTTTTTCCAGTCGCACCCGCATGATCTGATCGTCTTCTATTCGCCAACCATCTTCTTTGGCGGCCTTGTCACCAAGCTCAAGCGCTTGTGGAACTGTCCTGCCTATCTCATCCTGCGGGATATTTTTCCACAGTGGGCGGTGGATGCGGGAGTACTCCGCAGAGGTCTCGCGTGGTGGTATTTCCGCCAGGTCGAGTTCGCCCAATACCGTGCCGCCGACGTGATCGGCGTGCAGTCGCCGGCCAACCTGGACTACTTCCGCGACCTGCCACAGACGCGCGGGATGGTGCTGGACGTCCTCTACAACTGGACGACGCTGGATGAGGGCGCGGTTCCCAAAACCAATTACCGCGCGGAATGGGGCCTGAAGGACAAGGTCGTGTTCTTCTACGGCGGCAACATCGGCGTCGCCCAGGATTTGGGCAACATTCTCCGGCTCGCCGCCTCGTTGAAGGCTGAGCCACAGATTCGTTTTCTGTTCGTGGGGGAAGGCAGCGAAGTCGCCGCCCTGCAGTCCCAGATTGTCCGCGACGGCCTGACCAATGTGCAGATCAGGCCGGCCGTCGGGCAGCGGGAATATTTGGGGATGCTGGCCGAATTTGATGTCGGCCTGATCTCGTTGGACCGGCACCTGCGGACCCAGAATCTGCCTGGCAAGATGCTGGGCTACATGTACCACTCGATTCCGATGCTGGCGAGCGTGAACCCGGGCAACGATCTGCAGTCACTGCTGCAGACGCACGAAGCCGGGCTGGCCAGTCAGAATGGCGACAATGCCCAGTTGCGCAACCACACCCTGCAACTGGCCCGAGACCCTGAACTTCGGCGCAGGCTCGGTGCCAACGGACGGCGGCTGCTCGAATCGACCTTCGCCGTTGAGCAGGCCGCCCGCCAGATCGTCCGCTGTTTTCCCCAGCGCGGTTGAGACTATTCTTTTCCCACGCAGTACAGCATTTCCTGCCGCTTGCCATCCTGGATGTGAGCCACGCGGAAGTAGATCCGCCCGCCGCAGACAGTGGGGGTTGCGTAGGCCTCGTCGCCCAGTTGGTTCTCGGCCACCTTCTCGAATTTTGTCGCCTGGGCCTTGAAGACATACGTCTTCCCGGCTTCGTTCGTGGCAAATACGAGATCGCCAGCGAGCACCGGCGAGGCACTGAAAGTGCCGCCAAGGCGGCCAGTCCACAGTTCCTTGCCGCTATTGGCCCGCCAGCATTTGGCGATCCCCTCGTCGAGGACTCCGATCAACGCCCCATCCTTGATGAGCATGGAGGGCACATACTCGCGGGCACCATTCTCCCAGGCGATCTTTCCGGAACCATCGGCCCGCACCGCCGAGATGTGGTTCTTGGGATACCCGCCGCTGGTGTAGATCAGGTCACCGTCGGTCACGGTGCTCGTGACGCACTCCGTGGTGGAACCGGGGATCTCCCAATTGGTCTTGCCACTCAAGGGATCGAGGCTCGTCACCAGATCGCAGCCGATCAAAAACAACTGTTCGCGGCCGCCCGCATTCAGGATCACCGGCGAGGCATAGTTGGGAAATTTCGGACGTTCATGCGTCCACACCAGTTCGCCCGTCACCCGGTCCAGCGCCGCGATCAGCCCGCCACCCTTGTTGTCCGCCGAAATAATCACCAGCGACTGATACAACGCGGGTGAAGACCCAAAACCCTGGTGCAACACATAGTCGCTGATTTTCTTTTGCCAGAGCTTCTCGCCCTTGAGGTTCAGCGCTGTGGTCCAGATGGCACCCGCGTGGAGAAAGTTGATGAAGACCCGGTGGCCATCGCACGCGGGCGTGGACGAGGCGAGCGAGCTTTTGCTGTTGCCCTTGGTTTCGAACTGCCCCTGGTGAACCTCCGTCCGCCAGAGTTCCTTGCCTGTGAGCCGGTCGACGCACTGCAGCGCCTGCACCTGAGTCTCGTGGTCGGCCGTCGCCAGGAACACCTGGTCGCCCACAACAATGGGCGAACCATGACCGCGACCGGGAACCAGGCACTTCCACAAGACATTCTCCGTTGCACTCCAGGCCAAGGGCGGAGCCTGGTCGGCGGCAGCCACGCCATTGCGTTGCGGCCCGCGCCACCAGGGCCAGTCCCGCGGCCCAGTTTGAATCGCCTCGGCCGTTTTCCGCGAGGGTTCGGCGGCCCGGCTCGAAACCGTGGCTCCAGCGATGACGAGACCGAACAGGCAGGCAAGGGTGAACCGGGAATGCATGCGGAGTCCTGTGGTGATGTTGGGATGAGGGACTCGCCCATCATACCAGCCGGCATTACATACGGAATGCACATGTCACACGCCGCCAAGATCGTCAAATGTTATTTAAAAAACGCCAACACAATTTTTTCAGCATCGCCGACCAAGAGATGATCTTTTTCAGGTAGCCCCAGTGGTGTGGCCGTCACTTTTTCCAATGAATTCACACCAACATCAATCACTTGACCGGCTTCTGGAACAGTGCCTTGAGCCGCACAACGTAAATCGTGTGGTTGCCATTGTGGATGTCGAGGTGCCGGCCGTCCGGAGCCCAATCAACCCAGTGGCTGGGACAGGACGACTGCTTCGAAACCAGCGTCGAAGTCAAACCTGGCTCGCCGGATCAATCCGGTTCCATCCGGCTGACGGCGGCGATCATCAGGCACAGCCAGCCGACGATGAACAGCACTCCGCCGACGGGAACGACCGACGCGCCGAGCAGGGGCTGGTCGAAAACGGAGAGGCCGTAGAGGCCGCCGGAAAACAGCGCAATCCCCGCCAAAAAACAGGCTCCGGCGGCATGCACCAACCGTCCCGGTCGGTGGCTCGCCAACAGGCCGACCACCAGCAGTGCCAGGGCATGGGCCATGTGGTACTCCGTTCCCGTGCGGAAGTCCGCCAGCCGTTTGGCCGCCAATGGTACGGGATCACTCTGGCTCTGGTCCGGCAGTTTCTTGGAGTAAACGCGGCCGCGGTACTGCACCTGAAACTTGCCATCCAGGCCGTGGGCACCCAGTGCCCCGGCGGCAACGGCGAGTCCCGCCAGCAGAGCGCCGAGCGGCACCCACATTGAAATGCGAAACCTGAATCCTGCAGTTTCTGTGGACATGGATTCCTGCACTCTGAGAACGCCAGTTCAGCCACCGGAAGCGGCACGAATTCCTCGGTCGGACGTCAGCAATACAGAAAGACTGGCGCGGTCGACTGCGTGAGGATGGTGCGGGTAACCGACCCGAAGAAGAATTCCCGCAGGCTGGGTTGCCCATAGGCTCCAGCCACCAGCAGTCCCGCATTGAGTTTGGTCAACTGTGACAGGATTTCCTGGGCGGGATTGTGGCCGGCGATCGGGTGTGCAGCCGCCTTGATGTCATGCATTGCCAAAAACTCGGCGGCGATGTCAGCGTGCCGGGCCGCAGCCACCTTGTCCGGATTGATGGCGACGATATGGACCGGGCGGCCGCTGGCCAGCCCGCTGGTTTGGAAACTTTGCAGCGTCCGCGCCGACTGAACGCTGCCGTCGTAGGCGACGACCACCGCGTCGCCGGTGGGCAGGACTTTGGGAACCGCCACGACCGGGCGGGGAGACTGCCGGATCACGCTGGGCAGCACTTCGTCGATGTGGGCCGGCCCCGACAGGTCGAAGTTGGTTTTTTGCCCGAGCAGAACCACGTCGACCCGCTGGGCCTCGCGGACGATCTGAGCCACCGGGTCTCCCTCGTCTTCCAGCACCTTGGAGGCCACGCCGGCCTCGGAGCACTTGCGGGAGAAGTCCGCCAGCAGTTGTTCCACCGCCTTGCGGGCGTCAATGGTCAGGTCGTCGTCGCGCTGCGACTTGTAGGCCATCCCGCCCAGAGGCACAGCCTCCCCCTTGCGGAGAAAGGTCTCATCGACCACGCCCAAACCAATGACCATTAAATTGTTGGCCTTGGCCCACTTCAGCCCGAGTTCCACCGCAGCCGCGCTGAATTCCGAATTGTCGAGGCCGATCATGAGGCTGCGCATGGTGATGTGGGTGCCCATCTTCAGAAGTGAATTGGCCTGATGAATTGAACGTTGAACAACGTGGCAGATTGTACCGTTTGCGCCGGCAACAGACAGCGATCGAAGGTTGGAAGGTGGCAGGCTCAAGCAGGGTCCGTCGAACCGACGAATTCCAGTTGTTGCGTGAAATTTGTCCGCTGGCACAATTTTCTTGGGAATTTCCGGCAGGCTGGGTGCAGGAATGCGCATTCACAGGGTGTCGCAGGTGTTTTGCCGTCTGCCTTGCCGGGAGTTGCTTCCATGTCCATGACCGTCACCCAATTTGCTCGCACATTGATGCAGTTGGGGTTGGTCTCCGAAGCGGTCCTGCGGGAGTTGTTTGAGACTCCCAACCGGCAGCCACCAGCGCGGGTCGAAGACCTGGCGACGGAACTGATCAATCAGAGGCGGCTGACACGGTTTCAGGCGCAGGTCGTCTACGCCGGGCAAGGGCCGGCATTGTTCATGGGAAATTACGTCCTGCTGGACCAGATCGGCGAAGGCGGGATGGCGCGGGTGTACAAGGCGGTTCACCGCCGGCTCCAGCGGATCGTCGCGCTGAAGGTGCTGCCCCCACAAAAAAGCGCCGCCCCGGTCACCCGGTTTGAACGCGAGTATCAGGCCGCCGCCCGCCTCTCCCACCCGCAGATTGTCACCGTCCACGACGCCGACGAAATCCGTGGCTCACATTTCCTGGTCATGGACTATGTCGAGGGGCCGAGCCTGCAGTCGCTCGTCGCCACCCAGGGGCCGCTGCAGGTGCGTTACGCCTTGGAATTTGTCCGGCAGATCGCCACAGGCATCGCCTACGCCCACGAACAAGGGGTCGTGCATCGCGACATCAAGCCTGCCAACGTCATGCTGGACCGCGGACAAATCGTCAAGATTCTGGACCTGGGGATCGCCCGGCTGGATGCCCCCTGGGAGCGGCAAGCTGATGGCCTGACTCAGGCGGGGATGATGGTCGGCACGGTCGAGTACATGCCGCCCGAGCAGTCGCGCGACGCCCGCATTGCCGATGCCCGCAGTGACGTGTACAGCCTCGGCTGCACCCTGTTCTTCCTGCTGACAGGCCGCATGGTGTTCAACGCACCGACGGTTGTGGAACAACTGATCGCCCATCGCGAAGCGCCGATCCCCTCGATTCGCGACTTCCGACCGGACGTTCCCGCCCGTGTCGACGCCATGTTTCAGAAAATGGTCCGCAAACTGCCTGCCCGACGGCAACAGTCGATGGCGGAAGTGCTGCGGGAAGTGACCAGCATCCTCGAACAGACGCAACCCGCTGTTGCCCAGGCGGCAGTCAAGCCACGGCTGTGGCTGCGTGCCACCCAGGTCGTGGTGCTGCTGCTCTTCGTGGGCGTGCTGTGGATGGCCCGGCCGCTGTCCGCCCGGATTTTCCAGCAATCGACAGCACCGCAGAAGTCGTCCCGGCCCCCCGCCACCAGCAAGAACGTCGCCCGGCAGGCCGCGGGGGAACGGCATGTCGCTGGGCTGAAGTTCTGACGCGTGCCGCCAAACTGGACGCGGAAGGGCGCGAGCCGGCGCATGCCCTCCGGTCCGTCGCGCAGCGATTGACCGCTTGGGCCGACAACGCCTGTGGCTGAAGCACCCGGCTGCTATGCTGGCGAAGGATTTCAACCGCCAGATTCGCCGTTACAGTCCGGGAGTCACATGGTGCGTGCTTCGACAAGCTCTCGCATTCTGCTGCTGATAGGTCTGGCCGTCTGCCAATGGCTGTTCCCGACCCGTGGCGTGGCTCAAGAAGCTCCGTTGAAGCCACGGCTGGAGGTGCCCGTTCCGTCAATCGCGGATCTGTGGGACGAGACTCCGCGGGCGATCGGCCTGAACAAGCAATTGCTGGTGGACGACGACATCATTTCACACCGGCACAACATCCACCGCGACCTCAATCAGGCCAACAAGGCGAACGGCGGGAAGCCAGTTCTCACGCGGGACAAGCCCTGGGAACAGGCGAACCTGTTCCAGGTGGGCGCGGTCTGGCGGCAGGGCGACAAGTTCGTCATGCATTATGGATACACCGGGCCGGTCGATTACTGCTGCCGCGCGGAATCGAAGGATGGGGTGCATTGGACCAAGCCGGCCCTCAATCTGCGAGAGTTTGGCGACAACAAAGTCAATAATCTGCTGGACCATCAGGGGTTCGGCTTCTTTCCAGACCCGCATGAGACCGACCCGGCCCACCGCTTCAAGGCGGCATTTCGTCCGCTGGAGTCAACGACACTGCCGCATGCGGCCTGCGTGGGCTACTCCGCGGACGGGCTGCATTGGCAGAGTTACAACAACGGCGAGCCGGTGACGGGCCGGGCCGCCGACACTTTGAACCAACTCGTCTGGGACGAGCGGGCGCAGGTCTACCGGTTGTTCACACGCACCGATTTTGGCGCGAGCGGCGGGCCGCTGGAGGTCCGCGGCGCGCGGGAGATGATCAATCCCGACATCAAAGCCGATCCCAAGAACTGGACCACGGTCGGGGAGTGGATCTTTGACCGCGAAGGTCCTGCGGAAGTCCGGCGGCGGCAGATTCACACCGTCAATTTCTGGCAGCACGAGGGGATCGACTTTGGACTGATGATCGTGATGGAATGGCCCGCCTTCAACATCCCACAGGTTCCAGTCGGAGACGACACCCGGCGGCACGAACGCGATGTTTGGAACTGCTATCTGGCCACGCGCCGCGGCGGCCATGCCGCACCGTGGGATTTGAGTTGGATCTATGCCGAGAAACCGCTGATCCCGCGCGGCCCGGATGGAAGCTTCGACAAGGACCTGATCCACCATGCCTCCACCGTCCTCACCTGGAACGATCAGCATTGGATCTACTACACCGGCTGGCCCAACGGCCACATGCGTCACCCCTACCTGCCCGCGATTGGCCTGGCAACACTCCCGCTCGACCGGTTCGTCTATCTGGAACCGTGGAAGCCGGTTGAGCCGGGATGGCTCATCACCAAGCCGTTCGTGGTCGAAGGCAGCCAGCTCGAACTGAACGCCGACGCCGCGGCGGGACAGATCACGGTCGAAATCCTGGACGAAGCGGGCCGCCCGTTGCCGGGCTTTTCTGCCAAAGAGTTCGAACCGCTGAAGGACACAGACGGTTTGCGGTTGCAGCCACGCTGGAAAGGTCACGAAAACCTCGCCAGCCTGAAGGGGAAGACCGTGCGGCTTAAATTCTCATTGGAGAAAGCCAGGCTGTATGCGTTTCAGGTGCGAGCCGAGGGTACTCACTGAGAATCGCGCAAACAACAACGAATGAAACTGTCTGCGACGTCTGCCAGTCCGTCAATGCGCTTCCTTGATCGAACGGTCATACATTTAACCACGAATTTTCACGAATCCTACGAATTTCACGAATCATCAACCGGCTGCGTCCCGCGGGTGATGCGGCTTACCTCGTTGCTATTCGTGTCATTCGCCTTATTCGTGAAAATTCGTGGTTCCCCTCTTCGTTATCTACAAACGGCTTTCGAGTGGCACCTTGAAGCCCCACTGTGATGGCTTGCAAATCCCGAGTCATCCCCAGACGAGATCGAACTTCTCGCCGCTCTGCTTGTGGGCGGGGTCAATCGTCCGTAGTTCCAGTGACAGACCATCCGCACGCGTTTCGGCCAGCACCCAGCCGTTGGGTTTGCCGGCTGCAAAGACGTAAGCCACGGGCGGGAGGTTGATCAGTTGCAGCTTGTCGCGTTTGGTGACCGACCAGTTGTGGGAATGTCCAAAGAGGAACGCCTTGACCTGCTTGAAGCTGGTCAGCAGTTCCAGGAATTCGGCCGTGTCCTTGATTCCTCCCCAAGCCTGGCCCTCAGCCGGGGGCTCAAACTGCGGGGTGTGATGCGCCATGACGAGGGCCGGCTTGTCCGGACGGGCGGCGATCGCCTTGGCCAGCCAATCTCGCTGCTCGGCCCCGATTTCGCCCGTGACGACATCGGTTTCCGTCAGCGAATCGAGCAGAAACCAGTTGGCATGCGGTGTTTCCAGGATGGTGACATGTTTGGATTCCAGCACCGGCTGCTTGGGCCGCTGCGCCTGCAGTTCAGCGAACAGATGCCCGCGATGGTCGTGGTTTCCCATCGTCAGATGCAGCGGCAGGCCGGCTTCTTGCAGGGGAACGAGGCATTTCGCCAGGTTGGCATAATCCTCGGACAACCCCTTGAGGTACGCACAGTCGCCGTTGATGACCACGCCTGCCGGCCTGGTCTTGAGTGCCGTGACCTCCCGCACCACCTGCCGGAGGTTGGACGTCATGTTGGTATCGCGGGCGATCACCTCTGGTGCATTGGGGATATGAGTGTCCGACAGCAACGCCAGCAGGTTCGGGTTCGTGGCGGCATCTTCGCCGTAAGCCCAGCCCAGCGTGGAGACGACCGCCAAACCACCCACTGCCAAAGTTCCCTGAGTCAGAAAATCGCGGCGCGACAAGGATCCGGTGTGGACAGGCATGTGATGCTCCCGAGTTCAAGAAATGGCGATTGGTGCCATCAAACCTTGAACGGCCGTCAATTGCAACCGCACGGTTTAGCCCAACTCCGCTCAAACCATCCGCGGTCCATCCCCTTCGCCGACAATGTCGAGCAGATACCGCCCGTACTCATTGGGTGTGGCGCGGCCGAGAGCCTCAAGTTGGGCGACGGTGATAAACCCCTTGCGGTAGGCGATTTCCTCCAGACAGGCGATTTTCAGGCCCTGTCGCTGCTCAATGGTCTGCACGTAGTTGGAGGCCTGCATCAGGGCTTCGTGGGTGCCGGTGTCGAGCCACGCGAAGCCACGGGTGAAGCATTCGACATGGAGTGAACCACGACGGAGGTATTCGCGGTTGACATCGGTGATTTCCAGTTCACCGCGGGGCGACGGCTGGAGGGCGGCGGCAATCTCCACAACTTCGCTGTCGTAGAAATACAATCCTGGCACGGCCAGTTTCGAGCGTGGTTTCGCCGGCTTTTCTTCGATGTTCAGCGGGCGTCCCGACGCATCCAATTCCACCACGCCATAACGTTCCGGATCTTTGACGGGGTAGCCGAAAATGGTGGCTCCGGCGGGCCGCGTCGCGGCACGCTGCAGCATCTGCTGAAACCCCTGTCCATAAAACAGGTTGTCGCCCAGCACCAGGGCGACCGGCTCATTGCCGACAAACTCCCGGCCAATCAGAAAGGCCTGTGCCAAGCCACGTGGCTCAGGTTGAACGGCATATTCGAACCGCATCCCCAGTGTGTGGCCACCGCCCAGCAGGCGTTTGTAGCCGTCGATGTCATGTGGCGTGGAGATGATCAGCACATGTCGAATGCCCGCCAGCATCAGCGTGGAAAGCGGGTAGTAGACCATCGGCTTGTCGTACACCGGCAGCAACTGCTTGCTCACCACCCGCGTCAGCGGATACAGCCGTGTTCCGCTGCCCCCGGCGAGAATGATGCCTTTTTGAAACGTGTTCTCGGACATGGCGCGGCCGTTCAAGCATGCTGTGGCGGAACGTATGACTCACCTTCAGTTTACTACGCATTGTTGGGCAACTTCGCCTGCAGACCGGCCCGAACGTGTCAGAAACTTGCAGTCTCACGGTGCAACCGGCAAGTTCGGAAGTGACAGCGGGATCACTCTGCGGTTGGAGCGGGGCGGGCGGGTTGCGATTCGTATGCGCTCCACTGGAGCAAAATGGGGATAATTCGCGCTTGACGGTCGCGGCTGAACTGGTATTGGTTGTGGAATTGTTCTACCGTGGGATTTTGTTGGGGTATCGAGTTGACGGCAGTTGACCCTGCCCCATCATCCCGTGCGGCGGGTTACCGCGTAATCCGTCGATTCGCGGAGGAGAATGTTGTCCACCCATCCCGGTCTGCTGGCCTCCTACGCGCTCCTCACGCTGATCGCCATCCAAGCTGTCTTTTCAGCAAGATTTTGGTGGGCAATCAAGTTACGGAAAAAAGTCGCTGCTCCGACAGTCCTGCCCCGGACCGGTGTCATCCTCTCACTGCGTGGCTCAGACGCGTACCTCACCGAAGCGCTGCACGGACTTCTGCGTCAGGACCACCCCGACTATTTCGTACAGATCGTCGTTGATTCCAAAGAGGATCCCGCATGGAAGACGGCACAACGGGTCGTCGAGGAACTTGGGGTCGACAATGTCAATCTCGGCGAACTTCGCACCCGCCGGTCGACCTGCAGCCTGAAGTGCAGTTCGTTGATTCAAGCCGTCAACGACCTCGACCCCGCCTGTGAAGTCGTGGCATTCATGGATGCTGATGTGATTCCGCACCCCACGTGGCTGCGGGAACTCGTCTCACCCCTCACCGACCCGGCCATCGGCTGCACGACTGGAAACCGCTGGTACCTGCCGGGCAAGAACAACTGGGGCTCTGCCGTCCGCTCCGCCTGGAACGCGGCGGCGATGATCAGCATGTACACGTTCAAGATCACGTGGGGCGGCACGCTGGCCCTGCGCCGCAAGACGCTCGAAGCGTCGCCGTTGATGGAGCGCTGGAGCCGGTCATTCAACGATGACATCATCGTGGGCGACTTGATCCGCGAGATGGGTCTGCGGATGCAGTTCGTCCCCACGCTGATCATGGTCAACCGCGAAGAGGTCACGCTGGCGAGCTGCCTGCCGTGGGTGGCTCGGCAGATGGTCCATGCCCGGTTCTACCAGGCCAACTGGCCGCTCGTGGCGAGTTTCAGCCTGTTCTCGGCGATCATGCCGTTCCTCTGTGCCCTCATCGGCCTGGGTTACCTCATCGTGGGTGACCTTGTTGGCTGGGTCTGTCTGGCGACAGCGGTGTTGCATTCGATCTCTCTGGACCTGCTCTGGTCGCACAATTCACGGTTTGTCTGCCAGCTCATGGGACAAACCTACGACAGCAACTGGAAAATGGGCACGCGCGTGTTGCATGCCACGCTGGGGGCGAATCTGATGTTTGCCGCCGCCCTGGTGTCGGCGATGACCTCCAACACCGTCCGCTGGCGAGGGATCACCTACCGTATCCGCAGCCGCTGGAACGTCGAAATGGTCGAATATCTGCCGTATTCGACCACGGCCCCCACCGAAGCGAGCATCTCGCATTGAGCTGGCTTGCCGATGTCCTGAGGCCAGTCCAAAACCGGCCTGCCTGTAATCACACTGCGTGCGTAGAATAGTTCAGACAGTGACGGGCAGGCACGCCCGCCGGTCGTTCTATCGCCTCAGCCGCAGGATACGGTCATGGCTTACGCACGCGTCCCGGATCTTCACACGGTTGCGCCCGGACCTCAGGCGCGGGAGCTGATCGAAGTCGACGAGCAGTATGTCTCGCCCTCCTACACCCGGTTCTATCCACTGGCGGTCAAACGCGGTGAGGGGCTGGCGCTGGAGGATGTCGATGGCAATGTCTATTTGGACTTCACCGCGGGGATCGCGGTGTGTGCCACGGGTCACTGCCATCCGCGGGTGGTCGCGGCGATACAGAAGCAGGCGGCCGAACTGCTGCACATCTGCGGAGCCGATTTTTACTATCCGCCGCTGAAGGATCTGGCCCGCAAGCTGGCGCAGATCGCTCCGGGGCCGTCGGCCAAGCGAGTGCTGTTTACCAACTCCGGTGCCGAGGCAATTGAGGCGGCCATCAAGGTGGCGCGGTATCACACCAGGCGGCAGCATATCATCGCCTTCTATGGGGCGTTTCATGGGCGGACGATGGGAGCCTTGTCGTTGACAGCCAGCAAGGTCAACCAGCGGCGGCGGTTTGAGCCACTGATGCCGGAGGTCACGCACGTGGGGTACGGCAACTGTTACCGCTGCCCCTACAACCTGACTTATGGCACCTGTGGCATCGGTTGTGTCAGCCAGTTTGAAGAGAAGCTGTTTCGGACGACGCTGCCGCCGGAAGAGGTGGCGGCGATCATCGTCGAGCCGATCCAGGGCGAGGGTGGCTACGTCGTCCCTCCCCCCGAGTATCATCCGCGGCTCAAGGCACTGTGTGAAAAACACGGCATTCTGTTTGTTGCCGACGAAGTCCAAAGCGGCATTGGCCGCACCGGAAAGATGTTCGCCATCGAACATTGGGGCGTCGAACCGGACATCGTCTGCACCGCCAAGGGCCTTGCCTCCGGTCTGCCGCTGGGCGCGATGATCGCCAAAGACGAAATCATGGACTGGCCCCCGGGAGCCCATGCCAGCACCTTCGGCGGCAACCCGGTCGCCTGCGTCGCCGCGCTGGAGACGATTGCCCTGGTTGAAGAAGGGCTGATGGAGAATGCCGCTGCCGTTGGCAGCCTGTTGATGGAGCGGTTGCGAAGCCTTCAGTCGCGACACCCGTTCATTGGCGATGTGCGGGGCAAAGGGCTGATGATCGGCATCGACCTGGTCCAGGACCGGACGCTGAAAACTCCGGCCCCCGCGGAACGCGATGCCATCCTGCAAAAATGCTTCGCCCGTGGTTTGGTGCTGCTGGGATGCGGCGAGAACTCCATCCGCCTGTGTCCGGCCCTGGTGGTCACCCCCGCCGAAGCCGAAACCGCGGTCGAAATCCTGGAAGCGGCGATGGTGGATTGCGGGCTTTGAGGCAATCGCCGCAAAGCAGGGCGATTGCCGTCAGCTCCAAAAGCCCTGCAGCGTCTCACCCGCCGCGATTTCGAGGGGGAACTGCCTGCTGAAGGCGTGGTCCTGGATGCCAGCGAAGCTTCGCAGGGCGGCATGAATGTGTTCGGGCCGGACGCGGATCCCCTGGTCCTTGTCGAGCGCCAGAGTCCGCGGATTGAGCGGAACGAGTTGCTGAAGTTCGTCGGTGGCCCCGATCACACGGTTCCCGCCGATGCCCGGCCCCAGAAACATGGCCGAGCCGATCGACCAGTGATCCTTGCCATTGCCGCTGTTGTAGGTTGGCGTCCGGCCCATCTCGCTCTGGATGACGAGCACCAGCCTGTCCCGCAGCTTCAACTCTTCGGCCTTCCGCAGCACGGCATCAATGCCGGCGAGGAATTCCGGGATCAGTTTCATCTGGTCGGCATCGTTGTTGTTGTGGCTGTCGAACTGGCCGATCGACAGGTTGGCCGAAACACAGACCCCGGCCTTGAAGGCCGCCAGGGCAATGTCCGCCTGCTGGGCCAGCCGTTCCTTCGCCGGCTCGCGGGGAATGAACGGGACGACGCGCTGCAACGCCCTGGAATTCACCTGGGCGGAGTACAGCATGCTCTGGCTGCGCTCGACGCGTGGCAGCCGGGCCTCGGACACGCGGGCCTGAAACTGCTGTTCCAGGGCCTCCTCGATCCGCGTGGAGACAAAGGGATCGTGGTACGGGGCCCGCTCGTTGCCCTCCACGGAGTCCGCCTTCGCCAGCACGTTGAGGGACTGAAGGTAGGGAACCCGCGACATCGGAACCAGATTTCCCGTGGCCGAATAGTTTCCGAACGTGAGAAAGGCCAGGGGGGCGGCCGCGCCGTGGCAGGCCGCCACGAGGGCGGGAAATGTCGGGTAGGCCAGGCTGTCCAGCTTGCCCGTTGCCATGTAGCGGGCACACGGGGAATGATTGTTGACGGAATAATCGAGCCCGTTGAGGACCCGCAGTTCCCGGCCATATTTCTTGAAGAAGTCCTCGTTGCTCATCCCCTTTTCGATGTATGCGGCGGTCGGGGCGAAGCGGTGCTGTCCGTCTGTGAGGATGTCGCCCGTCTTGTAGAGCCGGTTCGTGCCCTCAGTTCCCTTCGGATCCATCAGGTACGTCGTGTCCCAGCCGCCGGAGGCGTTGAACACCAGGTAATACGGCCCTGGATATCCGTCCGGCTCGCCCGCGGGCTCCGCCCCCGCCAACGAGGAGATCCCGATCGGCGCGGCAAAACCGAGGCCCGCCAGACTGCACAGCTTCAGAAAACTTCGGCGATCCATGGGAGGCCTGCCTGTTGAGAGTTGCATCACGTGCCGCCGGCGTCCTGGCGGCTATTCATAAAGGAATTCATGCTGCCGCAGCAGGTAGGTCAGCACTCCGCGCCAGGCCCGCAGCGTGTAGTGCGGATCCTCGGCGCGAAACTCTTCGCGGCCGCCGCAGAAGTACGTTTCGCGCGGCTCATAGCGGCCCTGGGCTCTGGCATCCGCGATGATCCCCGTGAAGAGTTTGAAGGTGCGGTCAATTTCTGGATGGTCCGGCGCGCGCTCGTGTCCCAGCAGCCGGTGGTGCAGGTGAACGATGGCCAGCCGGAGCTTTTGATCCGCGGCCGGATCGCCCGGCACCAGGCTGGGTTCGATGTCGGGGAACAGCACGCGCTTTGCCGGCTCCAGCCGGAAATCCCGCGCGACATGCTGGCAGGAAACATCGTTGGCGAGCAGCCGCTGGATGGCCCCCATCGCACCGCTGGGATCGGAATTCCGCTCGGTCACGGTGATCGAATCGATGCCCCCATACAGCACCTTGAAGGCGTCGTTCAGGCGTCCCCAGCGCGAGCCGAAGAGCGCCTCGATCTTGCGTTCGAGCTGCTCGGGTGTCAGCAGCCGGACAATTCCCACGTCGTCGAGTTCCGCCTGCCGGTCCGGCTGCGCAGCGACCGTTGCCAGGCCGTCGGCCTGGTAGAAGTCCGAGCCGATGAGCGCCTTGAAGGCCACCTTGAGATTGAAGTTTGACTCGGTGAAGTGGCGGGCGGCGTCTTCGATCAGTGTCCGCTGGGCCAAAAATCCGCGCCGCCGCGGCCCGAACAGCGGATCGTCGATGTCGTCGGGGGGCTGCAAAACCTTCCGGCCGAAAAGGATGTAGTACACGTGCTCCACCATGGCGGGTGGAAACCGCGGATCCCTGACCGCGCGTTCGGCCAGCCATTGCGGTGCCCGCCAGCGCTCGGCGGCGGGCATCGTCTCGCCCTCGAAGCCGGCTTCAAACATGTCCGTGTGCCAGCCGGCCTTGCGGGGGCCGACGGCACCTTCGAAGTTGAAATCCTGAAACACACCCGCGACGGGGTCAATCGTCCTGTGGCAGACGACGCAGTCCGCGGCCTCCATCGTGGGGATTTTGTACTTGGCCGCCACTGCGGCGGCGTCGGTCGACCGCGGCGCGAGCTGCATGACATCGACACCCAAAAAGTGCTGGTAGAACATTCTCGCCCGCAGCCGGTTCCGGTTGGTCTCCGTTGAGGGATAGCGCCGCAGGTAATGAAACATGCTCAAAAAGCCGGCGTGGGGATACAGGCCGGTGGCGGACTCCTGCACCTTTCCCTCGCGGTTTTTCAGCGCATGCAGCCGGGCCGGGACATACTCAAACGGGTCGTCGGTGTTTTTGAACTGTGCCTTCATCTCCTCAAAGATGCCGTAGCCACGCGCCGTGTAGGGCGAAACCATGATGTAGTCGGCCGTCGCCAGTTCAGTGAACGGACGCTCGCTGCGGACGATGTGGGCGATCAGCTCCAGTGGCTCACGCAAGAGGGCATCGCGGTAGACATCCGCCAGCTTCCAGCGGGCCCGCTGGCGCTCCGCCTCTGGAACGTGGCTCAAATCGTGCCGCTCGTACCACAGCCGCGTCTTCTCAAAGTGGTCATAGGACAGCAGCGTTTCTGCGTTGTCCTCAATGCCCACTGTCAGAAAGATGTCGTTGAAGCCCTCCTTCAGCCGGAGGAAAAACGCCTCTTCCTTCATGATGTTGTCGAGAATTCCGTCCAAGGCGTCGGAACGGTCGACGGCAGCCTGCTCGGCGGGCGTCGGAAGGCGGCCGGCCAGCGAAAGCGTGACGCGCCGCAGCAGCCGCTGTCGCGAAATCTTCGCGACACCCTCGAAGAAGGGACGGGCGGTGTCGTCGTCGGTGTTGACACGCGCGGTGTCCGTGGCCGGCGAACTGAGTCCTCTGACCAGCCGCTCCAGGATCCGGTAGCCCGTCGAATCGGGTTTGAGAACCTGGCCGCCGCCATGGTCCAGTCCGCCGGTCACCTTGAGCAGCAGGCGCGACTGCTCACCCTCCGTCGCCTGGGCCATGAGCGTGAACTGCCGGCAGTTTTGCCGCAGCCACGTCAAATCGTGACCCGGTGCGCGGGCGGTCAACAGAAAGCCGCTCTCAGCCGCGTCCCCCTTGTCGTTGTGGCACCGCAGGCACGTTCGCTCACCAACTTTGGCCCACACTTCATTTTCAAAGAAGCGGTCCTGGAGCGTGCAGGAGGGGGGAGTGGTGGTTTCTGTCGGCAACTGGCCAGCCACCTGGCCGGAGAAAACTATCAGCAGAACGAGGCCGCTCCCGGCCAGGAAGGAGATGCCATGGGGTCGAGTGGTCATTTGCAGTTCCACCAAGCTCGTCGAGCAGCAGGGGAGTTCATGGCGCCCATGAAACCCACGGCGGTTTATTTTTTCAGCCACAGGATTCTATATCCCTCCACTTCGCCCCGCCAATGAATGGCGGGAGCACCGAGAATATCGTACCTCAGCGCGAAGACCGGCAAGACCCTCCACGGAGAGCGCCGCCTGGCTCAACTGAAAGACCGAGGGACACGCCATGTGGCTCATCATCCGCTGCAACTCGACCCATACGAGCTTGTCCGGGTAGCCCGCGGCCAGTGCCTCAATACAGGCCGGAAAGCCGGCGGGGTTGAGCCACGCGGCGCTGGACCACAACAGCGCCCGCAGGTCGTCGGCGTGACGCGTGACTTGGCTCAAGCCGGGCCGGTGCCGCATGTCGAAATCAATCCAGTTCGCGGTGTTTGTGGCGAGATCCACGACCACATTGCGACACGTCGCATCCCCATGGCTCAGGCACCAGCCCGCGTCCCCATCAGCGGAAATTGTCCGTTCATGCAGCATCCTCAACGCTGTGGCACACAAGGTGACGCCACACAACTTTTCACCCAGGGACTGACTGGAACGGAGCAACTCCTCCAGTGAGCAGCCGGGTATCACCGGGAACTCAATCCCGCGGTGATCGGCTGACACGCGGAGATTTCGTTGCAGGCATTCCGCAATCCGCAGTTCCCAGGCGATCCAATCCTTCAGGACCAGGACTTCGGAGAGAGCCCCTTGAGCATGGAGATAAAGATTGCCCGGACGCACGAGCAGTTCCGCGAAGCGCGTGCGGCGTTTGCACAACCAGCGTTCACCATCGTGCGGAAGGGGCGTCAGGCGGTGCAGACGGAGAGCCGCCAGACGCCGCGCCAGAACCAGCCGCGCCCGGTGAAGAGTTCGCGCCCCCAGCGAGGCTTCAACGAATCTGGTCGGTGTAGTGGATGCGTCCCGACTTGTGGACGATGGCCCAGGCATATTTCAACAAGGTTCGCAGGTAACCCAAGGATTGTTGCTCCATGCGGCGGCTGGAGGTGAGTGCCGTCAGCGAGCGGTCATACACAAACTGCCGCGGGCGATGATGATAAACACTGGCGAGAATCGGCCATTCCTCGCCGATGGCCACTTCTTCATCGAACGGACCAAACTCATCAAACGCTTTTGTCGTGCAAAACATGACCGCTGGCATCGCCTTGGCATACCGCAGTGGCAGCCGCCGCACCTGTTCCCAGAACCTCCACCACAGCCCCGCCCGCCAGCCACCGTCCAGACCCGCCAGACGGGTGATGCCGGCCGCTTTCCCGCAACCGTCGCACCAGTCGAGAATGCGCGTCAATCCGTCCGCCGGGAGATGCGTGTCGGCATCGACAAACACCAGCACCCGCCCGCGGGCTTCGAACCGACCGCGATTCCGGGCGCGGGCTGCTCCCAGTTCGGACAGCCGAACCGCGTGCACGTCGTGCTGCCGGGCAAACTGCTCCAGCAACTCCCAGGTGCCATCGGTGCTGCTGTTGTCGACGACAATGATCTCGGCCGAAATCTCCTGCTTCCCCGCGTTCTCTGCCGCGGCGAGCGTGGCCTCCAGGGTCGCTGTCAACCAGCGGACTTCATTGCGGGCGGGGATGATGACCGACACATCGATCAGTGTCGAATTGGTTCCAGCACGAACAGGTCGCGGCTCACCCTGAGACCGGGCCAGGGCCGTGGCTGCCAATGACAGATCCGGAACCCCGACTGCTGGAACAGGGTCCGCAGTTCGTCCAGCGAGAACTGTCTCCGAGCGTTCAGGGGACACGGTTGACCTCGAATCGCGCCGACAAAACCCGCGACGTGGAACGCCAGCGGACCCCAGCAAAACTCACGCAGGCGAAGCCACATGCGCCCCCAGCGGCCCTGGCAGGTGGACTGAATCAACAGCACCCGGCCCCGGCTGATCCTGTGAGCCTCCGCCAGCAGTTCCCGCACATGCGGCGAGTACTGCAGCACAAACAACAGCGTCACTACGTCGTATGTGGCATTGGCGACGGACAAATTCCGGCCATCAAAGAGGGTCGGTCCATCCCCCACCCAGTGCAGGTCGGCGACATCGAATTCGTCGACCGAGACATGGAGCAATTCCCGCCAGTTTGCGGCATTGTGTCCCGTCCCCGAGCCGATATCCGCGACACGGCTGCCCTCTGGGAGCCACGGCTGCAGACGGCCAGCCAAGCCACGCGCCCGGCGGTTCATGATGTCATCAAGCCACCGCCGCATCCTGTGGCTCCGGTTGAAGAGATGCGGCCAATTCCGACGGCAACACCGGGACGCGACCCGCCTCCAGGAACCGCCGGGCCAGTGCCACGGCTCTCGGCAGATAACCGCGTGGCACATCCAGCGGATGCAGCGCGATCACGGGAACTGCGCCGGGCACCAGGGCATGGCGGGCCGTTCCGAGCCACGCGCCAGTTGGGCTGGCACCGTACAGCCAACCCCAATCCCAGGACCATGTCGCCAGTTTGACCGGCTCCATTCCAAATGCCTCCAAACGGTTGAAACCGAGGAGGTATTCGATTCCGGCACACCGGATGTCCGCCAGCTTCACGGGAAACTGCCACGCTGGCGGAACAAAGCCACGCAGCGTTCTTCCCACGAGGATCTCGACCTCGGATTGCGCCACGGTCAAACGGCGGGACGCCTCGTCCGGCTTGACGCCCCCAAACTCATCGGCCCTCCCCGTGGCATACGAGATGATGCCGGGCCGAGTTTCGCGGAAATGTGTCCGGCCATGCAGCAACAATTCGCCAAACTGATCGTTCCAACCTTGAAACTGCCTGGCGTCCGCACGACCTGCCTGGCGGCCATGCCAGCTTGGAACGACCGCCCCACTCAAGCTCCTGCCGACCAGGGGCTCAAACGCCGCGAGTATCTGATCGATCTCCGCGGCAAAGACGGGCGTCATGTCATGCACAATCAGGCAGAAAACAGATGCAATCACAGTCTAGATGATCCAGGGTGAGACAATTCGTCATCAACGGGTCATAACGCGGGATGGTTGTCGCGGACAGGGGCGGACTGGCCGCCGACAGCCCGAATATCATGCCACATTCCACGACGAACTCCGCGAGTGGCTGAGGCGGTTTGATATCGAATGAGATGAACGGTACGCGTGTGCGGACTTCGGATTTCCGCCAAGGCTCCGCCATTGCGCCCCTTGATGGCTGGCGGCTTCGGCCTTTGGCATCAATCCATAATTCCCGATCCAAAGTCTTCGTTTGATGTTGGTCCTTGCGTGGGACTTTGGCGCAAGGATACCGCCGCAGCATGGACTGCGGGCGCATGCGTGCCTGGACCGCGTTGCCGCGGGCTCTGTCGCCGGGCGGCGGCGGTGCGGTAGAGATCAAGCCAGAGAGGCAATAGTCGGCTCGCCGGGAGTCGGGCCTCGGTCTCCACAACAGTCATCTCATTGAGCCGTGCTTTGATTATTGGCCAGTCCGGGGTTGCCAGATCGGGAAGTGAATCCAGTGTCACGGCGTTCGTCGGTCCGCCATGCGGGAGTGGGTTCTTCCCTGTGAACAGCTCGGTGGCCACCAGACCGAGTTGAAACACGTCGCTGGCGGGGGGCGGCTTCTTTCCGTTGACATGGAATTCAACCAACTCTGGAGTACGGTATCTCTGGGCCATTGCTGGAATGCCACCCTT
The DNA here is from genome assembly GCA_021732845.1 of Planctomycetaceae bacterium. Lineage (GTDB taxonomy): Bacteria > Planctomycetota > Planctomycetia > Planctomycetales > Planctomycetaceae > JAKFUF01. The sequence goes on along the minus strand of JAKFUF010000013.1, from coordinate 18,109 downwards.
GGGCTGGTCGGTTGCCACTGCTCCCAAGTCTTGGAAGACAAGGCCAAAGTCACCAAGCACGCAGGAACCGGCCTTCCAAAAGATGTTCGTGGGCTTGATATCCCGGTGGACGATATAGGGGTCACGGCGGGACAGGTAGTCCAAGGCGGAAAGCAACTGCATGACGATGTTGATTCTCTCGACATGGTCCAGAGAGCCGTCCTTCATGGCTTCAGACAACGTGACTGGCAGGTACTCCATCACAAAAAAAGGACGGCTGTCGCCAAGAATGCCCTCGTCAAAGACCCTGACGATTGCCGGGTGGTGACAATCCCGCAGGACATGCACTTCCCGCATGAAAGCCTGTTTCCACCCACTCTTTTCGGACGAGCGTGGCGAGAAGACCTTGACCGCGAACAAAACTCCCTTGTTCGGGCCGTTCGTGGCGAGTGCAACAACGACCTTGCCGATGCCGCCGGCTCCGGCCCTGCGAATTGGCACATAGGTAATGTCCCGCCAGGAGACGAACACGTCCATCCTGCCACGCCCCCGTTCGTCATGGTCCCAACATTATCGCGAACGCGTCTCTGGGGTTCTGGTCCCGCTGGGGATGTGGAAGAACGGCGGGTCGGGATTGTCGAGATCGTATCCCCACGAAAGCTGGCCTTCCCGAAACAGCTCCTGCCAGCAGGTCAGAATTGCCTGCTGGAGGCCAAGATCGAGCCTCACCTTCATGTTTCCACCATTGGCGCTCGCAACTTCGTCGAGTACCGGCCTCTGCTGGGAATAACCAGGGCCAAGCCTCGCATATTGCTTCGCGACCTCCAGCAATTGCCGCTTCAAGGCTGAGTCTTCAATTAGCATCGGAAATGCCTCACTCAATTCCAGCGATCCCTCGGGAGTTCCCACGGAGTTCATGATATCGCCGGGAGAAATGCACCGCCAAGGCTGGTGCCGAACGGTCGAACGGTCCCGCTCCGATGGCACGGGTGGCGTCGGCTGACAGAAACGGCCTTTCAAGCCAAAGGCCCGTGCCAGCTCATTCCATCCGGAAGTCCCGCAGGATCTCTTCCGGCAGGACATATCCAATCCCCGGTTTGGTCGGCAGCGCGATCCGCCCATCGCGGACCGGAAAGCCGGCGTCCTGCAGCCCCTGCCGCAATGGTGACTCAAACACTTCGGCGGGGGCAAATTCGATGAAGGGGGTGATCGGCGACCAGGCGGCGAGGTGGACCGAGGCGGAGCCGAGAATCTGCGTGGACCAGTTGCCGGGACAGACCAGCGCGCCCCGCGCCTGCGCGAGTTCCACGATCCGCTTGGCCTCGGTCAGGCCGCCGCAGGTTGTCATGTAGGGCTGCACCACGCTCACGCCGCCCCGTTCCATCATGTCGAGGAACTCCCAACGCGTCACACCATGTTCGCCCATCGCCAGCGGAATCGAAGTCTTGGCGGCGAGTTGTGCATAGGGGCCGGGGGCGTCGACGGGGAACGGCGTCTCGAAAAAGAAAATGTCGAGGTCTTCCAGTTCCCGGCAGACGCGCACGGCCGTGGGAACATCGTTGAAGAGATACCCTACATCCACCATCAGCGTCAGTTTGGGACCCAGCAGCTTCCGCACGGTGCGGGCCATCTCAACCACGTCGCGCGGCGTCGACATCATCGGCTCGACCTTGAACGCCCGGTAGCCCAGGGCCGCCAACTGCTCGGCCCGTGCCGCCTGCTGCGCGATCATGGCGTCGCCGCCCCAGGTGTCGGAAACGAGCGTGCAATACGGTGTCACGTACGTCTGCGGCGTGTCCGCGTGCGTCTGGAACGGGCCGCGCTGCACGCCTCCCAGCAGTTGCCAGACAGGCTGCCCCAGGCTCTGGCCGTACAGGTCCCAGATCGCCACGTCAAGCGCGCCCAGAATGATGATCTCCCAGCCCCTGCGGTTGGTGTGGATGAATGCATCCCACATGACCTGCCACAGCCGCTCGGGATGGGTGACCTCCTGCCCGATCAACTGCCGCCCGAAATGCGTCTCCCGACCGCCGACCGTCGCCTGCACCACGCCCGGCGGCACACGAAAGACCTCTGCCAATCCCGTCAGCCCGGCATCCGTATGGACCCGCACGCAGGCCAGTGGCTCAATCCCCCCCTTGTCGGGATCGATCTGCGGGCCATCGCCAATGACAAAGACTTCGAGGGCTTCGATTTTCATATGCGGTGTTCTTTCATGACGTTCAAATCCTCATGATTCCTCCCTGTTGGCATCATGAAAAGTCGGCGCGCAGGTACGGCCATGTGCAGCCAACGACGAGAATCATTTCAAGCAGCCAGAACCCGTACTGGACGACAGTGATTCCGGGCAGGCCATACTGCAAAAAAGGCTCGCAAAGAAGCAGGATGGGAACAAACGCCAGCAGGCACAGCGCCAATCCGAAGTCACGCACGCCGTTGGCGCGCAGAACAAGCCAAATGACCGCCACGATCAGGCAGGGATATGCCAGAACGATAAGCGGCCCCAGCAGAATCAACGGCTTCAGGTGATCTGGGACCAAATTCAATGCGAATGGCACAAACAGCAGCGCAATTGGCATCACACACAACGACAGCAGCCGGGCGGCGCGCGCCGAAGCGTCTGTCGACAAAAACACGGAGACAAGCAGTGGGAAATACGAGATGCCAAGCACAAAAATTGCGACTTGAAATACGAAATTATAAACAAAATGTTGTCTTTCGAGGAGCGGGTTTTGCTCCCTGAGAATCTCCAGCCTTCGTGCCTTCGAGCCCGGCACCGCAGAGACAAATGTGCTTTGTCCTCCGACATCCACGCGGATTGTTCCAGGCGGAAGGTCGCCTGGTGTCGCCGGGCGGGACACCGTCAACGACTCAAGCTCGGCCTCCAATTCCGTCACTCGATGATAATCCACGACAATCTGAGCGCGCAGCAGCGCCATCAGGACTGCAATGCCGATCATTCCCAGCACGCAAATCCGTTGAAATCGCAGCCCGCGCCCCATGTTGCCTCCACGAATTGGCGTGTGTCTCGGTGAGAAATCCGACACCTGGTTCCATTGGCCGTGGCAAACAGGCTGTCAGCACGCCCCCACGCAGCCGCGGCAACGGACACGGGCGACGACTGCGTGAGGTTGCCGCTCTTCAATCGATGCGCTCACGTTCCCGCGATTTCAGAATCAAACACCCGCACCTGCTTCCAGGTGGGCTTGTTCTCGGCGATGAACTGCAGGTGCCGGGGGTGGACCTGGTAGGCGTCGTGGTCGGCGAGGGATTTGAAGACCACGTGCAGGGAAACATCAAAGCCACGGTCGTTGACCGGACGGGCGAGGGATTCCACCAGCGTTCCCGCGCTGTAGTAGATCACGCCGGGATGGTCGTTGAGGTACTTGTCGCACGACGCGACCAGGGCCTGCTTCGTGGCGGGAGTGCTTTCGTTGAGGGTGAAATAGACGTTGTGAACGATGTTCGGCATCGGTGGCTCCGGGATCGCGATCAGTCAGAATTCAAACGTGGCTCTGAGAATATCCGCTGGCCGGCGGAATGAGAATGAGGCGTTGTTGGCTGTTGGCTGTCCAGGGCTAGTCAGTTTTTGAAAATGGCCAAAACTGAATCCGGTGGAGGCCATTAGGCCCCGGTTCTGGACGTGCCAAATAGTGGTGATTGCGCAAGATCGGGAACCGGACGCTAACGCGTTCCGGCTGATTTTTCGAGAACTGGCCAGCCCGGCGGGGCTGTTCGCACGGTCCACACCCGCGAACTCATATTGACCTGCCGCCTTCGATTGTCGTATGACGCCGCCCCGAGATTGGCGTGCGTTTTGATGGAACAGAGGGGCTGCATGTTTCTGCTGCATCGGCAGGTCTTTGGAGAACTATTGCGGGTGTTCGGCATGGTCGTCAGCGGCCTGACGCTGATGCTGGTGTTTGTTGGCGTGGTGGGAGAAGCGGCAAAGCACGGTTTGGGACCCAACCAGATCGTGGACATTCTCCCATACATCATTCCCAGCCTGTTGCCGTTCACCATTCCGGCCACGCTGCTTTTGACCGTCTGCGTCGTCTACGGGCGGATGGCCAGCGACAACGAGATCACAGCCACCAAAGCCGCGGGGATCAACATCTTCACGTTGCTTTGGCCGTCGTTTTTTCTGGGAGCCGCCCTGAGCCTCGGAACGCTGATCCTCACCGACCAGTTCATTCCGTGGGCCCGCTTGAACATCGAGCGGATCGTCACCTTTGCCATGGAAGACATCTTCCTGGAGCAACTGTCCACAAAAAACCAGGCGAGCAGCCCCGACCAGGGGATCAGCATCACTGTCCTGCGGATCGATGGCAAGCGGTTGGTCAGCCCGACCTTTCGGTACACGCCGCCCAACGGCGGGAAGACGATGACCATTCAGGCGGCGGAGGCCACGCTGAAGTTTGACATCCCCAACCGGCAGGTGGTGCTCGAACTGTTCCACGGGAACATCGAAACCCCCGGTGAAACAACGGTTTGGGTCCAACACACCACCCGCTCATTCCCGCTCAGCATGCACGACGAGTTGGAGCATCCGCGGAACATTCCGATCCAGCAGTTGCGTCACGAGCTGGACGAATTGTCGGAGCGGATGGCCTGGATGCAGGAAAAGCAGATGATCACCACGGCCATCGCCCTGAGCGAAGGTCACTTCAACCGCCTCAACGTCCATGAAGCGCGCAACACCGTGCTGGACTTGGAATACGCCCGGGACCGGTATTCCAAGCTGAACACGGAAATCCACAGCCGGATCGCGATGGCCTGCAGTTGCTTCTTCTTCGTCACCTTCGGCAGCCCGTTTGCCATCCTCCAGGGGCGGAAGCAGTTCTTGACGAACTTTCTGTTCTGCTTCCTGCCCATCTTGATGTTCTATTACCCGGTCGTGCTGCTCTCCATGAACCTGGCCAAGAGCGGCCTCGTTGACCCTTCTTGGGGGATGTGGGTTGCCAATGGCGTGCTGGGAATCATCTCGGCCCTGGTGCTGAGAAAGGTTCTGCAGCACTGACAAACGGGTTTGACGTGCGTTTTCCGGTGAACGTAGAATTGGCTACGCATCGCTTGATGACAGTGATTCGTCCACCGTCCTCTTGTCTGTGCCAACTGCGTCCGTAAGTCGCCCGCGGAGACGCTGACATGCTGCGGTTTCTGGTGCTTGTCCTGACCATCGCGGCAATCAGTGGTTGCAGTGGACGAGTTGAACCCGTTGAACCGTATCAACACCGCACGCACGTTTTGACGCCAGCGCAAACCACTCGTCAAGTCGAGCTGTTAAAGGCTGCCCACCTGCCCTATGGCTGCGAAAAACTTGTCGGGAAACCGGTTTCCGATTATGACGAACTGCTGTCGCTCGCCAATGGAACCTTTTCGCGTTCGACCTCGACCGATGCCTGGCACATCTTCAACGTGCCAGGCATTGGTGACGGTGGCTCAGACGGAGAGCTAATCATCGTGGTCGATGAATGCAAAATTACGCAAGCAATGTATTCCGCTGCATACGATTAGGGTCGGATCAGAACTCCACTTTCCCGAGCCTCAAATCTCCTGCCCCAGCACGCGGGCGACCTCGTAGACATCCTTGTCGCCGCGTCCGGAGAGGCAGACGACAATCTGTTCGTCGGGCTTGCGTTGTCCCGCCGTCTTCAACACGTGCGCGATCGCGTGCGAGCTTTCGAGGGCCGGCAGAATGCCTTCGGTGCGGGCCAGCATGCCATAGGCGGCGAGGGCTTCTTCGTCGCGGACGGGGACGTACTGCACCCTGCCGGTGTCCTTCCAGTAGCTGTGCTCGGGGCCGACTCCGGGATAGTCGAGTCCGGCCGAGACGGAATGCACATCCTGCGTCTGGCCGTCGATGTCCTGCAATACATAGCTGTAGCTGCCATGCAGCACCCCCTTCACGCCGTAGCTCAGGGTGCAGGCATGCTCACCCGGCTTGTCACCGCGACCGCCCGGTTCAATTCCGGTCAGTTTGACACCAGTGTCTTCGACAAACGGATAGAACATCCCGGCGGCGTTTGAGCCACCGCCGACGCAGGCCACGACTTCGGCGGGCAGCTTGCCGAAATGCTCCAGCGACTGCTGCCGGGCTTCACGGCCGATGACCGACTGGAAATCGCGAACGATGCGTGGAAACGGGTGCGGGCCGACGACCGAGCCGATGATGTAATGCGTGTCGGCGACGGAGGCCATCCAGTCGCGCATCGCCTCGTTGATGGCGTCGCGGAGGGTGCGCGAGCCACTGGTCACGGGGCGAACTTCCGCACCCATCGTCCGCATGATGAACACGTTCAGCTTTTGGCGCCGGATGTCCTCTTCGCCCATGTAAACGACGCAGGGCAGGCCGAAGTGGGCACACGCCGTGGCTGTGGCCACGCCGTGCTGTCCGGCTCCGGTCTCGGCGATCACCCGCTTCTTGCCCATCCGCAGCGTCAGCAGCGCCTGGCCCAGGGCATTGTTGATCTTGTGGGCGCCGGTGTGGTTTAAATCCTCCCGTTTCAGGTAGATCTGCGCTCCCCCGCAGTGTTCGGTCAGCCGTTTGGCGAAATACAGCGGGTTGGGCCGGCCCACATAGTTCTTGAGCAGGTCGTTCAACTCCGCACCAAACCCCGGATCCTTGCTGGCCCGCTCATATTCCGCGGTCAGTTCTTCCAGGGCGTGCATCAGCGTTTCGGGAACGAACCGCCGGCCGAACTCGCCGAACCGCCCCTCCGCATCGGGAACGTTGGCACTGGCGGGGGCAGGAGTCGTGGCAGCAGGCATTGGAAAACCGAGCGAGTCCGGAAGTATCTGTGCAAAAGAACGTTGAGATCGATTGTAGACCGCGCTGGTTGGGGTCACAAGCAGGCGTTGGGCGACGGGCGGCGTCCACGTCTGGACATTTTTTCAGAAAATCAGCCGGAACGCGTTATCGCGTTAGCGTCCGGTTCCCAAGCTTGCGCGATCGCCGCTTTTTAGCGAAGTCAGAACCGGGGCCTAACGGCCTCCGGCTGATTGGGTCTTCGTCATCTTAAAAAAAAGCCGGCCAGCCCTGGGGCAGCGTCATTTTCAATCTTCAAAGAAGGATTCTCGATTGGTCGGCTCAATGCGTGGTGATTCGGTGGCTTCGGTTGCCGCCTACTTGTCCGTGGCTCAAGTGTCGACAAGAATGACAGCGTGACAGCACGGCTGTTTTATGACCGCCAACCCAGAGCAGTTTGATGAAGAGCAGTTCAATGTCTGGTGCGACGCTGACGACGGGAACACACGTGCGGGAGGCCTGCCGCGCGGGTCTGTTGACCGGACAAACCTCCGGACTGGCACCGGGTTTCGCCCAGGCGAACCTGGTCGTGCTGCCCGCCGACTGGGCTCAAGACTTCCTGCTGTTTTGCCAGCGCAATCCCAAGCCCTGCCCCTTGCTGGATGTGACCGAACCGGGGCAGGTGGCACCCACTCGTGCCGCCCCCACGGGCGATCTGCGGACGGATCTGCCCCGCTACCGCGTCTGGAAGCACGGCGAACTTGTCAGCGAGCCGACCGACATTTTGGCGTTCTGGCAGGACGATTTCGTCAGCTTCGTCATCGGCTGTTCATTCACGTTCGAAGCGGCCTTGCTCCGTTCGGGAGTGCCTGTCCGGCACATCGAACTGGGACGCAACGTGCCGATGTATCAGACCAACATCCCCTGTGCGCCCGCCGGCCGCTTCCATGGTCCGCTGGTGGTTTCGATGCGCCCCATGAAACCCGCCGATGCGATCCGAGCCGTGCAGGTCACCTCACGCTATCCGTCCGTGCATGGAGCCCCGGTCCATCTGGGGATGCCCGACCAACTCGGCATTGCCGACCTCGCCCGCCCTGACTTCGGCGAATCCGTGCCCTTCCACGACGGCGAACTGCCCGTCTTCTGGGCCTGCGGAGTGACCCCGCAGGCCGCCATCATGGCCGCCCGCCCGCCGTTGGTGATCACCCACAGCCCCGGATGTATGTTCGTGACCGACCTGCGGGATGAGGAACTGGCGGTGGGGTGAGCGATTGACAGCTCCACTGATCCGCCAGGAAGCTCGGTTTTTTCCATCGCCGAACGTCATCCGTTCAAGCCGCGTGTTCCGGTGTTTCGCAGCCTGAATCGTTCGTCGTGGCTACCCCGGCACCGGGTTGTCCGGCATGGCCATTCAATTTTGAGTAGGAATTGAAAAGTGGCGTGAGCACATTCTCGTCGATCCAGCGGATGACCGGCACGCACACGGCATCACCGAAGCCGTGAAGATTTTGAATGGTATTGTCGACGAGAGGAAAGTCGTCCGCACCTTGCAACCGCGCGTACTCACGTGGCGACATCCAGCGGATGCGTAGATGCCCTTCGTCGATTGCAATGACAATCTGACGTGCGCTGCCGCCCTTCGGCGTTCGCAGGCAGCCAGCCAGTCCATCGAACCGAACTTCGGCGCGGGTCTTACCCTCCCGCTTCCGTCGGTAAATCGTACCCGTGAACTGCTTCTTTGAGGCCAGCATTTCGTCAACGACTTTCCGATGACGGTCGCTCATCATGTCATGATGCTTCGTAACCGCCGCTTCGTCCCACCACGCTTGGTCATCATCAAGGTCGATGAGTTCAGCTACGTTCACGGCTTCAGCAATTGGCGGCTGAATGTTCACCGCCGCCCAACCCGTGGGGAGTTCAACCCTCTCCATCAACTCCCGAAGGTTTGGCGGACGCAGTTTTTTTCCTCGCTCTATATTGCGCGTCCAGCCACCGCTAAACCACTCGTTCTCGGTTCGCCGTACCATCAACGGAGTCTGGAAGGATTCGTGGACGCCGATGACAAAGACCCGTGGGCGGCTTTGAGGAACAAAGTATTTCGCATCGAGAACGAACGCATCCACCCAGTAGCCCAATTCTGCCAGCGACAGTGCCGCTGATTCAAAGTCTTTCCCACCTTTGGACGTGATGAACCCTGTCACATTCTCCAGCATGACAACCTTTGGCCGCCCCCCTCCCATTCCGTCGAGAACCTTCGTGAATCCAAAGAAAGTTGACGAGTGATCGCCTTCAAATCCCCTCCAGTGCCCGGCCAAGGAAAGATCGATGCAGGGAAATGAAGCGGTTGCCAGAAATGGTGGCTCCGGAACGCGGGAAAGCACCCCGGCTGAGTTCCATACGTCGTCGAGGTGAAAATGCCCCTCTGACCCAAACCGCTTTTCGTAAAGCTCCTGCTTTTTTGGGTTGATGTCGTTCGCATAGATGCACGACCAACCAGAGGCGACAAGACCCTCCCTGACCAAGCCGATTCCGGCAAAAAACTCACAGAATGCCTTGTTCACTGCGACCCCTTATCGCGGAATTCACGCCTTTAGTATTTTTTCCGGCCTCGCCACACGCCCCGTGATTTTCCGGGACTCAAAACCCGTGGACTCAAAGTCCTCTATAGCTGAAATTCTCTGGAATGGACAAGTCCGATGTGAAAGTGCTCTTTGGCAGACGCATCCGTGAGCTGCGGAAGGCGCGCGGCTGGAGTCAGGAGGAGTTTGCTTTACACGTTGACATGGACAGAAGCTATGTCGGCAGCGTGGAACGAGGCGAACGAAACATCAGCCTGGAGAATATTTGCTTGATTGCGGAGACCTTGGAAGTTCCCCCTTCAGAGTTGTTTGAGAATTGGAGACTCGCCGAGTCATGAGGACCGGATATTACCATGCCAAGCACAGTGTTGAACCTGATCAACGGACAAATTGATGAAGCATTTTCCGAGCTCAAGCAATACTGCCCCCAGGAGATGAACTGGCCATTACGCGTGAAAGAGTCAGCCGCCGCATTGGTCCCGTGGCTTGAGGAGAACGCGGTCGCCATCAAGTCATACGTCGAGGGGGTGCTCAACGCGCCCGTTCAACTCCGGAAGATGTGGGCGGACATCCGTCCGCAGATCAACCTGCCCAAGGAACAGCTTGAGTCATTTGACCGACAGTTGATGCTTGATGATGTCCTGCGTGAATCGGTCACTGGTGAACTAATCAGCAAGGTGATTACCAAGTTCCTGCTGGACCACAATCCGGTTCTTCAGACAAACGGACGAAGCGATTATCCAGATATTTATTTCTCCAATGTCGATTACTCTGGCCTCAATGCATTTCGCCGCTCTACGGCCGAAGAGAAGATCCCGTACGGAGCAGCCTTGAAGAGCGAGCGTCCCGTTCGCGTGCCGGACGGCCTGGAAATTAAGACGTGCTGCAAGACGGTCAGAGTAGATTGCCATTATCCCCACGCGGGCCTACACCTCTGCTTGGTCTACAACGAAATCGACCTCACATTCAGTGTCACAGACTTGCGGATCGCATTCCTGCGACGATCAGACTACCGAATCTCGGGACGAAACACCGAAGCCACGACTGTGAAGGCCTCGTTCAATGGTGAGAGGTTTATCACGTTGCTGCCTCCGGTGTAGACCGCCCCCTGTGCTTCGCAAGTCACTTCACCGCCTTCGCCCGTTCGCGCAGCCGTGGTGCCAGGAACTTGGCGGTTTCATCGCCGATGACGTGGTAGCCGGCGAGGTTGGGGTGGCGGTCGCCGAACCAGCCGGGCAGGTCGCGGAAATGGGCGTCGAGGCGGTTGTCCATGACGACGACCGAGCCGTTGACGACGTACTGGGTGAGCCACGGACGGTGGATCTCGGGGATCCGGTCCAGTGCGTAGCGGCGGTAGTTCAGCATGTTCTTGCCGTTTTCCAGCTCCGCCTTGTAGCGTGTGTAGACATCGAACAAGGGCAGATTCTCATCCTTCGCCACCTGCTCGATCAGCGAGTTGATCCGGGCATCATCTTCGGGGGCGAGGTAGGGGATGATGGTCGTGGGGAAGATTTCGGCCTTGGGGAAATCCTGTTTGAGCTTCGCGATCAGCGTTTTGAAGTCTTTAGGAAAGTTCTCGGCGAACTGTTCACGTTTCCCCCGATCGTTCAGCCCGTAGCGGATGAAGATGTAGTCGATCCCCGGCAGTTTGGCGATGTCCTTCTCGTACCGCCCGTTGGTCAGCAGGCCGTGGATGAATTCACCATCGCGGCCCTGGTTGATGACGTTCGTTGGCGGCAGCTCCTTGTCGGTGGCCAGCAGCAGCCGCACCACGTCTTCCAGATGCGGGCCGGCCTTGTCCGTCTGGCGGCAGACGCTGCCAATGGTCGTGCTGTCGCCCAGCAGCAGGACTTGCACCTTCCCCTGGTCTTCGGCGCGGAGAGACTGAGAAGCGCAGGCGAGGCTGGCGACGAGCAGGAGAGCGAACCAGCGGGAAGACAGCATCATGAAGGAGTTCATTTTCGATTCCGGCGGTTTGTTCGCGAAGTTGGTCATTATTTCATTGGTCATTGGGTCATTCGCGCGACGGGCTGTAGCCCGCCGCCTTGGCTTCAGCGGGGCTGTTGAAGAACACCAGGTCGGGATGGGGATCCAGCGGCGAGTCGTTGGGGGCGTATTTTCGTGTCGATTCATGGCCGACACAGGCTGGCGCGGTCTCGTGCTCGCAGTACACACAGCGGACCAGGAGGTGATCTTCCTCGTTGATCACCAGGTACTTCTGTTTGAGGTACCGCTGCTCGGTCTCCAGCATCGTGACGCACAGCGGGTTGTCGCACTTCAATGTCTGCCGGTGATATTCCAGGTGCCTTCTCTTCGGGGCCGACTTGCTGAGCAGCCCGGGCCGCAGCTCCAGCAGTGCGGCAATCAGCGCCATGCGGACCGGCACGCCGTAGGAGGCCTGCTTGAAGTAGACGGCCCGCTCGTCGTTGTCCATGTCGTAACCGAGTTCACCCACGCGCGGCAGCGGGTGCAGCACCTTGCTGTCGCGATACCGCTTCCCTTCGAGAAACTGCTTGTCGATGACCGTGTAATCGCCGGGCTGGCCGCCGCCGACGATCCGCTCTCTTTGCAGCCGCGTCACATAGCAGGCGTCGATGCTGGAGAAGGCGTTGGCGGGCAGCCGCGTTGGCGTCTGCCCATCCAGATCGGTGAACAGCGACCGTTGATGGGGCTTGTCGGGCGTCAGGTAGACCACATCCAGCGGCACTTCGCCCTGCTCGACGGCACCCATTTCTTCCGGCGGGACAGCCGTGCAGTCGTAGTCGCGGTGCAGCCGCCGCACCACATGTTCGGGCAGGCCCAGCCCCTGGCCGGCCACCGGAATGATCCGCGCCCCAAACCGCGCCAGTCCATACACCAGCGAATGCACCGTTCGGCCATGCTTCAGGTCACCCCACAGCATGACGTTCAAATCCTTGAGCGTCCCCTTTTCGCGCTGCAGGGTGTACAGGTCGCACAGGGTCTGCGTGGGGTGTTCGTGGCCGCCGTCGCCGGCATTGATGACCGGAATGCTGGCGTATTCCGCGGCGACCCGTACCGCGCCCTCACAGGGGTGCCGCATCACGATGGCGTCGGCATAGTTCTCCACCACCCGCACGGTGTCGGCGATCGTCTCGCCCTTGGCCGTGGAGGTCGTTTTGGGATCTGCCGAGGAGAGATACTGCCCGCCCAGGCGAAGCATGGCCGATTCGAACGACAGCCGCGTCCGCGTGCTGGCCTCGTAGAAGAGGGTGGCCAGGACATGCTCACTGGCCAGCGCCAGCCGGCCGCGTACGCGATGTGGCAGCCCGGGTGTCCCCTGCGTCGCGAGAATCTCGTCCGCCAGCGAAAAAATATGCTGGATCTCGTCTTCAGACAGGTCGTCAATCGTCACAACATCGCGGGGCATGGGGCCACTCCGTACAGGTGTGGCCGCATCATAGTCGACGGGGAGGGGAATTTTCGATTTTCGATTTTCGATTTTCGATTGGGACTCCCCGTCACATTCGAAAATCTGTCCTGCCGATCCGTTTTTCGCGGGTTCACGAATGTACGTCACTCACCAGTCATAACCGGCTTCCCGATTGCGGTGGACGCTGTTCCACCGCAATCGAAAATCACAAATCGAAAATCGAAAATCATTTAAACCCCATCTTCAGCAGCTTGCCGGGCCGCAGGCGGAAGATCACGGTGCGGCTCAGCGTCTGGCCCTCGTGCACCATTTCGACCCGCAGGGTGTGAACATTGGGCAGGTGCAGGACCAGTGGCTCCTTGGGAATGTACCGCCACACATCATCGCGGTTCTTCCGCAGCTCGTATTCGTCCAGGAAGACGCGGGCACCCAGTGGAGCTTCGACCCGCAGCATCGTGGCCCGCGGATGATGTTCGCGGTCGGGATGGGGCAGGTACTCGAAGTAGTCGGCTTCGCCCACCAGGATCCGCCAGGCGTTGGCGGGCTCGGCCGAGAAGGGCACTGGTGTGGTCGTGCCGACGGCAAACTGTGGCTGAGGTGGTCCGCCTGGCAGCAGGAACTCGTTCTCAGGAGTGACCGGCGCAGTCGGCTGCGACGGATGGGGGCCGATGATGGCTCCCGGAGCCACCGGCCCCCAGCCGTTATCGACTGGCCCACCAGCGACAGCTCCACCCCACTCGGCCAGGGCGACGGTGCCACCGAATGAGCCACCGAAGCTTCCACCCGAACCACGGCTGGAAGAGCCGCCAAAAGAACTTCCGCGCGAGCCGCCGAACGAGCCGCCCGAGGAACCGCTGGAGCCCCAGCCCCGGAAGAGCCCTGAAGATCCGCCGAAACTCCCCCCGGAGCTGCCGCTGGAACCACCACTCGACCCGCCGAACACCCGCAGCAGCCCGCTTGAGCCACCGCTGGAACCGGAGCTGCCACGCGAGCCGAAGCTCCCGCCACTCGACCCCGAGCTGCCCCAACCGGCCTGAGAGATGTTGGTCGTCGCGCAGATCATTCCGCACAACAAGGCTCCGGTCAATGCGAGCTTTCGCATGGTCACTCCCCGCTGACGCCGTCTTCAGTCGTTGCGAAAGGCAGTCCCCTCCGCATTCGAGGCAAAGCTAGCACGTGGTTTGTCGCCGCGCCGGCCCTCCGCCGAATTCCATGCGATTTTTCCTGCGAAATCTGCGGATTGTGACGTGCGAAACGGCCGCGGTCGTAGCGTCGGCTTCAGCCGACCTGCGGACCGGTCTGCCCCCAGGTGCAAACCAAGGAAGCTCCGGCGAGGAAAATCGCCAAGGTGGGTTGAAACCCACGCTACGGGGGCGGGATTTCCATGCTAGGGTTGAGAAGGCGGATGCGAAAACACACGTTCGCCACAACCACCTTTCAATCAATGGCATGCTCTTCTGCGAGTATTTGATATGTACAAACTGTTTCTGCAGTTGCTGCGCGACGAGGCGGGGTTCGTCCTGTCCGCCGAACTGATCCTGATCTCCACGATCACCGTGATCGGCCTGGTCGTCGGCCTCTCCGAAGTCTCCAGTGCCGTCAACAACGAACTGGGAGACCTCGGCAACGCCTTCAACAGCCTCAACACCTCTTACCGGTATGGCAGCATGTCCGGCAACAAGGGGACGGTCCCCGCCAGTGCCTATCAGGACAGCCAGGGCGGCGGCAGTGACATCGCGGGGGCCGCTGCGCAGCCAGAGAGCTGAGACTACGACGAAACCAGTATCTTCATGTGAGTGGCACGGCGCAAGCCGTCCGGTAAGCGAGGACCGCGTGGCTCACCAGAGGGCTCGTGCCGGCGCAAGCCCTCCGGTGACCGCACCCGTACAAAGCGTTAGCAATCAGTCACCGGACGGCTTGCGCCGTGCCGCTAAAGTGGCGGGGGAGTCAGCGCAGACTGTTCACCGTGGCTCAGCAGGAACGGAAGCCCGCCGCCACGTCGCGTGGTGACTTCCGCGCCCTTTCGAGCGCGACTTCCACCAGTCCAAGCAGCACACGGTCGTCGGTGGGGCGTTCCGTCCTTCGTGCTTGCGTTCCGTCGCGGGGAAAGTCAGGATGACAATCTCAGATCCCCCGCATGGTTGGGCGCGGCGCGCCCATTGACATGGAACGCCCTTCATGAACGAACGTCCCTCCGCGCTCACGGATTCAATCCCCGCCCCCACCCCCGCAGCTCTCAATCCAACGTCGCGCCGGACATTTTTGGAACGCCTGGCGCTGGGAACCGCGGCCACCGTGGCTCTGGCCGGCTGTCAACCTGGAGCGCCAGCGGTCACGGAAAACGGCGCGGCGGGAACCGGCCGCAAGAAGCTCCGGGCCGCCTTCTCGAATGCCGGCCTGCAAAGCACCTGGTGTGCCTTGGGGAAGACGACGGCCGACTTGTGGGGCGGCCTGCTCGATGTCGAAGTCGTCTGGTTCGACGGGGAGTTCGATCCCGAAAAGCAGCGCAACAAGATCGACAACATCGTCGGTGACCCCTGGGACTTCTGTGCGTTCCAAGCCGTGCAGATCGACTCGCTCGCCGCCCCGGTCAAAGAGCTGAAGAAGCGGAACATCCCGGTCATCTCGATGGACACCCTGCTGGTCCCGATGGACAAAATGCGGGAGACCGGTGTGTGGCTCGAAGTCACCCCCGACCAGGTCTTCATGGGCGAAACCAGCAGCCGCTACCTGATGAAGGCGATCGGCGGCAAAGGCAAGGTGATTCACATCGGCGGGTTGAGCGCCCACAGCGGTGCGCAAGGCCGCGAAGCGGGGTTCAACAAGGTTCTCAAGGAATTTCCCGACGTCAAGGTGGTGGGTGGCGGCGTTCGCTGGTGCGACTGGAAGAAACAAAAGGCCCGCGACACCTTCGAAACGCTGCTGGCCCAGGAAAAGGAACCGATCGCCGGGGCCTTCTTTCACAGCGACGACATGGCCCTGGCCTGCCTGCCGGCGCTCAAGGGAACAATCCATGAAAAAATGGCGGTCACCGCCGTCGACGGCCAGAAAGACGGCCTGCTGTCAATTCGCGAGGGTGGCCTAACCGCGACCACGGTGAATCCCGTCTGCCTGATCCACCAGATGGCGCTGGTCATCGGCCAGTTCATCGTCCGCAATCAAGAAAAGGTCGAAGACCTGCCGACGGAAATCATCACCCCTGGACCGCTGGTGGCCAAGGACACCAACAACCTCGACGCCATGCTGTACCTCGCCAATCCGCTGCACTGCCTGGTGTGATTTTCGATGGGGTTGTGCCGCGACAACTTATCGTTGACGTGTCTGACAACCGGATTGGGAAGTTTGGACAGGATCAAGAAGGATGACAGAGGATGAGGAGGGATTTGTTTGAAACGGCCTCCAACCACTATATCCTCTCTTTTCCTGTCTCATCCTTTCCAATCCTGTCCCAAAAACCGCTCGCCAAACCGTAGGGCAGTCCGGAACTCCCAATTTAGAAAGTTCGCGTCCATGTCCCGGCTTGTCCTTCTACTCCTCCTTGTTTTGTTCGGCGCGGTTCCTGCACCTGCGGCGGATCTGCAATATCCGCTGTCGATCGCGGCGGCGGCCGACGGAACGCTCTATCTGGCGGACCGCAATCTGCCGGGTGTGTGGCAGGTGACACCCGAGGGGAAGCTGTCCGTCTATTTTCAGGCGTCGAAGAAGTTTCGCACACCGTTGAACGCCATCCGGTGCGTGGCGGTCGATGCGAAGGGCCGGGTGCTGGCCGGCGATTCGTCGACCTGTCAGGTCTTTCGCTTTGACGAGCAGAAGCAGCCACAGCCGCTGGCCAAGGGACGGATTGGGATTCCCATGGCCATCGCCTTCAACAGTGCGGGCGAAATTCTGGTGTCCGACCTGGAGATTCATCAGGTCGTGAAGATCCCCGAAGCCGGCGGTGAACCCGTGAAGGTCACCGAAAGTCAGGCATGCCGTGGAATTGCCGTCGACAAGAAGGACCGGCTGTGGATTCTCGGCCGTGAAAAGCTCACGCGTTTCGACAACGGAAAGACCGAGACCATCCTCAACGGCCATCCGTTCAAATTTCCGCATGCCATCGCGCTGGATGATGCCGGAAACGCCTTCGTCAGCGACAACTACGCGAAAGCGGTCTTCAAGATCGATCCGACGGGAGCCGCCACCCCGTTCGCCCAGGGTGCGCCGTTTGTCGGTCCGGTCGGCATCTGCCGTCACAATGGCAAATTGTACGTTTCCGACCCCCAGGCCAAGGCCGTCTTTGTCCTGGCCGAAGACGGCGTCCTGGCCGAAGACGGCAATGTGACCGTGCTGGAGCTGAAACCGTAGATTTGCTGATTCATCCGGTCCGGTCCGAGCTGGCCGGTGGAAGCGGATCAATCCGCTGCTACGGATACTGCAACTGCCGCCACACCCCCTGGGTGTAGTGCTGATCCGAGAAGAACATCTTCTGGATCTGCCGCTGCGGATCGATCAGCGCGACGAGCCGCCTTTTGCCGCGCGGTTCGGGATCGCCGGGATGCGCCTGGCCAACCTGGAATTCGTAGTAGGCGGTTCCCACAGGAGCTTCCGGGAGCCGCTGTTCGCGGTTCTCATGCGGGGTCAGCCGCATGCCAGTTTTGACCTGATTCTTGAAGTCGATGATCGCGATCCGCACGTCGCCGGGCAACAGGTTGTTGCTCAGCATCTCCCGCTCCAGCTTTCCAAACCCGACTGTCGTGGCCATCACGCTTCTCCCCAGTGAGCAGAACTTACCAGTGAGCTTCAGCAATTCAGCATGCCCGAGGGCGACACTGCCATTCTCGTCCGGGACACGGAATAGTTGCGTCGATTTTTGAACTGACAGTTCGGCGGCGGATACGGACCGATGTTGGCGGAAGGGCGCCGGCTTAAGCCCTCCGGTGGCCGGTGACAGTCCTCATGAATCATGGAAAATCAATGACCCGACGGCTCGCGCCGTGCCGCTACTAAAGCTCCGACTCAGCGACTTGGGCTACGTTTAGGATCGCGGCAAGAATAACTGTCGACTTTTGACAAGCCGTACAGCCAATGAGCCGGAGGGCCTTAGCCGGCCTTAGCCCCCGGTTGGAGGATAATCGGAAGACGCCAGCGCCACGAACCGGACGCTAACGCGTGCCGGCTGATGAATCTGCCCGCAATCAGCGTCCATCCCAATCAATTTCACCATGCTATTACCCCGGCGCGAAAGACTCGCACGGCGAAATCGACCCGGGAGCCATTGACCTGAACTCGGCGGTTTCTCATTCGTGGAGGATTGTGTGACTCGTGGTTCGACCTTTCGTGTGCTTCGTGCCTTTCGTGGTTCAGTGAACCAGGTGAACGAAATCTCGACCATCATTCCGTGCAGGAATAACCACGAAAGGCATGGCGCGGGCT
>JAKFUF010000004.1 GCA_021732845.1 Planctomycetaceae bacterium | reverse complement strand
TGACTGCCGGGCCTTGTAGACAACCCCCATCCCTCCCATCCCGATGATCTCCAAAATCTCATAGTCGCCGAAGTACCGGACCCCGGCCCCGCAGTTGAGCAGGCTGGTCGCGAGGTTCAGCACCCGGGTCGTGGTCTGCTCAAGATTGACCGGGCCGACGGCTTCGTCGAGGCGGCTGATGGCGGCAAAGAATTCCTTCAGCTGCTCCGCAAACTCGGCGTGCTCCGCGAGAAACACGGCCTGATCGGGAGCCTCGCCGCGCTCGACCGCCAGGTAATACTTGGCAATCACAGCGTCCAACCGCTGTTCCCGCGAATCGTCAGATTCCGCCATGTGCTATTCCAGTACCTTCAGGTGGCCCCGCAGTTTCTTCAGACCCCGCTTCAGCAGCCCTGCGACGGCATCCACTGGCCGGTCGAGATGTTCGCCAATGGCCTGAAGCGACCATCCGCGAAAGTGCTTCAACAAGATCGCCGTCCGCTCCTGCTCCAGCAGCAGGGCCAGGGCGTCGGCTAAGGCGGCGGCTCGCTCATTTCGCTCTGCCCGCTGGCTGGGGCTGCTGTCCTGCGAAGCCAGCCAATGGTCCAGCCGCGCCGAGGACTGGTCCAACCGCTCGGCCAGCGACTGCTCGAGGCGGATGTCGCACTTGGCGGTGCGGTAGTGCCGGGCCGCATTCATCAGGTTCCGGGCGAGGATCGTTTTCAACCAGCCCACAAGCTCCGCGTCAGTCTGTCCGCGAAAGGATGGCAGATCACGATGGGCCTCCAGCATCGACTGCTGCACAATGTCCGACGGAGATTCCTTAACCTTGAGTCGCGGAGCCAATTCAGCTTCCGCGAGCACGGTGAGATAGCGCCGAAAGCGTTCCAACTCCAGGAGTGCAGGCCGCTCAGCATCCGTCGCCATGAATTCTCGATGGATGGAGTTCCGTTGAAATTGCCGCCATGCGTACCTTCTCTTTTCCTGAGACAATTGCAATGGAGGCAAGCTGATCCAGAGTGGATTGGTGTCACGCCCCATTTCAATAGGCACGATCTGCCGGGCAAATGGGCGCGCGAAAATCGCTCCCGCTGCGAATTTTGACGTGTTAAGCAGAACGACTCAATGGAACCTCAATTGAAAAGAAAGTGGTTCATGCCACCGGAACCAACTTCGCCCAGGATTTCATACTGCCCAAAGTAGCGCACGGGCTTCATTTCCATTGTGTCGCACAGGGCTGGATCCTTTTCTGCCGGGGGAAAGTCCCTCTCCAGATGTCCGAGATCCCGGAAGAAGTCCCGCAGCTCCTGCACAAACTCAGGATGCTGCGCCACGAACCCGGACTGATTCGGCGGCTGCCCCGGTTCCGTGGCCAGGTAATAGCGGGCGATGATCGCGTCCAATTGCTGTTCGTGTTCATTCTGATTTTGACTGGAGTCGAGCATCATTGAACCTCGCCGTGCACATGGCCCCCAGATTCTTCGGGCAAAGCCCCTCAAATCCGGCCACACCCTTCGTGGTGCGGACGATGTGATGGGCGATCTCGACCAGGCCAATCGTGAATAGGCTCGAGCACAACCGCGGCGGTGGATCAACTGCAGCCGCAGCTGTAAAAGCAACAATCCCGCGTGGCTGACTCTTCGCAAACCTCCTGCCTACGGGCTTCGCTGAAACTTGAGCAGCTTCGTCCCTGATGGCTTATTCTTGCCCAATGGCGGCCGCTTGGAAGGATAAATGAAGACCCAGAGCGTGTCATCCTGGAGCGTGTAACTGCAAGCTTGATTGACCTTGTCAGGTGCGGCGGGGAGCGATAAATCGAGGGACTTCTGCTTGTCGTCGAGCTTGTATTTGTAGGTCTTGAAATTGACGTTTCCGCCGCGGTCGATGGAGATTTCCTCTCCGGTGATCGTCCATTTCTCACCGTTTCCGCCGCGAATGTCGCCGCGCTTCTCGCTGCCGGTGCGCTGCTCAAGCAGCATCCACGCACCGAGGACCGCTTCGCCATCGCGCGGCACCTTGAATCGCTCAAGATCAAAATGCACAAACTCGTCGTTCGCCGGATCAAACTGCACTGGCCGCTTTTTGCCGGTCGCCGGGAACTGCACGGTGATTGTGTCACCCTTGAGGGCGTAGATCCCCTCTGTCAATGCTTTCGTTCCGTTGCCGTCGGTGTTCGAGATATTCAGCGCGCGCGGCGATGCTTCCGTATTCAGCGAGATGGATAACAAAGAATCAACACGACCGCGGTCAGTAACAGCACACCAGCCTGGCGCGATCAAGAACATTGGTGGCTTCTGGTCCGCGCCGGTGTCTGCGTCCGGGTTGCCGCGGTACTTCCACAACCCAGTCAGTGCCGAGTATTCCTTTGCCACGGCCACGCCGAGCTTCTTGAAAGAAAACGTCCAGGCGGTCCGAACGCCGCGTGCGGGCGGCGATTTCAGCAAAATGGGAACGCTGACGCTCAGAGTGGCATTCTCTCCTTCCAGCGTGTGGACCACCGCACAGCGCACCGGACCCTTGCCGGGAACTACATTGTCGCGTGGAATGTCCGCTGGCCAATCGATCACCGCAAAGAGTTCTGGAATCTGGTTGCCGATTTTCGCTTCCAATGTGAATTCCAGTGGCGAAGTAACGTGTTTTGTCGAAATAAAGTACCCGGGAATTATCTCGGTAGACAAAAATCCACGCGATCGGTAGTGCTCGCTCACGATCGCGTCTTCAGAGTACGCGAATGCCGAGTAGACTTTTGCGGTTGCGCCATCGATGATGATTGACAGGCCTGTTGGAGCCATTGAAGGGATCGGCATACGCGCGGGAGCGGGTGCGCCTTTGATGTCGATTTCAGCCGACGCAATCACCCAGGTTCCCTGCAAGGGTTCCAGTCCTTTGGGAACCTCAGCAAAACTTGACGATAGAAGGATGAGAGACTTCAGCAGGCATGTTACGACGGCCATGGACTCTGCCCCGTTATCTTTCGGGTCGTGTTAATGCGGCCTGTGGCCGCAGCCAAAAGGGTGTCGGTCGACCTCCGCGACGATGGGGCACCTTACCGGCCACTGCGGCGGGCAAAGTTTCCGCGTGGCGGATGTCGCAGGCCACGTTGAGCATGCGCTGTTCGCTTGACCGTTGGAAAGCAGAAATGGAGGCGAGTCTGCGGTTCACAGGCCGGTTCGCAGACGACGTCCGCGCACAACCCGGTGGGCTTGACGTCGGCGGCAGGCCGGGCGAGCAGTTCTCGCACCAGCTTGATTTCGGCCGCCAGCCGGCAGCCGTGTGTCGACAGGATACTCCCAGTATCACCACCAGCAGCACCAACCGCACTCTTCGCGAACACGTGTTGTTCCCATTTGATCGCCTGGCCCACCCGCTCTCGCTGAAGGCGGATCCGGTCGGCGGCAGTTTGAGCGAGTTCCAAGTCCGCATTGATGAATTCGTCCAGCACACGCAGAACGACATCCAAATGCGCTGTTCCGGTTTCGTATTCGGCTTGGACAACTTCGTACTGCCTTCGCAGCAGATCGCGCAACTCCTTCTTCAAAGTTTCGATCTGCGCTGTTATGGCCGGCGTCGACAACATCTCCAGATCGGTGGCCGGATGGTTTTCAGAAGGCGGCTTTGCAGGCTCGCGCTGCTGGCCGGCACGCTTCAAGAGTACCTCACGGGCCAGTCGAAGGTTCGCGGCGCGCTGACAGGCGGATGCCGCCGCCATAGCGCCGGCACTGCCACCCTTTCCGCCTTTGGCTTGAAGGTCGCGGACTCCGTCTTCAATCCTTGTGGCGCTTTCCACTCGCTTCCGTAGCAGTTGAATTCGCTGATCGAAATCTGCGGTCAGCGCCAGTTCCGCCTCAAGGAGCTCGTCCTGCGTTGACAGCAGGGTTTCAAGTGGAACAGTTCCATGCTCGTAGCTCTCATTGAAGAGTTCGGAACACTTGAGCAGGGCATCGCGCTTGCTGATTGATAATTCCTGAATGCGCTGTGCGAGCATCAAGGCGGACATTCGTTCCAGGGGCACTTTCTCCGGCGCATTGGACGGCTGGCTGGCAGGTGACTCACCCCTCTGCTGCTGTGCGGCAACCTCCCGCGCGAGCCTCAATTCGGCGTCAATCCTCCGGGCGCGCGCCGCCGGGAACGCTCCTAGCTTCCCTACCCCTACCTCTGCCAATGTCTCGGCGGCACTTTCGATCTGCCTGGAAGAGTCTGCTTGCTCCCGCAGCAGTCGAATCTTTTCCGCAGGAGTGTTGACGCGTTCAGGGTCGGCATTGTTCAGCGCCATCTGTGCGCGGAGAACTTCATCCAGGGTGATTTTCCCGAATCCGTACATATTCTGGGCTGCGAGAACTTGCTGATGCAGCACCTCGCGGTTCGCGCTTTGCACTGCGGCGAGGCGCTCCGTCAGGGCCTCGGGCGACAAGTCCTCCGCCCGTTTCTCCGCCAGCATGGCCGACAACCGGCGCATGTTGTTCTCCAAGTCGGCGGCCTGTTGAGCCACAACGGTTGCCGCTTGAGAAAGGAGGGCGATCAGGCACAAGCCTTGGAGGAGCAGGAACCGTTTGAAAGTTTGACCGAAGTATGTCATCTGGCACTCCGCTAAAAAATGTGAGTTGGAACCGTCGGAACATTGAATTCCACGCGCGCCAGTTCGTCTGCTGCGAGGCACCGGGCTGTCGCTGAGCAGGCGTGAGTGACATCAGGGACACCTTCATTTGGTTCAGAGTCCGGGCCGGCTATTTCGTCGATTTGATCTTCGTCGTCCGGGTCACCCGCAGGACGTCCTGGGCCTCTCCGCAGAAGTTGTCGCGGGGGTTCCGCAACGCAGTTTTCAGGGCGTTGGCAGCGCGGTCCCAGGCCGGTTCCGGCAGGCGGTTGACAATTCTTGCCGCATTCCGCCGCGAATCGGCCCGGGGTTCATGAAGCATGATTGTGATGAGCGGATCAACGTAGGCATCGCCGGCGAAGTCGGAATCCGCCAAGAACTGAAGTGCCGCGGCGCGGAGCGGCACGTTGGTGCCCGACAGGTCCAACACGGCCCTTTCATTGGATTCCCTCCACCAGTTCCGCGCCTCGGCTGCCGTCTTGATGTCCGGAAACTCATCGGCCAAGCTGAGGACTTCCTGCGGCGGATACCCTCCCTGCACGCGGTCCCGGATCGCCTTGAGCTTCCCGGCCGCCTGATCTTCCTCCACCATTTCCTTCACGCAGGAATCCAGGTTCGCCTTGCGACCGGCATTCGTTCCGAGGTGCTTCGCCTTGAACTCTTGCAGCAGCCGGCTACGGTCCGAATCCTTGGGAAGCAAGGGGGCAAGTCGCGCCCACTCCGCGGCGGCCTGCCGCTCGCGCAGGAGGGCGGGGATCTGCCGCGCGGCGGCCGTCAGCGGAAAGTCCGTCATGATCCGCGCGAGTTCCGCTTCGTCGACCGGTTCCGCCAGGTTGACCAGGCGACCGCGGGCGAAATCCATCCGTTGCTGCGTCAACAAGTCCATCACGATCATCATGCGTTCCGCTTTGTCGACCGGTTCCGCCAGGGCGGCCAGGCGACTGCTGGCGGCAGCCTCCCGCTGTTGCCACAATTCAGGGAGCGTGTTTGGTGCCCTCACAACGAGGTCCGTTGATTGAAACCGCCGGACCCAGTCCGCAAATGCCGCCTGGCGAGCCTCGGCCGTCAGTTCTTCCAGTACCCGCGCCAGCGCACGGCGGGCGGCGGCCTCTTCCGCGGCGCGGGCCGCCGGAAGGGACGCGCTTTCCGGATGGGTGCTCAGCTCGAAATGGACACTCAGCGTGGTGGCGGTGACGGAGGTTTCGACGCTCAATCCGTGGAACCAGTCCAGGAACGGGGCAGTGTAGGTTCGCGGGACGGAATCCTCATCGACCAGGTCGGCCTGCCGCCAGGCGGTGCTGACCCACCGCGAGCCCCGGCCGGGAATCGACAGTTGCCTGTACTCGCCCCCCATCGGGC
Source organism: Planctomycetaceae bacterium (assembly GCA_021732845.1). Lineage (GTDB taxonomy): Bacteria > Planctomycetota > Planctomycetia > Planctomycetales > Planctomycetaceae > JAKFUF01. The sequence goes on along the minus strand of JAKFUF010000004.1, from coordinate 82,960 downwards.
AGACGAGGCGCCCTCGAAGCAGCTCCTCCGCCAGGGGGCGGGCCTCGTCGTCCTCGAGATGGAGTTGCTGCTGCAATTCGTGCAGCAGCCGGGGACTGGCGGCCGACATGTGCCGCGCCTGACAGTAAAGAACGGTCCGCGCCAGCTCTCCGAGGTGCGTCCCTGCCAAGTCGGCCAGAGTCAGGCGGAGCTGCGCCGATCGTTGAGTCTGGAGCGTCTGCAGCAGCGGAGCCACCTGCGCTAGGGCATCTCGCCGCGTTGCAAGTACGAGCCGTGAATTCTGAAACTGAAGCCACAGGGGAAGATCAGGCGCCGAGGAGATCCCCAGTTGTGGCTCGGTAATTGCGGCAAGGGAGTCAGTTAGAGGTGTGTGAAAACCTCGGAAGGCTTCTAGCAGTGGTTCGACATCGTCGATTCCCCCGTAAAGGAGTGGAACCCGCAAGTAAGCATTCCCGCTGAGGGCTCCCTGAAGTTCGGGGATCAACTCCATTCTGCCGCTCCGCATCAAGACCACCGGGTCCGCAGAAAGATCCCCTGTTCCGAGGAAGGCGCGAATCGGCAAATCCAGCGGCAGTCCGAAAGCGCGCAGGTTCAGCGTCGCCGAAAGTTGCAGCAGACTTCCCTGCGGGGGCGGCACCGCGTCTTTTGTGGGCAGGAGATACCAAATGGCCATCCCGTACAGACTTTCGGGCACCGGCATGATGCTCACATCGCACACGATCTGCTCCCGGCCGGGCTCGGTGGACCGGCGGTTGAGGGCGATGGTGACCGGATCCATCCGCGCCCACAGGCGGGCGTAGGCGGCCGCAAAGCGGTTGTAGGCGTCGCATTCGCCGGCCGTGGCCTCGCCGGCTGTCATGTCCAGGATCGGCGTGAACGTCCCGGCCGCTCCGCGGAGGGAGTCGAGGGGAACGCCGCCGGACAGCAGGACCTGGCTGCCGTCGGGCCGCGACTGGATTGATGCGGGCAGCAGGCCCGCCGCCACCAGGTCAGCCACGGTTTCATTGGGTTTGTGTTCGGCGATCGCCGCCCAGCGGGCCATCTGGACCAGTTCCAAGTCGGCCAGTGCCCGGGCCCGGCGGGTCATTTCAATGCGATACCACGGGCTGAGAACCTTGGCGAAGAAGGGGTCCGACAAATAGATGAAGACGGGGTCGTCCCGCGTGAGCGGGAATTTGCTGCGGGCGAATTGGAACGCCGGAAGCTGGCGGAGGCTTTCCCGCCCCCGCCCGGCCTCGAAGAACCGCTCCACCAGCCGCCGGGAGGTGGTCACGAAGTGCACCTCTCCCTCCACGGCATGAAAGGACCGGACGGAGTTGTCGGGGGTCGACAGGAAGCTGACGGCATGTCCGGCGATCTCTTCCGTGGTTTCCCGGACATGGGGCGTGACGCGGACGGCGGAGCGCCGCTGCCGCTCGATGACTGCCTGCAGGGTGGCACCGTCATTGGCCCGCAGGAGGACGCCAAAGGCCGCCCCTTCCAGGTAAAACGTGTCGCTGCCAATGAGGGCGAACTCGGCGATGGCCTCGTTGGCAAACAGTTCTGCGGCCGTCTCGCTGTTCAGCGCCAACTGCTTCTCCAGCCGGTGCTCAATCCCCTGGTCGAGGCCGCGCTGGACGACCAACTGGTTGAGGTTCCCTCCCCAGGCCGCGAGCGCGCCGCGGAACCACTGCCAGTCGGACAGGCTCTGGCACCGGACATAGAAGCACTCCTGCGGGACGTGCGCGGCGAGCGGTTCCACGGGACTGGGCGTGAACTTGGGAATCGTCACTGCGGGTGGGGCCAGAGGCCGGGGGAGCGGCCGGTCGGCCCTCTGGTGGTTCCCGGCCACATTCAGCAGAACTTCCTTTTGCAGGGCCACCCGCATGGATGCCGTCCCCAGCAGGAGATGCAGGAAGTTTTCCTCCCCGGTGAGGGAATTCAGCCGGTTGGTGGCATGGGACGCGTTGTCCGGCAATGTCAAATTCAGTCGGCGCGACAGCATCGTCGCCAGGTAGCTGCGCAGCATGTCGTGGCCGGCCAGTTGTCCAACAAATTCCTCCCGAGGATGGGAGTAGATGGTCCACCATTGCTGGAGGAGCGCATCGGCGTCACCGCCCAGGACCGGCTTGACGGTCAGGGGATGGTCGCCGGCCGCGGTGGCCACCAGATTCAGATCGCCTGGCCCCTGGAAAAGGAAGCGAATTGTGACCTGCCCCACCCGGTGCTGGTCATCGCGGGCCGCCTCGACCGCCGGGTACAGCACGCGCTGCTTCGTGTCGGTGATCCACACCGGGTCGTCGGGCTTCAGCGTGGGGCGGGAGTCGGGGGCAAATTGAATCACCACTTCACCCACGCCAAACGGTTCGCCAGCGAGGGCCCTTCCGGTGACGCTCGCCGGCGGAGACTCTGGAGCTTGCCGCGGCCGGACCCAGAACAGCGGATCGTCGATCTCCGGCGGGACTGGCTGGGGTGGAAGCACCACCTGCGGAAGCTGTGCGTCGACCGGCATGGGTGGCTTCGGCGGATTCCCCTCATCGCCGGGCACTGGTGGCACTGGAGCTTCCCCCTGCTCCTCTCCGTCATCGGCAATTGCCTGGGGGGGGATCTCTGCGACGTGCGGTTCGCCAACAACCTTGGCCGTTCCCGTCCACGGCACCAGGCTGATCACGACGCATCCCAGGAGGAGGATCGCCATGGACAGGGACGCTGTCAGTCGGTTGCGAACCAGCCAGCGCCCCGAGCGATGCAGTCGCCCAATGGGCCGCGCCAGCACAGGCTGGCCGGTGCGGAAGCGGCGCAGATCGCGGGCCAGGTCTCCGGCCGAGTCATACCGCTGCCGCGGGTCCTTTTGCAGGCACCGCAGGCAGATACTCTCCAGATCCTTTGGGGTCCGTGTATTGAGCTGCCGGGGCGGGACGGGCTCCTGCTCGCAGACGCGGCGCAGCACCTCCCAGGGTGTTTCCCCCTGAAACGGTGCCCGGCCGGTCAGCAGCTCGTAGAGGATAGCGCCGATGCCGTACACGTCGGTGGCGGGTCCGACAGCCGAGTGCCGGGCCGCCGCTTGCTCCGGCGACATGTACTCCGCCGTGCCCATGATCTGGCCCTTCTCGGTCACGGCCCCCTGGACATCCATCTGCTTTGCCAGTCCGAAGTCGGCAATTCGCACGCAGTCGGCTGAGTCAATCAGCACATTGGCGGGCTTCAAGTCCCGGTGGAGGACCCGCTGGCCGTGCGCGTAGTGAATGGCGGAGGCGATCGTCTCGACGTAGCGGGCGGCTCTTTCAGACGGCAGCGGCTGGCCGCCGGCCAGTTCCTCCAGCGTGCGGCCGTTCACATGCTCCATCGAGTAGTAGTGCAGTCCCTGAAACTCTCCAAACTCATGAATCCGCACAATGTTTTTGTGCTGCAGCCGGGCGGCCGCCTCGGCTTCGTTCCGCAGCCGCCGCACAGCGTCCGGCGTGGAGAACGCCGGATCGCGGATCATCTTGAGGGCCACGATCCGGCGGAGGCTTCGCTGCCGGGCACGGTAGACCACCCCCATGCCTCCCCGCCCCACCAGGGAGAGGATGTCGTACTGACCCATTCGCCCCAGCGCGCCCGGCTCGTCCGACGGAGTGAGAACGCTTAGCCAGATTTGATCGCTTCTCACCGGACGCAAATTGTCGACCGTTCCGACCGCAATCGGTCCGGTGGGCCGCGCCGCGACATCCACGGTCGGTTTCAGAAAACTCCCGATGCGATCATGCAGCTTCAGGAGTTGATCGACCCGCGCCGCCAGCCTGGCATCCCGGCCACACGCCTTCCGGACAAACTTCGCCCGGTTGTCCGCGTCGGCAATGATGACGGCAGAGGCGAAAATCGATTCTTCGTTCATGATGATCCCCGTCCAAGAAACCGCGACACACTGTCATGCGAGAATGCCCTGCGACGCCCCTCACGAATTCCGTCGACAATCTCCGATAATGTCCAGTGGCGTAAAGGCAAGCTTGGACGGTGCTCCGCGATGCAACCCCTTCAATTAACAGGGCTTGCTCCACACTTCAAACTTCATCCCAAGTTGGAATCGAAGTTTGCTGGAAACTGGACGGTGAACGGGGACATCAAGACTGGAGTTCGCGGAACAGCCAGACACGGGCATAAACCCAGTCGCGCTCGGCCGTGGCTAGGGAAATACGCAGGACATCGGCGGCTTCCCCGAGTGTCAGTCCGGCAAAATAATGGAGCTTCACCAATTCCGCCTTTCGGGGATGGGCCGTCTCCAGACGCGACAGAACCTCGTCAATCGCCAGCAAATCGTCGGACCAACTGGGGGCCTCAATGAGTTCCAGTTCCACGTCACGGCGGACCATCTGCCCACCACGCTTCGCAGTTCGCTTGCGCCGGTGGTTTTCGACAAGAATTCTTCGAATGGCTTCGGCTGCGGCTGCGAAGAAATGGCCCCGATGGTCCCACGCTGCCCGCGCTTCGCCACTGGTCAGGCGCAGCCAAGCTTCATGCACCAGGGCGGTGGCCTGCAGGGTCTGGCCGGGAGATTCTTCCTTCAGTCGGATCGCCGCCAGCCTGCGCAGCTCTTCATAGACCAGCGGCAACAAGTCCTCCGCGGCGGCTCCCTCGCCGCGCTGGATTCGCTGCAAAACCCGCGTGACCTCATTCATGTTGGTTGGGAACTGCAACGGGTGGTTCCCATTTGCCTTTCATGTCCAGAACAGCACACCGGTCCCCGCGGCGAAGATGCCAAGAGGGTAACATTCTTCGGGATCGAAAGACAATGAATGCACCGATCGGGCGCGATTCGCCATCATCTTCGGGCGACGCGAACCCGATCTCATTCGCAGTCAATGTCAACCTCTCGCGTTTGTATCGCAAACGATGTCAATTTTGCCGAAGGCGATCCCGTGAACGGGACGAGTGGCGGGATGGGCTTTTCGAAAGAGGACGCGTTTGCCTACCTGTTCAGGCTCGAGAAACTGGCGAACAGGGCGCTCAATTTCAACGAATCAGGAATTTTCCAAAAAAGGGAATTCCGTCGGATCTTGCTTCACGCCCCTTCTTTCTCAACAGCCCCGCCGTCGTTATTGTGGCGCGTTGTCCCGAGTCGATTGTATGTTGCGATTGGTACGGGGACAGTGAATCGTCTGTCCGAACAACCATTCTTCGCGCGGCGAGAAATGAGGTCGAGTCGAACTGCTGACGAATGTGTGTCATGGCGGACCATCGCCAGCTCGCTCTGCCACTTCCCCTTGCAGGGGCAGATGGCCAGTTCCAGCGCCGTCCCCACGGCCAGCGAAAAGATGACCAGAATGCGTGCGATGGGAAACCCCACGCCGGCCTTCTGGTTGGCTCCCTGCGGATACGCCTCCTGATTCTTCACGGTGTCGGGCATGCTCACCGTCGAGCCATCGACCACCTTGACCTTTCGCCCCTTCCAGAGCCACGCTTCCAAAGCCTTCTTGTGAAGCCCCAGGCCCACCTGCCGGGCCAGCCCCTTCACCAGGTTTTCCGGCAGTCTGGTCCGCGCGACACAGTACGCGCCCGTGGCATAAGAACACGGCTGCTGCCTGGCAGCCACACATTGGGCCACCCGCTTGGCGACCGCCTCGCGGCACGAGGACTTGGCAAGGCACTGCCAGAGAAACACCAGGAGGGTCGTCAGCGGCGAATAGTACCGCTCTGTCCAACGGATACCAGGCGGAAGCAGCTCCTGCACCAGGGACTCGCTTTTCGCTTTTCGTCCTCCTTTGCAGCAGGTCGCGAGTGCGGATTCGAACAACATCAATCTCAGCGCACTACCCTTGTGATATGGACATCAAATAAAAGCGGTCGCGGTCGCCTCGCAAAGTGAAGGCAGACGTTGCCATCAACGGCCGGCACGAAGGTGTCGTGCGTGGAATGGGGCGGTCTGCGTTGACCTTCTGTGGCAACGAAGGATGCGACATTTCATTTGTTTCGGTGAAAGACCGGCAATACAGCTATGAGACGGGAATTGAGAAGGTGATGGATCGGGTCGAAGCCGCGGACGAGACGGAAGAGGGCGGGTTGCTGCTCTATCACCGGGCGGTCGGGTGGCTCGGCCGCGCACGTGCTGAGCCGGACAAGCTGCTGACCCATGTCGCGGAGGCAGGCCGCTCGGCGGCGCGCCCGCGGACGTTCGCCAAGCCGGACGTCCAAACGGCGAAATACAACGCCGCCTGTGTGTCCGCCGTGTGCCTCGCCCGGCTGGACAAGTCCAAGGTACGGGAAGTCCGCTTGAAGTCCCCCGGCTTCGCACAATCTTAGGAGGCAGCGGTCTTGCGCGACCGGCTGCAGGCAGAGGCGCTCGCCGATCTGCAAGCGGCTGTTGACAACGGATTGCACGACCGCGAGGGACTGCAGACCGACCCCGACCTCCAGTCCCTGCGAGAGCTTCCCGAGTTCAAGTCCCTGCTCGAACGCCTGCCGAAGAAGCCGCCCGAGGCGAGCGTGACGCGTGAGCCCCAAGTTCCGTGAGGTTGGCGGACCCCGTGTTGTGGGAGCAGGCGGCGAAGATCCTTCGCGAACTCCCCGACGCCCCGGGTCGGAGTCGGCCCCAAGCCGATCACCGTTCGCTACGGTTGGTTGCAGTTGCCAGGCGGCGATGAAATCAGCGCAGGCCAACGGCCTGGCTGCCTCGGCGACTTACCAAAGTCCAAAGTCTACTTCTTCCGCAGTTCGGCCGAATGTTTTTCGGCCTCGTCGGCAGCCTGGGCGGTGCGGATGGAAATGAACATGCAAAATGGACCCACCTGAGCACGCAATTTGGGCCCACGGGGTTCGCTCCAAACAGTGGACTTTTTGGCACGGGTGCCCGCAAAATCTCGAACTCTCTCGGAGTGGTTCACACGAGGGGGTCGGTTGTTAACAGGCGTTTAACAGGGCGAGTTTGGCCGAAGCACGCGGTCGGTGGGTTTGGGCCTACCGCTCACCGGTCCAGCGGACTCTGGACCGCGAATCCCGGCCGCAGCACTTGCGTATAAATCATCGTCGTCGAAACTTCGGCGTGGCCCAGCAGGTCCTGGACGGTCCAGATGGCCGAGCGGGATTCCAGCAGGCGTGTGGCGAACCATGACACAACGAGTGCGCGGTAAACGGACGCACGGATGCGGAGCGCCCGACCGGACTGGACCATTTTTGAAATCGTCGCCCATGCACCAACCAGAATAGGCATTTGGAGCGGATCCTGAAGAAAGATCAGAGACGCTGATTTGCGGCGTGGCGAATACTGACAGGGCCGGCGCAGTGACCGTCACTGCTTCGACTGATGAAAAGAAAAAATGCTTCGGGGTCCTTACAGCGACATTGGGGTTGTATGATGGCATTACCCAGTCGCTTCGGTTGGTGCGAGGAAGGCCCGCTGGATGGCAGGGGATGCCTTGTGTGGAGCCAACCTCACGTCGTTGCTGTGAATTCCGATGACTCGAAGCATCGAAGGCCGCTGCTTAACTCGAAAGCACCATGAAACCCGCACTCACCCACCCCGCTCCTGTGCACCTTGCTTCATTGACGATCGCGGTTTTTCTGAGTTCGGCCGCCACCGGACTGGGAGCAGATTCCTTTGAGGGATTTCTCGAGAAGCACTGTGTCCGCTGTCACGGCCCCGCAAAGGTGACGGGGGATGTGCGGATCGACAAGTTTTCCCGTGATTTCAAGGCGGGCGCGGATGCGCATCACTGGGGGGAGGTCCTTGATCGGATCAACTCCGGCGCAATGCCGCCTGAGGGTGAACCAAAACCGACGCAGGATGAGATCTCGGCGTTCGTCACCGCCCTCGACGCTCGACTCAAGGAGGGGCGAGCGGCGCGGATGGCGTCCCGTGCGGCGGTGGCCCACTACCGGCTCAGCCGGAAAGAGTACCAGAACACAGTCTACGACCTGCTCGGCGTGCGCTATGATCCCGCCAAACCGGGCGAGTTGAATGAAGACACCCTGTGGCATGGATTTGAGCGCATCGGGTCGGAATTGTCGCTCTCCCCGTCACATGTCGACCGTTATTACCGCGCCGCGGAGATCGTGCTCGACCGCGCCTTTCCCGCCACGGCCAGCGAGGCGCGGAAGGTTCGCAAAACCGCCCTCGACCTCCGCTATCACGGCGGCAGGACCCAGCAGGAGACGCTGGACAAGTTCGGCATCAAACGCCCCCTGCGTTACCTGCTCTTTCCGGGACGCGTCGAGTCCGTGCTCTCGCCCAATTGGTTGGGGAGTCCCGGCCCGGAACAGAGCGGGCTGTACAAATTCCGCATCCAGGCCAGCGGCATTCGGCCCCTCGGCGGTCAGCCTGCACACCTGAGCATCGGCAAGGAGACTGGCGAAGAGACCGTCGCGGGCCTCATCGAATTCGACGTCACCGCGCCGGAAGACAAGCCCGTGGTCCAGGAGTTCGAAGTGTTCCTGGAGATGCCGGCGAACCTGCACATGGCGGTCGTCGCCGCCGATGTGGTCGACCGACGAGGGGGCGCGGCCTTTCGCAACATGCTCGCCAGTCCCAACTACATGTTTACGCACAGCAGCGAGACACAGCTGCTGAATCCGAACGCTCCGCAGATGTTTGACGACAGGGGGAACGGCCTGTTCTCGACGGTGCTGGTCGACTGGATCGAATGGGAAGGACCGCTGGAAACGGAGGCGGAAAAGTCACGGCGAATTGGGCTCGCGCCACCTGATGACGCGACATTCGAGGTGGTGGCCGAGCATCTGCAACGCTTCGCCCAGCGGGCCTGGCGAAGACCCGTCACGCAGGAGGAACTGGCCGACTACCTGAATGCCTACCGCTCGGAACGCGCGGCGGGAGAGACGACGGCGGCGGCCTTCCGAGTGGCGCTGGCGGGCGTGCTGACGTCCCGGCATTTCATTTACATCGTCGAAGGGGACCCTGTCGCCCGCGAACGTCTCAATGGCCCGGAACTCGCGACACGGCTCGCGTATTTCCTGTGGAGCTCGATGCCCGACGACGGCCTGTTCGCTGCCGCGCAGGGTGGCGGATTGAATGACGAACTGCTGCCCAAGGAAGTCGACCGCATGCTGGCCGACGGCAAGGCCAATCGCTTTGTGGAGGACTTCGCGCGGCAGTGGCTCCAATTGCACCGGCTGGGAATGTTCACGCCGGACAAGGCGCTCTATCCCGCTTATGACCCTTGGCTGGAAACCAGTTTGCGGGCGGAGCCAGTTGAGTTTTTCCGCGAGTTGTTGGCGAAGAACCTCCCCGTCGACAGTCTGATCGATTCCGACTGGACGATGGCCAATGCCCGGTTGTGCGATTTCTACGGTCTGGCGGAGCCCAAAGGGGGCGGCTTCCAACGCGTCTCGCTGCAGCCGGAGGACCACCGCGGCGGCCTGTTGACGATGGGGGCCGTGCTGGGGCTGACCTCGGACGGTACTCGCCATCGCCCTGTTCACCGCGGCGTGTGGGTCAGTGAGGCGATCTTCGGCAGGACGCCGCCACCCCCACCGGCGAATGTCGACCCCATTGAACCCAACCCGCCCGAAAGTCCGAAGGCCACCATTCGCCAGAAGATCGAGGCCCACCGAAAGAATGCGAGTTGTGCCGCCTGCCATACGAAGATTGACCATTTTGGCATCGCCTGGGACAACTACGACGCCATTGGACAATGGCGCACGCGGGAGAAAGTGGCGAAGGGGACTGGCGAAGATCCGCACATCGACGCGTCGGGCGTGATGCCTGATGGCCGGCAGTTCAAAGATTCCGTCCAGTTTAAACGACTGTTGCTCGAAGACCGCGACCAGATCGCGCGCGCCTTCATCGAGCATCTTTGCACGTATGCTCTCCGCCGCGTGCTCACCGTGGACTATCAGGACGACCTGAAGTCGATCGCGGCCGAGGCGAAGAAAAGCCAATACCGCGTCAAGGACATCGTCCGCGCCGTGGCCTTGTCCGACTTGATCCGAAAGCGCTGACCCCACGCCAGAGTCGGCGGCATTCGAACACTCTCGGCGTCATCAACTCATCCACGAAGCACCGCACGCAAGGAACCCAGGACGATGAACTTCCTTTCCCAATCCTGGATGATCGACCGCCGGCACGCGCTGCGGGCGATGGGGACATGCGTCGCGCTGCCATTCCTGGAATGCATGGTGCCGCTCCGGGCGGCCGAGGAGAAATCTGCCACCCCTCGGCGGAGTGCCTTCATCTACCTGGCGAACGGCGTCCATTCGCTGAATTATCAGATCACAACGCCCGGCAGGGACTATCAGTTCTCCCGGTCGCTCAAGCCTCTCGAAAAGCACCGGGACGTGATCACGCCGATCAGCGGTGTGCATCACCCGGGCGCGCTCAGCCACCATCACAATTGCATTTCGGTCTGGCTCACCGGCGGCAACCTTGGTCCGGCGGATCGGAACACGATCTCCGTCGACCAGAAGATGGCCGAGATCACCGCGAAGCACACACGCTACCCGTCCCTGGAGATCGCCATCACCCAGGATTCCCTCGCCTGGACTGCGGACGGGGTCCGGCTCCCGGCGATGCGCCGGTGCAGCGAGATCTTCGCATCCCTCTTCGAGGAGCCCAAGGGGGGCACCGGGGCGCAGCGCCGGGCTTTGCGCCGCAAGGGAAGCGTCCTGGACGCCAACCTTGCCGAAGTTCGCAGGCTTGAGCAGAAGATGGGATCTGCCGACAAAGGGCGGACGGAGCAATACCTCACGTCCATCCGCGAGGCGGAGATCCGGACGCGGCGGGCCGACGCCTGGCTGGACACGCCGCTCCCCGGCATCTCGCCCGCCGACCGCCGGCGCACCAACCGCGACATCGCCCACACGATGGCCGGCGACTATTTCCGCACCGTCTATGACCTGATCGTGCTCGCTTTTCAAACGGATGTGACCCGCGTGGCCACCTTCAGCCTGGGTGGCGAGGGTGATGCCATTGCGATTCCCGAGATCGGCATCACCGAGTCGCGGCACCAGCTCAGCCATCACGGCGGCGATCAGGGCTACATGGAAAAGCTCACGAACTATGACACCTTCGCCATCGAGCAATACGGCTACTTCCTCACCCGGCTCGAGGAGACGAAGGATCTGGGCGGCAAGCCACTGCTGGGCTCGACGATGGCCCTTTTCGGCAGCGGCATGTCCTACGGACACAGCCACGGCAACGCCAATCTGCCACTCGTGCTCGCGGGCGGATCGGACCTGGGGCTGAGGCACGGACGTCATCTCGATTTCAACCAGGGCCACTTCCAGGGCTATCAGCTCGACAAGCCCGGTGAGCACTATGCGCTTTGCAGCAAACCGGCGAACCCGGACGCCCACATGAGCAATCTGCTGCTCATGATGGCCCAGCGAATGGGTGTGGAAACCGACAAGTTCGGCGACAGCAACAAGGCCATTGAACTATGACTCGCTCCCATGATTCCGGATGGCGCACTGCGTTCCTCCTCTGCCTGTCGCTGGTCGCCAGCACCGCGTGCGCGGCAGATGAACCGTTCCGACCTGAAGCGGGGAAGTTTCCGGCTTTGGACAAGTCACGCTCGTACCGTGGCGTGCTGGCGTTCGTGGATCATGCGAATCGTCGTGGCAGCCTCCGCGTGGAATCCACGGGCGAGTTCTTCCGCAACCCTCCGCATCCTTTCGCGATGCTCCCCTATGGCATGGTCCGCCAGCACGGCGCACCGGCGGATCTCCGAGACCTTTCGCTCGGTGCCGTCCTGCACGTCCGGGCATTTCTCCCGCCAGACCCCAAAACATCCGCCGTCCCGGTCTCCCAGGAAGGACCTCCCGATCGGCCCGCCGAAAACCATGTGCTCCTGCTCGAGGACGAGCCCAGCTTCTGTCTGCGCGAGGGCAAAATCTGGAAGTTGAACGAAGTGGACCTGCAGAAAAGCCAGGGGATGATCTCTGCCACCTGCGAAACCAAGAAGAGCGGAGACGGCAGGGCGACGGGGGAAAAGCTGACCTTCGATGCCGCCACCCGAATCTGGCGCGGCCGCGAGTGCCTCACGCCCGCCGATTTGGTTTCCGAGAGCGTATGGCCGGCGGAAGGGAAAAAAACTCTGAGCGGCCAACCCGTCCACCTCGCACTCACCTGGCAGCCAACCCCGGGCGGCGTGTTTCTGCGTTACCACATCACGGACATCTGGCTGGATGAGACCGCCATGCAGCGCGCCGCTCAAAATCAAACCGAGAAGCACAAGGCACTGATCCGCAGCCGTTGGATGCCCGCCTGGATTGACGCCGTTGAGTACGGTAAGTTCGGCCGCGCCACTGCTACCGCAACGTTGTTCGGCGGTATGGATCCGTCCCTGTACGCGGATTTCAAGACGGGAAGTCACGCGGTGATGAACGCGGCGGAGAACACGCTCAAGCACGCAGGTGGAGCCTATGGCCCCGCTCACATGGCTTCAAAAGGTTCGATCCTCACCGTCACGCAGGCGACCGGAGAAATCCCCCTGGGAAGCAGCGGCATCCAAATCCGCTTCGAGACGGACCTCATCATCGAAGGCATCCGCCCCGGCAGAGTCGTCCGTGTCCGCCCGGGGAACTGGCCCGAACTCACCGTCTCTCGGGAAGAATATTTGAACGACGGAAACAACCCCGAAGACCGCTTCCCAACTCCGGCCATCTTTCCCAAATACTGAAACACAGCCGCCGGACCCAATTTTAAAAGCTGACGCGGCTCACGAACCGAATCAAATCTTGAACGCCGCGCAGGCCTAAACGCTGTTGCTGAAAGGGACGCGAATCCCGCACAGGACCTGCGCCGAAAAGATGACCGGCAGCGATAAAGCGACATCTCGAAGTTCCAGCCAGCTTCGATGAGTTCGCGGCCGTTTGTGTAGGTAGCCGCGAGTTCTCAATTGGGGAGATCACTCAGGTGATCTCACTTGTCGTCCAGCTGGTTGTTCGCGCTGCCCACCGATTCATCGTCCCGATGTTTTTCTGGACCATTTAGCGGTATCCGCCGGCGTTTGCGGTCGTGGCAATGGCCGGACCGATGCTCGGCGCGTGGCTGGTTTGGGAGTGCGGGCTGGCAAAGGACTGGCCGATGACGGGCCTCGGGCTGCTAATGGTGGGGTGCTACAGCGGCCTGTTGGCCTTGGTGACGGTGAAATGGTGGGACGGTTGCTGGGCCGAATTCTGCGACAGCGTCTGGTCATACGTCGAGTGAACGCTGTCGAAAAGCCGACGTGCCATCAGGGCACTCAAAACCGCCCCCACATCTCCCGCTGCCTTTTCCAACTCGCCACCCTCACCACCGGCCCCACCTGCCGCTCGGTCACCGTGTCGTCTCCTTCTGTGACCTCCGGCAAGAACAGCAACCTCTCCTGAATGTCCGGTGCCAGGTTCAACAGGTTCATAATCTGCGTCATTCGTGCCAGCGTGACGTGCCCCAATCGCGCCAGTTCCGCGTAGTCGGCCACCGTGCCGTCGCGGACGAGTTGTTCGAAGCGGATTGCCAAGGCCATCAACCGGGCCACATGAAAAAGTTAACGGTGACAACCAAGGTTCATTTCGGGATCGGACGCCGGAGCAAGAAGGAACTCCGGCCTGGTGTGGCTCCGGACGCGCCCTGCGCCGCGAGGGTGCCACGGGGGCCGGGTTCGTCGCGAAGGATGCGAAACAGCCAACGGACACGACGCAGCCACCGGTTGGTTGTGCAGTAATTCCGTGATCTGCGCATTCCCTGTCGCATGCTGAGGATCAGTGAGCGATATGCAAGATTCCGTCCGGCGACACATCTCCGCGTGATTCCCGCATCCAATCGCCGACACTGGGCGGATGGTCGGGAGCGGAAGTGGGCCAGGCGGAGGTTCCACTGAACATGTGGAAGGCACTCCGCGAACTCAACACACCGATCCACAGGATGATCGTGCCATTCCTGCGCCGAGCCATGGGATCTGCAAACATTGGGCTTTGGTTCGTCACAGTTGGTGGTCAGCGGTCCCAGCGCGGTCCGCACCGTCATCGGCGTCCCGTCCGATTCCAGCACCTTGGCATACCGCGTGAACACCGCCATCCCCGGCCCAATCGCCGCCTGCGCCAGATCCACCGGCGCGATGTTCCCCCGTTGCAGGTTGCGCAGCGCCTCGGGAAGCTCCTTATGCAGGTCGGTGAGAAATTGTTTGCGGGTGGCGAGCGGGGCGTTGTCAGGTCGCGGACGGCAGACGAGGACGATGGAGGAGGCGAGGGCGTTTGTACCCACTCCGACCATTCGATGACCTAGCTCAATCAGCGAATGCTTGCCACCCGAATTATTCGGTCAAGCAACTCGGTTGCCCTGAGGCCCCCGACGGCAGCACTTTTGCAAATGACTGGCCTCTGTGCGGTAGAGACAGCAGTTTTGACCAATGGGGGCGCGATGGTCGCAACGGACCCGCGATGCCTGTGGCGAGAGGGTGCATGTTCTGGCGCTGTATCTCTCACGCCCAGCGTTCGTCGCGACGATGGCGGCCTGCCTTCGACCCACTCCAATTTGAAGATTCAGAAGCGGCTGCTCGCCGCCTTTCCGATCCCGTTAAATGACCAGTCAGTCCTGCCACGTGACGGGTGCGCGGTCGGCGCTCTTCATGATGTCATCTGGAGGCCGCGGCTGCGCAAAGACCGTCGACTGACAGTGCTACGGGTCGACACCCGCCAACTTTAGCTTCGATCACCGGGCCCCGATCAGTGGATCGAAATGCAAGCGATGCGCCCAGTTAGCACTGCCCCGGTTCATAGGCATCGAACATGGTGACTCTGGATGCCAGAATCTGCCGGATCGGTGTCAGCTTGTGATTGGTGTCAATCGACAGCAGATCGCCATCGTGAATGCCAAAACCACGGGCAGCAAGCCGAGCCGCACCGGCCACACGCCACCAGTACAGGCTTTCATAGCGTGCCCTGGAATAGACCCGAATGAATTCACCCGTCAGCAGTTCGGACAGTCCCGTGCTGGCTTTGGCAGCGGCTGTTCGGCGACTGGAATAACCACACCCTTGATCGAGTCTTCAGGCTGCTTTAAGGGGGAGCCGATTCCGTTGACCAGCCAGTGCCGCAGAGTTCGGAGGTGATGAATGGAGCAAATATCGGGGCGGCTGTGTTCAGCTCGGCGCGTCCTTGTTCCCACTGTTCCCACTCGGAATTGGGATAGGACTCATGCAATTTGATTTTTTGAAGACTTAAGGGGAAACGCGTTACGGCCGGAAAGAACGCTGTATGGTGGGGATAGTGGGAATAATGGGAACGGAAATAAATAGGTGGATGTTAACTGTTTGGTGGTAATTAGTTGCGTCCACCACTCCTGTTCCCACTGCGTTCCCATTGTTCCCACCACTGCACGACTGCCTGCTCACAGTGGCCAGCAGCTGCGGTGCCACGGGCCGAAACAGCTCGCTCCACTGGCCCATGAAAATAGGGTTTTCGAGAACGAGGTCTGCGGCGATGAGATCGCCGCTCGCACCCCGGTTCTCGGACTCCTGGTCATAGGTGGCCGGTGCCGCGGCGGCACGCAGCCGTTGCGAAGCGTTTTCCGTCGATCCGGCGACAGCCCATAAGTCTGCCGAGAAGGGCTGCCTTGTGCGGGGAGGGCGTCCCGGATGACCGGAACCTCATTTAGGTCGGCTGCCAGCATCCGCCCGCATAATTATTTAACCCGGCCATTGTCCACCGTCAACAGGGTCAGCCTGGCAAAATACTGGTGTCGGGAATTGGACGCGGATGCTGCCGTACCGAAAACTTTCTGAAGCAACTGCCGGCCATCCGGCGAACAGGCCACGGCGAGGACCAGGCGCCCGTGTCCCTCATACGCAAACTGGCGATCCATGTCTGGGACTCGCGGACGCTTGTGGAAACTGAGCTTGTTTCCGCCTCCAGTGGCGACCTGCCGGCCGTCCGGGGAAACGGCCACACAACGGGCTTCGTGGTGCAGCGCGGCGAGGCGGTACCCGCCGGCTGCCGAGCCATCCCAGACAACAAGGCTTCGATCGAGGCCGGTCGACCAGCGGGCTGCGTCTGTTCGAAATGCAGATTCCGGTTGTGCGGCGAAATGAGACCCTATCAGTCGGCAGAAGTGGAATCAAAGCGCTTCAGCGAAGAACTTGGACACACCAGAAATTGTCATCACCACGTCGACCGGGACTCGCGGACTGCCAAATTCGGTGCCGAGGGGGCTCGATCCGGCGTGGGCGGCGAAGTTTGAGCGGAAATCGCCACGGAACACGACGTACACGACGCGGTGGGATGGTGTCTGACCCTGCAGTCACACTGCCGATCTCCGCAAAAAATGAACCGAGCGGTGATGTGCCGCATCGTGAATTTACTACCCTCCTCCTACCCTCCATTTTTGAAAGCCCTTGAAATCCACTGAAAAATGATGCATATTGATGAACGTCAGTGTTGTCAAAGACACTGGTTTTTACGGTGTTTCTCGCTCCAGCAGACCGCCTGTTAACCGCTAGGTTCTAGGTTCGAATCCTAGTCGGGGAGCTTTCTGGACGGTTATGCGAACCAAGCCGTCCGGGGTTAACACAGACGGAGCCGTTCTCGCTCGCGGGGACTGCTCCGTTTGTCGTTTCAGGGCCTGGAGTTGAGTCGTCCGGGCCACTATCCCCGCCAAAATCGAAGCCCCGGTCGGGCCGAACTTCCGGAAACAGACGCATAGCGTAGGAGCCGGTCCGGGTGTCCGGGTCGATCCGGCCAAGTTCGACGACTTCGATGTAATGCTGAAGGATTTGCATCCGCTCTTCGGGCGTAGCCGACCCCAGCAACTCGCCGATGTCTTGCCATGTTTCCAGAAACGAGCGGGCATCATCACTGACCCGCTCGACAGGTGCCTGCCGCTTGGCGATCGCGCGCAAATTCTTCTTGATTTGCCCTTCTTCGTCTTCCAGCCGTTCGAGTTCGGACTGAACGCTGGAAAGCCCCCTCGCCCCGAGGCTTTTCAGCACCTCGACCAAACGGCCGATGTCGGCATGGACCTTTGCAAGCCGGCGGCGGGCCAAGTCTTCGGCTTCGCGTAGCCGCTCGGCCTCACCACCCAAGCACGAAAGCGCTTCCTGCACGATGCGGTCTCGCGCTTCGACCATCCGGCCAATCTCGGAAATCCGACCGACGATGGCGTTCTCCAGGGCCTCGGCTGGTATGCGGGACGAGTTGCAAGAGTATTTGCCACCTTCGTGGTTCTGGCGGGTGCAGACGTAGTAGTAGTTCTTGTCCGTGCGGCCGTGGGCCGATGCCCCGACCATGTGTGCCCCACACTGGCAGCGCAGCAGGCCCGACAGCAGATAGGTCCGGCCTTTCGGCTTCTTGAGGTTCATCCGCCGCACGAGCATCTTGCCGATCTGGAGTTGCACGCGGTCGAATTGCTGGGAGGTGATGATCGGGTCATGGCAGTTCTCTTTCACCGACTCGCCCCAATGGATATGGCCGAGATAGATGGCGTTGCGGAGGATGCCGATCACTTTCTGCTTGGTGAAGAGGTTGCCACCCCGGAGTTTGTCCGCGCGGGTGCGGTAGGTGGGAAGGCGAATGCCGAGTTCGTTCAATCGGCGCGTGACAGCACCAGCCGAACCGAGTTCCTCGAAGGAATCGAACATGCGGCGGACGATGGCCGCCCCTTCCGGGTCGATTTCCAGCTTGCCTGGATCATCCTTCACCGAACGATAGCCCAGGACATGCCCGCCATTCCACAGGCCACGGTCGGCTCGGTCCCGCATGATCGAGAAGGTTCGCTCGGCGGTCATCTTCCGCTCAAGCTGGGCGAAGACCATGATGAGTTGCACCATCGCCTCGCCGGTCGGCATGGACGTGTCGAACTTTTCCCGCAAGGAGCTGACGTTGACATCGTGTTCGGCGAAGAGCGCCCACAGGTCAACGAAATCCTTCAGGCTTCGGGTAATCCGGTCCAGCTTGAAGCAGATGACGAGGTCGATCTTGCCGGCCGCTATGTCCCGCTTGAGGCGTTGAAGCTGCGGCCGGTTCTGGTCCTTCGCGCTCTTGCCGGCATCGACGTAGAACTCCAGCGATTCGACCTGGAGGTTCTCGCGGCGTTTGCGGAACTCGACTTCCTGCTCGATCTCGTGCTCCTGAGCCACGAGGCTATCGCCTTCGGTCGCCTGACGCTGCGACGAAACACGGACGTATCCGGCAATCCGAAGGGGTTTGTCTACTTTTTTCGATTGTGAATGCCGCATGCCGACACCCGCGCTTTCCAAGTGGAGATGAACCGCACCAAACTCGCCGCCGATCATTTTACCGGATCAGCCGGTTGGCTTCATCGCGGTCATCGCAATTCGTGCAAGAACACCCGCGATGAGGCGGAGGCGGCTAGCGGCGCGAACGTCCGGCGATGATGCCGCAAGCGGATGATGGTCGTTGGCAGCCAGCGAGTCATCGAGCCGGAGGTTTGCCTGAACGGGCAACCGGGAACGGCGGCGCTTGCGGGAAGGCGGATCAATGTGACCGTCTTGCCGTGGCCTCCTTTCGTGGTTGTGGTTGTCGTTCATGGCTTCACCTGCGGCGTCATTCACCGCCCGAAATGCTCAGTGGATCCGGCCTTTGACCACGTTCCTCATCACGGCCGGCAGCTTGATTGCGGTGGCAGCATTCGCTGCCTCGCCGTAAAATGCCGCCAAGAGACTTCGCGCCACTTGGATGACGGGCACGCTGTTCATCCCGGCGTCATTGAACCGATGGTACTTGTGGGGGCTGGAACGCTCTCCGAAGCCTCACCGAAATCTCAGCGCAATCTCGGAGTGCGGATGCTCGCACGGTCGTACCAGCTTGATGTCAAGAAACTTGAAATCCTGCTGATCCAGCGTGGATGGGCGGCAGACGAAATCGCCCTGCGCGGTGTATTCTCCCAGCGGCGCGTCGAGCAGATCATGCAGGGGGCGCGGGTCTATCGGTCAAACCTGAAAAGGATTGCCGACCTGTTTGGCGTTCAGCCGCAAGATTTGATTCTGGCTGCGCCGCAAGTGGCGACTGCTGCCCCCGCCACCGCCAGTCACCGCCGAGTTATCCCTTCAACTGCGCGAAATGACGGCGGAATTCAGCGACCATTCCGTGCTGCTTCAGCAATTCGGTGCCTGGATCAAGGAGGTTAGTCAAAAGGACGCGACACTGGTGGATTTCGATGACAATGATGGTCGCGTGCGACTGACCATCGAACTGCCCGCAAAAAGCCTGATCAAAATCTACCTGGCACTGGTTACCGCATCGGAATTGTTCAGTTGCGTGGGCATCGACGAGCATCGTTCCTTCTGGAGACGAATCCTGCGCATGCCCCTGCTCCCGTTCATCGACGCCATTCACTTTCCCGACGATTCCCCTCTCCTGCCGTTGCGCGGACAAACCCTTCTCGCGACCGATAGCTTTGAGAGCAAAGAGCGCATCAATTGGGATGGGGTTGATCTCTGAAACCGGCCATTCCCTTGGCGTCTCTTCCGGCGGTTGCCTATCGGCTTTCAGAACAGAGTGATGCTTCGAACATTGCATTGCCCGCCCAGGCAAGCGAAAGATAATCCAGTTGTGCTGGACTCTCTGGGACGGCTCGGCACGAGGCGATCAAGAGTCTGTTTATTGAGTTCAATCAGATGTATATCGATAGTTTGTTCGCATTTTGCACCATGTCATAAATGTGTAATCATTTGGTAGCATTTTTGTAATAAACTCGTGATACCATGACTGCATATTCGACACCGTATTTGTCAGCTTCACTAAGGAAATGACATGTTTATAGTTATCAATCAGGCACTTGATTCAGGTTCTGGGCAAAGAGAAGATGCAATGCGTCGGCGGCTGATGCACAGGATTGCACTGGAACATCGTCGCGCCGAGGCGAGGCGGCCATGACGGACGCGATGGAGAAGCAATTCCTTGCGGACATCATCGAGCATCCCGATGATGACGGGCGGCGGCTGATCTACGCCGACTGGCTCGAAGACCATGCCGGGGAACAACAAAACCAACAGCAACGTGCGGCATTCTGCGATAAGGCGGAGTTCATCCGCGCCCAGGTGGCACTCGCATCAGGTAAGGAGCACGGCGGTGTACTCCCGGACGACCGCCGTAAGGCGCTTGAGGGCCGGGAACAGAAACTTATGCAGCAGTACCGAAAGGCGTGGCAAAAGCCAATCGTCGACCTTGGTGCCCGGACTGTCACATTCCGCCGGGGGCTGCCAAACGCAATCACCATTTCCACCGGGAATTTCCTGAGCCACGGCGAAGCCCTGTTCGATCTGGCCCCGATCCGGGAAGCCTGGCTGGTCGGTGTTACCGCTGAGAAGATAACGCCCCTGGCCAACTCCCCGCACATGGAGAACCTCACCAGCCTCAGCCTGAGAGGCCTCCCGCTCGGCGTGGCAGGAGCGCGGGCGCTGGTAGACTCCCCGTACCTGAAGCACCTCACTAGCCTCAGCTTGTATGGCAGCATGTTCGGCGACGAAGGCGTGCGGGTGTTGGCGAGTTCGTCCCACCTGGAGAACCTCACTAACCTCGACTTGAGTTGTAACAATATCAATGAGGGTGGAGCACGGGCGCTTGCGGAGTCCCCGCACCTGAAGCACCTAAAACAACTCGACTTGAGTAACAACGAGATCGGGAATGTCGGCGTACAGGCGCTTGCGGAGTCCCCGCACCTGAAGAACCTAAAGCGGCTCAACCTGAGTCGGAACCAAATCGATACCGATGGAGCATGGGCGCTGGCAAAATCGCCGCGTCTGGAGAACCTTACCCATCTCGACCTGTTTAATGCCGCCATTGACGACAATACCCTACGGGAAATCAATCGGACGATGGATCGTCGTCGCGCCGAGGCGAGGCAGCGATGACGGACGCGATGGAGCGGCAATTCCTTGCGGATATTATCCAGCATCCCGATGAGGATGTACCGCGGCTGATCTACGCCGACTGGCTCGATGACCATGCCGATGGGCTTGGGAACAAAGAGAAACACAAGCCCTTCAACGATAAGGCGGAGTTCATCCGGGCACAGGTGGTGCTTGCCTCCGGATTGGAACTCGATGGCGGTGTACTCACGGACGACCGCCGTAAGGCGCTTGAGGGCCGGGAACAGAAACTTATGCAGCAGTACCGAGATGCTTGGGAAAAACCACTCCTCGCCCTTGGTGCCCGTACTGTCACATTCCGCCGGGGGCTGCCAAACGTAATCACCATTTCCGCCGGGAATTTCCTCAGCCACGGCGAGGACCTGTTCGCGCGGGCCCCAATCCGGGAAGCCTGGCTGGTCGGTGTTACCGCTGAGCAGATGACGCCCCTGGCCAACTCCCCGCACCTGGAGAACCTGACCAGCCTCAGCCTGAGAGGCCGCCCGCTCGGCGTGGCAGGAGCGCGGGCACTGGCAGACTCCACGCACCTGAAGCACCTCACTAGCCTCAGCTTGTATGGCAGCATGCTCGGCGACGAAGGCGTGCAGTTGTTGGCGAGTTCGTCCCACATGGAGAACCTCACTAACCTCGACTTGAGTAACAACGAGATCGGGAATGTCGGCGTACAGGCGCTTGCCGACTCCACGCACCTGAAGAACTTAAAGCGGCTCGACCTGAGTAACAACGAGATCGGGAATGTCGGCGTACAGGCGCTTGCCGACTCCACGCACCTGAAGAACTTAAAGCGGCTCGACCTGAGTCGGAACCAAATCGATACCGATGGAGCATGGGCGCTGGCAAAATCGCCGCATCTGGAGAACCTTACCCATCTCGACCTGATTAATGCCGCCATTGGCGACAATGTCCTACAGGAGATCAACCGGACGATGGATCGTCGTCGCACTGAGGCGAAGCAGCGATGACGGATGCGATGGAGAAGCAATTCCTTGCGGATATTATCGAGCATCCCGATGAGGATGTACCGCGGCTGATCTACGCCGACTGGCTCGATGACCATGCCGATGGGCTTGGGAACAAAGAGAAACAGAAGCCCTTCAACGATAAGGCGGAGTTCATCCGCGCCCAGGTGGCACTCGCATCCGGTAAGGAGCACGGCGGTGTACTCACGGACGACCGCCGCAAGGAACTGGAGTGCCGCGAGCAGAAGTTGTTGGAAACATATCAGGCCACGTGGGAACAACCACTTCGCGACCGTGGCGTCACATGTGTCGAATATCGCCGGGGTCTGCCGGACGGAATCACGATCTCCGCCAGTGATTTCTTCAGCTATGCCGACCAACTGTTCGATCTGGCCCCGATCCGGGAAGCCTGGCTGTTCGATGTTACCGCTGAGCAGATGACGCCCCTGGCCAACTCCCCGCACCTGGAGAAGCTTACCAGCCTCAACCTGGGCTTGAACAGTATCGGGAATAATGGAGCACGATCACTTGCGAATTCGCCACATGTAAAGAATCTAAAGCAGCTCGACTTGAGTAACAACGAGATCGGGAACGATGGAGCGCGATCACTTGCGAATTCGCCACATGTAAAGAATCTAAAGCAGCTCGACTTGAGTAACAACGAGATCGGGAACGATGGAGCGCGAGCAATTGCGGAGTCACCGCACCTAGAGAACCTCACCAGCCTCCGTATGGGGTGCAACGAAATCGGAATTACCGGCATACGGGCGCTGGCGAATTCGCAGCACATGGAGAAACTCACTAACCTCGACTTGAGTATCAACGAGATCGGTGACGGTGGAGTACAAGCACTGGCGAGTTCTCCGCACATGCAGAACCTCACTGATCTCAGCCTGATGAACAACAACATCGGTCCCACTGGCGCACAGGCGCTGGCCGACTCCACGCACCTGAAGAACTTAAAGCGGCTCGACCTGAGTCGGAACCGAATCGGTAACAATGGAGCATGGGTTCTTGCGAATTCGCCGAGCCTCGCCAGCCTCGCTGAACTCTACCTGATTGACGCCGCCATTGACGACAATACCCTACGGGAAATCAATCGGACGATGGATCGTCGTCGCGCCGAGGCGAGGCAGCGATGACGGACGCGATGGAGAAGCAATTCCTTGCGGACATCATCGAGCATCCCGATGAGGATGTACCGCGGCTGATCTACGCCGACTGGCTCGATGACCATGCCGATGGGCTTGGGAACAAAGAGAAACAGAAGCCCTTCAACGATAAGGCGGAGTTCATCCGGGCACAGGTGGTGCTTGCCTCCGGATTGGAACTCGATGGCGGTGTACTCACGGACGAACGCCGCCAGTATTTTGCGGCTCGGGAGCGGGAATTGCTGGGGCAGTACCAAGATGCCTGGGAGGAACCACTCCGTGCGCTTGGTGCCACTGGAGTCGAATTCAGCCGGGGTCTGCCGGACGGAATCACGATCTCCGCCAGTGATTTCCTGAGCCACGGCAAGGTCCTGTTCGCGAAGGCCCCGATCCGGGAAGCCTGGCTGGTCGGTGTTACCGCTGAGCAGATAACGCCCCTGGCCAACTCCCCGCACATGGAGAAGCTCACCCACCTCAGCCTGGGCTTTAACCGTATCGGGAATAATGGAGCACGATTACTTGCGAACTCGCCGCACCTGAAAAACCTCACCCACCTCAACCTCTTCGGCAACGTCATTGGCGACGAAGGCGTAGAGGCGCTGGCAAGCTCTCCGCACCTGAAAAACCTCACCCACCTCAACCTCTTCGGCAACGTCATTCACGACGAAGGCGTAGAGGCGCTGGCAAACTCTCCGAACCTGAAGAACCTGGTGCAGCTCAGCCTGGGCTTGAACAGTATCGGGAATAATGGAGCACTATCACTTGCGAATTCGCCGTACCTGAAAAACCTCACCCACCTCAACCTCTTCGGCAACGTCATTCACGACGAAGGCGCACAGGAGCTGGTGAACTTGCCGCACCTGAAAAACCTCACTTGCCTTGACCTCGGAGGCAACAACATTGGTGACTATGCTATGCAGGAAATCAACCGGACGATGGATCATCGTCGCGCCGGGGCCAGGCAACGATGACGCACTCACACCGCCTTCGACCGAAAGCATCGGTCAGGTGAAAAAGCGCGCGGAACACAGGTCCGCGCGCTTTTTGTCGTCGGCAAATGTATATTACATTCCACCACCTTTGATGGCGTTGCCCACCACTTCGTCTTCACCTTCGAGGCGAGCAGCCTCAGCTTTGCACTTTTTAAATACTGTATCCAAGTCAGTCTTCCCATTCTCTATCACTGTCTCATACGACCATGTTTGTAATATGGTTCCGTTGCTGACCAGGTCAACGTGGCCATACTCATCGTATAGGCCAGTGCTTCCATCCTTGTAGGATTTGCATTCATATACTATTGGCGCAGTCGGGTTACTGAGAAGCCCATTGTCCAGCTCTATCGAGCCAGGGACCGCATAGCTTGCAGGCGGCATCACAAACATGGAGATCATTGCCACGCAGGCCAGAGTAGAATTCCATTTACATTGAATACGCATTTAGATACCCCTTTCGAGTTAGTTGAACAACACACACCGCGAACGTGTAGTAGATGTGTATCAGTTAGTATTCTGACACAATTACCTTAAATATTGGTTAATTTGTTAACTTGTTGAAGTTGCGAGCCATCGATGTTGGCATCATTATGTATTTGTGATACTCGCGATTAGTTAGTTGGTTATCTCATGAACGCCGGGGCCGTTTACTGGAGCCACTCCTTCAACGCCTCATGAGTCTCGAACTCCGCGATCTGGATGCTTGTAGAAGAGCAGGCCGTCGAGAACGCCCGCGTTCTTCTTGGCGTAGTTGACCAGTTCGCGGAACGTCTTGCGTTCGTCGCCCTTGCTCGCGGTCTCGGCGATGCGGAAGAACTTGGCGATTTCACCGCCAGCCTGCGTCGCATACCGCCGCAGGGCATCTTCCTGCACTTCGAGGCTGAAGCCTTCGCGTTCCTGTTCCCGGCTGCTGACCCGAGCAAGTGCCACAAATTGTTTCATGACGAGGATTCCGAAGAGAGCCTGACACAACCGACTCGCCGCCACGATCATTCTAACGGATTCTTCGTTGGAGCGTACCTGTTCAGGGTGCTGCTTCCAGGCTTTGGTCGCACGCCGGATCGGACCGGAGTGATCCAGCCCTCCTCGTATCCTGAATATCGGCTATCAACTTCCGAGGGTATTGCACATGACTGGTGCATTACTGACGCGGTTTGGACTGCTCGTGCGAGCGCCACTCAACGCGGTTGTCAATGATTCCAGCGTGCAAGCCGGGTTCAGTAGAACGGGATGGCAATCGAAGCACCTGAGCAATAACGTTACCGTCCGCAGCACCAGGCCCAATCTCAGCATTGGACGACTGTGCGACCGCTTGCATAATCAGCAGGAGAACGCGGTGAGTGTGTTTGCGGAATATGCGCTGGCTCGGCGAAACCAACCCTGGTCATGTAATCCGTATAGTCGTCTATGAGTGCGCCAGGTGTCCTCCCCCGCATTGGGTCGAGCATTAACTTCATCAACCTTGTCACACATTGCACTCCTGCGGCTCAACAGGTGCTCCCCAAGATACCCGCACTTTGCCTTTAATGAGCTAACGGCAGTAGCAGAAGTTAGCGACTCATTCCTGAATCTTTCTTTGTCTTGTCTTGCTCTCTTTGGAGTTCTTCCATTTTCTGTGTGGCTTCTTTTGGAAAGGCAGTCATTGACGAGTCAGGTACAAGGTCGGACTTTACGCCTGCCTTTGCCATTATCTCAGTGATCTCATTCAGTGCGTTCATGTCGATTCGTGCTGGAGTAGTGATAAGTGGGGCTTTTGTCGTATCTGTTTTAATATCTTTTGGCATAACTACTCCCTTACTATGCGTGTTGCTCAAGAATTAAACGTTACTCAGCCAGAATACCACAAAAGTGTTACGGATTTATTACAACGGCAGATGTTCCGAGTGCGAATGAATGTGTGACAACCAAAGATTCAAGCAACAAATTGTTTTAGCTGTATTTTCCGAAGATAGAGCCACAAACAAACGACCCGCATTCCGGATCATTGTAACGGCTTCTTCGGCAGAAAGTACCTGCTCGTAGTACGGTTGCCACACTTTGATCGTGCGTTCGATCAGCTCTAGCGTGATCCAATCCGGTGTCCCGGCCGGGACGATGCTCGGGAGAGCAACCGCCTCGACTTCGCAATCCTTTTTGTGATTGCCACGGGACATGAAAGGCATCCATCGCCTGAGAGTGGAAACGGTTTGAAAAACGTGCGGGCCAGGCCGCGCGGCCTGACTCGCCCGCACGTCACATAGTCTGGTTGCGGAGGGGGGTTATCGGGACGGCAACAAGCCTTCCCGCTGATAGCGCAGTAACTCGGCATGGGAGATGACCCACGAGGCATGAGCGCCGCGACCACTGTCTTTCTTCGCGGCATTGATTCGACCGCGCCTTGCCCACTCCCGCACTGTGAACTCCACGCGTGCGACGATCCGGGCAAACTCATCCGTGGAATACCATTCGCGGATCGTCTGCCGCTCGACCAGCACGGCAAGCATGGCTTCGATTCGCTCCAGCCGTGCTTCAAGGATCATCCTTTGCTCCTTTAGCTCGCGCACCCCGAGTCGCATTCGTCTTCACTGCTTGCCGGGTTTGGCGTTTCCCGGACGGCTAGCGCGACAATCACCACCTCGAACGTCGCAATGACAAACAAGAAAATTCCCATCACTCACCTACCTTTCGCGTTCATTGGTTTTGGCCGGTGACGGGCGCTTCGCCGCTTCACCGACCTTGTGTTGGTGGCCACTGCGTTCATGCTCGGGCGAAAGCAGCGAGGCTTTCGGAATCTGTGCGAAACCAGCCTGGATGGTTTCGCCCGTCGCCTTCACGATGCCCGCCCGTTCCAGCGCGGCGAGCATTCCAGCGTTCTCGGAATAGTCCTTGATGAAGACCTGCCCCGGTTCCAGAGGCTGATCCGGCAGGTTGATCGTCGCCACGGCAACCTCTTCCTGATTCCGGGCATCAACCAGAACGAGAGCGGTGCGGCCGTTCGAGTATTTCAGCCGCTCTACTTTGCAGTCCCACTCACGAAACCTGACTGTCGTCATGACGATGTCTCCTTAAAAGAAAGCGGGGGCCGGGCAGCCCCCGCTTTTGTCAGTGGGCCAGTAAGTAATTCTGGACGTAGCGTTCGATCACGAATCGCGTGTATGTGTCGATGTCTTCGAGCATCATCCGCTTGTCGCTGTCCGACATGGCCTCGACCTGATCCTCCCGGAGATTGTGGCACTGCTGGAAAAACTCAGCCGTGCATTGCTCGACGGTGCGAGCCACCTGCTTCTCGTCGAGAATCCGGGGCTTCCAGCCGAACACGCGAAGTGCCAGGCCCACCCACAGGCTCTTGAGGACGGCGAAGATGACCGCCATGATGAGAACGGTCACGACCAGGTAAATGAGTTCCATCGCTTTCCTCCTTGAAAATGGCGGGGGCCGGGCGCGCCCCCACCGGTATTGTTTGGCCGGTTACTTGAGCCAGCGGCCGATCATGCTGATGATGCCCTTCTGGGCAGCACCCTTGATCTCGCCCTTGCCGTCGAACTGCCCGAACAGTCTGCGGGCGGACCAGATGCCCACACCGACGAACATGAAAGTCCAGAAAACCGATTCACCGAACGATGACGCGAATAACATGACAGACCTCCTTGAGATGGGTTAGATTCCGTGGTTACATTTCTCTTCCGATGTCATGCTCGTTGTTTGCTTCAAGCGGCTTCCCGTGCAGCGGGTCCTCGACGCTCTCTTGTTCTGTACGCGCGTACATGACGAACGACGAACCGTTGAACAGCGTTGCAGCCAGCTCGTGAGCGCCGTGGGCGACCACCTGCGTCAGTTCAGACCTCACGTCCTGCAAGATGTCCTTGAGGGTGAGGCGAGGAGCGAAGGCTTTCACGCCCTCCTTCACCCCTTCGACAGCCGCCTCGATGGCACCCATCGACTTCGGGTTTTCCTTGAGGCGATCAAACAGTTCCCGCGTACTCTTCGACATGACGATCCTCCTTTACTTGAAGAGCCAATCCTCTTGGGTAGGAGCGCCCGGTGCGCTCCCACCCACATCGTTTGCCATCCCGCTCAGCAGCGCCGCCAGCATCAGGGCCAACAGCAGCAGGCACACGGCGTCCACGAACGACCTGATTGCCGGCCAGAACCGGCCGGGCTGTTTGAGCGACCCCTCGTAGTAGCGAATCAGCGTTGTCCAGATCGGCGGCACGCCGGGAGTGAAGGTGATGGCCGTCCGCTCCGGCAGGGCCATCACCTCTTCAGGCTTGAGCAGCTTCCGTCCATGCTGCTGCCAGTTTTCACTTTCGTTCGTCGAGTAGCTGTAACTGCCATCGTGCCCCGTCTGCCGGGACATGCCCGAACTGGTCCCGCCGCTCGTGATGACGATGGTCTCCTCGCCGAGCCGGTTGCTGACATACTCCGCCGTGTCGTTGTCGTTGACGCCGAACCAGATCGTTGTGCAATTGCCCAAAAGCGTTAGATCGCCGCCCTCCGGGAAACACTTCTTCAACTGTCCGAGCGACTGGTAGTAAAGCTGGAGCCGCACGCCGTAGCCCCGGAACTTGTCCACCGCGTCATCGAGCGCATCCATGTGGCCGAGGCTTGCCGCCTCGTCGAGGACGAAATGAACTTTCTTCCGTTCCTGAAGCCCTCCCCGCACCACCGCCCGCAGCAGCGAGCCGATCCACATTCGGAGTAACGCCGACTGCGCCCGCATGTGTTCCGGCGGCAGGATGAGGTAGACCGTCACCCTGCCCTTGAGCAGGTCGGCGGGATCGAAGGAACTGGCCATTGTGCTATCGGCGACGGACATCGTGTCGAGGAACCGCATGAACCGGTTGGTCGTGGTCAGCGTCGAGCCGAGTTCCTTCTCCTTGAATTGCGTGAGCTGATGCCCAAGCCGTGAAAGCATCCCGTCCCAGGCATCCGAAGCCTGCATCAGCTTGATGATGGCCTCCATCTTCTGCTGGTCGGTGAGCAGCATCCGGACGGCCTGCAATGAACGGTCCGAACCTTCCCCGTAATGCACCACCGCAGCGACCATCGCGGCGATCCACACTTCGGCGGAATCTCCCCAGTGCGGGTCTTTCTCCTGGCCGGTACGAATCACCAGCGACTCGGCGAGGTCGCGGCACTCATCCAGTGCGTTCGGAGTGTCCGCCCCGATAAAGTCCAGCGGGTTGAAACTGTCCGGAGATTGCGTCTCCAATTTGAACGGATCGAGCAGTACGACACGGTGGCCCATCGCCCGCCGCGCTTTTGCAGTAATGCGGGCGTTCTCGCCTTTGAAATCAACGACTACCATCGAATCCGTGCAGGTCAGCAGGTGCGGGATGACGCAGGAGACGCCTTTGCCAACGCCGGTCGGAGCGAAGACCGCCGTATGCACGGCCTTCGACAGCGTGACCATCTGCGGACACTTCCGGCGGAACCGGGCGAGGAACTGATCGCAGGCGACCGCTGACGCGATCCGGGGATTGAACAGCGGCCAGAATTTCAGGCTGCGACCGGACTCAATCCGCCCGATGATGAGTCCGTTGCCGTCGAGCATTCCCTGAAGATCGGAGGCATCGGCCCATCGCGCTGTACCGAAGGCGGTGTAGCGATAGCCGCGCTTTGCCAACGCGATAGCGGCCCCGATGGCCAGGGCCACCCACGCCCACGGGATCATGATGGTGAGCATAAAGGCGCAGTAAGCGGCGAGCAGGACAGTGGCGATGAGCGCGAATCGAGTCAGCGTGTACATGGTTCCCTCCATTAGTGTTGCGGCGGGCGGAGCATTCGTGGTTGCTCTCGCCGCGCGTCATAGGTTTCCAGTCCCGCCTTCACTGCCAAGTAGGTTTCCTCCATCGCGTCCCGGAATTCCTCCGGGCGCAGGAGGTTCTGGAAGATGTCCAGAATCGCCTTGCTCAGTGCCGTCGCCACGTCGTGTTTCAATCTCTGGTTGTCCATGACCCGCCTCCTTGCTTTCGGTTGATTGAGCGGCTTCGGCCTGTTGCGCGATTCGCTGTTTCACCCACTGAGGCATCAGCAGCCACAGCCCGGCAACACGCAGCACCGGATACAGGCCCCAGACGATCAGCAGCCCTGCTGCAAGTGCCATCAGTGCTGCACGCCGGTCCATATCGATGGCCTCTTCCAGCTTCTTTTTGTTTTCCGGCTTCTTCATAATTTCTCTGGGATCACCGCTGAAGAAATCAGCATCCTCCGGTCGTGCCGGGCGCAACCTGGTGTCTGTAATCGCAGGCCCGGTGTTGACCACCGTCTCCTCGATGCCGATGGCCGTGTCCGACAGCTTGTGAGCCGCTACATGGTCCCAATAGGCCGGGTAGAGTAGCGCCAGCCCGACCAGAATCCTGCACAGGCTTTTCATGGGCGTTTCTCCTTCTTCGCCTTGTCCCTACAGAGCCGCTCGAACGTCTTGGCACATAGCCCCTGCTCGCTGGCCTTCTTCGCTTCCTTGACCCATTCCTGAGCCGCCTCAATGGCTTCATCGAGGCTGATGTCAGCGCCGCTGATCTGCACGACTGCCCTGGTCATCGGGCACTTGATGCGGGCGACCCTGACCGATTGCTTGCCGACGTTGCGGGTTTTCCGTCCGGCTTGCTCAATGGCGTCCCGGCTGGCACCCGACAGCTTGAGTGCCAGCATCCCGGCTTGTTCGGGTTCGGGCAATTTGCTGATCGCGTAGCAATCGCTGAGGCCGAGCTTGCCGACGGCCAGCGCTTCCTGAACGGCGGGGATACATTTGCTGGGTGACAGCAGGCGGCACCCCATCGACGGATCGAGGTGCAGGTGCTCGGCCAGGTCTTTCATTTGCCAAGTGGGGTTGCCGCGCATCAAGTCGGCGCACAGGAGCCATTTCCTGTGGCTCGTGAGATCCTTGCGTTGCAGGTTTTCCGCTGCCCGGATGAGACTGAACTGTGTGTCGGGCAGTGAGGCGGGGTAGATCTTCACCTCCAGCGTCTTGATTCCGACTGCCTCCGCTGACAGGTAGCGGCCATGACCGTAGACCATCCGGCCGTCTTCCGTGGCACCCACCGCCTGAAGCTGGCCGTTCGCCAGCATGTCCTCGCCTCGCCTACGAAGCTCCTGCCGGTCGTCATGCCGGGCCAGTTCCCGCTCATCCGGTTTGAACCAGCCGAGGGGCTTCCGTTCGGTGGGCAGATCGAACATGTCCAAAGGTTTCGCGGTCAGCATTTCGATTCTCCTTTTCCACAGAACAGGTCGGAATCGCTCCCCTTCATCAGCCCGCCGGAGCAGTGAAGAAGAACGCCACGTCTCATCATCAGAATCCGTTCAAACCCAAAAGCGTTTTCGCCGCGTCGCTGGAGCCGCCCGCCCGCATCGTCGTCGAGCCGCCTGGCAGTGGCGGTTCGATTTCCGTAGAATCTCCCAACCGCCTTCGATCAGTTGCTCGCCGGAAAATGCCTTTGCGTCCCGGATCGCCTTGACTGAACGAATCCTAAACGAGGCTGCCGGAAGTGGCTCCGCAGTTTGCCCGCAATCTCAGCGAAAAGTCGGGGAGTTGATGCTTACGCGGTACTACCACATCGATGTGAATAAGCTCGAACTCTTGCTCGTTCAAAAGGGGTGGGCGGCAAGCGAAATCGCCGTGCGCGGCGTGTTTTCTCAACGCCGAGTTGAGCAACTCATGCAGGGAGGCCGTGTGTTCAGGACGAACCTGAAGAGGCTTGCGGACCTTTTCGAGGTCAAGCCGGAAGAGCTTATGCTCTCACAACCACATTGCGAGGACACGAATACCAGAGAGGAAGAACCTAACATCAAAAAAAGGGCGGAATTCTCCATCAACCTCTGCGACATGCCTGACAGCTTCGACGAGAACTCGGTACTGATTCAAAACTTCACAAGCTGGCTCAAGGAAATTAGCTCACAGGAATCTACTTTAGTAGACTATGATGATAACGAAGGCCGTGTCGCTATCACCATTGAAATCCCTGCGAAGAGCCTGGCTAAAATATATCTTGCCCTAGTTACTGCATCACGATTGCAAGATTGTGTTGGTACAGATCTCGTATCCTCGCCTTGGAGGAGGCTGCTGCGTCTTCCCTTGCTCCCCTTTATCGAGGATATTCGATTCCCACATGATTGCCCTCTGGAGCCGTTCCGAGGCAAAACGCTGCAATCCGCTGATGGTTTTGAGCCTAAAGAACCAATAGACTGGGACAGCATCGCATCTGGTTATTTGCCTTAGAATCCCCAATCATCTCAGTAAACGATTCGCGAACACGTTTCGTTCTCAAGGCGCTGCGACTCATTCGGACGGCTATCGCCCTCTCTCGCCCTCTCGTGCGACATCCGGGGGTGAATCACCACACCTACTTTGCAATCAGGTTCACTGAGCAAACGCCGGGGCGTTCTTTTGTAGCCATTCCTTGACGGCCTCTTGTGATTCGCACTCCGCAACTTCGATACTGTCGATGGTCGGCCCCGTCTCTCCCACTTGCTGGATGTCTTCATCAGTCATCTCGCGAATCCAGACCACCCGGTGCCGTTGAAGTCCGCCGGTAGTGAGATTGATGGCCCCTTCACTCAGCGGCTTGTCGAGGTTGCTCCCCCGGATCAGCACCAGGTACACGAGGTCACCGGAGAATTTCAGCAGCAGTCCTTCGGAAGGGTTGTACCGCCACGGTCCCATCCATCCGTAAGGAAACCAGGTGCTGTTGCCATCGCGGAAACGGAACTCCACCGCACCGGGCAAATCGCGGATGCCCCGCAAGTAACCAAACGCCGCACACGAGCCTTCCGCTTCCTCAGTGTCCGCTTCTTTTTTCGGTGGTGGAGCGGTGTGTCCTTCGGGGTGGAGGATTCCCTGCAAGCGATTGCGATAGGTCGGCCTGTCATCGGTCATGGTCCATTCCCCTTACGGCCACACCGTCTCTGGTGACACCCGGCTGGAGCGACTCGTTGCGTGCAGCGTAGACGCCGTGCCCGCGTGCGAACGCCAGACGCTTCATCATGCCGCTGCGCAAACTCGGTTTCGGTTGCGTCGGCGTTGAAAGCTCCGTTGCCGACATCGGATCGTCGGGTCGGCAGATCGCTTTCAAAAGCTCGTTACGGTCGTTTGTGAATATCTGTGCCTGTTCTTTCCCCCGCGTCAGTGCGACGTAGGCCGTCCGCTGGTACGTCGCGGGGAAGGACTCGCTGGAAACGCCGACAAATACCTTGTCCACCGTCACGCCCTGGCTGGCATGACTGGTCACGACGTATCCGTGCGTCAAATGGCCGAAATCCTGAGCGATGACCCAGCCGTGATCGACAACAATGTCGCCGGCCTTGGTGAATCCCTGAACGGTCAGGAGTGACCCGTTGCTTAAGCGATGTTTGCCGTCCTTGGTCTTGCCGCCCGCCGTGACCCGCACGCGGTCTCCGGCGGCCAGGGCGAACTGCGTCGGGCGGTACGCCTCGAAACGGGTCGCAAGCTCGGTCGGCGGTTTGGCCCCCTCATCCACGATCAGGCGCGATCCTTTCTGGTAGCCGGGTGCATTCTGGTGGAACTGAAGCAGGTCGCCCGGCTCGTACTGAGTGGCATCGGTTTTCTGCGCATCCGTCAGATGGGCCGCAACCCATCCTTTGACGATGTGTTCCTCGCCGAGCTTGCCTTGCGCCTTCAACCCGCTGCGAATCGCATCCGTGATTCGGTTCGCTTCGGCGTGTGTCGGCGACACGACGAGTGCCGACTTGGGCTGGTCGCCCTTTTTCTTCTCGGCCACCGCCGAGAGGTATGCGTCGGCCAACTGCTTGTAGCGGTCGCCATCGGCCACTTCCTTGATCCAGCCCAGCTTGTCGAGTTCCTCGAATCCTTCATCCGTCCTGCCTTCGCTCAGCGCCTGCGCCGCTTTCTTGTAATCGCCCTGCTGGCGCAGGATGTCCGTCACTTCGGCTACTTGCAGACCCGCCGTTTCTTCCAGCAGCTTCAGCGGTTCACCGGCAGTGACACTGCGGTGTTGCCTGCGGTCGCCCACGAGAATGACGCGGGCGTTTACAGACTGCGCCACGTCGAACACGCTGAGCATGTCCCGCGTGCCGAGCTGGCTGGCCTCATCGACGAGGATGACGCCGCCCCTCGCCGCTTCCTGCATGGCCGAGTCTTTCATGAACCGGGCCACGGTGTCGGCCATTTTGAAGCCTGCCTCTTCACGCAGCACTTCCCGGCTGGCCTTCACCGACTGAGCCAGGGCGACGACCGGCCGATTGGCGTCCGCCAATGCTTCGCCGATTTCCTGTTCGAGCGTCGTTTTTCCCGTCCCGGCAACACCGCGGATAATCATCACGCGGTCGCGGGAGCCGAGGACGTGCCGGACAGCTTCCTTCTGGCCGTCGTTGAACCATTCCCGCGAGCATGGGCGATCCGGATCACCCAGCGGCCGGCAACGCCCGCGTCCCTGGCGTGCGAAGTCGATCAGACGCGATTCCAGCGCCACCATTTCTTTTGTGGTCGCCATCTTGCGACCGGCGACCTCGCTGCGGATCAGGGGACGCTCCGCCATTTCGCGAGTCACGCCCTCGACCGTCACTGCGCCGATTCCGCGTTTCAGGGCTTCGGTAAGCAGCTTGCGCTCCGGCACCACCGCCTCGCGCACGAAACTATGCTCGACGGCGTGATCGACGGAGTAGACCTCACCACGCTCGGGCCTTGCAATTAAGATTTCACGGCGGTGGACCGCCGCCAGCGCCTTGCGTTCCTTGTCGGTAAGACGTGCGTCCCATTCTTTACGCAGCGAATCCCAGCCAAGTGGCTTGCCTTTCTTTTCGCGGGTTTCGGCCCCGAGTTCCGCTTTGCGGTCGGGATCGGTGATGCCTTTTTCCTCAGCCAGCTTCTCGATCAACGCCGTGCGCCGCGAGAATCGCCCCAGCACATCGGCCGGAATCCCGGCAATCTCGAAATCGTCCCGCTTGCGAGCAACGCCAAAGCCCAGATCCTGAAGCTTGCCCGCGAGGCGGACCCGGAATGCCGCCTGGAAGTACGGGGCATCCCGCTTGAGTTCCCGGAACTGGCCCGCTTTCCAGCGGCTTTCCTCTTCGTCCCAGGTTGTGTTGAACACGAAGACATGGGCGTGCAATTGCGGATCGGGGAGGCCGTCAACGGGCCGGGATGTGGTGTGGATGAATTCTGCCCAGGCCATGTTGCCGGTAGTGCGGTCGGTATCCTGGAGATTCCTGCGAATGCGTGTCTTCATCTCCGCTTCCATCTCACGCATCGTCTCATCGACCGCCGCACGGAACGCACCCAGAATGTCCTGGTCGCCGCTCAAGGCGTACAGCAATGACACCGACTTCGGCACCGAGAATGTGAAGTCGTACCCCACCGTCCGGTCGGAACGTGTCCGGACTGTCAGCGGTTCCCCGGTCCGTGGATCAAGGTTGTCGCAAAGCCGCTCAAAAGAGAACTTGTCAACGGTCCCTTCAAGACCAAGCCGGGATGCGCCCTTGCCGCCCCAGGAGCCAACCAGCTCCTGCCCTTCGCTGTAATAGTCCGCCGTCGCGTAGTAGCGTTTGGCGTCCTTGGCACTATCCTGTTGCGTGATGCGGATCATGCCTCATTTTAGACTATCACAATCGCGTTAACGAAATGTTAACGACTGCTCCGTAACCGGCACTCACCCTCAATTTGCCGGGATTGATCTTTCCTAAATGTCACCTATGCGCCACCGCAATGTCACGCATAGACATTGCCAGGCTTTCCGCAAAGCGATATTTTTTGCCAATTCTTGGAGGAGCTTGATGGACACCTGGTCGTCACTCGGGTTCCTGTCATCACCACTGGTTCAAAGCTCTGAAATGGCTACCGGGCCATGTTGAGCCTCAAAACACTGCCGAATGGCCGTCGTTTGTCCTGGTCAACGGCTGCGTCTGGACATTCAATCACTTCAAATGAAAATACCAATTCATCGAATGTCTACATCTAGTGGTTCTAAGTCATCTAAATAACTAAACCACATGCATAAACGCATCATTTTTACACATTCTCTTTCACATACGTTCTTTCTTAGGCATTTTCTCTTGTAATATTAATGCTTTAGTCAACACAGCATCCGAACCTAAATCCAGTAAACGACCACTCGCACATGCGTTAAACACCACTGAAACAAGCACATTTTGATTGACCGCCAAGAGAAAATGACTTACACATAACTTACACAGTATTTCACACTAAATCGTCATTATTGATGAGGCAGGGAAGCCCAGGATGCCAGAACACCATGAAATGATGGGAGGAAAGCTCCATATCTACCGCCGGGAAAACAGCAGCTACTGGCAATGCTCGACCTACCTCGCGGGCAAGAACTGGCGAGTCTCCACGATGGAGGAAAGTCTTTCACATGCAAAAGACTTCGCTGAGGACTGGTATCTTGGCCTGAAAGTCAAAGACCGTTTGGGCGAGCTTAAAGGCGGAAAGACGTTCCGACTCGCCGCTGACAGGTTCCTTGTCGAATACGAAGTTATCACTTTTGGTGAACGCAGCCCGAAATACGTGGAAGGCGTGCGCGACCGGCTACGAGTTCACCTGCTTCCCTTTTTCGGCGACAAGGCTCTTTCGGAGATAACACCGGGATTGGTGCAAGATTACCGCATCCATCGGGTGACATCCCGCAAGGATAAGAAGACGGGCGAACCTCTCCGGCCGTCGCGGAGCACTCTTCAACAGGAATTGGTGGTCCTCCGGCAAGTCCTGAAAACTGCCAACCGGCAAGGCTGGTTACCGTATCTGCCCGACATTTCAGCACCTTACAAGATGTCTGGCAAAATCACCCATCGGGCGTGGTTCTCGCCCGAAGAGTACAAGCAGCTTTATCAGGCAACTCGCAAAAGGGCCCAAAGCCCGAAGAACCCTCGTTGGAAAATGGCGTGCGAGAACTTGCACGATTACGTTCTTTTCATGGCAAACACTGGGTTGAGGCCGGACGAGGCCGCCCGCCTCGAATTTCGAGACGTTGCCATCGTTACCGATGAAGCAACGAGCGAACGCATCCTCGAAATCGAAGTACGCGGCAAGCGTGGTGTGGGTTACTGCAAAAGCATGACCGGCGCAGTCATGCCCTTTGAGCGGTTGCGGAAGCGCAAGAAACCGCTGCCAAAGGACCGAGTCTTTGGGAAAACCCAACGTGACCTGTTCAATATCATTCTGAACGAGCTTGAATTGAAGGTTGATCGGGACGGAAATCGCCGCACCGCCTACAGCTTGAGGCACACCTACATCTGCCTACGCCTGATGGAGGGCGCCGACATTTACCAGATTGCGAAGAACTGCCGTACAAGCGTCGAGATGATTGAGAAATACTATGCCTCACACATCAAGAACACGCTGGACGCGGCAGCCATTAACGTGCGGAAAAACAAGCCGAACCTAAGCAAAACTGAGCAGTCCTCACCCATTGAAGAAGACTGAGAGCGATCCATCGAAACAATATTTGTTGGCTGAAGCATCCTTCACAGCTATAGAGGTGAATTGTGCGGGTGTGGCGGAATTGGCAGACGCGCGGGATTTAGGTTTCCGTTCCCAAAAGAGTATCGGTTCGAGTCCGATCATCCGCACCATCGCCTATCGGGAGTCTGGCCCAATCGGTCTCGCGCCGACAGGCGAATGTAACCCATCTGTGTGATCGTAATGCCACGTCACCATCCGGCCAGCCGAGTGTTTCTGGACTCCGCTTTTCTCCCCGCCCCTTTCCAGGCACCAGGCCGA
This sequence comes from Planctomycetaceae bacterium, assembly GCA_021732845.1. Classification (GTDB taxonomy): domain Bacteria; phylum Planctomycetota; class Planctomycetia; order Planctomycetales; family Planctomycetaceae; genus JAKFUF01. The sequence goes on along the minus strand of JAKFUF010000004.1, from coordinate 45,394 downwards.
TAATCGGCCCTTTCCAATTGTTTCGTTTCGCCCTGAAAACTCCCTGATCGTCAAAGGCTTGACCCGAGACATTAAAGCGTTGTGTTAATCCGGTCATCCAAGTCGTCTCCCCCCGCTTCGATCCAACCCCTCCTGTGGCCTTATTACTGGCACTGTGAATCAGCCGCCGGGCCGGGCAAGCGGATAATCGGTTCCCCCTGAAGGTCGCCCCCAATTTTCCGCTTGCCCGGTTCGCTGCGCTCGCTTCGCCCCGGACTAGAGCCGATTCAGTGGCGTGCCGTAAGGCCTCAATGGTGGGGCCGGAAACAAAAGAGAAGGAAATCAACATGTCACAACCAGCACACAAAATCCGCATCGGCGTCCTGCAAGTCACGATCTGGAGAAACCACGGCGAGAAGGGCAACTGGTACAGCGTCAATCCCAGCCGCGGCTACAAGCAGGGTGATGATACCTGGAAAGAGACCGACAGCCTCGGCTCCGACGACCTGCTGACGATGGCCAAGCTGCTCGACCTGGCCCACACCTGGATCATGCACCAGCAGCAGGCCGACGCCAAAGGCCGCAAAGAATCCGCTCAGGCAGCAGCCTGAGTTGGGTACCGGTGGGTGGTTCGCCGCCCACCGGTTTCATTTTCAACCAACAATTCATGGAGTTACTTATGACCAACACTGACATTACTACGACTCAACCGCAGCTCATCGCTGTTTCAAGGCTTGAGAAATCCCCACTCAATGCCCGCCGCACCATCCGGCAAGACGGAATCGGCGAATTGAAAGCATCCATCCTGTCGCACGGACTGATGCAGAACCTCGTCGTCACCGACGCAGGTGACGGCGCGTTTCTCGTCATAGCCGGGGGTCGGCGACTGGAGGCAATCCGTTCGATTCAGGCCGAGGGCAAGCTGCCAACGGATTTCGCGGTGCCATGCCAGATCGTTACCGAGGCCCATGCCCTTGAAATGAGCCTAGCCGAAAACACCGTCCGGCTGGCCATGCACCCGGCCGACCAGTTCCAGGCATTCGCTGAACTGATCGACAAGGGACAGACTGCCGCCGATGTGGCTGTGCGGTTTGGAGTCGAGGAAAGCCTCGTCCAAAAGCGCATGAAACTGGCTCGCGTCGCACCCGACCTGCTCCAGGAATATCGCGACGAAGGCATTACCCTTGAATGCCTGATGGCCTTTACCATCACCGACGACCACCGCCGACAGCTCAAGGTGTTCAAATCGCTTCAGGACTGGCAGAAGGACGACCCGAGCGTTATCCGCGACGCACTTACCGAAAAGATGGTCGATGCTTCCAGCAAGCTGGCACGCTTTGTCGGGCTGGACGCTTACACTGCCGCTGGCGGTGCCAGCCGGACTGACCTGTTCAGCGAGGAGGTCTATCTTGAAAAGCCCGCATTGCTCAACCGGTTAGCCGAGAAGAAGCTCGACGGCATCCGCCGGGAACTCGAAGCCGAAGGCTGGAACTGGATAGAGATCAATCCGGAGCGTGATTACACGCTGGTCAATCGCTGCACGCGGATTCCGCCGCAGCTTATCGACGCACCGGCCGAACTTCTCGCCTTCAAGCAGCAACTTGACGGCGAACTGGAAGCAATCGAGGCGGCTCTTGAGGATACCGAGTCGGATGAGTTGCTCGACCAGCAGCAAGCCGTTCGTGACTGTCAGGACGAGGTGGAACAAAAGCTGGCGACTTTCGTCGGCTTTGAAGCCGAGCACAAGGCGTTGGCTGGCTGCTTTGTTTCTATCGGCCAGGACGGAACGCCGTTCATCGACAAGGGACTGGTCAGACCGGAGCAGCGCAAGCAACTGGCAAAGCTGCTGAGGACGGATGGCGGCGACGGCGAGCCGGACCGGGCCAAGCCGAAAAACCCACTGACCGAAAGCCTCCGCCGCGACCTTGCAGCCGACCGCTTACAGGTTGCACAGGTGGAGATCGCAAAGCATCCGGCGATTGCCCTGGACCTGTTGGTCTTTCAGGTGGCCAGCACGATGCTCGACATCCCTTCTGCCGATGACGGTGCCGACGTGCAGTTCAAGCGCCCTCGCCTGAATCCGGCGAGCGAGAAAGAACCGACGGCGGCTGGCGACGCTCTCGCCGCGATCGCGAAGTCCCTTCCCGCCAATTGGTTCAAGCCGCGATCAGAAGCCGCCCGGTTCGATTCGTTCCGTTCGTTGCCCGATACGGCCAAGCTGGAATTGCTGGCCTATTGCGTGGCGTTGACGCTGAAACCAAAGCTGGCCCCCGCCGCAGGCGAGGATGCCACGGCCTACGATGTCGCCTTGTCACTGACAGACGCCGACATGGCCGGCTACTGGCGGCCGACCAAGGGTAACTATCTGGGCCGCATCACCCGCGAGCAATTGCTTGGAATCAGCCGCGAAGTCCTTGGGGAAGCATGGTCGCAATCCCGAGTGGGCGAAAAGAAAGCATCGCTCGTCGATCAGCTTGACCGGGCTTTTTCCGATCCCGAGAAGCATGGCCGGACGCCAGACCAGGTGGAGAGGCTGAAAGGCTGGCTTCCGACCAGCATGGCCTTCGGCATCGCCGAGAGTCTGAAACCGGCCAAAGCCAAAAAAGCCAGGAAGGCGGCATAACCAGCAACCGGGCGGGTGGAAACACCCGCCCACTCTTGGAAAGGATTCCAACCATGACGACACGCACTGACCTCTATACCCGCGTTACAAACGCCATCATCACCGACCTCGAAAACGGTGTCCGCCCTTGGCTCAAACCGTGGGACGCCGAACACGCCGCCGGGCGCATCACCCGGCCCTTACGAGCGATTGGTCAGCCCTACAAGGGCATCAACGTGCTGATGCTCTGGGCATCTGCCATGAGCCATAACTTTACCGCCCCCATCTGGATGACCTTCAATCAGGCGAAGGAATTGAATGGCAACGTCCGGAAGGACTCCAGGGGATCGCTGGTCGTCTATGCCAACCGCATCACCAAGACCGAGGCCATCGAAGGCGGCGAGGAGAACGCGCGCGACATCTACTTCATGAAAGGTTACACCGTCTTCAACGTCGAGCAGATCGAGGGACTCCCCGATCACTTCTACGCCACTGCCGCCCCGCAACTCGACCCGGTGCAGCGGATCGAAACCGCTGACCAGTTCTTCGCCAATACCGGTGCCGACATCCGCCACGGCGGGAATCAGGCTTACTACGCCTGCGCTGCGGACTATGTGCAGATGCCGCCCTTCGCGGCTTTCCGGGACGCCGAGAGCTATTCCGCGACGCTCGCTCACGAGCTGACCCACTGGACCAAGCATCCCAGCCGACTGACCCGCGAATTCGGGCGCAAGAAGTATGGCGACGAAGGATACGCCCAGGAAGAACTGGTCGCCGAGATCGGTGCGGCCTTCCTCTGCTGCGACCTTGGCATCACCCCCGAGATTCGTGAGGACCACGCCGCGTATCTCGACCACTGGCTGAAAGTCCTGAAAGACGACAGTCGCGCCATTTTCAAGGCGGCTGCCCACGCCCAGCGTGCGGTGGACTTCCTGCACGGGCTACAGCCCGGCAGTAATCGCACCCAGACTATCGAGCCGGGAGACCAGCCATGACCGGAACCGCACGGTTTCCGCTCGGCCAAGTGGCCGTCACGGCGAACGCCAGCTTGCAGCTCACCACCGAAGAGGTCATGACTGCCCTGCGCCGACATGCCTGCGGCGACTGGGGCGACCTGTGCCCGGAAGATACGCTGGCGAATGAATCCGCCGTGCAGCAGGGATGCCGTCTGTTCTCGGCATACGGAAAAGGCCAGCACCGCTTCTGGATCATCACCGAGTCCGACCGCTCGGTGACCACGATCCTGTTACCCGAAGACTATTGAACAGCAGGGAGGAACCACTCATGACCGTATCAACGAGTTGCTTCGGATGCCAAAGCGTAGTAACAGAGACACATTGTCGGCCCAGACCGGCCCGGAAAGGAATTCGCCTATGAATGCCCCGCACAACGTAGAAGAGCCGAGCGCCGCACTTCGCAAATTGCTGACGTACCTCCACAACACCTATGTCAAATGTAATGAGTTTGGGTGCTTTGCCGCTGTCTCCGAGGACAAGGCCACTATCTTCACTTGCCCGATGAATGTCGATGGCTCGCCCGAACGCGATGAGGACGACCCCCGACATATGAACTGGAACGAGGTCACTGATCCAGAGCCAGAGTTTGTGGACTGGGTCAATGAGGTGTTCGGCAGGTCGTTCGATGCGGCACGATTTGCCGGAAGATAGCGAGAGGTCGCCCGGTCAGAGATTCATGGATGACGTCGCAACATGCGATGGAAGGTCATTTCCGCCCTTTGAGAGGATAGATCAATGTCGCCAGGCTAAAGTGCCCATGAAAATGAGCGTAGCTGTTGCCATGCTGAAGATCACGATGATGAGGCTCAGGGCGACGTTTATTAACCGTTCGACCCGTCGGTTCCTAGCATAGTCGCTGTCTGGTTTCATGAGCATTGAAAGTGTGGTTATCAGCGGCACCACGAATATCCGCAAATGATGGAAATGGCAACCAATTTCCGGATCACGTCAGCATCAACCGAGTAGGTGTTGGCCCAAGCGCTGGTTCCTTTCACGTCCGCCATCATATTTTTGCCAGATCGCTCTCGCATTTCCATAGTTGCGCTTACGCATCGTCTGCGGTAATCATCAATTCAAGTTTTGCCTCGAAAAGGGCTGATTCTCACTCCGGAGGATGTAATGACACCGAAAGTAGCCGACCGAAAACTCTTTAAGGCCGCAGAAAGCGGCCAGGTTTACGACGCAGAAGCAGCCCTGAATTCTGGCGCTGACCCAACTGCCAGGGACGAATGGCAGCGGACGCCTCTTCACTTGGCCGCCCAGCAGGGCCACACCGAACTCGCCCGGATGCTGATCGTGAAAATCGCGGCAAGCGCCCAGGACTACCAGAAACGGGCACCGCTGCATTTGGCTGCCTTGGGCGGCCACACCGACCTCGCCCGAATGCTGATCGAGAATGGCGCTGACTCCAATGCCCGCGACGACCGGCGGCAAACTCCGCTGCATTTGGCTGCCAGCGAGGGGTATACCGGCCTCGCCCTGCTGTTGATCGAAAAAGGCGCTGACCCCAATGCCCGCGACGACCGGGGCGGGACACCGCTGCATCTGGCTGCCAGCAGGGGTCATACCGACCTCGCGAGGGTGCTGATCGAGAAAGGCGCAGAGCTAAATGCCAGCGACATCCGGCGGCAGACGCCGCTCGATATGGCAATTTTGAACCGCCATATCACACTCGTGACAATTTTGATGGAAGCCACCTCAGACCAACAAGGCCATGCCGACCACGTCGCCAGCTAATTGCCAGCGCGATGACACGCCAAAGATTGGCGGATGACGTGCGTCGCGGATACGCTTGAAAACGTCGGATCACTTCACCACGGCAATCGACAGGGTGTGAATCCCCCATGGCGTCAAGGATGCCCTCCGGCGTTCGGCGCGGCACCACCCTAGCTTCCGCGCTCCCAGAGCCTCGCTTGTGCAGACATTGTACCCCCACAATGGCCGTCTTTGACTGCACTCTCCCTCTCAGCTTTCCCTCTGTTTCGGTTGATCGCGTGCGATCAAACCGGGCATTGCAACACTAATCGGAAACAGAAGCCATGATCTGCCGCGACCGTAATTGGCGTTTACCCGCCGTTAACCATTCCATGCGAAACTCTGGACATGTCAGAATCAGAAGAAGCAGGATTCCTCGATGCCATTGCCCGCAAGCCGGCTGACGATGCCGACCGGCTTATTTACGCCGACTGGCTCGAAGACAATGGCGACCCGAACCGCGCCGAATTGATCCACCTCCAGTGCAACCTGGAACGAGGACTGGACTGGAACACCCTCCAGCCGCCCGATGCTGCACGCCTTGAGGCACTGAGAAACAGGGAACAGGAACTCATCGAAAAGATGTTAGCCCCCTGCAAAGCGGGCGAGCGGCCCGGCATCCGCGAACTCACGCCCGAGATCGCCAGGATCGTCGCCGACGAACCCCAGCGCATCAGCTTCTGCCGCGGCATGGTCGAAAACCTCGCCCTCACCGACACCCGCATCACCGCCCTGCCGACTGGCCTGAATGTCGGAGGTGATCTCGACCTCTGGCACACCCCCATCACCGCCCTGCCGACCGGCCTGCATGTCGGCGGTAGCCTCTACCTCGACAACACCCCTATCAGCGCCCTGCCGACTGGCCTGCATGTCGGCGGAAACCTCAGCCTCAGCCACACCCGCATCACCACCCTGCCGCCCGACCTGCATGTCGGAGGTGATCTCGACCTCGACCACACCCGCATCACCACCCTGCCGCCCGACCTGCATGTCGGCGGTGATCTCGACCTCTGGGGCACTAGCATCTCTTCCGACACCGCCCAGCGCATCCTCACCATGCCCAACCTGTCCAAACAGGCCAAAATCAGAGGCCTTGAAACCGCTCTCTTCCCCGCTCTCGCCGACCAAGCCCGCCGTCTGCCTGAAACGAATACCGGGCGGGACACACCGCCGCGACCGTAGTTGGCGTTTACCCGCCGTTAACCATTCCATGCGAAACTCTGGACATGTCAGAATCAGAAGAAGCAGGATTCCTCGATGCCATTGCCAGCAAGCCGGCTGACGATGCCGACCGGCTTATTTACGCCGACTGGCTCGAAGACAATGGCGACCCGAACCGCGCCGAATTGATCCGCCTCCAGTGCAACCTGGAACGAGGACTGGACTGGAACACCCTCCAGCCGCCCGATGCTGCACACCTTGAGGCACTGAGAAACAGGGAACAGGAACTCATCGAAAAGATGTTAGCCCCCTGCAAAGCGGGCGAGCGGCCCGGCATCCGCGAACTCACGCCCGAGATCGCCAGGATCGTCGCCGACGAACCCCAGCGCATCAGCTTCTGCCGCGGCATGGTCGAAAACCTCGCCCTCACCGACACCCGCATCACCGCCCTGCCGACCGGCCTGCATGTCGGAGGTGATCTCGACCTCTGGCACACCCCCATCACCGCCCTGCCGACCGGCCTGCATGTCGGCGGTAGCCTCTACTTCGACACCGCCCAGCGCATCCTCACCTTGCCGACTGGCCTCCATGTCGGCGGAAACCTCAACCTCAGCCACACCCGCATCACCACCCTGCCGCCCGACCTGCATGTCGGCGGAAACCTCAACCTCAGCCACACCCACATCACCACCCTGCCGCCCGACCTGCATGTCGGCGGTGATCTCAACCTCTGGGGCACTAGCATCTCTTCCGACACCGCCCAGCGCATCCTCACCCTGCCGCCCGACCTGCATGTCGGCGGAAACCTCAACCTCAGCCACACCCGCATCACCACCCTGCCGCCCGACCTGCATGTCGGCGGTGATCTCAACCTCTGGGGCACTAGCATCTCTTCCGACACCGCCCAGCGCATCCTCACCATGCCCAACCTGTCCAAACAGGCCAAAATCAGAGGCCTTGAAACCGCTCTCTTCCCCGCTCTCGCCGACCAAGCCCGCCGTCTGCCTGAAACGAATACCGGGCGGGACACACCGCCGCGACCGTAGTTGGCGTTTACCCGCTGTTAATCAATCCATGCGAGTTTCGGAGATGTTAGACGAAGAAGCAGCATACCTCAGGGCCGTTCATGGCTTAGTCATCGCAAATCGGGGGTGAATCCCCCGGCCGTCAAGGATCAGGCCAGGCTCCCTTCGCGGCCTCCTCCCCGATCTTCCGCGCTCCCAGAGCCTCGCTTGTGCAGACATTGTGCCCCTCCGCTTCTTTCGTCCCCCTTCCGCCCAAAAAACGCTATTCGCGTTTCCCGCAAGGGGAGAGTTCAAAAATCACAAGACCGGCATCACCCGCGTCACTCCGCTCTGGCCAGCGGCCGGGCTTGCTTCCGCATCCCCAACTCCCTTAATCGAATTTGTCTCAAATCACCTCTTTCCCCGCCAGAGCCAGGCGGGGCCGTCTCGTTGGACGGACCTGGTTCCATGACCGGAAGCAGGCCATTCTGGCCCGCCATCCTGGGCACCTGGTGGGGACTGCACCCATCAGAAACTGATGGAGCTTGACAAATCATTTTTGTACAGGCGTCTTCCCTATGCTCTGCATAGGTCGGCTGGAACGGTTCCAGCCGCCAGACGCCCCGCCAAGCTCGGTTTTCGGTGAGCTATCCCGCTGGCGTCGGATGCGCGCCGGATAGTCCCTCACCTTTCACCTGTTGACTCGCTTGTCGCCACCATCCACCGGAGTAGACCGGAGTAGCTACCCAGGCAGAAACTGCCTTGCTGCCGGTGTCGATGGTGGGCGAAAACCGCTAAAGCCAATCCTCCATGATGCCTGTGTTTCTGCGGTTTACAGAGATATGAAACGCGGTGATGCCTTATTTTCTGCGCCTTACGTGATGCTCACACCTCGCAAACTCGCACTCAGCCTATTGCGCGAGCGTTTGCACCTGTGCTAATATCGTTAATGAGGGTTAAGGATAGCCCTGCATTACAACAAGGAGGATCACCACATGTCTACACGCAAACGCACACCCGATCAACAATCTCCCAAGGAAGAAACCTCTACCGCCGTTGCCGAGCCGCCGCCAGCCGAAATCCAGGAGGGCAGCCAGAGCTTCGCCGACAGGGTAGGGCAAAAGAAGCGTGTCACCGCCCCCGATCCGTTCGGCATCGCCACGGACTATCTCGCTGGTGTCAGGCTCTTCGAGAGTAAGCAGGACCGCCAGATGGCGATCAAGTTCGACGAGAAGCCAAGCCCGGCAGTCATTGAAAAGTTGAAGGACGCCGGCTACCGCTGGAACCCGACCGACATGATCTGGACGCACCCGGTCAGGCACGATTCAGCCATGACCACGCGTATTGAAGCCGAACGGCTCTACCAGGAAGTCCGTCAGATGGTCCGCCACGAGAAGGGAATCGAAGCAAGCCCCGAGATTCCGTTTTGATGATCGAAAGGGTTTGCTATGTCCCTTCCCCCAACCCATTTCCTACACGAGCTCGGCCCGCAGGCCCAGATGATGTCCAAGAATTGCGGCAATGAGCGCATGGCAATGGTCATGCAGTATGTCGCCCTCGGCTGCATGATCGTGATGGCGGGCGTCGCCGCCCAGCAGGTTCTACGAGACGCATTCGGCCCCACCGACAGCCGGGGCCACGGCCGGTCGAGGTGACCATGCCGCACCAACGCCGTCAGGAACGCAAACAGCAATCGCATCGGGATGCACGGCACGCCAATGGCGGCGATCAGCGGGCGGAGGTTTTCCCCTGACGTATGCCGAAGAAACCGCCCTCAGAGGGCCAACCCACACTGTTCCCACTCGATGCCGACGATTCACTTGAACCGACCAATCCAGTAAACTCACCATATAAAGGAGACAACCATGCAGTACAAAACCATAGTCCTCGAACTTCTGAAGGAACGGACGGAGTTGCACGAACAACTTCGGCTGACACGCCGTCTCCTGCCGACCGTGGAGAGCTGCGCCAGGGAACTGAAGGCCAGCCACGAGACCTGGAAGGAGACGCTCGCGAAGTCCCAGCCCGAAAGCCATCCCAGCCAGATCTCTTCGGAAGCAATGGAAATGGCTCTCGGGGAACTGGAGGATCGTTTGCCCACCGTGTCTCATCAGGCCGAAACGGAACTGCCTACGCTCGACGGGGCGATGGCGTATCTGGTAGGTCACACACCGAAAAGGTAAAGGCGTCCCGGAAACAGCACAGCCTTTTCGACTTCGCCGCCGAACCGTCCACAAGCGACACGCAACCCCCGCCAGCGCCAACTTCAACAGAGCACGATACCCCTGCCAGGCATGAGGCGACTCTGCCTATCCGAAGCCAGTCCAGCCTTGCTGACTCCCATCCAGAAGAGTCCACAACCGGCATACGACCGCAGCCAGAGCCAACCTTAGCAGAACGCGATACCCCCGGCGGGCATGAAGCGACGCATCCAAACGGCGGCATGGCCAGCGGCGAAAAGACCAAGGCCCGCGACATCATCGCCGCCATCCGCACGCTGAAGGCCATCGAGCAGGAACACCGACCGGCAACGCCGGACGAAAAACACATCCTTGCCCGCTTCTCAGGTTTCGGGCCAGTCGCCCTCTCGATCTTTCCCAACCCGGTCACCGGCACATACAAGGACGCCGGATGGCAGGCCGTCGGTGAGGAACTGAAGACGCTGCTTCCGCCAGCGGAGTACGACAGTGCCAAACGCACCACCTTCAATGCCTTCTACACATCACGGGCAGTCATCGCATCAATTCACGAGGCCATCGCCCGGCTTGGCGTACCCGAGGGCGCCACGATCCTGGAGCCAGGATGCGGCACCGGCAACTTCATGAGCCACGGCCAGTCGGGGGCACGTTTCATCGGCATTGAAATGGATTCCATATCGGGGCGGATTGCGAAAGCACTCCACCCCGGCCAGGACATCCGCATCGAGAACTTCCGCGATACGAAGCTACCCGAGGACCGCATTGACGCCGTGGTCGGCAATGTGCCGTTCGCCGACGTGAAGCTCGATTACCGGGGGCAGAAGCTCTCCCTGCACGATTACTTCTTCGCCAAATCCATCGACGCCCTGAAGCCCGGCGGAGTGATGGCACTGGTCACGACGCACTTCACGCTCGACAAGCAGAACGCCGCCATCCGCGAACACCTTGCAGGTGTGGCGGACTTTGTTGGTGCGATCCGCCTCCCCTCCGATGCCTTCAAGCGGGAAGGCACGGCCGTGGTCACGGACATCGTGTTTCTGCGCAAGCGGGCACCGGGCGAAACCGAGAAGCACGTTGATCCTGATTGGCTGGGCGTTGCACCGCTTGCCATTGAAGGCATGGACATTCCCATCAATCGCTACTTCCTGAATCATCCGGAAATGGTGCTGGGTACTTTCACCCGCAAAGACACGCTCTATGGAGGCGAAGGTTACAGCGTCAAAGGCAATGGGGATCTTTCCGGGAAACTGAAGGAAGCAATACACCGCCTACCCGAGTTCGCTGCCGGACAGGTATCAACAAATCTGGATGCACCCGCCCCCGCCTTTACACCGCCACCGCCCGAACGACATATCAGCGAAGGCAGCTTCTTCGTTGGCACTGATCGCGTCGTTCATCAATCCCAGGGCGGTCAGGGTGTCCCCGTCGTCTATGGCGGCAAGACGCTGAAGTCAGATGGCACGCTGATCGGCAAACGTCTTTCCGCCCTCGTGGGCTTGCGTGACCATGCCCGCCGCGTCCTGCAATCACAGAACGAAGGCTGGCCCGATAACAACCGCGATGAGGCGCGCCGGGAGCTGGGCCACGCCTACGACCGGTTCGTGGCAACGTATGGCCCGATCAACAAGACGACGTTCGGGGAAACATCCGACGGCAGCATGATCCGGCGAATGCCCAATCTCGTGAAATTCAAGGAAGACCCGGACGCCATGCTGGTCATGTCGCTGGAGGATTACGACGAGGTATCGAACAAGGCGACCAAGGCCGCGATCATGACGAAGGACGTGGTCGGCAAGACGCCGCCCATCACGCATGTCCGCAGCGCCGAGGAAGGGCTGCTGGTTTCCTTGAATCAACGGGGCACGGTTGACCTGCCATTCATTGGAACGCTCTACGGCAAGACGAAAGCAGAGATTGTCGCAGAGCTTGCAGACCTGATTTACCCCGACCCGGTATCGAGAACATGGCAGACCGCCGATGCGTATCTGTCCGGCAACGTCCGTGAAAAACTCGCCGCTGTAGAGCGTGCAGGCCCGCAATATGCCCGCAACGTCACGGCACTGAAGAGCGTGCAGCCCGAGGACGTACTGCCCGGCGACATCGACGCCAATCTCGGCGCACCGTGGATACCGGAGCGGGACGTTCAAGCCTTCGCCGCCGATCTATTCAAAGTCGATCCATCATCGGTTCCCGTTGCCCACCTGAAGAAGGATGCCGTCTGGAGCCTGGACGCGGACTACGCCGCTAAACAATCGGTGGCCGCCACGTCGGAGTTTGGCACATCGCGAGCCAACGGCACCTGGCTGCTGGAACTGGCGCTCAACATGAAATCGCCGACCATCTACGACACGATCCAGAATGGCGATCGCGAGGAGCGCGTCGTCAATCAGGAAGACACGATGGCCGCGAGAGAGAAGCAGAAACTCATCAAGGAACGCTTCCGCTCCTGGGTATTCAAAGAGCCGGATCGCACCGAACGCCTCGTGCGACTTTACAACGACACTTACAACAATTTGCGTCCCCGCCTGTTCGACGGGTCGCACCTCGATTTCCCCGGCATGAATCAAGCCCTGACGCTTCGGCCCCACCAGAACGATGCCGTCTGGCGCGGCATGAGTTCGGGCAACACGCTGCTCGCCCATGTCGTCGGCGCAGGCAAGACGTTTACGATGGCCGCGACCGGCATGAAGATGAAGCAGGCCGGGCTTATCAAGAAGCCGATGTACGTGGTTCCCAACCACCTGCTGGAGCAGTTCTCCCGCGAGTTCATGCAGCTTTACCCCAACGCCAAATTGCTCGTTGCCGCCAAGGAAGACCTGACCCGCGACCGCCGCAAATTCCTGACCGCCAAGATGGCCAGCGGCGAATGGGACGGCATCATCGTCACCCACAGCAGCTTCGAGCGGATCGGCATGTCACGCGACTACCAGGAGAAGTTTCTCCTTGAGCAGATCGCCGAGTACGACGCGTTGCTGATCGAGCACGCGGGTGCAAAAGGTGCCAACCGCAACCTCATCAAGACCATCGAGAAACAGAAGGCAGCGAGATGCGAACGCCTGAAGGATTTACTCGCCGAGGACAAGAAGGATGACGGGCTGGTGTTCGATGAACTCGGCGTCGATCACGTCTTCATCGACGAAGCCCATTATTTCAAGAACCTGGAGACGCCGACCAAGATGGAACGTGTCGCCGGCATCCAGACCGGCGGATCGGAGCGGGCTTTTGACGTGTACATGAAAGCGCGTTACCTGGACGAGCAGCACGCCGGGCATGGAGTGACGTTCGCCACCGGCACGCCGATTTCCAACACGATGGTTGAGATGTACACGATGCAGAGATTCCTCGATCCCGAAGGACTACGCAGCCGCGGGCTGGAGCATTTCGACGCATGGGCAGCGACGTTCGGCGAAGTCATCGACACGATGGAAATCTCGCCAGACGGCGCGGGACTCAGGCCACGCAGCCGATTCGCACGATTTACTAACTTGCCGGAACTCCAGCAGATGTTCCGGGCTTTCTCGGATGTGCAGACTGCCGAGATGCTGAATCTGCCGCGTCCCCGCCTGCAAGGCGGCAAGCCCACCGTGGTTGCCTGCCCGATGTCGGAAGAGCAGCAAGCCCTTCAGCAGGAACTGGTCGAGCGTTACGAACGATTGCGGTCACAAAAGGTTGATCCGCGTGAGGACAACGCCCTTTCCATCACCACCGACGGACGCAAACTGGCGACCGACGCACGGATGCTCTCCGCCACGGCACCTGACTTCCCGGAATCGAAGGTCAACCGCCTCGTCGATAATGTCGTGGCCAACTGGAATCAATCCACCGCGACACGCGGCACACAGATGATCTTCGCCGACATGGGCGTGAATCCTACCGCGTGGGGGTATTCACCCTACGAGGAGATCGTCACTAAGCTGATCGCAAACGGCATCCCCCGCGAGCAGATCGCGGCCATCGGCGACGCCGAATCCGACGCCAAGAAACAGGCGCTCTTCGAGAAGGTCAGGAACGGTTCGGTTCGCGTGCTGATCGGCAGCACACAGAAGATGGGGACCGGCACCAACGTCCAGAAACGACTGGTTGCGCTGCATCACCTCGACGCCCCGTGGAAGCCTGCGGAAGTCGAGCAGCGCGACGGTCGCATACTCCGGCAGGGTAACGAGAACGCGGCAGTGTCGATCTATCGCTATGTCACGGAAGGATCATTCGACGCCTATATGTGGCAGGCGTTAGAGACCAAGGCCCGCTTCATCGGCCAGGTCATCACCGGCGACAACGCGCTACGGCGTGCCGAGGACATCGGCGGCCAGGAACTCTCTTATGCCGAAGTGAAAGCGATTGCATCAGGCAACCCGGCGGTGTTGACGCTCGCCGAGGCCGACGCCGAATTGCAACGGCTCACCTTGCTCAAGAAAAACCATCTCGACGAACAATACGTCGCCCGCCGCAGCGTGCGGGACTTGCCGGGAACCATTGCAAGCCAGAAAGAGCGGTTGTCGAAGCTCTCGGCGGACGACGCCACCGCGAAAGCGCACGCCACCGACCCCATCGCCATCGGCGGTCGAGACATTGCCCGCGACGCCATCACCGAGGTACTCGGTGCAAAATTTGATGCCATGCCGATGCACATCCAGGAAAGGACGCGCGTTCCGCTTGGCACTTACCGTGGCTTACGTTTTGGCATGGTGGTTCATCCGCAATTCCCGCCCGATGTTTATCTCGAAGGCAGCACGACCCGCTCGACCATGCTGTCGCGGGAACACCAGGGACCGCGTGCCGTCCTGAACGCCCTTGACCGTCTCGCCACAGGCTACGGCTCTGACTGCGACCGTGTTCGACAAGACCTCGCCATCGCCGAAGCCCAGGTTCGCGACTATCAGGCACGGCTCGGCAAGCCGTTCGTGCATGACGCATATCTGGCCGAACTGACAAGCCTGCGTGACCAGCTCAAGGCGGGACTTTCGAGCAGTGCCCATCAGTCGGACAAAAAAGAAGGGCCGAGCGTTTCCGAACTCGCCGAGAAGATCAAGGCACTCAAGGCGGCACACAGCATTGAGGCCACGCCACAGCGCGTCCGCCAAAAGCATTCCTCCGCCGAGGAACCTGTCACCGCCCGCATCCGGCGTAGGACTGAGTCCATAGCCGCATCCGGTTCAGCAAACGAAGCCGATGCCATACCCGTGGCGGATATCAACCCGCAACCACCGATGACATTCCGAGAACGCATCGTGGCGGAGCGCCTGCAAAAGCCCGATGGCCAAAGCCCCACATAACTGCACCTTCGAGCCAGAAGGCGAAGGAGGAACCCCGCTCGGAATCCACCTCCGGCTCTGGTGAATGGTTGGTAAGGCCAGGGCATCACCTCTGCCTTTGTCGCATTTCGTCACAGGGGCGCGGGGCTTGTGAACCCCTGCGACGAAACACTCCGACGGCGACGGTGAATGAACCGATCCTAAAGCCAGCTTAATGCTGGAAGCAGCGAATCGGAAAACCGTCAGCGCAAGATGGCAAGAACTCGGGCCACTTCTGCGGCCGCCCGATTAACGTCTTCTATGGTGGTAAATCTCCCAATGCCAAATCGGAAGCTGGAACGGGCGAGTTCGTATCCGACGCCAAGTGCTTTAAGCACATGACTAGGCTCAGGGCTCCCGGCAGTACAGGCTGCCCCCTGGCTGATTGCCACATCTTGAAGTGCAAACAGGAATTCATCGCCGTTTATACCCGGAAGCCCGACCGAAAGCAGACCAGGAAGTGCATCCGTCGGATGGCCATGCACCACCAGGTCCGGGACACAATGCCTGAGTTGATCGAGCAAGGACTGCCGAAGCATCCGAAGACGACCAGACTCTTCCGCCAGGCTCCCGCAGGCCAGTTCGCACGCGGCCCCGAATCCAACGATGTTAGGCACTGGAGGCGTTCCCGGACGGATACCCGATTCCTGTCCGCCGCCGAAGGCGAGCGGTACAAGCATGTCCGTTTTGCGATTCTCACGCACGAATAATGCCCCTACACCCTTCGGGCCATATGCCTTGTGTGCGGACAAACTCAACAGATCAACATTCCAATGGCTGATATTGATCGGCATCCGACCCAGCGATTGCGCGGCATCACAATGGAAAATCACCCCGTGGCGGTCGCATACCTCACCGATCTGCTCCACGGCCTGAATCGTACCTACTTCGTTATTGGCCGCCATAATGCTAATCAGCATTGTCGCCGGGGTAATGGCATCCTCGACTGATCGCCAGTCAACTGTGCCCAGGGAATCTGGGCGAAGGAAAGTAGTCTTCCATCCCGATGCCTCCAGGTGACGGTACGGCTCGACGACAGATTTGTGCTCGATGGCTGACGTGATGATGTGGCCGGGCGCTGAACGACTTGCCCTGCATATGCCCAGGATCGCGAGATTATTGCTCTCGGTCGCACCGCTCGTGAACACGATGGATGCAGGCTCCGCACCGATAGCAGCGGCAACCTGAGCACGCGCCTTTTCCACCGCACGCGCTGCACGGCTTCCGGCGGAATGATGCTGGTTGGAGGGATTTCCGTACCACTCAGTGAAGTACGGCCGCATGGCTTCAAACACCAGCGGATCGACGGGAGTGGTCGAGTTGTTGTCAAGATAGATGAGCGAGCTCACGAGGCCCTTCCATTCTGCGGCTGATTCAGTCGCTCGATGAGGCCTTTGAGTGTGTCGAGTATCAGTGCGGGCCGTCCCCGGTGCAGCATCCTGTGACAGTTCGCGCAGACGATAGCCAGATCGTCAAGTCGTGTATTCCGATGGAACGCGACTTCTGCGAGTGGTACAAGGTGATGGCATTCAGCGAAGCCTCTGCCCAACTCGCCGTAGAATTCGAGGAAATCAAATCCACACACCTCGCATGCGAGTCGGCCTTCATTACGCAATACACGGTCAATCTTGGCCGCGACTGCCGACCGGTTACGTTCACGCAGGACGTGTTGCCTCGTGAGAATATGCCCTTCCGGAAACACCTCTTCGTCATCGACGGAAGCTGGATGTTCGTCGAGATCGTCGAAGGAAATCGCGGTCTCAATGGCTTCTGACGTACGCCGCAGCCGTTCAGGATGGTCAATGAAATCGTTCCAAACCGTCGTTTGTAACTGATTGTTCCTCGACAGTCCTGATTGGTTATGTTGTGGGTCAATTCCGAGGAAATTGCCCAGGATCATCGAAATTCCATTCAGATTGCGGAAAGCCTCGTCCCGTGCCGAGACCGGATGAACGGGGAGACGGTTAAGTAACTGGCTGAGTCTCACCACATCGTCGTGGCCAGGTGGAAGTTGCTTCCGACCCGCGCGCAGGTAGAGGTCCATCGCCAAGATGATCTCGTCACGCACCCAGTCCGGATTCCTCATGTCACCCTCCCCGGATCACGTCAGCTTCAGCGGCATCACGCCCACCACGTCATCGACGAAAGCGGGTTCCGCCAATGGTACCTGGGCAAAGCAAAGTCCAGGGGAGCCCTCCAGCCTCGCCAGCAGATGGCCGTGCCCAAGCAGGAACTCAGCGCCTGGTTCACCCAACGCAATCTCTGAAGTTCCGGCCGAGTCCACCTTGAGGATGAGCCGATTGCCAAGATTCGCCCGCAGTTGCATGGGCATCACATTCGCATCAGGTCGCTGTGCGGCAAACACCAGATGAATACCGGCAGCCCGTGCCTTGACCCCTAGCCGCCCGACAATGCTCGTGACAGCTTCCTTATATTCGTCAACCATCATCCACTCGGCGAATTCGTCATGGATAACCCAGATCACGGGAAGCCGAGCCGGTTCGTCGCAGCGCTTGTTGAACTCGTCAAGATTCGGACACCGGGCAGCCCGAAACTTCACGTACCGGGCGTCCATTTCGGCGACCAGATGCTCCAGCTTGGTGATAGCTTCTGCGGGATCGACCACCATCGCACCATCCAGGTGCGGCAGATTCTCGAATGCGAAGTAGTCAACGCCCTGTTTCGGATCGATGAGCACGATGCGAGCCTGTGCCGGGACATTCGTCGCGGCGATGGCCAGGATGATGTTCTGCATCAGGACTGACTTGCCGCTTCCGGTCGAACCGGCGATCAATGTATGTGGAGCGTGGGCCTTGCCGGGAGAAAGGAACAGCAGTTCTCCATCGTCTTCACGCACACCGATCAGCAATGTCCGGTTCCCCCAGCCGGCGGGCGGTTGCCATCTGGACCAGAGTTCCTGGGTCCGGATCACGCGGCGCTTTGGCCGCTCAATCGAAAGGCTGACGAGTCCCGGCTCAGGACGGATCGCCACGACGTTCAGGCCGTAGGTGGTGAGCAGTTCCGACCGTTTTCGGTTCACCTGCTCAACCGTGAGATTCGAGCTGCCTGCAAACTTAATCAGGGCGCAATTCGGAGTGAGCACACTGGAAACGACTTTCGCCTGAAGCTGGAATTGCTGTAGCGCATGCTTCGCCTTCGTCTCAACAGACTTTAACCACTCGGTGTCATCGTTCGATTCTGCCTGCGGCTGTCCACTCGACACGACACCGGCAATTCCCGGATATGCCCACTTCGCTTCGGCGTTTTCCGGGCCTTGGTCCCGAATGTCGGCAACAGGTTTCGTCACCGCACCGCCAGGCGTGGCAGGTGCCGTCGGCGGAACCGGGCTTCCGCCACCTCCGCCATCTATCTGCGGGGGTTCGTCATCCTCATCCGATGTGTGGGTGCGCGGGACTTTGATCTTGGTGCGGTCCGTCGGCCTCTGGTATTCCATCTCAGACCACACATCCTCCTGGGCAATGGCTTTCCGTAGGGGAAGCGGATCACGGTTCTCGAAATAGCAACGCACCAGTTCACGCAATTCAGGTCGCCCGAACACTTCCTGGTAAGCTCCCTCAAGTTCGGCAACGGGTGCAAACGACGAACAGTCGCACGGATCATCCGGCCCCCAGACGAAGACATGGGAATAGCCGCGAATGGCAATTTCGCATGCACCTTCGCGGATGGCTCGTCGCCAGTCAGCCAGGTTGATCCGGGCACTGGCCGGAAACTGCACCCCGTCCAGAATCAGGTCCGACAAGCGTGCCAGCCAGAGGTCACGATCCAGTCGCTCGGGCGCACCAAAGACCGCTTCGTTGATGCGTTTTACCGTGTCGCGTAGCTGCTTTTGCGATTCCTTGCGCTTGGCCGACAGGCCGGCCAGCTCGATGTACTTGGCCTCAGAGACCAGTACCGTGAGCCGGAGGGAACCCTCGGATGTAAGCTCGGGAGACAAGCAAAGAATGTCGGCAATCTGCTCTTCGCGTTGCCCCAGCCAGTCGGCGTAGTCGTCCAGGAAGTACCAGCCGTGATAACGCTTATGTCCCAGTTCGTGCCGCAACAGGAAACGGCTGAGGACGATTCCCATCAGCTCACTCGCGTTTCGACCGCGCTTTGCCGCACGCAACACGATGTCGCCGGAAACGTCATTGGCATCTGAGACGAACCGTTCTGCCAGTTCACGGCACTGAGTGTCGGTCAAACCAAGATTTAGCGCCTTGATCCGCAGCAGCACCATCGAGATAAGCAGCCCCAACGGAGCTTTCGACGAGATGACGACATTTCTTCCTTGCGTGGTTGATTGCTTGTAGCGAATCACCCGGACGTGCTGATTCAGGAGTTGCCGCCGATCCAGCAACTCATCGTAGTTCACTACCCAGTTGCCCAGATTGTGCGTCTCCTCAAAAATCCTGGCCGTGCGTTGGTCGCGGAAGTCCAGTTGCCGGGCCGGAAGGAGTCTGCGGTCTTCGATTTCGTCCCAGTCTCCTTTGAGGAAGGTCGTGAGTGCCGTCAGGAAACTCCACCCCTCGGCGCTCTGGACCGGGCAGCACAGATAGACAACGGATTTCATGTCGTCGATGGCAGCAGCGCGGCGTCTTGACCACCTCGCCGGAACCAGCGTGTCTATCGGAACAGGTTTGGCAGTCTCAGGGTACCATTCCACCTGTGAGTGGCGCGCAATCACATCCTGCGAAAACACGATGTCATAAGGGCATCCGTCCTTCGGATCGGGCGGCGGAGCCTGATCGGCAATGATGCAGATGCGTAAGCGTGCCATGAAATCCTGTGTGGCTTCGCTCGCGTTGAACGAGTCAACGTCCGCATCTCCCTGGCTGACAATGGCCCGGTACAGATCACGCAGGCGGCCGGAATCGCCGTGACGAAGCAGCACCTGGCAGCGAACGTCATCTTCATCCTCGTAAAGCTGCCCGATGCGATCCACCACCGCCTGAGGCAGACGCGCGGAATCGCAGTTGTACAGCACCACCGACATGTTGGCGTGTTCGTGCGGGTGCAGTGTCAGATAACGCTGAACCAGTTCCAGGACGCAGTTGCTTCCGGTCGTCGGATTCTCGTTGGTGTCATCTGGCTCCTTGTCATTGATGACGGGCGACTCATGAAGGGTGTAGTCCTGCACCGTATCGGTCATCACCATTAGTTCGGGCTTGTTACCCCGCCAACCCAGTACGATCTCCGGGTAAAATGGATGCGTCAGTTCCTGAGCCAGGTCCTTGAAATACAGCCGTGTGTCACCAAAAAACACTTCCGGCGCCGTCAGCAGGTGCCGCACCAGTCCGGCAATCATCGCGGCCTTCACCTGCATGGCCGCAAGCCGGAGCGGATGCCAGGGAGTGACTACCGTCGCCGCCGTCCCACCTTCGATCTGGGCCGCACCAATCGACAGCAACGGACGCAAAAGCAGCTCCCGGTTACGATCACCTTTGGCATGGTGGACGATGGCATCCAGAAGCGCAGTGTACGTTGCGACCTGTGTGCGAAGCGACTGGCTATGCAGCCCGGACTCCGACAAGTCTTCCATCGCCTTCGAATACTGCGCCTCGAACTCGCCAAAACGCTGCTCGATCAGGGTTCCCACTTCGTCCGGAACTAAGCGCTGGCTGACTGCCTCCCGCAGATTTGCACGGAACTGAAGGGCAATGTCATTCTGTTTCTTGTAGACGCTCACGAAGGACCCGCGATCCCGGTCGTATGCGGGCACGAAAGTCCTGACGTTGGACAGGTCAACGGTTTGCAGCGTGCCCTTCGAGCTTACTGGCTCCTGGTGAGCGCGACAATGCACCAGCGGATGCTCGGCCAGCCGTGACCAGTCATCTACGAATTGCGATGACACGGCGTTAGGGTTGTACTTCCAGAGCAATTGCGTGGAGTACGATTGCGTCCCCCCGGTCGAGACATCCACCTCAAGCTCCAGGACGAACTTGAGCTGGATCGCAGCCTTTGCCGCTGAACGGTTCAGTGGTCCCTTACTCTGGCGCACCCACTCGGCGACCAGTTTCGGGAAGTCGAATAACTGACCGGCATTCCATGTAACGCGATCGCCAAAAAGGGCTTTGACACCGGCATAGCGGCGAGCGAAGTACAGGCCCGCATCGACATTCAGGTCTTTCAGTTCCTTCTTTGTTGCTCGGTCGCACCTGATCTTGAGTTTGCGTTTGGCTCCCGCCTCGCCCTGGCTGAACAGCGATTCCATGCACAAGGCAATCCCCAGCAGGAAATCATCAGTTTCCCGTGCCTTGCCGAAGACAAACCGATCCCAGGCGGATTTGAGCTTCCTGTCTTCTTTCAGTTCATTGCGGTGCGATTCATAGAATTCCGTGTCATCTTCGGTTGGCTCGTTTCCGGAGCGGGTCACCAGGCTCTGAAGGTACTGCCGCTCCTCATCGGACAAAAGTTCCGGTTCACGCTCATCAAAGAAATGGATGGTTTCGCGAGCGAGATTGAACTTCTCGCGTTTCACGCCGTCGAATAGCGGTCTGATCTGTTCCCATTCGCATTCGGCAAGACGTCCGGAGTCAGCATTCCAGCCGCTGGGGGCATGAATAAACGCTTCGATGACCGGATGAAGACCGACCGGAATGGCGTCACTCACCTTCGCAAAGGCGTTTTCCAGTTCCTCTTCACTGAGGAGAATCTGCGATGGTGTCTGCTTGAGCAGATAGCAGCCACGGCTGCGACATGCTGCACCAAACTCTTTTTTCCACGCTGAAAGGTGGCCCCGTGCCCCTTCCTTGATGCGGCTGGAGAACACAGAATCCTTCGGCAATCGCAACGCCGGAAGGGCGGCACCCAACGCCGTAAGGATAGGTAGCCCTTCATTCTGAATCGAAGAGCGTGTCTGCAAGACGTAAGCGGCGATCCGGTCAAGCGGAGCGACACGCAGATCCTGCAATCCCGTAAGTGCCTTTTCCCACCACTTCGCATGTTGATCGGAAAGCGATAGCCCGTCACATGCGACCTTGATCCAAAGCTCGGGGTGTTCCTGCAACTCCGGCCCGCCGATGCGGATGAACTCCTTGAGCGACTGTTCTTCATCGTCACCGGTGTTGGCAATCAGCAACACCGGTTTTTCTGTCGTAGCGTTGCGATAGTAGGTGGCCGGAAGCGTGGTCAGCACCGCTTCCGGAAGTTGCTGTTCCGACAGAAAAGTCTGCGGAAGTTTAAGGTCGATCTGCGCAGCCAGTGATGGTTCGGCAAGAATCTGCCTTGCGACTGCCGCCGTGTGTTCGGCACTCAGGCAGTCGATGGTAAAGCGGGCGGTTCCTTCTGTCTGCGTTCCGCGCTCCCCGGACAACTCTTCCTTGAGCAACAGGGTGACAATCTTGCCGATCAGTTCCGAAATGTTCATGACTGCCCCCGTGCAAGCGGATTCTGGACGTAGGCGCATGCATCCGAGAGCCTCCGAAGCATACCCAGACTCGAAAGCCGCTGCTCCAGCCGATGCGAGTTCGTCTGGAACGCTTTCTTCTCAAAGTCCTCGTGGAGCAGCACCTGTTCGGCTTCTCGCTCGCCGAACACCAGCCCGTAACGGGTGAAGAGTAAATCCAGAAACTCCTTGTATTCCATCCGGCGCGACACGTTGGCCAGAACCAGCGTCTTGAGCAGGGCATCGGTCGGAGCGTAGCGAAGACGGTTGGTTCCCCGTTTCGACACCAGCCCGACATCGCGGCCGTACTGGCGATGAACGCTTGCAACGTGCTGCTTATGGCGAGAAATGGCAGCGCGCCTTAATTCGGCGGCAAGAGCGTCCGGCTCCGAGCATCCTTCGTAGTCCTCAGGATCATTGGGCCAGCGGACCTGTTCTTCAAGTATGGCTTTGCACGCAGCGAAGGCACTTGCCTGTGACCGGGCAAGCTGCCATCGCTCTGATGAGATGATCCCGGCCAGATATGCCTCAACGGCTTTCTGCGAGAGAAGACTGTTCTCCTGATAATTAAATGCGGAAAGCTCTCGCACCAGCGTCTTCTTCGGCGCAACGACTTCGCAGACGAAATGCAAGGGTTTCGACAGTAATTCACTGCTGACTCGCAACTGGTACAGCATCACATGGAACGCGCCGAGCGTGACGAGATGCGGCATGGCATCGAATCCCGGAAGTTCCAGGGACAGCACATGCAGCCAGTCTTCAGTCAGCAGATCGAACACCGGATGTCCGGTGTAAGGCAGAAAACTGTTCGCCCGCGTCTCTACGTCTTCCGTTCCATCCGGCTGAAACAATGCCAGGAGCTTGTTCCACTGGTTATTCCCCGATAGCATCGCAGCAAATCGCGACGCCAATTCGTCCTTCTTCTTCTTCGACCGGCAGAGCATCAGGTACAGCAACTCCCCGGTGCGGCCGAAATAGATGTATTCGCGGCTGACCTTGCCCGCCGCAGAGATATTCAGGTCTTCGTAAAGCGCATTGGGACCGAAGGGAAAGACAAAGCGGGAACTCCATCGCTTGTTCGTTTCGCTTTCCACCGCTGAGCCGCGCAGGATTCCTACGAGGGAAACAAATTGCTGAAACGAATGAAACCGCCCTTTGAGGTAAGTGAAATCGCGGGGAATGACGCCTTTGGCGTTCACACTCATCCATTCCAGCCAGGCATTCCATGCCGACCCGTTCTCCGGGTAGCGCTCACTTATCCGCGTCAGCACTTCGTTGTTGAACAGAATGTTGCGAAGGTGCAACCGTTTGTATGGCTTGAACAGCAGCGGGTGTCCGCCGTTTGCGAATAGCTGCCCGTTTCGCTTACTCGCTTCGGCGACGTTCAGGAACTCTAGGAACAGCAGCCAGGGGCTTTCCGAGTCCCACAGGCGGTGTCCCCAAAGCTGCTCATCGACCCACATACTGTTGTCGCGGTAGTCCTCGCGAGGAGGCAGTGGCAACATGGTTTCCGGACTAGCCATGCGTCACCTCCACAACGTCATCAAGTGGATTGCCGGCGGGATCGAGCGTGAGCAGGTGGAAGGCCACCGTGTTGGAGTCAGTGACCCCTTCACTGCGCCGACGTTCGTTCAGGCAGGACAGCAGGCGGGACTTAAACGCCAGCATGTCTTCGTAGCATTCCCGCGAAAAGCTCCCCGGCAATGCTCCCTCCGCCACCCGGCTTAAGAATTCGTACCGCGTCAGATTCAGTGGCAGCGACGTAGAAATCGTCGGTGAAAACTGCACATGCAGCGTCGGCTTGTCGTTTTTCAGTACCAGTTCCACGCGCTCGTTCAGCCTGGGCGTCACCGGAATCCGGTCCTCCAGAATCTGGCTGACTTTCGAGCTTGAAAACGAGATGCTGGTGGCCAGGAGTAGATCGCGGTCTGAACTTACCAGCATGCCGACGAAAATGCGGTTCAGTCCCTTCACCAGCCGTGCGAGGAACGGGCGTTCCACGCGACCACCTTGCCGGAGCGGTTTCAGCACCTTGTCCAGATACTCCCCGGCATACTTAAATACGGTCAGTTCCCAGAGCGCCAACTCCTGTTCCCAGTCAGGTGGAATCTTGAAGAACAAGCCGCGCCGCTGGCTCACCAACAGCTTTAGGAAATGGTCGTTAGCAGGATCGGTGTCGTCACCTTCGACATACGACCGCTGTGCAGCATAGTAGCTGTCGTCAGCCCCATACATGGTGTCGGCCCGCAGTAGCTTGTCGAAGTACGGTTTCAGGTTCTCATCCGCCTCGCCGAAAATCAGGATGTTGTCAACGCGGTTTGACGTTTCATGACCGACGCGGAACCGGTTCAGGTAATCAAACACCTCCAGGGAATCACGGCGCACTTCCGACAGATTGCCACCAAACAGGTTGTTGAAAAGGCTTGCTCTGGCTGTCGTTTTCTTCTGCAAGAACGTCGATACATCGGCGGCCTGCATCAGCCGGTCCTTCGCTTCAGGATGCCCCAGTATCGCGTTGGCGAAAAGCAACAGGATTCGGCGAATCGGCACATGCAATTCGTTGCAATCGCACAGTTCAAAGAGGGATCGCAATCGGCCACGCACCAGTGGCGACTTCAGTAGCTCGTGGTTGTGCCGAATCGGGCAGCGATCTCCGAAGAAACCATCAGCAACGCTGCTTGCGTAACACTCTTTCCAGCCTTCGTGATCCAGAAAGGCGTCCAGTGCCAGGTCGAACAGCGCGACGCATGGAACGCGGCTTAGGTTGAAAAGCGTCAACTTGGCTTCCGGGGATTCCCGACGTCCATCCACCAGGAGTGATTCCACGATGGTACGGACGCGGGCGACGTTATCCGTGGTGGGCAAGCGATGGAGGGTTTCGACAAGCTGGCCGTCGTTGGCCGCGATCAAGAATTGCACCTTTGCGTCCGGTTCGCACAGTGAATCGCAGAATCGTGTCAGCAGCTCGGCCTTATCGGCGTATCGGCCTTTCGTATCGTGCGGCGGAAGCGCGGTAAGATCGCGAATGACGTGAACCTTCAGTGATTCATCTCCACTGGCTATGTCCAACGTGTGGTAAACGTCATCGGAATTCCATTGCTCCTCGCTACCCCCCATGAGTGCCCAGATTTTCCCGCACAGGTGACTTTTTCCGTCACCGGCAGTTCCGGTGAGGATGACTGACCGGCGTTCTTTTCGCGCCAGGTTAAACTGTGCGAGCACATCCTGCTCAACAGGATGGATGAACGCGAGCGGCCGGATGCCGGCCCGCTTGGCCGATTTCCGGATATGCTCGTCGTACATGTTGTCGTTGCGAGGGATCGGCCCGTACTGCCGTATGAACCTGATCCATCGCGTTGCCGGTTGTGAAATCATGCGTCTCTCGTTCAGCGTCAAAGCTGGCAGATTAGGCAGCCGTTGGTATCTCCTTCGTCCTCATTCCCATCGCCAAGGATGTTAATGAGCTTCTTCTTTTTGCCGTTCTTCTTCAGCTTCTCCTCCCGTTCAGCCCACCTGCGTTTGATCTCCTCCATTCGCTCAGGCCGCTCCAGTTGCACCAGCGGCTCATCGCCGCACCAGTAAAACGGATCGCCCTCACCCTTGTTCGCAACGTATTCGTAGGCTTTAGCCTCTTCAAACTTGTCGGGGTAGGTTTCCTTGAGGCGAACCCACTCGATCTTCTGCTGGTAAAAGCAGAAGAAGCACCCGGATCGGGTCCGTCCCCACTCGGTGTAACGGGGAAGTCCGAGTCCGCTTTCCTCCAGGATGCGAAGCACGTCTGCTTTCACCAGGCCGTCATCCTTGAACGGATACACGGTCGTGATGTTCGGTTTGTGGCTGATATACCCTTCGCGCTTTTCATCTGCGCGGATCGCCACATAGTTGATGACGGGCGAATCCCCCACATACTTCTCGAACGGCTTGAGTTTGAGCAGCTTCGTGCACCATCTTCGGTGGTTCGAAGGGATCATGCCGCCGAATACCGTGAGCCAATGATCGAAGTTATGCTCAGCCGTCGTCTTGGTGATGCGTTGACCCAGGATGGCCTCTAGGCGATGCAGGTAATCGTAGGTCTCCGGCAGTTCCTTATCCGTGTCGTGAAAGATGTACTCCATATCGGGTATGCGGTCGCGCATGTAGATTGCCAGGGCGGCGCTGTCCTTGCCGCCTGAAAGGCTCAAAATGTGTCGTACTGGGGTGGTCATGTGGTTGCGCGCACTCCTTCCGCAATGTCTGCCTGTTGTTGAATGACCCCAGCCATCGAGGCCTGATCAACCTCCGGTTGCTCTGGCGCACTCGCTTTTGGCATGGCGAACGCCAATACAAGGGGCGCATTTCCAAGAAAC
This sequence comes from Planctomycetaceae bacterium, assembly GCA_021732845.1. Classification (GTDB taxonomy): domain Bacteria; phylum Planctomycetota; class Planctomycetia; order Planctomycetales; family Planctomycetaceae; genus JAKFUF01. The sequence goes on along the minus strand of JAKFUF010000004.1, from coordinate 18,658 downwards.
TTCCCGTTCAGTGATGGAGCGTGACGTATTTCAAGGCGAGTTCGCTTATCCGTCGGAGAAATGACGTCAATATGTTGATTCGCTTCTCCCGCGACGGGAATGTCGCTAAGCGATTCCTGAAAGCAGCAGCTCAATGCAAGTGCCTCGCGTGACGTACGCAACTCTTCCAGGTATTTTCTCCGGCGCTTTGCCCTGGTGGCTGCCTCCTGACCGGCATCCCTTTCAACACCTCCTGCGCCCTTCCTGGATTCAGGGCTGGGGGCAACAGGCTCTGTTGCTCTCTGTTGCGGGACTGGAACAGCACTGCCAGCGGCAACGGTCGCGTCTCTGCTTATCTCACCTTCTACCTGTGCGGCATACCGGTCGATCAGTTGCAGTACTTCGTTGATACAGTCAACCGTCAGGACAAACTGATCGCTGTCCTTGTGATGGAAGACGACCACGCCGTTGGCGACGGAACCAATTTTCAGAAAGTTGTTATCTGCACCTTTGCCATAGACTTCGACAGGATGTTCGCGGAAGACGGGAGTCGGAGTCGGTACTCCCACCCGAGTCAACTGAGCCGCAAAATGTTGCTGAACTTCCAGAGCGTAGGCGAGCTTCAGTCGCGTTTTTCGGTGGTATCCTTTCGCCTCAAACTGCTGCCGGACGGACTTGTGTGGAACAGCAGTAGCGCGGGTATGTTGCCAGATGACACGAAATCGCTCTCCCTGGAGTTCGTAAAGCTCGGTCCGCTTTGCGTTGGTCTCCTCACCCCGCTCGTGAAGCAACTCAAATCGTCCGGGTATGAGCAGGATTGACTGCTCAGGATCGCATTCCCGCGTTGTGCCTGGCGAGAACTGGAGATCACAGCCAGCATTGATGACGAGGTAGGCAGGCTTTTCCTTGGTTGCGACCAGAAGATCACCCAGTTGGTACAGGGGCATGACGTCCTGGGCCACAGCGGGTACCTGCGACCCCGCAGCGTCAGTCTGGCCTGTGGCCGTTGCCGGGGCAGTGGCCGGGGCTGGTTCCTGAGCGCGCTCGCCAGCCGGGCTTTCAATTGCCCCTTCCGCAACAAGACCCTCCGGATGAGAAGCGGCTGCGCTCGCGTTATCGTCTTTCGGTAGATCGCGGGGATGCGGTCCCCAGCCTTCAAATACCGGCTCAGTAATGGCCGCGCTATACATGGTCGCCAGCATGACCGACGGCGGACGCTGCAGGGGTAAGAATCGTTCGTACTTTAGCCCATTGACGCTACTGCGGGCCTTGTGCAGCGATTGGTTCACGGAAAGTTTGTGGGCAAAGTATTCGCCGAACAGCCATAGCATGTAGTCGCCCAACGGGTGACCGTCTTCGCGAAGGCTGATCTGTTCAAGATAGGCGTAGTCCTCAATCCCAAGGGAGTGGATGGACTCCTTCAGAGCATCGAGTGATTCGGTCGCCGCTGCTTCGGCAGCAACGGCAAAATGGTGAATCTCATGGCGCGTGCTTAAACCAGCACAAAAGCTCTTCAGGCGATTGCTGAACTTGCCGCTATCCTCAATCTCATCCTTTGCAACGAACTCAAATAGCCCGCGTGTCAGTTTGGAATTCTTGCGAAATACGTCCTGACGAGCCTTCGCCTCCGACTCAGCCGACATGAGAACGATAAACGTGCGCCCGTTGTGATAAAGATGCGTTGCCCACCGTACCGCCCTTTCAACCGATCGCTCATCGCGGGACGGGCCGAATCGGTAGTCGATGAATGCCAGGTCGAATTCGTCCGCGGGCATTTCCGATCCGGTGCCATATGTCTTAACCGAGGCAATCTCCAGCACTTCCTTCAGAAACTTATATAAGGCAGTCACCTGCGCAACCTTGCGGTCCTGGACACGGAATAACGTGGTGCCCAGGATTCCTTTGAGACCTACTAATGACTCGCGATTTTGCCAAAGCCGGGCAGCGATGTCTTCAGTCAGGTCTGCCACACTCAGAACCCGGTTGCTCTCCGCACCCGTGGCGACACTGTGGAACTCTCGCAGCAAACCGTCGTCTTCGTTGACGGCATCGATGAACTCCCGGTCTTCACCTTCTTGAAAAGAGCTAAGCGATACCGGATCAAATGCGTCATCGACCACTGCGACGCGCGTGATGTTGTGTTTACTCATGCTCTCGCGGAGCGGATGAGGTATTGCCTGAGTCATTTCTTTGCCCCCGACAGATCGAGAATAAATGTGTGGTGGCGCCCTCTATGGCGATCCTTCGTGGCTGTCAGGTCGAGTGATGCGCCGTGATATTCTGCAATCTGCCGTGAAATATAGAGTCCAAGCCCTTTTCCCTTGCCCGGAGGCTTGCGAGTGAAAAACGGCCGGAAGACATCTTCACGGTCTGCCGGGTCAATGCCCGGACCATTGTCGCTGAAGAGTATTTCCTTTTCTGCCGTTCGCACGGTGATGGAGATAGCAGGCGAGAAATCCGACTCCAGGTCGCTTTGCTGCTTTAACCAGTAGACCGAATTGCTGATGAGGTTCTCGATGACCTGGATAAACATTCCACGAACAATCTTCAGCGTGCATTCTGTCTTAGGCGGCGCTGATACGACTGTGGCCTTGATGCCGTGACGAACAAATTGTGCCTCATGACCGCGCAGAATATCTGAAACGGTAGCCACCAGCGGCACTTGTTCTTTCACCTGCCGGCCTGAAGTGGTATGCGGATCGAGAAGTGTAAGTCGCTTCCGCAGGGACACTAGCTGTGATTCGACATTGCTAAGGTGCGTCTTTGCATCCGCAGGAAGATTGCGGGCAAGCATGTCGCTTAAGGTACGAAGCGTGTGTTCCGTCGTTCGCACCAGCTCATGTGCGACATGTTCCACCATCATGCCCAAACCGGCCAGATGGATCACCTGCGAACGATCCTGGTCGTATTGTTCTGCCAACTCCTTGGCATCCGTCATCGTCCGCTCAATCTGCTTGATCGACTCACGTAACGCACGCTCGATAGGGGCGATATCCAGGTCATCAAACTCTTTCGCAATCGCCCGCAATCTCGCCAACGTCTGGTTTAGGCTCCGCTCTTCGGACTCAACGCGACCTTCCAGCTCACCAAACGTAACGGGCTTTCGGTTTGACTTGTCCACTTTCTGGAGGAAGTCTCGTAACTGCCCGTGAAGGATGTGAAGAAGTAGAGTCTGTAATCCGTTTTTCTCGGAGTTGTCGCGGAGCCCTTCGCGGTTGGTTTGGTCTATAAGACGAGGATTGTCGTCGGATGTAATATCGACCTTGCCAATGATTTGAGACCGGTTGACTTTGAAAGCCTGCCCTTTGAGCGCATGGTGATCCAGTTTCAGCCAGTCATCGTTTGGACCGCCGTAGGGTGCGACGCGGAAGCCATCGCGGAACATCATCAGCCCGCCTGACCACGCCTCGATTAATTCCTTTACCTGCTCACGGTCGCCAATCCCAGTGATTTCTTCGAGTATCCTCCGGTTGTACCAGTACGCCTCCATCGAGAACGGACCCAGCGTTCGCAACGTATCAATGGATTCGACGCCGGCGCTACTCTTGAGATTGGCTCCATCCAGGACGAATGTTTTCTCCTTGCGCTCAAGCAGGTATTTGACCTGTCCCCGAAGCACCGGGTGACCTCCCGGATCAATGGTAAACGTCGCCCTGACGGTGGCGTGTGCATGGTCAAACAGCAGGTGGTTGAAGGGCGGAATCTGCACCTTCGCTTTGTTGAAGTAGACAGCGATCGGAAAGACGGTCGTCTCGGTAAACGGGTCCATCAACTTACTCAGCTCTGAAACAGCAATCTGACAGAGCTTGTCTTCGGACCATGCGCTGTTAAGCGCAGAGATAAGTATGCGGGTCCCCTGTTCGTCTCGATTCTTTTCCGGCCCATGTACGGGCTCGATGTGAACGCTCTCAATCAGCGCGTCTTGGTCTTCCGCGAATGCACGCCAATCAATCGAAAGAAGGTTCCATTTCGATTCGCCTTTTTTTGCGGTTCTGACCTCAAGCCTCATGCCAAGGCGCATGGCCGATAACCGGCCAATTCCCTTTTCACCCAGGACGGGTCTTCCGTTTTCTGGTTTGCCCACTCGGGCAGCACGCGTCTTGAGGCGTGAACTTGTTCCGATGGTCAGGTAGACATCGTTAAGCTCTTTTAAGCTCATGCCCTCACCCGTATCGGAAAACTCGATGGAACTGCCTTCATCCAGCAGGCTTAGCAACGCCGCCGGGGTGCGTGTGTCCTCGACGCGTTGCAGATACTCGCCGATCTCCGGGGCCGTCTTCAGAGTAGACGCACTTATTCCATCCTGAACTTTGCGAACTGCCTCTTGTGAAGCCTTGCTCCGGACCGGCATCTCCACGACAGAACGAAGTAACTCCTTGAGTTCGGCGATCTTCTCAAACGGCAATCGTTCGACAACCCGCACGGCCACACGTTTCGATCCGGCGTCAAATGCGTTCTTGATGAGTTCATAAAACGCAACCGCGTCGGAGCTGATCAACTCCGCTCCCAGTTGCAGGACCGTCCTCGCAGAGACGCGGAACATCAGTTTGTCTCCTGGAGAAGCCGGTCACGAACGACCCTGGTCGCTGCAACCAGGCCCAATCGACTATCCTCGCCCAGCACCAGACGAATCTTCTCCTCCAGTGTGGCCACCTTCTTCAATTCTCCTTCATTCAGGCGCACTACTTTGTCCACCTCGCTGCCGTCTTGACAGGTAATCGAGACCCGCATGGCTTGCGATCCTGCCGGTTCTGCTTTCTGATCGAACAATGTGCTCTCAACTCGAAAGAATTGTCTGGCACATCGGTGCAGCTCGTCCTCGAACTGCGACAGATCGTTGTCGATCCATTTCGAGGGCGGCTTGGAGCAAAGAAAACTTCCCATTGACTCAATCCACTGGTCGTCATTCAGGCCACGGTCCGCAAGGCGAAGGCAGAACGCCTTGAGTCGCGGCTCCTTTACCGATACCAGGACGCGATTCGCAGAGTGTGCCACTTCCGTTCGCGCCGACTCCAGGTTGCCGGGGCGATTGAAGCAGGTCTGGAACTCATCCTTCATCGTCTGAAGCAGTTGCGGGAATGCCGCACGAAGTTCTTCGATGCTGTCTCTAAGACGCTCCACGAATCGTTTCACTTTTGGCGGCGACGGTGGAGCATCGGCTTCAAAATGGTCACAGCCGCACGCTTCGGGAAGCGTCTGAAATAGCAGCGTGGCCGGCTCTTCGGCCCGCACCAGCGCATCTCGTACTGACACAGACGTGCGCGAGACCCGCGTGGTCTTCTTCGCGAAATCAGGTAACTGGGCTGCAAAGACGCAAAGCGGCCTGACCACATCGAGCAAATCGATGGACTTGGGCTTCTTGTCCGGATGAAGCACCTTGAAGAGTTGTTCAAAGACCACCGTTCGCACGCCTGCTATGCGGCAATACTGCAACTCGAAGTTTTCCGGCGCTTTGATCAGCCGGTGGAACTCCTGGCCGGTGACCTGCTTCATGAAGCTGTTCTGGTCATAGAACGCCACATCCTGCTCATGAATGACGGCAAACGCCGCGAGCAACAGCGGGCACAGCCCATCCCTGACACCGTATGGCTGGGATTTCATCTCCCCGAACAGCGCCGTTACCTTCACGCGGCGACCTTTGGCAGCTTCAAGTACCTCCTGCATACGCAGCAGCACTGGCCGGACCTGGCATGTGTCTTCATCCTCGCCGGGAATGCACGCAGCCCATCCTTCGGGGCCGTCCTGGTGCAACCTGGCCTCCTGTAATACCGAAAGGTACATCGACATCTCGGGAGGCTTGGTGGCGGGGTCCATGCCAAGATACGGTTCTGTCGAATGTTGCAGCAACCGCTCAATCAATCTCAGGCGGGCAGCCGCAGCAGCCGAGCTAAGTTCGTGGCGGTTGACCAGTTCGTTCTGAATCTTCGGTGCATCCGGGTAGAGTTTGTCGCAGACATTCGACAGCTTTTCGAGCAAGGAACGCCCGGTTCCAATGGAAACGGACTGGCTCTTGTAAAACCACTCAAGGCCGAGCGTCTCGGTAAACTGCCGCAACCCGACGTAACTCTGGAGACGCTTCGTAAGCACCTGCCGGGAAGCGGCCAACTGTCTTGTTACTTCCTCCATCGCGTAGTTGTCGTGATTCAGCTCCGGTACGTTAGCCAGCACCCATTCCCACCGCTGCACCTCGGCAACCAGACTTGCGAGTCCTTGAAGCGGCTGAGGTACGGCAGTAAGCACTGCTTTGCGGGTTGCCATCGGCTTGGATGAGGCAAATTCAATGGCCTTCCTGCGTTCGGCTTCCGTTTCGCACAGGGCAACGATGACCTGACCATCTGCATTCGTGCGGGCAGTGAGCGCCTCTTGCAACTCTGCGGCCGGTACGAACTGAACATCGAAATGCCGAAGGTTGCCGGTCTCGATGTAGTGCCTGCGAGCGACCAGTGGCCGCGTCTCCAGTTTTTCGCGGATCAGCGGTCCAATGTTTTTCGGAGGCGGCACAGTGTCGCGGGCATCCTGGTAGGCTCGCTCCAGATTGACACTGGTATGCGGCCAAAGGCAGTACCCGCCTGCGGCACCACGGTAATAAAGAACGGCCTTTCCCCGCTGAAGCGATTTCAGCGACTTCCGGACTTTCGCCCCTACTTCTGCCGACGTGGAGTCAACCGCAAGCGCTATGGCATCTTCGGATGCCAACAGGTGCGGCGAATCCATGAGGTTAAGAATGGCTACGGTCTTCAGTATCTGAAGCTCCGCCGCCTGATCGCGTGGGAAGCTCTCCACCACCGACTCAATCTGGTTCCAGTGACTGCGGAACGTCTGCAACGCCAGGCGATGCCCGAAGGCAGCGCGTGCGAAGTCATAGAGATGGTGCAGCCGATAAAAACTATCCGCCTTCGCCGGTTGCTCGGCAAACGACTGTAGTGCGAAGGGCTCGCTGGACAGAAGGAAGCTGTACAGGGAACGCTCATTCTGCCCGAAGCGGCTGAAGAGCTTCACCAGCACGGGGATCACCGTCGGATGCAGCGGGAAAATCTCCGGCGCGATGGCCGTCAGGCGATGCCTGACCACATCCACGCCATACCAGCCAAGCCCGATTGCCCCAGCCATTTCCTCTTCAAGCCGTCCAGTCGTGCCCCTGGGCAGCTTGTCACGCCGGATGTTGAGGGCATTGGCCACAAGAGTTGTGGTTTGTTCCAGTGGCTGGTTGAAGAGTATTTCTTCAAATCGACCGGCAACCTTGTCCCATTCCTTCTGCGTAGAGAGGGTTAATTGTTCGGCGTAAGCGTGGAATCCCTGGTGCAGCAGGCCGACGACAAAGATCGGCGTATCGCCACTCCGCGATGCGGCCTCCGCAAGCATTTGCAGCAAGTAAATGTCCTGCCTGTCCGGATGCAGTGCCGCGAATTCCAGGAACTTGCCCATCTCATCCAGAATGATGATCAGTCCATCCGCTTTGCCGGATTGACTCAGGAAACGTCCCGCTTCCAGAAGCAATGCAATCTCCTCCGACCCATCCTGATCGCCTGGTTTTTTCCCGGCCGGGGACCGGAGCCTGGAGATGAGTTGCGGAGGCTTCCCGCGCTTGCATAGCTCTTCGAGCGACCTGGCCAGTGCCATCCGGAGTGCCTCGCCCAACGGTGCGCGCGTGCCCGTAACGAGCACCGGCAGCAGATTCGGCCGCTTCACACCAAGGCTTCGGAAATCGACGCATTTGCGCACTTCCTGCGGCAAGCCACCGCCATCGGACAAGAGATGGGCCAGGGCGAGTGCGAAGGATGATTTACCTGTTCCGTAGTCACCGGTGACACGCCACGCGCGCTGGCCGGATTTCGGGTTCAGTCCCTGGAGCAGCCGCTCGAAACCCTCCTGGGCCGGCGGCGTCACGACGTATCCGCGAAGTGCTGTGTGATCGTCGAAATCCCGTTCAAGGTGCGTGGAACGGATGAACCGTTTCTGAATGTCGAAAAGATTGGCGATCCGGTTCGTGTTCAGCATGGCACGACCTCCCCGTATGCCGCCACGACGGAAGGGCTGGGCACTCCGTCGCGCCGCGAGATCTGCTGCTGTGTGGCCGATTCAACGTAACGGAACGGTCCGGATGAATCGGAAGAGATAACTTCAAGCCGCTGACGGACAGCCCACTCAGGCAGTTTGAAGACCTGGCCGGGACTGCCATGCCCGAAGGTAACATCCTTAAACGTCAGGGTCCGCTCCGTGCTACGCCGCGACGTCCAGAAATCATCCAGCGCGAAGGCAAACATTTCCGGCGTGATGTCTGGCTTGTCTTCCATGCGGAATGCGTAAATCGGCTCGCGTTTGCCCGTGCCATCGATCCGCCGCTCACCCACGGCGTTGATGAACTCAAGTTCGACGAGAGGACAGTCCAGATTGTCCTCCTGAATCTCACCCTTGCGGCTCCGGGTCGGCACATAAGTGTGCAGGAACGTATCGAAGTGCTGCTCAAGCGTCACATCGGACGGAGGACGTGCTTCCTTATCCGCAGCCCGCCGAAAGGCCTGAAGAACGGCAGACCGGCTAATGTCGGGCGACTGCCACTGGTTAATCAGAAAATCCCAGGCCAGGAGGGGTTCCTGCACGCTGTGCGTCGAGAGTTTCCAATGCAAGAGCCAGAGCGTCCGTATGTCCTGGAGGAACGGGTCAATGCCCTTTTTCCGGTTGAACACGGCCTTCGCGAACCCGGAGGGTTCGTACCCGCCGCCGTGATGCCTCACGGCCACCGACATCTCGACCATCCAGAACCGGATGGCCCTGACCATGTTCTTTCCCACTCCAAGGCGAATCATCGCCCGTTCGTCATCAGAGAACGCAGCGTGATCCGCTTCGATGGCGGCGAATGCCTTCGGGAGCCACGCATAGCGACAGGGAAAAGTCTCATGACCAGAGAATCGGAAGCCCATTTCTAACCCTTTCATGAAACCTGTTTTCCCGGACCTCAGCCAGTGCCACATCGGGAGCGAGCATGTCAACAACATTCTGGTATTCAGTCATTTCGCGCGCCCTCGATGGCACGCTTCCATGCGTTACACATGCAGCACGACATCGGCTTCATCCTTTGCAATCTGGCGGACCGCCGCCGAAATCCAATCCGTTGTGTACCCGGCATCCCCCAGCAGCTCCGCACGCTGTTCGGCTGTGAGACCCTTGCGAATCCTCTCGATAACGCGATCATCCACCGACTCCCTGCCGAGATGCCTCAGCGCCTGGAACACCATCGAACTGGTCTGGCTTGCTGCCGGCAGGTCCTTCGGTGCCGCATGACGCAACTGAAAAACACTGCCGCCAATGGCGACTCGCCTTGTCCGCCCGTCTGTCAGGTAGAGCGGAACGGCAGGAATCTGCCGCGTCAAACCAAGGCGATTTGCAGCTACTGCACCCGAGGGAACCACCTGGCTACCCGTCTGCCGTCCCAGCGCTGCCGCAATTTCGTCCTGATCGGCCGAAACAGCAACAGCAGCAATTCCACGACTTGGGTAGAGGTACAGACCCCGCCCCAGTCTCTGGATGGCACCCAGCTTGGCCAACCTCGAAAGCGCCTGATCGGCCGCATCACGACTTCCCAGATCAAGGAAGTCCTTCGGAATGAAAACATGACCACGACCGCCCGCGCGAATCCTGGCCAGAATCTGGTCCTGCACGGCAGACATTCAAGCCCTCCTGTCAGGAAATCGTATGCGATTTTCTGACAAACGCAAGGGTCGCGCCCAACGATTGGCCGACGCAACCAGCTATCCGCACGCCAGTTCCGAACGTGGTGAATTGGCGAGCGAATCCGAGGGATCGGGTTCAACCTGAATTTGCTGTGAAGAACGGTGTGGGCAGGGAAGCCCTGAACAAGGATGTGGGAGAATTCCTGCAAGCAGTCAAGGCGGCCTGGAGCGTGACTTACCGCTCGATTTCTTCGTCGCCCATTGCCTCGCGAAGTTCTTTCAGCAGACGCTTACGCTGTAGACTTACGGCTTGCTTCCTGACCCCCAGTTCCTGAGCAATCGCATTCTGTCCCCGTTTGCTGTTGCCGTCCAACCCGAAGAGGTCCTGGGCCAACTTGCGGTCATTTTCCGGAAGATTCCGAAGTACGGAATGCAGTTTGGTCAGTCGCAGATGCCGGTCCTCATCCTCCAGAATGGTGTCGAGGGGTGATGCCGTGCGTGAGGGGACAAATTCAGGAATCACCTCACGCGCTGTCAAAACGGGGTCTTTGTCAGATTTCGTTGACTTCGTGACACCGAGCAGGAGGAATCGATCCAGCGCGCCAATGACGAAAGTGTTGAAATGCCCCCCCCCGGAAAGTTCGTAGGTCAGGAGCGCGCGAGAAAGAAGTTGTTCGGCCTTCTCGACGATCTTGTCGTGTCCGGGTGACGCAGGCACGACACCTAATTGCTGGCCTACATAGTCAATTTTTATGGTGAGTGTGCCGTCCTGGGACATCCGGAGGGCACCGCAGAGGAAGGCTCCTTCACGCGTCGCGAGCAGGTTTGCCAATCTGTCGGGACTGTCACCATCCAGTTGCCCGTCCCCGTCGCGGTATGCGGTCCATTTTCCGACCAAGCCAGCAACCAGGCTTCGGTAGAGCGGCCGATACCTCTTGTCCTCCAGTTGCAGGAACGAGAGGTCTGCCATGAGGGACTCGACCGACTGCTTGGCGCGTGTATAGCCATCGCTTCCGCCCGGAATGGCAGCAATGGTGACGTGTAAAGGCTGATTGCCGAAGGCGAGTTCATTGAGCAGGTTCATGTGGGGGAGCACATACTTTCCGTCGTCCAGTCCACCGCTCATACGACGGCGGAGTTCCCGCCAGGCATTCAAATGCGCGTCATCCTGCGGGCCGGAGAAATGCAATTGGGGGGAAAGGGTATCAGTGTTCTTGGACTGGGTCATGCATGGCCACGCCTCCTTACGCTGGTCTGTGTTATTGAATAATAGTTGACGGTAATTAACACACTGGAGAGTGTGTGGCAATCACTATTCCAGCGTGATATGTCACCAAAGATATAGCATCACGTTTCCAAAGAGCGGCACTCTACTTGCACATTCCTGAACCCGATGCCTATGTAGCCAGTGCCTCAATGCGCGCGCTGACGTGACGTGTAGTCGAGTCCGGCGTTAACGAATTAGTAACGCTTCGGCGGTACACTTGGTTCCACCAATACGCAGAAAGCATGGAGAGGGCGTGACTATGACATCATCCGACAACAGGAAAGCATTTAGCATTGGTGGCAATAAAGTACACCTGGGTCAACTGGGCAAGAGTATGATAATTTCCCTTGATGGCGGGTATGAGCCAGGGCAAGTCGATTTCCTTACCGCCCGCATCCGTGAAGGAGTCGCCTTTGCAACGGGAAAGCAAGTGCAGTCTGGCGTGATAAAGGAAGGAAAGGCGGACACGCCACGATCCATCACCTTCAATGCAGGCGATGTCGGCGACACACTGGACTCAGTGCTGACCAATCTGTCGATCAGCATGGGAACGGCTCAGGCCTTCTCCTACCGTATGAGCACTTGGAAGACGAAGCAACAGCCAGCAGAGACGGTCGCACCAAACATTGAGCCGAACACGCCGGACGGGATCTCCCGTAGCGTTATTGATCTCATCGTGAGGACTGGCGGCGCCGTGACCGATCAGGGCCGAGAGAACCTGCCCGGCCTCATTGGAAACATTCTCGCATCCATGAGTCGCCGGGCCGGTCAATCCGAAGGTCGCGGTGCGTAGTCCATCCCCTGCCTGCGTCACGTTCGTTGCCAGCGACAAAATACAGGGCAAGGCGTTTAAGCGATTCCTCAAATAGTTAACAAGACGTTAACCGTCCGTAACAGGTGCAGCGTGCCACGATGACATGGCGGGCCTCGAATAAGTCTATGATTGCATTGCAGAAACCGCATTTCTTAGGGCGAGTGCAGAAACGGCGCATAGGTGAAAACATTAATTGTAGTTATTCACATCGTCCGCATAGCGTCACTGAATCGTCATAAACCTGTAACGTTTATATGTTACCGTTGGAGAATCACGGTGGTGTACTCACACACTTGCGATAGGCAGGCAAGATGCTGCACTCTACATAATGACAGGATGAAAAGGATGGTTTATGGCAGAAGAAATCAAAGAACTGCAAAGGAAGCTGAAAGAGCTACAGGAGCAGGAGGCCGCCAAGGCTAATAAGGACAAGGAGAACAGGGAGGCAAAACGCAAGCAGTACGAGGAAGGTGCTGCCATCCTCGAGGACAAGCTGAAAGATGAGCGCGGTGTGCTGATGAAGCGCGGCGAAATCAAGTTTTCGACAAACAGCGTGAACGTAGATGTCAAGAAGCTGATTGGGACCGAAATGCGTGCAGGTGGTGGCGAGGACAAGGAGAATGTTCCGCTGGTCAAGGGTAGTGGATTCAAGCTAGACGAGCACGGTAGCAAGCAGGCCAACGACATCCTGGCCAAGTTTGGGTTTAGCAAGGACTCATTCCAGTACGAAGATCGCGGACAGGAAGGCGACTTGCACCGTGATGTGATGACCAAGAGCGTCAAGTATCGTGGTGGGCTGGAGCAAACGACTACTATTGTGAGTGCAATCGATAGATCATCCAGCACGAACGAAAAAACAACCCCCGACTTTGTTAATGTTACAGTAACCGATCCCAAGACAAAGACCAGCTATTCGCAGTCAGTCGGGACGGCCTTTATTGACAAGGAAAGTGGCAAGCCTGCGACGGATGATGAACTGAAGGCGGCTGCCGGGCGGTTGGAGAAAATGCTTCCAAAAGATGCTATCCCGAAACAAAAACTCCAGGACCTGCTCAAACAGGGTGAGGGAGTCAAAGTCGAGATAGTGAACGTGACGGACAAGGACGGTCGTGTCCACAGTCAGATGAATTTGAAAGCAGTGGATAAATTCGGCAACCCTGTCAAGCAGGGATCGGTTCTGGTAGCCACTCAAACCACTGAGAAGAGCGGCCGTGCTGGATCCTCAACCGTTGTTGAGCATACCGCTGAGGACTTGCAAAAGAAAGGGTCGCAGGACACTCAGCCGACGAAACCAAAGATCCAGGATCAGGAAGCTGAGAAAACTCAACAGGAAGCAAGGGCTAGGGAAGAAAAAGCCAGGGCAGACGAAAAAGCCCGGCAGGAAGAGCGAGTTAGACAGGAAGAAAAAACAAGACAGGAAGAGCTGGCCAGAAAAATCGCCAAGCCTATCAAGCCTCCCGCACAGCTTCAGGCAGAGAAACCCCAAACGCAGATCAAGCCGAAGCAGCCCGTAAAGCCGGATGAAAAGAAGAAAGGGTTTTTCCGCAAAACCATTGATAAACTTAGATCTTCTATCCAGAAGGTGCTCGGTTTGGACAAGCCCAACTCCAGACTGCCGGACCCTGAGTTGAGCTCGCCGCCAACGCGTCTGGCGTCAAATGATCGTGTAACTCCCGGTGTTGATGGCCAATCCGAGTATATCAGCGTGGAAGATTTGCGTATTAGCGCTGATATGGCGATTACTAAGGACGTGGGAGTTGACCCGCTCATGCAAATGGTGGCGAAACTGCAAACCGAGGGGCGTACTTTCGATAATCCGTCGGCCACTCCTGAGGGAATTGCCGGTGGTTCAGGACCTTCTCAGGCGTCGGGTCCAATGAAGCAACGCGGCCAGGGCGAGGGAATCGCATAAGAGGTTCTGGGCACGAAGCAGGGACAAGCCGTTCCAGGTATGGGGCTGTTGCTGGGAAGAAAGGATGCTTCCGTCAGGCCCCTCGCCCGGAAAAGCTACGCAGTGCGGATAACAGCGCGTTTCCGCACCCGATCCCTACTGTGCACCAAGCCGCCGCAGTACCTGTGTCACCCGTGCCCGGCTGACACCCAAATGGCGGGCAAGTGCAGCCCGGTTCTCGAACTTGCCGGAATCGAGCAATGCCTGGTAGTGGCGGGCTAGTTTCATTCCATCAGGACGCTCCTTCGGGACCGGCTTTGCCTCGGGGACGCGGCTGCCGGAACCGTTCCAGGGATGAAGGGCGATGACGGCCCTTCGATGTAACCTGTTGATACGAAAGGTTCCCCGCTCAACGAAACATGAATCGAGTTGAGACAGCCTCGGGGAGCTTTTCATTTTGGGATAACTTCAACGTCCCCAATGGTTTACGGAAACGCCGAGTGAGAAATCGCCCGGCGTTTTTTCGTATACCTCTATGCCCGTAAAGGGTTTGCGGCAAACGAACCGCGACAGGTGGGCGCTCTCGGTCCGCACCTGATGCAACGGGATCTGTCCCGAAGGGTGGCAATTTGGGCCGCACCCCTCTGGAAACTCTCCAACTCTCTGCCCCGGTTAACAGCAGCGGTTAACAGTTCGAGAGTCTCGGTTAACAGCTTTCGCGATCCGGCGAGGCTGCTACCCTCATCTGGCAGTTGCCGCTGGCACGTTTGTCATGCCCGCAGTACGATCTTGCTACAGATTCGTGCCTCCGTTTGAGCTTCCTACCGCACGCATCTGCTGACATCTCGAACAGTTCTGGCGACCGGTTCAAATGCCAACGCTACGCATTTTCATCTCCAGTCCTGGCGATGTTGCCGAAGAACGAGATCAGGCCCGCCGGGTGATCGACAGCCTGCAGCGGCACTACACGGGTGTGACGTTGCAGGCCGTGATGTGGGAAGATATGGCACTTCCAGCCACGGCGTCCTTTCAGGAGACGATTGACGTCTTTCTGCATCATCAGCCGATCGACGTGGCGGTTTTCATCCTTTGGTCGCGGCTCGGCAGTCCGCTGGGCGCGGCGATAACCCGCCCCGACGGTTTGCCCTACCGCAGTGGCACCGAGCGAGAGTTCGACCTAATGCTCGCCTCGTTTGAGCAGAGCGGCAGGAAGCGACCGGTAATCTTGGCGTACGCCCGACAGGACGAAGAGGGATTTCAACAGGGCGTATTGAAGCATCCGGTTGACCGCTGGCAGGATCTCGTGGCTCAGCGGGAATTGGGAAAATCCTTCATTCAGGAACAGTTCCACGATGAACACGGCCGAAACCTCCGTGCTTATCACAGCTACCCGGAACCAGTGAGTTTCGCTCAGCGGTTACACACCCACCTGCGAGGCGCGCTGCAGGAACTACTTGGCATGGATCTTGCGCCGACGTGGCTCGACGACCCGTATCGCGGCCTACAGTTCTTCGATGTTGAACATGCCGCGATTTTCCACGGCCGGGATGAACAGACATGCGACCTGCTGCAGCGACTGCGTGAGCGGGAGCAGGCTGGCTGCGCCAGTGTGGTCATCGTGGGTGCAAGTGGCTCCGGCAAGAGTTCCCTTGCACGCGCCGGAGTGGCCGCCGCCCTCACCCAGCACGCGTACGATGAGCATGTAAAAGCTTGGCGCGTGATTCCATTCTTACCATCCCTCGCAAGCGGTGATCCGGTGTCAAGTCTCACCCGCGCACTTGCTGACACATTGCCCGAATTGCGTGCGTCTGCCTCATCTTTGGAAGACATTGCTGTGGGCTTCGCAAAAGACCCCACGCTAACTATGAGGCTAACCCTGGCACCAGCCTTTCTCCGTGCGGGCAACAATGAAAAAGGCGTCGTCAAACTGTTGCTTGTGGTTGACCAGTTAGAAGAACTCTGGACCGACGTCCGAATCCCCGGGGAGAACAGGAAGCACTTCTTGGAATTGCTGGAAGTTTTTGCCCGCTCCGGCCACATTGCAGTTCTCGCTACCTTGCGAAGCGATTTCTTTCCACATGCCCAGCAGGAGCCGGCATTCATTCGGCTCAAAGCGGGCAACGGCCATTTCGACCTTCTCCCGCCAGGCACTGCAGACTTGCACCGACTGATTACCGAGCCCGCACGGCTGGCTGGGCTGCAGTTTGAGCGAGACCAGAACAGCGGTCGCACCCTCGATGAACTTCTCCTCGAAGACGCCTCAGACGACCCTGCGGCCCTACCATTGCTGCAATATGCCCTCAGTGAACTGTACCAGCAGCGCAACCCAAACCAGCGTACCCTCATGATCGCCGCATACCAGTCAATGGCCGGAGTCGAAGGAGCATTGGGGAAGCGCGTCACCGAAGTCTTCAACGCCCTTCCTGACAAAGTCCGCGCGGCACTTCCAGAAATCCTCCCCCTCTTGATCACTGCCGACACTAGTACGAGTGGAGAGCAATCCATGGTTCGCCGCCGCGCCAGCATCTCCGACCTAACATCCGATGACGACCGTCGCAAGTTGACGGAAGCACTCGTCGCCGCACGGTTTCTAACGACGGATCGCGAAGGTGATACTCCGATTGCCAGTTTTGTCCATGAGGCAATACTCCGCAACTGGGGCCAACTCGCTGAATGGATCAATAAATATCATGACAATCTGCGACTCCGCGCCCGAGTGGAGCAAAGTCGAGCAAAGTCAACGGAAATGGGAGCAAACCCCTGACCCCAGCCTGCTGCTTTCACCGGGACTGCCCCTGGAAGAAGGTCGACAAATACTTTCAGATGCTGCAGAAATCATCGCCCCTGCAACAATTGCTTTTATTTCAGCATCGATCCGAGAGGACACGTTGCGACAATTGCACGCTGAGCGCCGGCGTCGCGAAACGCGAAAGGCACTTCGAACAGCGAAACGCCAACTGGCACAGACATTCTTCCAGAAAGGCGTCAAGTCACTCAGTGACGGCCGCGTAACTGTTGCGACACTACAGTTCAGCTGCGCATTATTTCATTCAGACCGCCATGACCCATTACAACCATCATATCGACGACTGCTCGTCAATGCTATAACTTCGGACTGCCGCGCGATCCCCTTGGCGATGCGACTTCGGAGTGGCGTGACATGCATTCAGTTTAGCCCCGATGACAATTGCCTCATGGCGGGCTCCTCTGCAGAGCTTGGCTTTTGGGATGCCAGAACTGGCATTGCGAGCGACCGCATATTGAAAATCACGGGCGGCAGTCTCGCGGCAGCAGTATTTAGGGCCGATGGGCAATACATCCGAACTATTACGAACATCGGCCTGGAGCCCAGGAGGACTGAGGCATGGGATGCAAATACACTCATGCCAGTTGGTGAGTTGCAGGGCGGCTATGTATTCATAAATGCCCATCAATCGCTCATTCCGACGCCAAATAGTGCTTTTTTCCTGGACTGTGTCCATGTTCGCCGTGGCGCTGACGGCGACCGCCTACCAGGGGGCAGTGGAGATAGCTCACCGGGTTACGAGACATATGTAATGGATGGGTGGACCGGAAAGCCTTTAAGGTTATTGATGCGCAGAACTCGTGGTCCGGTATCGTTCGCGGAATTTTGCGGTGACAACACCCACGTTCTCGTTGGTTTCCGCACGATCGGTGGCGATGACGAGCCGAAAGCACACGTTCAGCTATGGGACGCCGTGGCTGCACAACCGGCCGGCATGCCAATTACATACTCCGCAGTTGCAACTTCCGCTGCGATGGACCAGAGCGCTCGTTGGGCAGTCGTGCAATACGAAGACGGGACGATACATAGGTATGACCTGAAGGCGGGGAATCGCTTGGGCACTCCGATCAGTTCGTCCGGCCGATCCCAGATGGAGATCAGCCCGGATGGAAAGAGGTTTCTGGTAACCACTAATTCCACGGTTACTGTTCGGGACCTTCAGACTGGCGAGTCTGCCAAACTGCCACGACAACCTCTCCATTGCGTCCTCTGCGCCTTATTTAGTCCGGATGGTTCGCGAATCCTGGTCGGGGGATACAATTCGTCTGGCACTGGCGAGGCGCGCCTCTGGGATCTAGTCTCGGGACGTGCACTTGGAGGGACATTTCAGGTCGAAGGTCATGTAACTTGTTTGGCCTTCAGCCACGCTGGCACGTTCTTTGCGTGTGGGTCGGATGACGGTGAAATTCGAGTCTGGACTGAGGCATGTCGTGCAGAATCCCTTTCGATTGGCGTTCCGAACAAGGATGGGCGGGGAGCCATTGTCGCATTCAACTCAGACGGTGCGCTCATCGCCATTGGCCGTGGGTCGTACAGGGAGCTTTTGACTGGAGTCAGAGAACCTTTTTTTGAAGCGGAAACAGTGACCGAGCAATCAGGCACGACTGAACTCTGGAATTTCAGAACACGCACACAAATCGGCCAGTCCCTTCACCACAGCCATGCCGTCAATCGTGTTCAATTCAATTCGGCGGGCGATCGTTTGGTTACCCATGCGTACGACTCAGCTATTCTCTGCAATGCAAGAACGGGCGAAGCGATCGGAACTGCATTTGAAACGTGCCGGGGAGTCGCTTTTACGACTGATGGATCGCAGTTTGTCACTGTGTCAAGTAACGGTGCCGCGCAACGCAGGTGTTCTGAATCTGGTGAAAGTGCAGGTGAGCCGATGAACTGGGGGGGGCTTCACAGCTTGGTCTTTAGCCCTGATGGCAGATTCGTCCTCACAAGATCGGATTTCAAGGGCACCTGCATCGTAAGGGATGTTATTACCTCGGCCTGAAACAACATCACCTAAGTTCGGCGGCGTATTGGGCGCAGGGGTGCTGGAAGAAGGCCATGACATGCTGGGGGAGCCGTGCGAGCCTCTGCATGAAGGCGTTCAGGTTGGACTGGAGCTCCTCCCGTGTGGAGGGGAGTCTTTCGGCGTTGACCGCCGCCTTCGTGTCGTGGTTGAGGTATTCGTCCGGATTGAGTTCGGGGGCTCCGCAGGGCAGGTAGAAGATCTCGA
>JAKFUF010000030.1 GCA_021732845.1 Planctomycetaceae bacterium | reverse complement strand
CGCGGACAAAAATTGCAGGTGAGTGTTCGCGCCAGGAATGGCAAAGTCCGCCAACTGAATTCGGGGGAAAGTCTATCGGAAGCAGAAACAGGCGCGATCTCGCTCGTGATCGCGGAAGCCCAGGGGGAGTGAATGCAGCCGCTGAAAAAGTGGCTCAGCCCCTCTCACCTCTTCCACACCCGTTTTCCTCCCAGCCACGTTTCCTCCACGGTCATGTCACGCAGTTCGTCGAGCGAGCAGGTCAGCGGATCTTTGGTGAGGATCACGAAGTCGGCGAGTATTCCGGGTTCCAGGCTGCCTTTGTCATTTTCTTGAAACGTGAGGTAGGCATTGTTGATGGTGTAGAGGGCCAGGGCCTGTTGACGGGTAAGCATTTGTTCTGGATGCAGTGGCTCGGTCATGCCGCGGGGCTGGCGGGTGAGGGTGGTCCACATTCCGAGGGGTGTGAGTGAATCTAGCAGTGATTGTGTGACAAATGAAGAAGTGCGACGCGATTCCGGTCGGAACCTAAAACTCGGCCGCTGGCCAGTCCCGGTCGCGTTCGCTAGGATCTCATCCATCGGCCCGCGCCGATGCGTTTTCATCCCCAAACGCCTGCGTTCTGAGCCACTGGAATATTGAAAAAGGCGGAACATGTTGAATCGGCGGACGTTTCTTGAATCGGTGGGTGCGGGAGTGGTGGGCGCGGGGCTCGCGGGTGGTTCTCTCGTGTTCGCTGCTGGTGAGGAACCGGCGAAGCGCAAGCGGCTGGCGGTGGTGACCACGGAGTGGCGGTACAGATCGCATGCGTGGCACATGGCCGAGCGGTTCATTGTCGGCTACCCCATCAACGGTCGCTGGCATAAGCCGGCCATTGATGTGGTGTCGGCCTATGTGGACCAGTTTCCCGAGAACGACCTGGCCCGCAAACGTTCTGCCGAATTCGGGTTCCCCCTCTATAAAAGTGTCGCCGAGGCCCTGCGGTGTGGAGGGAAGGAACTGGCGGTGGATGCCGTGCTGATCATCGGCGAGCACGGCAACTATGAGTTGAGCCAATACAAGCAGACAAAATACCCGCGCTACGAGTTCTTCAAGCAAGTCACCGACGTGTTTCGCCAGGAGAAGAAGACCCTGCCGGTCTTCAACGACAAGCACCTGTCGTGGAACTGGGACTACGCCAAGGAGATGTATGACATCTCGCGCGAACTGGGGTTCGCCTTCACCGCCGGTTCGTCGCTGCCGGTCACGTGGCGGATGCCCGCGATTGAAATGCCGCTGGGGGCAGATGTTGAAGAACTGATGTGCATCTCGCCGGGGGCCATCGACAGCTACGACTTCCACAACCTGGAAGTCATTCAATGCATGGCCGAACGGCGGCGCGGTGGTGAAACAGGAGTGGTGGCGATGCACGCCATCCAAGGGCCGGCGGTCTGGAAGGCGATGGACACAGGGAGTTGGGCCGCCGGTGGCTGGGATCCCAAACTCTTTGAAGCCTGCCTGTCGCGGAGCCACGAGCTGGCACAGCCGGACACCTTCAGCGACCGTTATCCCACTCCCGCGCAGATGCGGGAATGGGTCAAGGAGCCGATTGCCTACCGGTTTGAATACGCGGATGGCACCAAGGCGACCATGCTGCTGATGAACGGGCTGGTCGGAGATTTCACGTTCGCCGCCAGGCTGAAGGGCGAAGCTGAGCCACTGTCGACGCTGTTCCATCTGCCGCCCAACCCCAATGTCGTCTATTCCGCCTCGCTAATGTCCAAGGCCGAGGAGACTTTTCTGACCGGCAAATCGCCGTATCCCTTGGAACGGACGCTGCTGACGACAGGCCTCGTGGAAGCCGGCGTGCGGTCGCTGGGCACGGGACAGAAACGGATCGAGACCCCACATTTGGCGATTCGGTACCAGCCGACGCGTGAATCGACGTTTGCGCGATCTTGAGACAGGGTCGGCGGTGTTCAGCCAAGGCTGGCACATGGCGAAACAGGTCAATTTCGCCAAGCGGCGGATGGAACTCTCAGGCCCGATTGACAACATTGTGCCGGTTGTAGAGAGTTAAGGGAGAATATTGGGACAGGAGGTTGGAAATACCGATGTGGTATCAGGCGGCGATTCGCCGGGCATTGTGGACGGGTGGCGTCTTGTCGCTCGTGTTGGCGGTGATTGCGCTGTGTTGGGCGTGGCTCGCAGGCCTGGGGGACGTGGCAGGAGCGGAAGGAGTGCGCGGGGCGGCCTGTGTGGCTGCGCTCTGCTGGGCATTGAATTTTGTGACACTGGTCGTTTTGCTGGCGCTGGTTGAATTGGCCCGTCAGGGAACTCCTCCCCAAGCCAAGCCCGTCGAAAAGTCGTAATTTCCTATGCCGATCAAGTTTCGCTGCCAATACTGCCGCCAGCTTCTGGGGATCTCCCGCAAGAAAATCGGGCAGACCGTGGACTGTCCCACGTGCGGACGTTCGGTGCTGGTTCCCGCGGAGGATGGCGATGCACGAACGGCACCCGCTCCAGTGATGCGGTCGGATGACCCGAAAATCGCCGCGAATCTGAAAGAATTGGCGGATTTGAATCGTCCGCCGACTTCGTCCGTGCGGTTCGATCAAAACCCGAATCTCGCCAACCTGAATCCGTCGGTGGGGCGGGAGGCGATGTGGGTGGCTCCCGATGCGGTTCCCACGCCACAGCCGCTGCCGGCGGAGCGCATTCCGATTTCCTCTCTGCCGCCAACGCACCGCGGGGCAAAGCCGACCGGATACTCGTTGCCAGAAGACGACGACCTCGGCCCCCCGGTTCCACTCTTGGATGCATCGCCCTATTCCGATGCGCCCAACCAGGGAGCATGGGACAATGTGATGCAGGCGGCACCAGATGTCGCCAAAATGCGTGCGGCACAAAAACGCCAGAAGATGCTGGGGTTGTTGCTGGCTGTGGCGACAGGCTTCGGCGGCTTGGTGTTCGGACTGACCGGTGGCTACATGATTGGCCGTGGGTCTGCCCCAGAGAAGCCCGTCGTGGAACCGGGCGGAGAACCGCTTCCGGCGTTCAAGGGCAAGGTCGTCTATGTGGACGAGCACGGCAACGATGACACAGCCGACGAAGGCACGACGGTGCTCGTTCTGCCGTCCACCCGCAAGGGTACATTGAAACTGCCGACCACCGGTTTGAAGCCCGGCGATTCGGACGAGGACTTCAGGATTGCCCAAGCAACCGTGCGGGCACTGGGAGGCGACCTCGCCCGGGCTGACAAATTCGGCGAATACAAGATCTTCATAAAAAAGGGAGATCATTTGGAGTTCCTGATGCTTTCCGCGCATCAGAAGCCCGGGGAAGACGAGGGGACCGACTCCAAGTTGACGACCTTGCTCGAAATGTACTTTGCCGACCGGGCGCGCGAGGACTTGACCGGCACGCGGGCCTACCGAATTGTGCATCAGGTGTTCGACAGTTCGGCTGACAAAACGACCGTCTCGGTCCCGCCCAAGAAGTTCGACAGACCCCGCAGTTGATTCGTTCAGCATTGCCGGTGGTCACCTGAGCAGTTGGCGGGCGCTGGTGGACCAATTCACTGTCTGTCTTGGAGCAGAAGCATGCAGTACCGCAGCCTGGGACGCGCTGGTTTGAAAGTGTCCCCGGTCTGTCTCGGCACGATGATGTTTGGCGGACCGTGCCCGGTCGACGAGTCGATCCGGATGATGCACAAGGCGATCGACCTGGGCATCAACTTCTTTGACACCGCCAATGTCTATGTGCAGGGCGAGTCTGAAGTGGTGATCGGCAAGGGCATCGCCGACCGACGTGAGAAAGTGGTGCTGGCGACCAAAGGTCGCGGCGCGATGGGCGACGGGCCGAACCAGATCGGCGGCAGCCGGCTCAATCTGATCCGCGCCGTCGATGCGAGCCTCAAGCGGTTGAAAACCGACTACATCGACGTGTACTACATTCATACGCCCGACTACGGCACGCCGATCGAGGAGACGCTGCGGGCGATGGATGACATGGTTCGCGCGGGGAAGGTGCACTACATCGCCTGCTCCAACTTCCGCACCTGGCGGCTGATGGAGGCGCTCTGGACCAGCGACAAACTCAACCTCGAAAAATTCTCCTGCATTCAGCCGCTGTACAACATCGTCAACCGTGACATCGAAGTCGAACTGCTGCCCGCCTGCAAAGAACACGGCATCGGCGTGGTCACCTACAGCCCCTTGGCGCGGGGGATTTTGACTGGCAAGTACAAGACAGGCACACCCTTTCCCGAGGGCAGCCGCGCGGCGCGGAATGACAAGCGGATGCAGCAGGCGGAACTCCGCGAAGCGAGTTTTGACGTCGCCGAGGCGTTGGGCCGGTATTGCCAGAGCCGGGGCGTGTCGCTCAGCCGCTTTTCGCTGGCGTGGTGCATGGCGAACACGGCCGTCTCGTCAGTCATCATTGGCCCGCGCACGATGGAGCAGTTCGAGGACAACATCGGCTGCCTGGATGTGCAAATCACCGCCGAGGACGAAGCCGCCGTCAACGCCCTGGTGCCCGTCGGCGAACACAGCGGCGTCGGCTTTCAGGATTCGGCGTATCCGATCACGGGCCGCTTCGTGTGATCCTGTACCGCTCAATGCAGTTTTAGATCTATTTCAGATCTCAAATTTCACGGTAAATTGCTTTTTCGCAATATTCGCTCTTCGGCGGAGAAGTTACGTTCGGACCACTCAGTCTCAGCCGACAGTTCGATCTGGCTGCACAGACTGTGAAATTTAAAATTTGCTGACCGTCACGAATTTTGGGGGGCCGGCCGGTTGTCTTGAGTGAGGATTTTGGGACAGGGTGGGAAGGATGAGAGAGGATCCGCAAGGATGATTTTATGGAACGCTGGCACAAACAGATCCTTTTCATCCTGTCCACCTCCATCCGCATGACGGAGCCCGCACCCAAATTCCGTGACGGTCAGAAAATTTGAGATTTGAAATTGGCTTTTGTCGGGGCGCGTCCCAATGGAACGCCTTCTTCAGGACACCAGCCACGCGGCCGGGTTCTCAATTGCCTGCGTCAGCGTCTGCAGGAATCGCGCCGCGGGGGCTCCGTCGAGGGCGCGGTGATCGAACGTCAGGCTCAGCGTCAGCCGGTCGCGAATGACAATCTGGTCGCCAGGACCGGCGACGGGGCTGCGCACGATGCGGCCCACCCCCAGAATTGCCACTTCGGGGGAGTTGAGCACCGGCGTGAACCCGTCGATCCCCAGCATTCCCAAATTCGTGATCGTGAACGTGCTGCCCTGCAGTTCATCGGCGGACAGCCGCCGGGCGCGGGCGGCGGCCACCAGTTCGCGATTTCTTGTGGCCAGTTCCCGCAGGCTGGTTCGGGCAACGTCGCGAAGGACCGGAACCAAAAGTCCCGCATCGGTGTCGACCGCCAGTCCGATATGAACCTCATCAAACAGGCGAATCCCGGTGTCGCTCCAGTGGCCGTTCAGTTGTGGGTGCGTCTCCAAAGCGGCGGCGGTCAGCTTCAACAACAGGTCGGTGACGCTGGGGACGGCCTGGCTGCCTTTGGCATCATTTGCTGCCGCAGCGACGAACTGCTGACGAAAGTTCACAAGATTCGTCGCATCGACAGCGGTGTTGAGTGTCACCGGGACCACGGTGCGGGCGGTTTGAGACAACCGCTGCACAATCTTCTGCCGCAGTGGCGACAGCGGCTGAACCGTGGCTCGCCCCTGGTCCGGCCGTTCAGATCTGGAGGTGAGATGCAGGGTTGAGCCACCAGTGGTGCAGATTGCAGCCCGGACATCCCGTTCGCGAATCCGCTGGTTTCGTCCGGAGCCGTTCAACACCTTCCAGCCGACGGAATGTTCTTGAGCCACACGTTTGGCGCGGGGGGTGATGAGCGGCGAACTCCGGCGGGGAGCGGGCGGAACCACGGCCACGGTGGGGCTTGGAGTTTCCGCGCTGGCGGCAGTTGCCACAGGCCGGGCGCTGGTTTCCGCCGGTGCCGGACTGGCGGCCGCTTCCCAAGGCGGCACCTCGCCGGGGCTCAAAATGCAGCCCAGTTCCCGGCCGACCGGGACAATTGAACCGGGACTCGGCGCATCGGGGGCAATCCTCAAGATCCCTGCTTCGGCGGCCTCGACATCCTGCGCCGCCTTGTCGCCCTCGATCACGAACAGGGCATCGCCGGCCTTGACGCTGTCGCCGTCGCGTTTGAGCCACTCGACGAACGTGCCTTCTTCCATCGTCCAGCCGAGGCGCGGAATGCTGAGGGGAAACATGCGATCCTGTCCAAACGTGTCTGGGGTCGGCATTCGCCAAGATCTTGGCGGCCGCGCCTGCGTTCTTGTCAAAAACTACTCGGCAATCAGGTCGCGAATCGCTTGAGCGATTCGCTCAACACTCGGCACGACGGCCGCTTCGAGGGGCGGACTGTAGGGGGTCGGTGTGAATGTTCCGTTGAGCCGCCGGATGGGTGCGTCGAGGTCGTCGAAGCCGCGGTCGATGACCAGTGCCGCGATGTCGCCACCGACGCCGCAGGGGGCGAACGCCTCGTCGATGATGATCAGCCGGCCGGTCTTATGCACCGACTCGAGAATCGTGTCGATGTCCAGCGGCGAGACCGTTCGCGGATCGACAATTTCGACAGACAATCCTTCCTTCGCCAGAATTTCGGCGGCCTGCAGCGACTTGTGGACCATGATGGTCAGCGCCACCACCGTCACATCCCTCCCCTCGCGAACGATCGCCGCCTTGCCGAATGGGACGAGGTGTTCGCCCGTTGGAACCTGCCCCTTGATGTTCAGCAGGGACTTGTGTTCCAGGAACAGCACCGGGTCATCGGAGCGGAGCGCGGTTTTCAGCAGCCCCTTGGCGTCCGCGGCCATCGAAGGCACACAGACCCGCAGGCCGGGAAAATGCGAGTAGAGCGGGTAATAGTTGCCCGAGTGATGCGTGGCCGCCGAGTGCCCGATGCCGATGCAGCCGCGCAGCAGGACCGGCATTTTGAGCCTCCCGCTGCTCATGTACTGCATCTTGGCGATCTGGTTCACGATCTCGCCGATCGAATCCATGATGAAATCGGCGAACATGAAGTCGATGATCGGGCGCGTCCCCGTCATGGCCGCGCCAGCAGCCATGCCGACAAACCCGCGCTCGCAGATCGGCGTGTCGCACAGCCGTTCCGCGCCAAACCTGTCAAACAACCCTTCGGTCGTTTTGAAGTTTCCGCCGCGCTTCCCGATCCCCTCGCCCATCACAAAGATGCGCGGGTTCAACTCCATCTCCTCGGTCAGCCCCTCCAGGGTCGCTTTCATGAACGTCAGTTCGGGCATGTGGGGCTCAGAATTCGGGAGACGAGTGACAAGGTGATTTCAAGTGTGACTGAGATTTCCGGCGGAAATCTGCTCTCTTGTTCCATGCCATTTCAAATTTCAGATTTCAAATTTCACAGTAAAATGCTTTTTTTCGTCACATCCGCAGCATGTCGAGAGATAAACTTTGCACCGGTGAAACGCAGACGACAGTTCGGCGGGGCTGCACAGACTGTGAAATTTGAAATTTGAGATTTGAAATCCGACCGATCCTTTGGCGAATCACTGCAAGCCTACCGTGCATCGGCAGCGTGGCTCACTGGGCATACACATGCGTCGCCGCGGTGGACGGATCCGGCCACGGGCTGTTTTCGGCGAACGCCTGGGCTTCGACCACCATCGCCTGCACCTCGGCCTCGATCTTTGCCAATTCGTCCACGGTGGCTAGCGACTCCGCGACCAGCTTTTCGGCGAAGCGGCGAATCGGGCAGCGGGCCTTCCAGGCCTCCACCTCTTCGCGGCTGCGGTAACCGAAATCACCCATACCCTCGGAGTGTGGCCGCGTGCGGTAGGTCAGGCACTCGATCAGTGTCGGCCCCTCACCCGCCTTGGCCCGCTGAATCGCGGTCTTGGCTGCTTCGTAGACGGCGAGAACATCGTTGCCATCCACCTCGATCCCCGGCATGCCATAAGCTGCACCGCGGGAGGCCACCGTCGGATTGCCGGCAGCGTATTTGAACGGCACTTCAGTGGCGAACTGGTTGTTTTCGCAGATGAACAGTGAGGGCAGTTTCCAGATCGAGGCCATGTTCAGCCCCTCATGAAACGCCCCATTGTTGACCGCGCCATCGCCAAAAAATGCGACGCCCACGTTGTCAGATTTCAGCAGCTTGAAGCTGTAGCCCGCCCCCGCCGCCTGCAGGATGCACGGCCCCACGATGCCGCTGGTCCCCATCATCCCCACTTCGGGAGAGAACAGGTGCATGCTGCCACCGCGTCCGCTCGAGCAGCCGGTGGCTCGCCCAAACAGTTCCGCGATCAGGGCCGCTGGCGTCACACCCTTCGCCAGTGCATGACCATGCCCGCGGTGGGTGCTGAAGACCACATCACTCGGCCGCAGATGCGCACACACCCCCGTGGCGATCGCCTCCTGCCCCACATAGGTGTGGCAGGCCCCGTGGATCAGCCCCCGCTGGTGCGACTTCGCCAATTGCTCTTCGGTTTGCCGGATGACCTGCATGGTGCGGTACAAGCGGAGATACGGCGGTGTCGTTTCGGGCATGGCAATGGGGTCGTCGCCTGGGGATGCATTGAGTCAATGCAAAGTACAGGGAGACCCCACGAAAGACAATCGAACCGCTTCCGTTCATTTCTGAGCGCTGGGAGCGATGGCGAGTGGTGCGGTCGCGGCCGTCTTGGTGGCCTTCGACGTGGGTTTGGCCGTTGTCACCTTCGTATCCGCTGGCTTTGCCGCCGTCTCGGCGGTGGCGGTCCGTGACACTGGGAATTTGAGGGTAAACGTCGTCCCCTTTCCCACCGCACTGTCCACCCGGATCCGCCCCTGGTGGCTCTCCATCACATCCTTGGCCATCGACAGCCCGAGGCCGGTTCCGCCCTGACCTTGGGCATCGGCGGATTTGGTGGTGAAGTAGGGTTCAAAGATTTTCCGCAGGGTTTCCGGTGGAATGCCACATCCGGAGTCGCGAATGGAGATTTCCGCGATCTCTCCCTGGGCACGCACCGCGACTTGCAACTGGCCGCCCGAAGCCATCGCCTGCCGGGCGTTGATGATCAGATTCAGCACAACCTGCTGGATCTGGCTGGCGTTGATCGTCGCCTGTGGCTCACCCTCAAACACGGTTTCGAGCTTAACGCGGTGGATCTGCAGATCCTTCTCGACCAGCACGAGCACGTCTTGGACGAGAGCCACGAGGCTGACTGGTTCCCGCCGATCGACTCCGCGGCGGGCGTAAGAGAGCATGCCGGTGGTGATCCGACTGGCGCGCTGGCCCGCCTGAAGGATCTTCTCCAGCGATTTTTCGCGGGTGGCCGTGTCTTTGTGCCGCAGGCCAAGCTTCGCGTAGTTGATGATCGTCGTCAGGATGTTGTTGAACTCATGCGTGATGGACGAAGCCAGCGAGCCGACCGTGCTGAGCTTTTGCGCCTGCAACAACTGCTGCTGAAGATCGAGGATGAGCGACTCAAGTTCTTCACGTTCCGAGGGTTTGGTCATGGCGTTCCGCAGTGTTTTCCCAGGAATCCCCGATGGGCGAAGCCACTCGTCAGGGCGGCGTCGTTCGCGGGATGTGTCGCACATCCGAGGTTCCTGACCTAGCTATCGTCGACCTCTCATGGCGGACCGAAGCCTGCTCACCCGCTGTTCACAATTCGACCGCAATGCCGATCCGGTGGTGCCCGCAGCAGAAGCCGGGAAAGCTGTAGGGGCCGTAATCAAGCATTGGCAAACACCCCACACTACCCCATCAGCCTAGGCCGCCTGGCGCGGTGGCTCGCACTCGCTGGCGGGAGCCCTGCGCGTCCGATACGATCGCGGTGCGCCCTTGGCACCATTTCGAATGCCACAGTCGGCACGTTTTCACCGCAATTCAGGAGGCATGAGCGGTATGCTACGCCTTGGTTCACGGTTCTTTTCCCTTCCCGTTCTCCGGACCTGTGTCTGGATCGGAGCGATGCTTGTGGGAGTTTCCAGTTTCGCGGCGGAGCCCAGCCCGACAGCCGCGGGCAAGGACACCGGCCTCATTCCACGGCGGGTCCTGTTCGGCAACCCCGACAAGGCCGCCGCGCGGATCAGCCCCGACGGCAAGCAGCTCAGCTACATTGCGCCGGTGGAAGGCGTGCTCAATATTTGGGTTGGGCCAGTCGGCGACCCCTCAAAAGCCAAGCCGGTCACCAAGGACAAGTTCCGCGGCATCCGGTCCTACTTCTGGGCCTACACCAGCCAGCACATTCTGTACTCGCAGGATGCCAACGGCGACGAGAACACGCATGTTTACAGTGTCGATCTGGCGGCTGGCGAGACGAAGGATCTGACCCCGTTCAAGAACGTCGCGGCGCAGATCGATTCGGTGAGCCACCGGTTCCCGAATGAAGTCATCATCGGGCTGAACGACCGCGACGAGCAATTCCACGATCTGCATCGGGTCAACATCGCCACGGGTGAACGAACGCTGCTCCAGAAGAATACCGAGTTCACCGGTTTTCTGACGGACGATGATTTCAAAGTCCGTCTGGCCCAAAAGTATGCCGAAGACGGCGGAACATTGATTCTGCAGCCGGATGGCGCGGACAAGTGGAAGGAATTCCTGCACATCCCGCAGGAGGATTCCCTGACGACAAATCCCGTTGGGTTCGACAAAACGGGCGAGATTCTCTACCTGATCGACAGCCGCGGCCGGGACACGGGAGCGATCACGCAGTTTGACCTCAAGACCGGCAAGCAAACCGTGATCGCCGAGAATCCGCTGGCGGACGCCGGCGGCATCATGGCGCACCCCACCGAGAACACCATTCAGGGCGTGTCGTTCACCTACGACCGGACGATTTGGGAGTTTCAGGACAAGGCGATCGAGAAAGACTTCAAGATTCTCCGCAAGATCGCCGACGGCGACATCACTGTCGCCAGCCGCACGCTGGATGACAGGGTCTGGGTGGTCGCCTTCCTGCTCGACAATGGCCCGGTGCGGTATTACGTCTACGACCGTGACACCGGCAAGGAAAAATTCCTGTTCACGAACCGCAAGGATCTGGAAGCGTGGAAGCTGGCCAAGATGCACCCCGTGGTCCTCAAGTCGCGCGATGGCCTGAGCCTGGTGAGCTACCTGACACTGCCGCCGGAAAGCGACCCGGACGGTGATGGCCGGCCGAACAAGCCACTGCCGCTGATTCTCAACGTGCATGGCGGACCCTGGGCGCGGGATGCCTGGGGGTTGGACCCGGAACATCAGTTCCTCACCAACCGTGGCTACGCCGTGCTCAGCGTCAACTTCCGGGGCTCAACCGGCTTCGGCAAGAAGTTTTTGAACGCCGGCAACAAGGAGTGGGCGGCGAAAATGCACGACGACCTGCTCGACGCTGTCGACTGGGCCGTCGCCGAAAAGATCGCGGATCCGAAGAAAGTGGCGATCATGGGTGGCAGCTACGGTGGCTACGCCACGCTGGTCGGTCTGACATTCACACCCGACCGCTTCGTCTGTGGCATCGACATCGTCGGCCCTTCCAATCTGATTACGCTGCTCAAGACGATTCCGCCCTACTGGGCACCCGCGATCCAGTTGTTCAAAGATCGCGTGGGCGATCATATGACGGACGAAGGCCGCAAGTTCCTGGAGTCGCGGTCGCCGTTGAATCTGGTAACCAAGATCCAGCGTCCGCTGCTGATCGGACAAGGCGCGAATGACCCCCGCGTCAAGCAGTCGGAAGCCGATCAAATCGTGAAGGCGATGCAGTCGCACAAGATCCCCGTGACCTACGTCCTGTTCCCCGATGAAGGCCACGGCTTCGCCCGTCCGCCAAATTCCCTCGCGTTCCAGGCCGTCACCGAAGCGTTTCTGGCAGTCCACCTGGGTGGCCGTTATGAAGCCCTCGGCGACGCCTTCAAGGGCTCGTCGATCACCGTTCCCGCCGGAGAGGAAGATGTACCCGGCCTGGCGGGTCACGTGCCAAAGCCTGTGGAAACCAAGCCCGAGCCGAAAGCCACGAAATAGCAATGGCCAGAATCCCTTATTGGACCGGTAAAATCGAACGATTGCCATGGCTTCCGATTGTATAACGGATCTTTCAGCGAGCCTGATGGCATCGTTCGAGCGCAGCCACGATGAGCGCGCAGTTGCGGACATAATTCCGCACCCGCATTGATCGGCACTTGAACGACGGCGGTTCAGAGGATATCGGCTTGCGCTTGTAACGGAATCTCGACAAGGCTCCACCTTTC
Source organism: Planctomycetaceae bacterium (assembly GCA_021732845.1). Taxonomy (GTDB): domain Bacteria; phylum Planctomycetota; class Planctomycetia; order Planctomycetales; family Planctomycetaceae; genus JAKFUF01. The sequence goes on along the minus strand of JAKFUF010000030.1, from coordinate 81,894 downwards.
ACAACAACCTCGCCAGGCCAGTCTGAAGGTCTATTGAGCGGCCGGTGAATTCCTCGTTGAAGAAGTGTTAGGTTCTCCAGCGACTTCACGACCTCCGTTAGAGGTGACAGATGCGTTTGATTGACGGAAGCGTTCGCCACACCTGGCCGCTAATCGTGGCCTGCTCTGCAATACTCGGCATGACGCCTTCCGCGCATGCGGACCGCTTCATCTTCAATCACGAACATGTCCTCGGCACTTCACTTGAGATCCAGGTCGAAGCCGCCAATCCCGAGGCTGGCGCACGGGCCGAGGCACGCGTCCTGAAGGAAATCGACCGGTTGGCACAGATTTACAGCAGCTACGACAAATCGAGTGAGTTGAGCCACTGGCAGGGGAAAGTCGGACAACCGACGCAGATCTCGCCCGAATTATTCGAAGTCCTCGAAGCTTGTGAGAAATGGCAGAGGCTGAGCCACGGAGCATTCAACCCCGCCGTGCAGGGGCTGACACGGCTGTGGAGCGACGCCGAGAAGCACGGGCAGTTGCCCTTCCAGAACCAGCTCTCTGACGTCGTCGCTCAGATTCAACAACCGCAATGGACATTGAGTGCCGATCGCACGGCAACGCGGCAAATGGACAGCCCGCTGAATTTCAACGCAATCGCCAAGGGTGCGATCATCGACCGCGCCTGTGCGATCGCTTACGGCAAGCCTGCGGATGCCAGCGTTTTTGGGATTCTGGTTTGCATTGGCGGCGACCTGTCTGTGCAGGGCGACATCGTCCAGCCGATTCATGTCGTCAATCCTGCCAATGATGCGGTGAATGCCCCATCGCTCGCGACAATCCATCTGAGAAATCGGGGTTTGGCAACGAGTGGCAGCTACCGCCGCGGATTCCGCATTGGCGGCGAATGGTATTCGCACATTCTTGACCCCCGGAACGGCCAGCCGGTGGGTCACATTGCCAGTGCCACCGTGGTTGCCAACACAGCCGCGGAAGCGGACGCGCTGGCCACCATCTTCAGCGTTCTGACCCCCACGGAAAGTGCGACTCTGGCGGGTGCACTGCCGGGAGTCGAGTATCTGCTGGTGCAGAAAGACGGTTTGCAGATCCCGAGTCCGGGCTGGAATGAACTGAAAGAACCGCAGTTGTTCCGGCTGGCAGCCAGCGCCAGCGAACAACTCGCGCTCGCGGGGGAGAAACCTGTTGAGAAGCCAACGGATCAGACCAAGGAGAAGCCTGCTGCCAAAAATGCAGCCGGCAACCTGCTGGAACTGGCCGTGCAGTTCGAGTTGGACAAGCCCATGGGCCGCAGGTATCGTCGGCCATATGTCGCCATCTGGCTGGAAAACGCGGACGAGTTTCCCGTGCGGACCGCCTTGCTGTGGATGCAGACAAAACAACCCGGACCGCGCTGGCATCGGGACCTGCTCCGCTGGTATCGCAACGAGGGGGTGCGGAAGAAAGCCGATGGGAAAGACCTGATTGCGACGGTCTCTGGAGCGACCCGCGACGCCGGCGCGTACAAGGCGATATTTGATGGCAAGGACGATTTCGGGAAACCGCTGCCAGCGGGCAAATACACGCTGTTCATCGAAGTCGCCCGCGAACATGGTACATATCAGTTGATCCGCCACTCCATGACGCTGGGAACCGCGCCGATCGCCGAAGTGAAGCTGAAGCCGAATGTGGAGATCAAGTCCGCCTCCGTGGAATATCGCGTTGCCGCCCCCGCCCCCGACTCAGCCAAGCCTGATGGAAAATGACGCATCCACCCGGTTACTGCGATCGATGGCGGAACGCACTCCGCAACGGAAAGCACGGCCTGCACGCAAATGGTCGACTTGGTTTGCAGTGACAGTCCGGTGGCTGCACATTTACATGTCGCTGCTGGGCTTCACGGCACTGATATTTTTCTCAATCACGGGCATCACGCTGAACCATCCCACATGGTTCAGCACCGAGGCCCAGCACGTCACGGCCAACCAGGGAACCATGCCCGTTGCATGGCTGCGTCTGCCTCCCAACACTGCGGCGCAGGCACCCGACAACCCGCCAGGGGATGAGTCGCTGGAAGTCGACCATGCCCGCGAAGTCGACAAACTGGCGGTCGTGGAACAGCTCAGAAAGGTCCACGGAATTCGCGGCGCGGTCAGCGAATTTCGCGTCGACGAACAGGAATGCATGGTCCTCTTCAAAGGCCCCGGGTATGCCGCGGATATCTATGTGAACCGCGCTGACGGGACGTACACCGCCACGCAAACGGCGATGGGTGCCGTGGCGATCATTAATGATCTGCACAAGGGCCGCGACTCGGGACTGGGATGGTCCATCTTGATCGACGTCACGGCGCTTGTGATGCTGATGATTTCCATAACAGGCATCGTCCTGATTTTCTACATCAAGCGCCGCCGCTGGTCGGGAACGCTCACCGCGGTGTTTGGCACGATTCTGTTAGTGATCGTCTACCTGGTGTGGGTGCCGTGATACATTGTTCAGGTCGGCTTTCGCGGCGAGCACCATCTGCTATTTGTGATCGGTCAGTTTCCCCACAAATGCGCTGAGCGTGGCTCCCAGCTTTTCGATGCTGGCCTGCTGCTTGGCTTCCTTGAGCGAGCCGTCGGGGTTGAAGGCTTCGAACGCGCGGCTGATGCAGACCTGGTCGGGCAGCACGACCACGCCGATGTTGCCCAGGATGGAACGGACATGCACCAGGCCGCGAAGGCCACCCCAGCCACTGGGTGAGGCGCTGCAGAGGACCGCCGTCTTGTTGGCATACGCCGCCAGCGAGCCCTCGCCCGGTTCCGACCGCGAGACCCAGTCGATCACGTTCTTCAGCAGCGGAGTGATGGAACTGTTGTACTCGGGAGCGGCGATCAGCAGCCCGTCGTTCTCCAGGAAGAGTTGCTTCAGCTTCTTGGCATTCGCCGGGATGCCCGAAGACTCCTGCAGATCTTCGTCCATCAACGGCAGCGGATAGTCTGCCAGCTCCACGACGGTCACCGTGGCTCCCGCCGCCCGCGCCCCAGCCACGGCGAGTTGCACCAACTTGCGGTTGTAGGAGTTTTTGCGGGTGCTGCCAGCAAAGGCCAGAATCTTGGGCGAAGACATGACAATCCTTTCGGGACCGGGAGTTGAAAGTTTGGCCCGGCAAAACGAGTAGGCGTGGCTCAGTGTCCGGGATTCTATCAGATGGACCTGAAACTCCACGCTGGACGGGGTGGGACGAACTGATTCCATCGAGTTCCGCCGGAACTGCTTGCGGAACCGCCAAGCTGGAATCACAGCAACGAGCGTTGGGACCGCATGTCGGCATTGAAGTCGAGTCTCCGGCAGATTGACTTTTGCGCAACGCCTGACGCAACAGAATGTTAAGCGACTCAGCTTCGAAGCGGACCACGGGCCGGCGCAGTCTTTGCTCAGACTGGCCAATCAACGATTGAGGAGTTGCATTGGCAACTTCATCCCCATCATGGAGCCACGTCATGAAGAAACGACTGCGTCCCGTTCTGGCGGTTGCCGCCGTGTTGGCCATCGCCGCCGCTGGTTACCTCAGTGCCGACGACAAGCCCCTCAACCCGAGCAATCCGGATGGCCGGCCACATTACCGGGCCAAGCAAATCATCGGGGCGAAAGTTCAGATCCAGGGCGACTCTCAAGTCGGCACGGTCGACGACATCGTGCTGGATGACTTCGGCAATGTCGACTACCTGATCGTCGTCAACAGCGAAAACCAACTCGTCACCGTGCCGTGGGACGCGACCGCGTTCAATGTCGAGAAGCGCGTCGCCGTCGTGCACATCACCCCTGAAAAATACCGTGCCGTGCCGACATACTCCGTTCAGCAGTATCCCGTCTTCTCGACACCCGCCTACCGCACCCAAGTCTACAAATACTATGGCCTGACCCCCGGCGAGCAACGCCGAATGATCCGCCGTGGTGCTGTGCTTGCACCTTGATCCGCCATGCCAGTGCGCCGTGCACCTAATGCATGGCGCACTGGCTCTTGCTTCCTGAATTCCTTCCGTGGAGAGATGTCATGTGGGGCGAACCCAAACAAGCCACGTCCGCCACGACCTCGCTGATTTACATCACGCTGGGCGCGCTGTGCGATGTCTGGACCATCGTGTACTACTACTATCTGACCGGCCACAACGGCAGCGACACTGCCTATCTCTTCACATACGGGTTCTTCGCCACCGGGACCGTGCTGATGTTGATCGGATTTCTCGTCGGCCGGATCGGGCGCTCGGCTCGGGCGGCGGAAGTCGCCGCAGAACAACTCGTTGTTCCCCCTGCAGCCGTTCCCGTCGCGGCCACACCGGTGCCGCGCGAATACGTTCCCGAACATGAAGTTGCGGGGACTGCTTCGCCCTACGCGATGTCTGGTCATGCAGCGGATCGTGCCGTGCCGAACGCATGACCTCTGACGACAGCCGATGAGTATTCGAGTGATGCCCCTCGGGTGCGAAATTCATTTCGCGCCCGTTTTGCTTTTGACGACACCAATTGTGGTGAGGATCACGCGATGATTTTGTCCACCACGTTGCCTTCCACATCCGTCAGGCGGAAGTTGCGGCCGGCGTAGGGGTAGGTCAGGCGCTCGTGGTCGATCCCCATCAGGTGCAGAATGGTGGCGTGCAGGTCGTGGATGTGGACCTTGTCCTCGGTGGCGTAGTAGCCGTATTCGTCAGTGCTGCCGTAGCGGAAGCCGGCTTTGACGCCGCCACCGGCGAGCCACATCGTAAAGCCCTCAGGGTTGTGGTCGCGGCCGTTCTTGCCTTCGGCCACCGGTGTCCGACCAAACTCACTCCCCCACCAGACCAGCGTGTCTTCCAGCAAACCACGCGCCTTGAGGTCGTACAGCAGTGCGGCGATCGGCTGGTCCACCTCGCGGGCGTTCTTTTCGTGGCCCTCCTTCAGGTTGGAATGCTGGTCCCACTGCACATTGCTGTCGCTGTGGGTGACCTGCACGAACCGCACACCCGCCTCCGAGAACCGTCGGGCCATCAGACACATCCGGCCGAAGTTCGCCGTCGTGGGGTTGTCCATGCCGTACAGAGAGAGCGTGGCCTGCGACTCGTTGGACAGGTCCTCCAACTGGGGCATTTCCGTTTGCATACGGAACGCCAGCTCGAAGGAGTTGATGCGGGCTTCGAGCGACGCCTCCTGCCCCGCCTGCGCCTGATGCTGGCGGTTCATGGCGTAGAGCCGGTCCAACTGCATCCGCTGGATGTCGCGCGACAGGTTGGAGTTGTTGATGTAGCTGACCTTGGCCTTGTCAGACGGGACGCTGGCGTTGCCCAGCGGCGTCCCTTGATAGACAGCCGGCAGGAAGGCCGAACCCCAGTTGGTCACGCCACCGTGGCCGAGGGTCGGACAGATGGTGAGATAGCCCGGCAGGTTGCTGTTGTCGGTGCCCAGGCCGTAGCTGAGCCACGAGCCGATGCTGGGACGCACGAAATTGTCGCTGCCGGTGTGCAGCTTCATCATCGCCCCGCCATGCGCGGGGTTTGTTCCATGCATCGAGTTGATCATGCACAGGTTGTCGACCTGCTTGGCCACATGCGGAAACAGGTCGCTGACCCACAGTCCGCTCTCGCCATGCTGTTTGAATTCCCAGGGCGACTTCAGCAGGTTGTTGGTTGCCGCGAACTGGACCCGTGGCTTTGCATGCGGGAACGGCTTGCCATCGTCCCGCGTGAGCAGTGGCTTGGGGTCGAAGGTGTCCACCTGCGATGGCCCACCGCACATGAACAGAAAAATCACCCGCTTGGCCCGCGCCGCGAAGTGCGGCAGCTTGGGGGCCAGCGGAGCGACATTCGGAGTATTGGCACGCGTTTCGTCCGCGAGCATCGAAGCCAGCGCCAGCGAGCCGAAGCCCACGGCGGACCGGCCCAACATGGCTCTGCGTGAAACTGGATTTTTTGGAAACATCGCGCAACCTCGCATCACTTGACGTAAACGAACTCATTGGCCGCCAGCACGACGTGGCTCAGCACACTCCACGCCTGCCGCTGGCGCGCGGCAGCGTCTGGCTCGCGCATCGTGAGCGATTTCTCGAGACCAGCCAGGAACGCCAGATTGGCCTCGACCTCTTCCGGCGAGGCATTGCGCCCGTAGGCGATGGCGTACAACTGCTGCATCCGCTCCGCATCTGTCTGTGAGCCGGACAGCAGACGCTCTGCCAGTCCCGCCGCGGCTTTCATGACCAGGTCGCTGTTGAGCATCAACAGCGCCTGCGAAGCCACGGTTGTGGTGGTCCGGTCCCCGCTGGGAATGGTGGCATCAGGAGCGTCCAGCAACTGGAAGACGTCGTAACGGTTGTTGCGGATCACCGGCAGATACAATGAGCGACGGTTGCTGTTGTAATCGGTCAGATCTTTCGACGTATGATCAAACAGGTAACCCCGGTTCTTGACGGCGAGGATCGTCCCGCCCATCGTGCGGTCGAGCGCGCCAGCCACCGCCAGCATTGTGTCGCGAATCACCTCGGCTTCCATGCGGCGCACATCGGCACGGCCGAACCAGCGGTTCTCGGGGTCTTGAGCCACGAGGCCGGGAGTGGCCTGGCTGCCCTGCTGATAGACGCTGGAATTCATGATCAGCCGATGCAGCGACTTGAGCGACCAGTCATCGGCGACGAACCGCCGCGCCAGCCAATCCAGCAGTTCTGGATGGGAGGGGGCTTCACCCAGCAGCCCGAAGTTGTCGGTGGTGCGAACCAGCCCCTTGCCGAAATGCCACCGCCAGACACGGTTGACCATGACGCGGCTGGTGAGCGGATGGCGGGGATCGGTGAGCCACGCAACGAGTTCGCGGCGACCGCTTTCCTTTGCTGTGAACTGCGGGGTCTCCGGTCCCTTCACAACCGGCGGCACATGCCGTGGCACAACATCGCCGAGCTTGAGCGGATTGCCCCGGAGGCGGATCGCTTCGTCAGCGACTTCGGCTTCGGTCACGCCAATGGCCGTGGGAAACTCTGGTGCAGTGGCCTGGACTTTGGCCAGTTCGTCCCGCAGCCGCTTGAGTTCCATCTTGGTCTCATCCGGGTAGAGCGATTCCAATTTTTCCGGTGGCTTGGAGTCCGCCGGCAGAGTCTGTTTGGCGGTCTCATCGGCCTTGGCGACGAGGGCATCCACCGCCTGCTTCTTGCTGGCGACCAACGCCGCCTGGCCAGCTTCGGCGGCCAGTGCGGCCGGCGACTCCAGCCGGTTCTCATACCAGCGGGCGAGCTTCTTGTAGTTCTCCATCGCGCGGGTGCTTTTGAAGATCCCGGCGAAGCCGTAGTAGTCTGCGGCCTGAATCGGATCGAACTTGTGGTCGTGGCAGCGGGCACAGCCCAATGTGAGCCCCAATACCGCGCGGCCAAAGGTGTCGATCTGCTCGTCCACGATGTCCATGTGCATCTTGGCTTCGTCGACCTCGGCCAGCACCTTGGGACCGAGGGCCAGAAATCCGGTGGCGATCAACTGCTCATGTCGCTGGTTGTCGTCGGTGGCCTTCAGCAAGTCGCCCGCCAGTTGCTCGGCGAGGAACTGGTCGTACGGCTTGTCCTTGTTGAAGGCCTCAACCACGTAGTCCCGGTAGCGCCACGCCGTGCCAAAGGCCACGTTCTCGTCCAGGCCATTCGAATCGGCATAGCGGGCGACATCCAGCCAATGCCGGCCCCAGCGCTCGCCGTAGGCGGGCGATGCCAGCAAACGCTCCACCACGCGGGCAAAGGCGTTCGGCTGTTCGTCGGCCAGAAAGTCGGCGACCTCCTGGGGTGTGGGCGGCAGTCCGGTCAGGTCGAACGTGGCCCGCCGCAGGAGAGTCCGCTTGTCAGCTTGCGCTGTCGGGACCTGACCATTCGCTTCGAGTTTGGACAGAATAAAGTTGTCGATCGGGGAGCGAGCCCACGCGGCATCCTTGACCGTGGGTACGGCGACATTGGCGGGTGGCTGAAAGGACCAATGATTGGGGTCACGGGTCCGCGGATTCGACTTGGCCGTGGCTGGGAAGGGCGCTCCCATCTCCACCCACTTGGTCAGATCGGCGATCTGCTCGTCTTTGAGCTTCGCCTCCGGCGGCATTTTCAGATCGGCGTCTTCATACCGCACGGCGCGGATCAATTCGCTCTCGGCCGGCTTGCCAGCAATGATCACTGGTCCCTGGTCGCCGCCGCGCATGACGCCCTCACGGGAATCGAGCCGCAGGCTGGCCTGGGACTTTTTCTCGCCGTGGCACTTCTGGCAGTGCTCGACCAGGATCGGCCGCACGCGGTTTTCGAAGAATTGAAGCTGTTCAGCCGTCGGCTTTGGTTCTTCTGCAGCTTTTTCGACCGCTCCCGCCGCCATTGGCTGGGGGAGTTCACTGGGAGCAGGTTCTCCAGACGCCAAGAGCGTCCAGAGTAGGAGACCGATCATCATCGTCGAGAGTCCTCAAGCCGTGGCCCGCTGAGATTGCCCTTGTGTGGTGTCTATCAACCATATCCGATGCGATGACGGCGGGAAATGCCATCGAGCCCCGCCCCGCGCGCGCTGAACACTATGCATCCCCCGCCAAAATCTGCGCCACCTCTTCCAACCTGCTCCACCTCTTCCAACCTGCGCTACCTCTGTCGGCCATGATGTTCAGCGGTGGCGGTTGCGATGCAGTGCGAGCGGGGCGGCGGCGAAGGGGAGGATGGGGAGCAGCAGCACGATGCCCGCGGCGATGACCGCGGACATTGGCATCAGCGGGTTGCGGCCGGGCAGGATCTCGGCGACGACGACGGGGACGATCACCAGCAGGGTGAAACCCAGGCACCATGCGAAGCCGGCGGCGACGACGGATTTCCATCCGATCGCCCCGCGGTAGAGCGCGTCGCCGAAGGCCAGCATGGTCCAGCAAGGCACCATAAACAGCATGATGATGTCGAAGCCGTCGCCAACCGCGACTGGAGCATTGGTCCGGGTCACCATGAACAGAACAAACAGAAATGGCAGGGACATGGGCAGGGCCGCCAGCCAGCGGCGGCCACAGAGCACGGCGGCGTAGGACAGCCCAAGGGAGGTCCACAGGCAGGTGGCAAACACAGCAACCTGCAACAGAGTCTCCCAGGTCATGCGGATTTGAATCCGTCCCTGATTGCCGAACATGAATCTGGTCAGGGAATCCTGGGCCAGATCCGGACGGCCTTCGACACGCCACAAGAACAATTGCACGACCACAAAGATCATTCCCAGCAAAACCATCAGGACCACGGCGGTGGCCGCACTGGCGATGCCCCGCATCAGCGCGGCCCAGGCGAGCGCCGCGTCGGACATCGGCAACAGCGGACTCATGCCGAACCGTTGCGTGCGGGTCCGTCGCCCATGTGAGGTGTACTCCCGGGCAAACAGGGGGAGGGCCGCCTGCAGAACAATCCCCGTGCTGAGAATGGCCAGGCCTTCGCCGATAACTTCAGGCATTCGGGCATATGTAGGGTAGTAGAAGAAAAAGAAGAAATGCAGGAGCAGGCCGATGGAGGCCAGGATGAAGGTGATGGCCGGAATGAACCAGCCGTCTTCGCGCCATTCGTACCAGAACTGCGCGAGCCACGCCGATTTGAAGGCGCGGGGCCGGACGGGTGCCCAGAACACTTCAGCCGATTGAGCCACGGCGGTGCCGTCTGAACGAAGCGACAGATTCAAAGGTGCGCCGCGGCGGTCACGGGCGGCACCCCATTCGGCGGCGAAGAACGCGAGGGCCGTGACGGTTCCCAGCATCAATATTTGCGGTCCGGTGAGATCCTCCCAGCGGTGTTGCGGGTTATAGATCCATTCGGCGCCAAAGCGGGCGGTCACCCAGAACAGCACCGGCGGTCCGACCATCAGCAGTGCCAGCCCTTGAGCATTTGACCGCCCGCGCAGCGTCCAGGCGAACGCCTGTTGCAGGGCGAAAGCGACGGCAAAATGCACCGCCGGGCTCCAGACTGACCAGCCCGCGTTCAGCAGCAGATTGAGTGCCAGCGCCGTCACCAGGTACAGGCCGGCGCAGCAGGCCATTCCAAAAAGTATCCGCGTCCGCACCAGTGTTGAGGTGGCCACCGGAAGCGCGAACAGCCGTACCGGTGAACCAAAGAGACTGCCCATCCAGGTCAAGGTGATCATCAGACTGAGCACCGTGTAAATCATCTGGGCCGGTGGAGACATTGCCACCTCCTGCAGTTCGCTCCACTTGGCACCTTGCAGAACAAAAAACGCCGTGACTGTCAGTGGAATCCCCAGCAGTGTCAACAAGATCCACGGCAGACCCCGGCGGACCTGTTGGGCATTTTCCCACGTGAGGGCGGCAACGGGAGTGAACATGCGGGACTCCGGTGAATTCTTGGCGACGGGACACATGGGGTACAGGGTTTGTGGCTGGAAGGACTGGCCTGCCGGGAGATCATCAGCCCTTCGAACTGCGGGCCATGAAAATCTCCTCCAGCGAAGCCGCCGATTCGCCGATCACTTCCACGCCGAGCGAGCCGGCGGCCATCCGTACCAGCTCCGCGTCCTCGCAGACGCAGGTCCATTCCTTTCCAGCCCCGTTGAGGGGTATTGCCCCCGTCAGGATGGGAGGCGCGGACTGTGGCACGGCGAAGCGGAGCGTCATGATCCGCTGCTTCGACTTGAGCTGCTCCAGCGATTCGTCCAGCACGATGCGTCCCGCGTGCAGCATGGCCACCCGGTCGGCGACGCGTTCGACTTCGTCCAGCAGGTGCGAAGAGAACAGCACCGTGCGGCCCTCGTCGGCCACCGTGCGGATGATCGCGCTGAGGATGTCGCGGCGGACGACGGGGTCCAAACCCGAAGAAGGTTCATCGAGCACCAGCAGTTCGGGGCGGTGGGCCAGCGCCAGCAACAGTCCGGCCCGCGCAATTTGGCCTCGTGACAGCGACTGCACCTTTTGCCCCGGCGGCAGTTCAAACATGTCGCGCAGCTCTTCGGCGAAGGCCGGATCCCAGTCGGGATAGAAGGCGCGGGTGTAGCTCAGCAGTTCATGCACCCGCATCCAGCCGGGAATGTCGCGATCCTCGGCCAGAAAACCGATTCGCGAGAGCACTGCCGGCGGGTTGACCACGGGGTTGATGCCAAACACCATCACGCTGCCAGCCTGCGGGGTGAACAGGCCGAGGATATGGCGAATCAGCGTGGTTTTGCCGGCTCCGTTCCCTCCGACAAGGCCGTAAACGCCGCCCCGTCTGATGTCGAGGCTGACATTCGCCAGAGCGACCTTCGTGCCAAACGTGCGGTGCAGATTGTGAACGGCCACGACGACTTGTTCTTGTCCTGACATGGGAGTCACCTGTTTGGAGGCCAGCCGGATGCAGTTCCGGAGAAGGAACCAGAGGATTGCCGTGAAATTCAACGCCGCGTTAGGCCGTGGGCTTTACCGCCCGCGCCCGCTGGCGGACCAGTTGCACCACGTCTTCGACCGCCAGCCCCAGGTGCCGCGACTCTTCGAGTACCGCGTCCAGCCGCTCGACCAGCAGCCGGTGCTGGTCCCGCTTCGCCAGTGGCTCAGCCGTTTCGGACACAAACACCCCCGCCCCCGCGCGGGCACACAGCACGCCCGCCATCTCCAGCTCGCGGTACGCGCGGGCCACCGTGTTGGGGTTGATGACGAGCTGCTCCGAGAGTTTTCGGACCGACGGCAACTGGTCGGCCGCATTGAGCCGCCCGACTGCGATCAGATGCTTGATCTGCTGCACCAACTGCAGATAAATCGGCACGCCGTCACTGGCTGAAAGCTGGATTTGCATGTCCGCTCCTTGTGAGTCACTGTGTCGACACAGTAATACAGTTGAGCGGAAATGGCAAGCGATTTGTCTGAAGAATTTTTGGGCAGCTTGGGCCGGCTGGTGGAGGGAGCCACGGATGCCGTAAGGATCGCAGCAACTGGGTGTGACTTCAGTCTCTGAAGAAAATCCGCGCGGATTTCGCGGATGGTTTCTCCGAATCGGCATAAGTCGCCGACTTCAGCCAACTTTGCGGCAACCCGCAGCCGTCTCCGCCTCCCCCGTGTGGCAAACTTTGCCGATCTCGCAAGGAAGGCACAGTGAGGGTTTTGTGCGGTCGCATTGACGGCTTGATGCACGCGCCATGCGAGTCTTGACTCAATTCGGCCACGGTTTTGCGGTAGAGACTTCCAAATGTTCATCCACACGATGCAGTTTTTCAAGCAGACCGTGGCTCGTCTGGGAGCCGTGGCTCCCAGGCACCGGGCTCGCCGTGGCAATCACGCCGCACCGATTGAAATTCTGGAACGCCGCGAAGTGAAGACAAACCAGGCCCCGGAGGTCGATTCCATCGTGCGGCTCGACCCGCTGACACTGTCGGCGGTGGAGGTGAACTATGCGGTCACATTCACCACGGACGTGACCGGCGTCGATGCGACCGATTTTCGGGTCGATCGCACGGGCACGGTCAGTGGCGGAACGGTGCAGGTCACGGCCCAAAGCGCGTCGGTATACAACGTCAAAATCAGCGGGCTCGGCGGTACGGGTACGGTGGGTTTGACGGTCCTCAACGACCTCTCGATTCAGGATTCGAGTCAGCAACCCCTCAGCGGCGGGGCTGTCGAATCGCTGTTCGGGACCCAGGTGAACCGAATCATTACGACCTTCCCCTACCGGATGACGGTGGGCGACCTGAACAACGACACGATCCCCGACATTGTCGTTTCGGATTTCAGCGTCGCCAGAGTAGGAATTCTGCTGGGGAATGGCGACGGCACCTTTGGAGTCGAGTCGACCATCACGGGCCTCCCGAGCCCCCGGCACACGACCATTGCCGACGTGAATGGCGACAGCAATCTTGACCTGATCGTGTCCACATACGGCAGCCTCTCTGTCGCGGTGCTTCTGGGGAACGGCAATGGCACGTTTGGGACGCCATCGTTCACATCGATTTTCCAGTATCCGATTGAGACGGACGTCGGCGACGTCAACAACGACGGCAATGTCGACATCGTCGTGGCCAAACTGTCCGGCGGATACACCTTGCTGCTGGGCAACGGCAACGGCACGTTCGCGAGCCCGATCTCGAGCCCCTCGTTCGGCACCACGACCACCCTCAGCGTGGGCGACCTCAACGGCGACGGTTTTGACGACATCGTTGTCGGCGATTACGCCAACTCCACGGCGCGGATCTTCATCAGCAACGGCGACGGCACCTTCCTGTCACCCACCACGGTCACGACCCCCAGCTTACCGCAGTCAGTCAAGCTCGGCGACCTGAACGGCGACGGGCACCTGGACCTTGTCGTGGGAAGCACCGTCGACAATCAGATCAGCGTGTTTCTCGGCAACGGCAACGGCACCTTTGGGGCCTCGAATCCCACCACCGTTCCTGCGGTGCGCTCTTTGCAACTGGCCGACATCAACGCCGACGGCAGGCTGGATATCGTGGCCTCGCAGGCCAGCAATGGCTCGAATTTGCTGCTGGGCAACGGTGATGGCACCTTCCAGACGAACTATAGTCTCAACACCGGACTCCTGACGTTCGACACTGCGGTGGCCGATTTGAACGGCGACAATGTTGTCGACTTGGTGGTCAACAACCTCATCACCAACAGCATCGGAGTTCGGCTGGGGATCCCACCGACAGTCTCGGGGCCGACCTATGTCTTGGGGCCAACGGTCGATCTGAGCACGTCCTCGCCGACATTCGGTGAAACTGGCGGCTCCGCGACGATCACCGCGACTTTGTCGACCGCGGCGGTCTTCGATGTGACGATTCAGTTGGGCTTCGCCGGCTCGGCCACAAACATTGGCGACTACACCCGTTCTGCCAGCCAGATCGTGATCCTGGCGGGTCAGACGACGGGCAGCATCACGCTGGCCGCCGTCTCCGACACCGACATTGAGGGCGACGAAAACATCGTCGTGTCGCTGGGGACAATCACGAACGGTGTGGCGGGTACGCAGACAATCGCCACCGCAACCCTGGTGGATGACGACACCCCACCCGCCGTGAATTTGAGCTTCGTGCCCGGCACGTTTGCGGAAGCCGGAGGCACCGCCCAAGTCGTGGCCACGCTGGCCGCCCCGACCACGCGGCAGGTGACGATCAATTTGAACTTCGGCGGCATTGCCGAACAGGGGCTGGACTACGCGACCTCCGGCTCGCAGATCGTCATTGAAATCGGGCAGACAACTGGCTTCATCACGCTCACCGCCCTGGACGACGGACTGCCGGAAATTGACGAGTCGCTGATTGTCTCGCTGGGCGAACTGACCAATGGTTCCGCGGGCGCGACTGCTTCGGTCACGGGGGCAATCACCGACAGCACCGCTCTTGGCGGCACCTGGTTCATCAACGGCAGACCGACCTCCATCAGCCAGACACAGTCCGGGCTGACGTTCACCAATGAACTCGGACGGCAGTCTGCGGGGCGGGTCGTTTCCGCCACGCAGATCATTGCCGACGACTGGAACGGCATGACGGGCACGCTCGTGGGCACGAACCGGATTGAATGGGCCAATGGCACCGTGTGGACACGGACCGGCACCCCACCGGCAGTCGAGGACGTTCCGACCCTGTCCACCTCCTGGAGCTACAACGGGTCGACCAGCATCGCGCAGGCCGGAGCCAGTCTGACATTCACCAACGAAATGGGACAGACCTCGACCGGACGGTTCGTGTCGGCCACACAGGTCGTCGCCGACCAGTGGGGCATCACCGGCACATTGATCGGGAGTGGCCAGATCCAGTGGTCCAACGGAACCTCGTGGCTCTCACTGGCCGCCCCCTCCTTCACGCCCCCGACACTGGCCGCGAGCTGGACGATCGGCCTGAATTTGCTGCCCACCTTCATCCTGGGCAGTGGTGCGTCAGTGACGCTGGTCAATGAGATGGGCAGCCAGTCGCGCGGCCAGCTCATCTCGGAAACACAAATCGTGGCTCTGGACTGGATGGGCATCATCGGCACCCTGAGCAACGCCAACTCGCGGATCAACTGGAGCAACAACACCCAGTGGGATGTGCTGGATAATGCGTTCAGCAGTCTCTAATGGTCCGGCGTGACCTTCGCGATGGCCAGCCCACCCGAATTCGTTCGGGTGGGCTGCCGTGCTTTTAATGGTCTGAGCCACGGCCCATCAGCGCGCAGGAAAACTGAGTTGCCAGGCAATGCCTGCCATTGCGGGTTCTCGGGCTACGGCTGGCAGAGTCTTGTAAAATGGCTCAATTCGGTGGGCGCCGTGCTTGAGCCACGGCCGCGAGAGCGCGGAAGGTAGACAGGAACATTTCGGCAGACTTGAACCCCTGTTTGGTCAATGCATCCACGACCGTGACCTCGTCCGTCTGCTCCAGGAGTGACTCGAAGATCGCCAGGGCATCCGAGCGGAATGTCTGCTTCGAGGCCTCGGCGTAGCTCGCGCCCTTGGCTTCAATCGCCTCTTCGATTAGGCTTTTGTGCGGTGCCCGCTTATAACCGTCCATCGACGCGTCCCCGTGATCTAGAATACCCCTGTTTGAGTTTATCGCCCTGCCGCACACGCCATCCACTTCCCCCGTTTGCAAACGGAAATCGGGACGAGCCGTTCTGGTCCCATTCGCGTCTGGCCTTCGACATCGACCAGCGGGAAATTGCCGCGTTCATGTTTGAGCAGGACGACATCGGCCTGTAATCCGGGGAGCAGCGCCCCCAGCCGGTCCTGCAGCCGCATGGCCAGCGCTGGCGCCGAGGTGGAGGCACGGATCACCTGCTCCAGTGGCATTCCGAGGTAGAGGAATTTGCCCATCGTGGTCGGCATGTCGAACACCGGGCCATGCAGGTTGAACTGGTGGATGTCGGTGCTGATGGTGTCGGGCCAGAAGCCGAACTGGCGGCAGGCGGGTTCAGCCACGCGCCACACAAAGGCACCCACGCCATGGCCCACGTCGAACAGGACTCCGCGTGAACGGGCTTCGAGTAGAGCCTCCAGCGGAGCCCCGTGTTCGTCAAAGCAGTGGTCGGGATTCGGGTTGTAGAGGTGAGTGTAGATGTCCCCGGTCCGCAGCGCCTTGAGCACCGTCTTCGTCGGAATCTTTGAGGCGGCATGGTGAATCATGCACGGTCGGTTGGTCAGTGTGGCAGACTCGAACACGCCTTGAAATCCGGCCCACTCGTTCTTCTCTTCGTAGTTCGCCAGACCGGAGGTCAGTCGGACCTTTGTACCGACAATGTGCTCCGGGAAGCGGTTGATGCACGCGACCGCGGACGGAACATCGGCATGCCGGGCATCGTTCAGGTCGCCCATGTAGGGTGGAAACTTGGGATGTCCCTGGATCGCCCCGATCATCGAGATGTTCAGCAGGGCGAAGACATCCTCTTCGGCAGCGGGAATGACAAACTTCGCCATCGTGGCGTAACTCAGAGCGCCGGCGGTCCCGGTGTCGAGCATCGTGGTCACGCCGGTCCGCAGGCCGGCATCCACGGGATCGACCGAGTACAGCCCCATGCCGCTGAAGACATGCACATGCAGGTCGACCAGGCCGGGAGAGACAATCAGCCCTTCGGCGTCGATGATTTCCTCGCCGTTCGAGGCAAGGTTGGTGCCGAGTTCCTGAATTTTGCCGGAGACGATGCGGACATCCACACGCTGTGGGGCATTGCCCAGGCCGTCGTAAACCAGCCCGTTGCGGATCAGTGAGTTTTGAAGGGTGTGCATGATTTGACGAGACCTGCTCTCAACCTTGCGTCGCAGCGCGCTGGCCGACGAACGCTGTCGCCAAGTTGCGTCAAATATTTGGGGGTGGATTTTGAGCCACGCATCATAGATGTGGCTCAGTTTCGCATCAACCACGCGGAGCCACGATGGTCACTGGACAGCGTCAAACCGTGTGCCTAGACTGGTTTTGATCATTGAAAGCGGTCATCCCAAGGCACTTATGCCGCCGGATCAGGCACGGATTCCCGGTCCCAAAACATCTGGTCCCGCGAATCCGGGCTGTATGCGTTTTGTCGCGGATACAGGCGTGTGCCGGTGTCCGAGGCCTGTGCATATCGAATCGGCGTCGCCCACCATTGAATTCGTCCATTCCAGGTTTTCCGGCGGTTCTCGAGCGCTTCGAGGGGCCGGCAAGCCTGCAGGCCAAAAGTCGGTTTCGTTTCCCACGAATCCGGGTCCGGCAAACTTTCAGAGGCCCTCATGCAGCTTCCCAACTGGGTCAGCAGCCGGATTTTCAAAGCCGTTCACGGCAACAACCTCGTCTACAACACCTGCTGGGAAGATCCGCGCCTCGACCGTGTCGCGCTGGAACTCGATGGCGACGACACGCTGATGGTCATCACCTCGGCCGGCTGCAACATTCTGGACTATGCGCTGCAGGGGCCGAAGAAGATCTTTGCCGTCGACATGAACCCGCGGCAGAACGCGCTCCTGGAACTCAAGATCGCGGGCATCAAAAAGCTGGACTATTCCAAATTCTATGCCCTCTTCGGCCGGGGCCGCATTCCTGATGCGGCGGAGGTTTACCGCACGAAACTGCGTTCGGAACTAACCCCGCACTCGCAGGCCTTCTGGGACCGCCACATCAACTGCTTCCGCGGGACGAGTTTCCGCCGGTCGTTCTATTTTCACGGGACCTCTGGCACATTCGCCAAGGCCGCCAACCTTTACATCGACAAGGTGCTGAAGGCTCGCGAAAAGGTGATGGCCCTGCTGGAATCCAAGACTCTGGAACAGCAGCAGGAGGTGTATCACAAAGACCTCCAGAAGAAGGTCTTCACCAAGCTGGTGAAATGGATCGTGAGCCGCGATGGAACGCTCTCGATGCTCGGCGTGCCCCGCAGCCAGCGGCTGGAAGTCGAGCGCGAATACGACGGCGGCATCGGGCAGTTCATCGAAGACAGCGTCGAAACGGTGTTCACCAAGCTGCCATTGGCCGACAACTACTTCTGGCGCGTTTACCTCACCGGCGAATACACCCGCGACTGCTGCCCCGAATACCTCAAGGAAGAGAACTTCAACAAGCTGAAGGCGGGTCTGACGGACCGGATTCACATCCACACGGGGTCAATTCTCGACTTCCTCAACCGCACGGACACACAGATTTCGCGCTATGTCCTGCTCGACCACATGGACTGGCTCAGCTCCTTCAGCAAGCCGATTCTGCAGCAGGAGTGGCAGGCCATCGTCGACCGCGCCTCACCCGACTGCCGCCTGCTGTGGCGCAGCGGCGGCCTCAAAGTCGACTTTGTCGATCCGCTGGAAGTCACCGTCAACGGCCAGACGAAAAAAGTCGGCGACCTCCTGACCTACCATCCCCAACTCGCCGCCGAACTGCACGAGAAGGACCGCGTGCATACGTATGGGAGTTTTTATATCGCGGATATGCGGAAGGCGTGAGGGAATGACAAATGACTAATGACAAATGACAAATGGGGTTTCTGGTTGGTCACGTCATTCCTGACGCTGACCACAACTCCAGACGTTGATTTGCGGTTAGCCAATTTGTCATTTGTCATTTGTCATTTGTCATTCGAGTCTCCCATGTCTCTCGCGTCCGACCTCAAAGTCCTCTACCACATGACGCTCAAGCCGATTCGCGGCAAAACGCACGCGGAACGGCTGGAGAGTTTTTATGGCAAACAGGCGGATGCCTACGACAGTTTTCGAGCGCGGCTGCTCAAGGGCCGCACGGAGCTGTGCCAGGCGCTCACCATGCCAGCCGATGGCGTGTGGGTCGATTTTGGAGCCGGAACTGGGGCGAACGCCGACTTCCTCGGTGAAAAGCTGAAGCCACTCAAAAAAGGATACCTCGTCGACCTCTCCAGTGGCCTCCTGGCCGTGGCTCGCAAGCGCATCGCCGAGCGGGGTTGGACGAACATCGAAGCGGTGGAGGCTGACGCCACGACGTTTGTGCCACCGGAAGGCTCCGCCGATCTCGTCACGTTTTCCTATTCGCTGACGATGATCCCCGACTGGTTCGCCGCCATTGACCATGCCCTGTCGATTCTCAAGCCGGGCGGGATGATTGGCGTGGTGGACTTTTACGTCGCCCGCAAGTACCCCGACGCCAGCCGCTCCAAGCACTCGTGGCTCACCCGCACCTTCTGGCCCACCTGGTTCGGCATGGACAACGTGTTCCCCAACCCGGACCATGTCCCCTACCTGCACCGGCGTTTCGAAGCGGTGCAGTTCTCGGAGCACCGGGCAAAGATGCCCTACCTGCCGCTGACCCGCGTGCCGTACTACATCTTCCTGGGCCGCAAGCCGGCGTGAAGTGAGAGCCTCCGGTCAGCACTTCCGCACCCGTAATTCTTAAGAATCCGCCGAAATGCTTTTGAAGTGTCGAAAAAAGACCGCCAGTGTTTCCACTGGCGGTCTTTTACTCGATGCGAACGGTGGCTTCAAACCTTACTTCGACGCGATCCGCCGCGCGAGGAATTCCCGCACCTTGGGGATCTTGGTCTTGGAGACCAGTTGCAGGGTGCGGGGCAGGTTGGAGTGGACCATCGGTTCAATCGCGTACCAGACCATCAGCGGGAGGTTGTGGTCGGTGGCGTCTTCGGCGTGAGCCACGAGGGCTTCGGCGATGGCCCACCGCTGATCGACGGGCAGGCGCTGCAGGCCAGAGGCGAGGGCCAGGCGGACCCGCGGTGAGGGATCTTTGGCGGCCAGTTCGGCCAGCTTCTTCTGCATGGCGGGTGACAGGGCACCGTCTTCGAACTCCAGCCGCACGGCCCACGCGCGGACGTGGTCAGCGCTGTCGTTGAACAGTTCCAACAGCCGTCCTTCTTCGACGCCGCCGGTGGAATACAGCGCCCACAGCCCACGCAGGCGGCGTGTGACATCCTCGTGCGACGAGGCCATTTTCCACAGCAGGTCGCGGCTGCCCTGGCTGAGCTTGCTCTGAGCCGCGCGTTCCTGCAGCAACCGGCGGGCATGCCGCACGTGCCAGTCGCTGGCATGCAGTTGCATCTGCACCAGGTCGGTGTCACTCAGGGAAGCCAGATCGAGCTTCTCCTGCTTGGCCGTGGCTCCGTACGTGATCTTGAAGATCCGGCCATTCTCGCGGTGTATGCCAACTTCTTCATAGTCGTGGCACTCGCCATCATCACTCCAGTCGGCAATGTACACGCCGCCGTCGGGGCCGGCATGTACCGCGATGCCACGAAACCATGGATCCTGCACAAACGCGGTGTCCGGAGCACGCTCGGTCGCATAGCCCGATCCCTGCTGTGTCAATTTGTCGCTGTTCAGCCGCCGGCCGTGGATGTTGCTGGTAAACAGGCGATTGCGATACTCGGCAGGCCAGTTGGTGCCGAGGTAGATCATCGCGCCGGAGTGGGCGTGGCCACCTCCCGTCTTGTCGTGGGCCGCTCCGCCCCGAGCCTCCTGCCACGGCCCGCCAGCCCAGTGAATGTAGTCAGCGCAGCTCTTGATCAGCTCATAGCTGTGGGGGGCGACATCCTGTCCGAACATCCGCTCGTAGTGCGCGCCAGGAATGACGTGAAAGAGGTGGTGGATCACGCAGTTGGTGATGAACATTTCGCCGTGGTCGTCAAAATCCAGCCCCCAGGGGTTGGTTGTGCCGTGAGCCACCGCTTCGAAGGATTCCTTGACGGTGTGATACCGCCAGACGCCGCAGTTCATCACCGTGCGGTCTTTTTCTTCAGCGCCGGGCTTGCCAATCTTGGCATTCGAGAGGATGCCATTGCAGCCGTAAAGCCAGCCGTCCGGCCCCCAGATGAGGCTGTTGACCACATTGTGCTTGGCCTTCAGGTCGAAGCCATCGAGCTTCACCTGCACCGGTCCGTCGGGGATGTCGTCGCCGTTGGCATCGGGGATGAAGGACAGGTTGGGGGTCGCCGTGAGCCACACGCCGCCGTGACCAACTTCGATCCCCGAGACGTTAGTTCCACGGTCGAAGAACACCTTGCGGGTGTCGAACTGACCGTCGCCGTTGGTGTCCTCCAGGATCACGATCCGATCCTGCCCTTCTCCGGAAGTTTTCCAAGTCGGATACGAGAGGCACTCGATGACCCACATCCGGCCGCGGTCGTCGAAGGTGAAGGCGATCGGCTGCACCACGTCGGGCTCGCCCGCGAACAGCGTGGTCTTGAACCCTTCGGGCAGGGTGATTTTCACATCCCGCGCGGGCACGGGCTCACTGGCCGGTTTGTCTTCGGCGTGCAGCACATTGAAGGCTGCGAGGGCCAGGAGGAAAAGGGCGGTCACACGGAGTTTCATGAAGGGATCTCGGGGTGTTCGATGAGGACGGTGTTGAAACGGGGGCGTGTGGCGGTTGCCGCCACACGCCCGTGGTGTGTTGCACACCCTACAGCCATTTGGCGGCGGCAAGGGGGGCGTCGTTGGCCGGGCCGGAGTAAAGGGCGGCTTGGGGGCTGCCGGCGGCGGCGTAGGCGGCAGTGACGATTTCGGGCATCGCGGCCTCGTCGGCGAGCCACAGCGGCGTGGGAGCGCAGAGTCCGAGCATGCCGGGCACGTCACCGTACTTCACGGCACCGGGCAGCAGCCGCGGGTCGCGAATGTTGGTGAGCGTGGCAAAACGGAAGCCACCGGTACCGACAGCAACCTTCGAGACCGCCTTGCCGGCGATGGCGGCGGCGGCGATGACCAGCGGTCCCGCTTCGCCAAACCCGGCCAGCTCGATGGAAGCCTTGGAATTCACCTGCACGGCGGCGATGGTCGTCAGGATGTCCTGGACACGCTGCGAGAACAGCGGATGGTTGTATCCCAGCGTGAACCCGACGAACTCGCGATTGTTGTTCACCCGCCGCGTTTCCGTCAGGGGCTTTCCATCGGCCAGGAACTCGCCCTGATACAGCAGGTCGACACCCACCACATTGACGCCCGCGTCCAGCAGGTGCTGGATCGCGGCCTTGGGCTTGCCATTTTCGAACAGACCCGCCTTGCCTGCGGCGTCGATCCAAATCACGAGGCGGTCACCCGGCTGGCGGGGGATGAGCGCGACGGCCGGCAGCTCTTCGCCATTGGCGTGGTAACGGATCCGCGTGGTGACCTCACTGTGGGTGCCCTTGTCGGTGGCCCCCGTGTACTGGACCTCGACGGCACCCGGCTGCGGCAGGCCACGACCAATCATCACCGCCAGCGCGCCGCCAACCACTCGGCGATATTCCGCCAGAGTTTCCGCATTCTTCGGCGTGAGGGCTTGGATCTGCTTGTTGGAATCCGCCTCCAAGGCCTTCAGGAAGGCGATCTCATGGTCGACATCCATCGCGGGCTTGGGATGCTCCGCGTTCCAAACCGTGAGTTCCTCCTTCGTCAGCGGCTGAAAGTCCTTCTCCTGGATCGGACTCGTCGCGCCCAGTTTGAGGTGCTTGTTGAAGAACTCGTACATCATCGTCCGGCTGACGACATTGTAATTGTGTTCGAAATCGTAGTACTTCGCCTCGACGCGGTCGGGAATGCCGAGCATCTTGTAGTGCTGCTTGAGTTCCGGCAGCCCCTTGGTCTCGATCTCGCGGGTCCAGTCGTTGGCCCCGGTCATGCCAATGGGCCGCGGCGAAGCGAGCGCGGCGAATTCAATGTTGCCCGTGTTGACGCGCAAGTACGTGGCGTTCTCGCAGGTGCAGCCCCCCTGCATGGCGGTTGACACCATCACGGCCGGGAACTCCGCGGCGACGCGCTGGTCGATGGCGGTCAAAATGAATGTCTGCGTCCCGCCGCCGCTGGCACCCGTGCAGCCGATCCGCTTCGCATCGATGCCTGGCAGGCCGAGGACGAAGTCGAGGGCGCGGATGGAGTTCCAGGTCTGCAGGCCCAGCGGATTCAGCAGCCGCAGTTCAGCCTGGGCGCTGTACAGCCCCCAGTGGTCGGGCGAGGACATGTCCGGACGCTGTGTGTTGAAGCGGTGCGCCATGTCGTTAATCGGCGCGCTGTCGGCCACGCCAAGCATGTCATAGTGAAACACCACGCAGCCCATCCGCGCCAGTTGCACGCAGCGCGACTGCAGTGGGAAGCGACCGGTGACCGCACTCTTCTCCCCGCCCTTGTCCAACTGCTGCTTGAGGACTTCGGCCCCGTGATCGTAGAACCGACCGTTGGCCCAGTGCCCGTGCGGGCAGAGAACCGCCGGACGCGGGCCTTCGAACCCCTTGGGACGAAACAGGCTGCCTGTGCAGTACAGCCCTGGGCTGCTTTCCAAAATCACGCGTTCGACGGTAAAGTCGTCCCGGTCCACCAGCCCGTGGACGATCGCCTGCAGCGGCGGGCGGCTGGGCATCGGCCACAGGCCGCACGCGACCAGAATCTGCCGCCGGACTTCCGCCGCCCGCACCTCCCACGCCTCGGGGGTGGCACTGGGGGTGAAGGGAAAGTAGCCATTGAGATCCTTGAGCGCCCCCAGCCGGCTGTCTTTGGGGAACATCGCCGTGGCTAAACCTTCAGCCGCCGCTGGCAGCGCTTCGCCTGCGTGCAGCGGTGCGAGTTGGAACAGGGCTCCGGCAGCCACGCCGCCACCCAGCATCTGCAACGCGGTCCGACGATCGATGGTCTGCAACTCGCTGCCCGGAATCTCGCTCATGTGGTGCTCCAGCCGTGGGGAGGGTGAGACTGGGCAGTCTAACCGGCAGGAGGCGGTGGGCTCAAGGATTGCAGCGGATCATTGCCGTTCGGGAGCAGTCTTGGCAGCCACCGGCAAACTCGTCAGCCGCATGAAGATCCAAGTCTGGCTGACATTGTCGATCGTTTTCTCAACCGTTGCGATCCGGGCTGAGCCACGTTGCACGGTTTTGGAAAGCTCCACCTGGCCAACCGCACCAGTGTTGTCGACGACGCGGTACGAACCGCTCGCCAGTTCGGCGGGAGGCGTCACCGGCAATGCGGGGCCAATCCACCGGGTGGAGCTTTCCGTGCTGACTGTCGTCTCGGCCAACTCAGTGGCTGGGGCTTCCTGCATGGCGACGGCGGCCGGCGCGGGCGGTTCCGTCGCGGTCGTCTGCTCGGCAGTGACCGGCTGTTGCGCGGAGGTCCAGATGTGGACAAACAGCGCGATCGCCAGGATCAGGATCAGTGGTCGACCGTTCATGAGCATCACCCTGCAAGCCACGACGCGGATCTTTGGAAGTTACCTCTTTGCATTCCATCAGACAAAGAAAGTATCGGGTGTGGGCGTCTGGGGAATCAGCAGGGGTGCCAATGCTCTGCGTAATTTGGTTTGCCAGGGCGGCCCTTGCCGCTTGTGCGGAAAACGCGGCGGGCAATCGAGGTCAATGCCGCAGACTCTGGCTGAGCATGACACTCGCGGCGCGAAGTCCTGCCGGGTGTCACAACGCCGGAGTACTGCCATCGAATGGAATCAAATTCTTTGACAGCTCTGAATTCGTGAACTAGATACAGTTGCGGTTTTGCAAAATCCGCACTGCTGCGTGGCCGACGACTGATCAGGCCATGGGGTTTCAACAGGAGTCCCGCGGATGTTCGACAATTCCGGTGAAACGGCCATTGCCGAGATTGCAGCCCCGCACGCCTCCCCTGACCAACAGACGCGGGCCAAAGGGGCTGCCGTTCCCCGAGCGACAAGCCGGCTGGCGGAAGCCCTGCGCCGCATCGCGAAGGCATTAGAAATCAGCGCCGAGCCCGAAGTTCCGGCGTTCAAACCGCAGAATACCCGTCCTTCCACGGAGGTCTTCTCAACCTCGTCGGCACCCGTGGCTGCCGCCAAATCGCCGGTCTCACCAGCAGCGGCCGGCTCTGACAGGCGCACGCATCCCCGCTGGGGCAGTGCCTGTGAAGTGCTGGCCTGCGTGAAGTCTGGCAACCCGGGCGATGATCTCGACTGGATTTTTCACCGCACAAACCTCCGTGGCCGGCTGACCGACATCAGCATGGGCGGTCTCTCCCTGAAGCTCAACGAACCGGTTCCGGCCGACACGGTGCTGATCTTCCGCCTGACGAACCGGCACTTCGAAAAATCGGTCGATGCCGAAGGCACGGTGCTCCGCTGTCTGCCCAATCCCGATGGAACGGCAACTCTCGTCTGCCGCCTCATGAGAAAACTGTCGTTCGAACAGGTTCATTTGCTGGGCAAGCAACTGTTCGATTCGACCATTGTTTGACGGGTGAGTTCAGCGGGCAAGCCGCCAACTGATCTTGCTGGCATGGCGGGCGGCGGCCGGATCGATGCGCAGCTCTCCGCGGCAGGGGCCGCCAACGTACAGCGTCGTGGCTTCGCGTGACCGGACTCTGCGAAAACCCAGTTCTTCGGTAGCGAATTGCGCCACCGTGCCCGGCCGGTCGGATGTTCCTTCAAAGGCGATCCGCTGCAGCCGTGCCTGGTCGTCGAAGGCATAGTCCAGGCGGCCGACGATCCCCACTTCGTCACCGGCAGTCAGCGTGGCCCGATAGCATTCAAACCCATCGTGCAGGCTGGGCTGGCGGTGCCACCGCGATGCCAGCTCGGTCGGGGAAACCTCGAAGCGAAACAGTTCGAGCAGCCTGGCCGTCAATTTGGGGTCAACCGCGTCAGATTCGGACCGCGCCTGCGAATCCTCTTCTGTGGAAGCCGGTGGCTGCACTTGGACAAATTCTTCGAGTTCACCTTCTTTGATCCAACCCGCAAGTCCATGCTTGCGCAGTGACGTGCCCTCTGTGTAGAGGTAAGCCACGGCCGACAGGACGAAAATGAGGATCGCCGGCAGCGTGCGCCAGAACACGGGACACTCCAGGGATGAGAACTTTGCCTTCGGCTCTCATCGGCGATCCTGCGTGGAGAGTTCACGGAGTTTTCTGGCACCGTCAGTCCGCCGAAAAGTGGATTAATGGGAATTGCTGGCACCACACGACGAAGCCGCGAAGTTCTCCACGCTGGCTCTCAAGGACGAGTGATTCAGTCAGCCTTCTTGGAACCTTCGCCGGCCGCCTTCTCGGCTTCTTCCTTGACCGCGGCAAGTTTCGGGCGGAGTTTGGCCACGTCGAACTTCGCTCCCTGCATCGCCTGGAACTTTTTACGCTGCTCTTCCGTCAGCACCGCCAGCAGGCTGTCTTCCAGCTTCGTCCGCTCTTCTTCGGTGGTCGGAGCGGGAGTGTTCTGCAGCAGATCACGAAGTTGCTTGACCTGTTCGTCGGAGAGGCCCATGGACTTGGCCAGGGCGGGTTCGGCCATCGCCTGCGGACCGCGGACCTGCAGCAGGATCTCCTGGAGCCGCGTCTTTTGGGCGGGAGTCAATGTTTCGTCAATGATCTTCTTCAGCCGTTCCTGAACCATTGCCTGTTTCTTGGCGGGGTCATTGCCGGCCTTTTTCGCCGCCGCCGACACCTCCACCATCCGCGACTGCAGCCGCAGGAGCTGCTCGTTGGTCAGCTTGAGTTCGTCCTTGACGATCAGCAGCAGTTGGGCCTGTCCGCCACCGCCGCCACTGGCCTCAGGTTTGCCACGGGCCGCCTTGGCGGGCTTGTCGGCAGCATGTGCCGTGGCCGCTGAGGCACAAAGAATCGGGGCAAGCACCAGCAGCAGTGTCAAGAACGGGCGGTACATGGAGACCTCTTTGGGGGATGTCGGGATTTGTCAGGAGCGGGCGCGAAATTCAGCCAGGGGATACTCTGCGATTGGCAGCCCGAGGCCAGGCAATTCCTGCAGCCGCCGCCAGCCACGGGTGACAAGTTGTTCCTGGCGCTGCCGGTCTTCCACCGCCAACAGCCGCTTGTCGAACGGCCCTTCGACCACAATGGGGTCGAAATCTGGGTCGACAATGAACTGTGACTGCACCGGGTTGCAGCGCAGATGCCGTTCCGGATGACTGGGGAGCTGTCGCGTCGGAATGAGTCCGATGACGTAGTTCAGATAGAGGTCACTTTGCGTGACATCTTCGACCTCGTCGCCGCAGACATCGCACAGGTAACCTTGATCACAGCGGGCCATGGGGCAGGGGTTCTACAAACAGGCGCGGGTTGGAGGCCGAGTTAGGATCGGTGCCTCCATACTGCCCGCAGGGGCTCTCATTGTCCAACCAGTCGAGTTGCGGAACGACGGTTTACGTCCGTCCTGCCAGCCAACGTTGAAGCTCGGCGACGGTCTGGAAATCGAGGAATTCTTCGCCGAGCTGTTCCAAATCAGACAGCGGCAATTTGTCGATGCGACCTGCCAGAGTCTTGGTGACTGCCTTTTCGCCAAATCTGCGGCGAATCAACCGCAGCGCCTGTGCTGCAAGTGCCTCTCGACCTCCCTCTTCCCGGCCTGCCATCCGCCCCTCATCCCGCAGTTCATCGACCCAGGTTTTCATCAACTCCCCCTCATCTGGAAATGCCTGCCGCAGGGCTTCTCCCATCTCCTGCACCTTAAGCATGCGTGTCGACGCGAGATATTGGAAGATCGGCTCCATGAATTTTAGCTGGGTGGCCTGTTCCAAGGGGAGCTGAGCCAGCAGCTTTGGCAATTCCACCTTGAGAGCATCCACATCCAGTTCGTGCGCCCAGCGCAGTAAGTTCAATGACACTCGTGCCAGCGGATCCCCTTTGATCTTCGTTTCGGACGAGGGCGACACATCCAATAGCTTGAACTCACACTGGGGAACAAACCGCCGAAACGCTTCGGGAATCTCGCCAAACTGTTCGGCGAATTGAAATGAGCCACGCCACCGGGTTTTCCCGTGATACAACACCAGTGGGATCACGATCGGCAGCGGCAGGCGCCCATGCTTTAGATGTTCGTTCCAGCAGAGCAATTGGTATCGCAGCAATTGGAGCCGAATGAGACGGTCGGGCTTGCTCTTGTGCTCGACCAGGAGCGCCACGAAAATCTGGTAGTTCGGCTGAATGCGGCGCAGTTTTTTCGCCCAGCCACAATGGAACAACAAATCTGCGAAATGCTCCTGCAGCTCCGCGTCGACCCAGGTGCTGTTGGCTGGCGTCAGCGTGGAGAGATCCAGTTGCTCCACGATGTCGGCCGGCAGGTATTCCCGCGCAAGACTACGGGCGGAGTCTGGATGAGACAGCAATTCCTTGACGAATCTGTCGTTGGGATGATGGACATCGGCCATGCTGGCCCCTCGATGATCAAATTGCTTTTACCACGGTGCGGCCTGCGCCTGCCTCCGTGCGGCTCCCGCATGCATCTGCTGCTCAATGTCCAACCCGACCCGGGCACTCCAGGCCTGCATTAGTTTTTTGAAGATGGGACCCGGCTTGCCATCGCCGATCAGCACGCCGTTGATCTTGGTGACAGGCAGCAGGCAATAAGGAGTGCTGGACGTGAACGCCTCATCGGCATTCATCACCGAATGCACCTGAAAATCCTTCACCACGAACGGGATGCCCAGTTCTTCGGCCAGCTCCATCACGGTCGCGCGGCTCAGGCCAGGAAGCGTGTTGGTCAGCGTGGGCGAGACGATCGCACCGCGCTCGACAATCAGAAAATTCGACCCACTGGTCTCGGTGACGTTGCCGTTCAGATCCAGCAGCAGCGCCGCGGCGTCCGGATCGACAAGCTGCGCCTCCTTGTCGGCAAGGTAGTAGTGCATGCGGCTGCGGTACTTCATCTTCGGATCGTAGCACTGCGGCGGGACATGCCGGGTCGAGGGAGTGACAAGGTGCGCCCCCACCTCGAACTTGTGGCTCCAGTACTCGAACGGGAGCGGGAAAGTGTGGGCGCAGACCGTCGGCGTGAGCCGCGCTCCTCGGCCGGCCGACCCGGCATACACCGGGAATTCGCCCGCTGTCACGAAATGCACCAGCCCCAGCTCATCGTCGGGACCAATCAGTTTGCTGTTGTGTTCCAAAAGGTCGTGCGACAACTGAAGAAAGTCGGAGCGGGACAAGCCGGTGTCCATCCGCGTGTATTTGAGCGAGCGCTGCAGCCGGTCGATGTGCTCTTCCAGCCGGAACGGTTTGTGGCGGAATGTGCGGGTCATCTCCGTAACCGTCGCCCCCAGCACGATCCCCGCATCAAAAATCGCCAGGTGTGCCTGCGAGGCGGGAACCATGCGGCCGTTCAAGTAGACATTCGCTTCGCTCATGGGGCGTTCCGTTGCGTGGCAGTGTGGAAGAGATCTCCGCTTCATGATCCGCATGGCGCGGCTAGATGGTCGGGCGCATGCGTTCTGAACTGAATGGCTGGTACGCGAGCCTCCGGAACCCGTCTATTGGGAGTCGAGCAGCTTCTCCAACTCGGCTTTCACCGGGTGATAGCCGTAGGCGTTCATGACAGCGATCACCGCGCGGTCGGAAGGCGTCCGTGAGACCGCTGCCATGGCGTTCAGTCCGCCATTGAAGGAATCCACCGCCTTCTCCAATTCCGCGATCTGCGTCTCGGTGTCTTTCTTATCGCGGGCGATGCCCGCATTCCGCAGTGCGGTCAGAATGTTGAAGTACTCGTAGCCGAATTCCATTCTGCGGCAAAAGTACAGGGTCAGTTGCCGGCCGTCTTCGCGAGAGTGGCCATTCGCCCGGTACATTTCATTCATCGCTTCGAGGTAGTCGTTCTGAACGTCAGCCCACCACTTCGGCGCGGGCTTGCCGCTGTGATACTCATTCAAGAGGAAGTCTGGCCCAAAGGGCACGAACTCCGGATCGTTGGTCGCGATCCCGACAGTCGCCTTTTGGAGCCGGTCCAAGCCCTTCTGCATGGGGCTGTCGGTGCCGGAGCCGCAGGCCGCGTCGACCAGTAATTTGTTGGCAACCACCGGCGTGATGGTCGGATCAAATCCGGCGCGAGACAGATAGTGCATTAGCGGACCGATGTCGCTGGGGTTGAGGGCCTCGACGATGAACCCATATTGCCGCCGCCCGTCCTTGGCTTGGATTTGCTCAACCATCGCCTGGATTCTGGCTGCCGCCATGTTCTGATCGGCCTGCGGCAGAGGCCCAACGGAATCAGCGCCAAGCACCAGCGTGGCGACATGCTGCTTGCCGTCTTTAGCCAGCGAGGCCTGCGTGAGCTGGTCATCGACGGAGACATAGTTTCCGGTCGCGATGGTGCCCGCGACTCGGGAAAACTCCGTCCCGGCCTGTTCCGCATCCGGGCCGGTGAAATGCAGCGTGACATCCAGCCCGGCAGCCTTCGCGGCGCCAATCAGTTCCCGCAAATAATTTTGACCCGCCTGGCTCAATTCGGCGGGTGTCGATTTCCCCGTGAAGTCTGGGTTTTGGAACTGTTTGAGACCTCCGAATGCGCCCCGGCCGGCCGTGTCTCCGTTGACGCGAAAGGGAAATCCCACCGCCAACGTGGGAACGGCATCAGATTTGACGTTCTTTGCCAAAAATGGCTGCCGTGTGTCGATGCTCAACACGACGCGGTTGAACTTCGCCTTGACGAGCTGCGTGAGCAGCGGCTTCTGATCGGCGATGCCCCACGACACCGCACCGAGTGGCGAAGTCCCAACCGTCTTCCAGGCGCGGACTGGGTGAACCGGCTCCAGGACCGTGTCAAAACCCTCAACCTTGAAGGGCGTCGGCTCGGCCGGATCGATGTCGCCAAACAACAGAGAACGGACGCCGCTCTGGTAACCCAATTCATTCACGGCCCAGAGCGTCGCCACGGGTTTTCCGCCGCCAACCAGCAGGGCCTTTCTGCCGCCGACTTCGACCGTTCGCAGCAGATGCCCCTGCTCCGTCAATTTTGGCCAAGCCGCGCCGAGGGCCTTGACTGCTGGATTCGTCTCTGGCGACCCGAGCAGGATCAGGTTTTCTGAACTCGCGGGGATCTCGGTGTGGAGCTTCACCTCGGCTTTGTACAGCCGGGTGAGTTGAGCCACGAGTTCGCTGGCAGCGGTGGTTTCCAGCGCTGGCGGCTTGGGACCGGTCACGATGTCGATCTTCGGGCCGGCTGCCAAGGCATGAATGGCACTCACCGCCAGAAAGATAACGCACTGGGCAACGACAACCACGGGCCGGGGCACGGCAGACTCCATGAGAGTGATGGATTGAGATTGGGTGGCGCGGCGTGGGCTGACCGATCGCTGAACTGACGGCCGCGCTACTTCTGCGGTTCATTCGAGAAGCACAGCAGCGAGCCAGTCGTCCGGAAGTAGAGCCTGCCATCCGCGATGGCTGGCGACGAGAGGCAGGGCTCCGCCAGATCGTTCTTGGCCAGCACATTCAGTTTCGGCCCCTGCTCCAGCACCATGACGAAGCCATTTTCGCCGGGAACATAAATCTTGCCGTCGCCACTGACCGGTGAGCCGTAGTAGTCGCCCGAGTTGCGAATGCGGGCCAGTTCCCAGTGCTTCTTGCCTGTCAGGCTGTCGTACGAGCTGGACAGACCGCCCTTCTTCACGACAAAAATCTGTTCACCCACGACCAGCGGAGACGTCAGGTTCGAAGGGGCCCGGTTCTTCAGGTTGAACACCACGTGCGTCTTCGTCACGTTGCCCGTGCCGCCGCCCTTCACCGCCTGCACCATCGAGCCCCCACCGACCAGGTTTTCGGAGGACTGGAAGGCGGTCTCCACTTCCGTGGCATCAAGGATGGCGTCCTTGTTCTTGTCCGACCGGTCAAACTTTTCGTGGAACTCTTTCGGGACCTCGGTCCTCGCCAACTTTCCATCCTGGTTGCTGTCGAGCCACTCCATCAACGCGGCCTTCAAAGTTCTGGACTCGTCGCCGTAACTCTGCACGGCAATGTAGATCATGCCGTCTTTGGCCACGGGTGAAGTCATCATGGTGCGGGGCAGCGTGTTGCATGTCCAGCGTTCAATGCCCGTCTTGGGGTCGTAGCCTTTGAGCTTGCCCGTGCCGGCGACGACCAAGTCGGTGCGACCAGCGACCTCACTCAACACTGGGATCGAATACCCCGCGAGCATGTCGGCCCGCTCGGTCTTCCAAGCCAGTTTTCCGGTCTTGGCCTCCAGGGCGAACAAAGTCGGCTGCAGGTCGTCATCCTGGTTAAAATAGACCAGCCCATCGTGGACGATGGGTGACATTCCCGCGCCCCAGTCCATCAGGTATGCCGGCATTGGCATCGGGGTTTCCCAGGCAGTCGTTCCGTCCGCAACATTCACGGCGAGCAGGCCCAGCGTGCTGAAGTGGACGTAGACCCGTTCGCCGTCTGTCGCGGGGGTACTGGAGGCGTGGCTGTTGGGAGGCGTGATCCGTGGCAGCTTGCCAGTCGCGAACTCGCGCCGCCAAAGTTCCTTGCCGGTCGTGGCATCCAGCGCAAAGATTGCAAACTTCGCGTCGCCGCCACCCGCAGGCTTCACCATTCCGGTGGCGAAGGCCTTGCCGCCCGCAACGATGGGCGAGGAAATCCCTTCGCCCACGTCGACTTTCCACAGCGGCTGTTCCGCGCTGAATTTGGTGGGCAAACCCTTCGCCGACCCGGCCAGTCCCGTGGCATTCGGACCGCGAAACTGCGGCCAATCGTCCGCGGATGCCGCATGTGTACCGCAGACCGCGGCGAGAATCACCAGGCACGGAAGCAGGCGACGGTGGTCAATCAATGGCATGCTGCACACCCATAGAGCAAACTTGATGTGAAGTTTGAATCGTAACCGGTTCGGCGTTGGGGGACCAAGCGAGCGCCAGGAACATCATACGAAAATTATGGCGGGTCAGTCATGCTCGCTGCGGAACCCCTGGCGCGGATGGGTGGCTGCCACCTTCTTCATCCGCTATCGGGGTTCCTCGCTCGCGGGTCAGTCATGCTCGCTGCGGAACCCCTGGCGCGGATGGGTGGCTGCGCCACCTTCTTCATCCGTTGGCGTCACTGGCGCCGTGTATGTCGCTTCGGTTTGGGGCGGAGCCACACCGCAAGGATGGCGGCGACGGCGATCAGCGGCAGCACCAGGATCGCGGCCTTGCGGAAGATGGAAACGATGACCACGGTGATCAGCACCAGGGCCAGGAGACGCCCCCAGGCGAGGGGTCGGCCAGCGGTGGGCAAGGCGAGCCACACCGAAGCCATTACCAACGCCACGCGCCAAAACGCACCCAAGGCCAGATCTTGGAAGACATCATGTGAAACCAGGAGCCGCCATAGGGCGATTCCCGCACAGCCCAGAGCGCAAGCACCGATCATGTGCCGTCGCAGCGTGGCTTCGGTCATGACACCCCTTTATTCCGCCAGAGGCATGCGCCTTCCAAGAAGCACAAGCGTCACCTGCCGCCTGAGGGAAACACTCAGTCTTCCAGCTTCGACTTGCGGTCTCTCCATTCGCTGGGGATGTCGCGCAGGAACTTGGTGAAGAATGTCGACATGTGGTCTTCCAGCTTCAACTGTTTTCCCATCAACTCGGTGCCCTTGAGCTTGGCATCATAGCCCTCCTTGAACATCCGCTTGGTGGAGTCGGGAGCCTTTGAGATCAGGTCAAACATTTTCGTGCCGGTGGTCCGGTCGGCACCCACCTTCTCGCCCCAGGCGATCAGGAAGGCGATGTTGAACGCAGGGTCGCCCAGATAGGTGAGGGGCTTTTGAATCGCCAGGCCGCTGATGTTGGTCTGTGGCGAGATCAGGGCAATCGCCCGCACATCCTGTCCACGCGGAGTGCGAAACTCGCCAATGCCATCGGAATGTGGCGTCTTCGCCCAGTCTGCCGCAGCCCAGAAGGCGGCGATCGTCGCGCCCATTTCGGCCCCGACAATCCCCGTCTTGTTCATGTTCAGCTTCTCTTCCTGATGCATGTCATAAATAAATTTTTTGACCGCTTCCATATCCGCGGCGACCATGGCGGCGTAGTCTGCAGGCCGCAACGTGGCTGTTTTCGCGCCGCTCGCGGCGGCGGGCCGACTCTCCCCATGTCCCCGCAGGTCGACTGTGACAACAGCGAACTCTTCCCGCTGCAGCCGTTCGGCAAAATCCTTCCAGACAAACCGATTTCCGTCCTTCATGTGCACCAAAATGACGACTGCCGCCTCTTTGCCGCGGACGGACGGGTAATACGTGATCTTGAGCGGCACCCCATCCTTGGTGGTGATCGTCTGTGGCTGTGGCTCGGTGTCTGGCTTCGCCTGAGCGAAGACCAGCAGGGCCGTCCCCAAGACCAACAGAGGGGCCAGGAACACGCGGCCGGAAGGAAATCCCAAGCCCTGCCACGAGGCCGCAGTGCGCTGTGGATTTGATTTGGACGAGCCATGAAACATTTTCCACCTCGCGATTGTCTGGATAAGTGCTGCTCACTGTGGAACCTGGCGCGGATCGGTGGCTTGCGCCCCCTTCGTCATCCGCTGTCGGGGTTCCTCGCATATTGCCCGAATGAGCCGCGCGACCGGTTGAAACGCGTGACCAACAGCGTGACGCCCACTCCGCAGTTTCATCCTACGGTTCCCTTCACCACGGGTCAATTCTTGCGGCATCGCAATCGCATGCGACGGCACTTCCTTGCGTGGGATCCTGCCAAATCGCTACCTTTCCCCATCCCGCCTTAAATCCTCATTGATGGAAGACTCATGCCCACTGCCGTTTGCAGGACGTTGCTGGCGAGCCTGCTGTTCGCCCTGGTGGCTGTTTCGGCCCCGCTCGCCGCGCAGGAAACGATCAAGGACACGCCGCTGCCCGTCAAAGCCGTCCGTGCCTTCCCCGAACTCACCTTTCGACGGCCGATTGTCGTGACCCACGCCGGTGACGGAACCAATCGCGTGTTCGTCGCCGAGCAGCAGGGCGTGATTCGGGTCGTCAAAAATGACGAGGCCGCCGAAGAATCGACAGTTTTTCTCGACATGGAAAAGAAGGTTGTCTACATCGACAAGGAAAATGAAGAGGGCTTTCTGGGAATGGCGTTCCATCCCCAATACAAGTCCAACGGTCAGTTCTTTGTCTACTACACAACGACCACCGCTCCTCACACCTCGGTGATCTCCCGCTTCCGCGTTTCCAAGGATGACCCCAACAAGGCGGATCCGACCTATGAAGAGGAGCTGCTGCGAATTCCCCAGCCGTTCTGGAATCACAATGGCGGCACGATCGTGTTTGGCCCCGACGGGTACCTGTACATTGCCCTGGGCGATGGCGGCAGCGCCAATGATCCAATGGCCAACGGCCAGAATCTGAACACACTGCTGGGAAAAGTGCTGCGGATCGATGTCGACCACCAGGACGCGGGGAAGAAATACAAGGTTCCCGCAGACAATCCGTTCGTCGGCAAGAAAGACGCTCAGCCCGAGATTTGGGCCTATGGCCTGCGCAACCCCTGGCGAATGTCGTTTGACCAGAAGACCGGCACCCTGTGGCTCGCGGATGTTGGGCAGGATCTGTGGGAAGAAATCGACCTGATCACCAAGGGCGGCAACTACGGCTGGAAGCTCCGCGAAGCCAAGCACAAATTTGGTCCCGGCGGCAGCGAACCCCGCAAGGATTTGATCGATCCCATTTGGGAATACCATCACACCATCGGCAAGTCGATCACCGGCGGCCACGTCTACCGCGGCAAAGCGGTGCCGGCTTTGGTCGGAAAATATGTGTATGCCGACTACGTCTCCGGCAAGCTGTGGGCACTCGACTACAATGCCGAATCGAAGAAGGTCGTCGCCAACTATTCGCTGACCGGAAACAACCTGCCAGTCATGTCCTTCGGCGAAGATGAAATGGGCGAGATCTATTTCACCACGCAGTTCGGAATGCTGTACAAGTTCATTCCAGAATAATGACTCAATGACCAAGGCCCCAATGACCAATGCTTTGGCCCGGTCGTCGATCATGTCGGGCAGCATTGGTCATTGTTTCATTGGTCATTGTTTCATTGATTGTCCCCCCCATGCCTTCCCTCCTCGCCATCTGGACGCTCACGGTCCGGGAACTCGTGCGGTTCTTCCGCCAGCGGACACGCGTCGTGGGGGCACTCGGGCAGCCGATTCTCTTCTGGGTGCTGTTCGGGGCGGGCCTGCACGGGAGTTTCAAAGCACCCACCTGGGCACCCGTCGGGCGGGAACTGACTTATCAAGAATATTTCTTCCCTGGCGTGGCGGTGATGATCGTCATGTTCACGGCGATCTTCTCGACCATTTCGATTATCGAGGACCGCCGTGAAGGGTTCTTGCAGGCAGTGTTGGTGGCTCCCATCAGCCGCCTGTCGCTCGTGCTGGGCAAGCTGTTCGGGGGGACGATTCTCGCCGTGATCCAGGCGGGCGCGTTCCTGGCCCTGGCACCATTTCTGGGACTCAGCATTTCTCCGCTGCAAGCGATGGAGATGTTCGCGTTCTTGACGCTCCTGGCCTTCACCCTGACGGCCTTGGGATTTCTCATCGCCTGGCCAATGGACTCGACCCACGGGTTTCACGCTGTCATGAGCGTGTTTCTGATGCCCATGTGGCTGCTGTCTGGAGCTTTCTTCCCAGCGGAATCCGGGTCGCTCAAATGGGTGGTGGTCGCCAACCCGCTGACCTATGGCGTGGCCGGCTTGCGGCGACTGCTCTACACCGGGGCGCTGGCACCCACGAATGCGCTCCCAGCCTTCAGCACCTGCCTCGCCGTGACCCTGCTGTTCTGCCTAGTCTGCGTGTCCGCCTGTGTGGCGATGACCCACCGGAGGGCACTGTGATGACCCTAAAACTGACCATGTTTGGATCCATCGTTCAACGCTTCGCTGGCCTCGTGATCCTGCTGATGGTGGCTGGCTGCAAGCCGGTCACTGAAACGGGTCAGGCTCCCCTGTGGGATGCGGCACCCGTCCAGGATTTTTCGTTGACCGAGTGCCACGGGCAGACAATCGGCCGCAAAGATCTGCTCGGAAAGCCGTGGCTTGCCTGCTTTGTGTTCACGCGGTGTGCCACGACCTGTCCCCGGGTCACGGTTGCCATGTCCAGCCTGCAGAACGAGTTCAAAGATCTGGACATGCATTTTGTCTCGTTCACGGTGGACCCCAAGAACGACACGCCGGCCGTCCTGCGGGAGTATTCCCAGAAAGCCGAGGCAGATCCCAAACGCTGGTATTTCCTGACTGGCGATCAGGCCGAAATTTACGGATTGATCCACAGTTCGTTCAAAATGCCGGTTCAGGAGCTGGATGGGGCCGATCGAAAGCCCGGCTTTGAGGTGATCCACAGCAACAACATCATGTATGTCGATGCCGAAGGGCGTGTCCAGGGAAAATTTAACGCCGTCTTGGACGACTCGATGAACGATTTGCGCAGGTTCCTGCGAACCCCGCCGCTCGTCCGACGTTTTCCCGCCGTCAATGCCTCACTGAATGGCCTGGCGACACTGTTGCTGGTGGCTGGGTTTCTGGCGATCAAACTGCGGCGTCCGGTGGCCCATAAGCGGCTGATGCTGGGGACGTTCGCGGTCTCCGTTGTGTTCCTCTGTTGTTACCTGACCTATCATTACTTTGCCGGATCGAAGAAGTTCGAAGGCCAAGGCATGATTCGTTACACCTATCTAAGCCTCCTGCTGACGCACATCGTCCTCGCGGCGCTGGTGCCGGTACTGGCGATCGTGACCATCTGGAAGGGGTTGGCGGCCGAGCGGTTCGACAGGCTGGCGCGCGTGGGAGTACCGGGGATGAACGTCGGAAGCTGGGCCTCGCACCGCCGCTGGGCTTGGATCACGTTTCCGATTTGGCTGTACGTCTCCGTCACAGGAGTGGTAATTTACTGGATGTTGTACCGCATGGATCTTGCCACAAGCTGGTTCCCAGCGGGATAGCCGACGCAATTGAGCGGGCTGGACAAAACGGTTTGCTCCGTCCTAGTCGAACAGATCTTTCCCGAGGAAAACGTGCATCGCCCCCGCTCGCTGCTGCTCACCTTGGCACTCCTGGTCTGCATGGCCGCGGAAGTCTCCGCGTGCCCCATGTGCAGCACAAACATCGAGTCGGACCAGTCACTGCCGCGGGCCTACATGTACAGCATCCTGTTCATGCTCGCCGTGCCGCCAACAATCTTCGTCGGAATCGGCGTGGCAATCTACCGGGCTCACGCGCGGCAAGCGCGACTCATGGCGAGTGCCATGGGCGAGTCGGCGGTCGGCGAACCGACAGGCGAATTGGCCGTGGCTGGAAATTCGCCGAGATGAAGCCATGCCCGCCCCGTTCCTGATCATTGATGGGTACAACGTTCTATATGCCGCCGGGATGGGGCAGGTGGACTATCGCACCGGCGACCTACAACGCTGCCGCGACCGGTTGTTGCGGTTTCTTGGTGCGCGGCTCAAATCGGCCCAGCTGGCGCGGGCCTTGGTGATTTTCGACGCCCGTGATCCTCCACCAGACCTGCCCGCCCGCCGACGGCAACACGGCATGCAAATCCTGTTCGCGCAGCCACATGGCGACGCGGACAGGATGATCGAAGAACTCATCCGCGATCATCCCCATCCCCGTCATGTTGTGCTGATCTCTTCCGACCAGCGGCTGCGTCGGACCGCGCGGGCCTACCGGGCCAAGTCCATTGCCAGTGAACAATTCATCGCCGAGTTACCGCTCGCAGAGCCTGCTGCCGGTTTGGACGAAGAGCGACTGAAACAAGGGGCAGTTTCCGAACTCGAAGCCGCCAAATGGCTGGAAGCGTTTGGCGCCATTGAAATGCTGGACGAGCCACTCCCTCCAGATTTGCTCACGCGGTCTGGGCTTGCGGCGATCGAGAGACCCGCGGTGAAGCAGGCCCCGATCCCCGCCGCGCGACCCGCGGCAGGCAAAAACCGAACTGCAGTCCGCCCCCCAAACCGTGTTGCCGAGCAGAAAACCCCCGCACCAGCAACGGCACGCCAGCCACCACAGGCCTCACGGCGAAAGAACAATTCCGGCCCGCCTGCTCTCCCGGCCGACCGGCGGCAGTTGACGAACGACGACCTGGCCTATTGGCTGGAAGTCTTTCGCGAACTGCCGGAGCGGTGACAGAATTGAGTTTGCCCGCTGTTCAGTCTGTAACAATGCACCTGTGGCAACACGACGTAAGTCTTGGCTGCTCCTCTTGCATTCGCGAACCCTTCCCGATAGTTTTCTGATATGAATAAAGATCATGCCAATCATGCGGAAGATGACCCGTGGGAATCCTTGGCGGAGGGGCTGTTTGCCAATGAATTTGGCAAAGAGCATTCCACCCGGCCTGCCGCGCCCCAGCCAGTGCCTGCCGAATTTGCCGATTTTGATCCCGCCAGTGACGACTTGGACCTCGTGGATGTAGAGGATTCGGTCGACGACGAATTGAGCGCGGACGACTCCGACGATGATTGCGGGTTTTCCGAGGCAGAGGACGACGAAGAGGTCGAGTCCACCGTGCCTGTCGCCAAGGCTCCGGAAACTCCGGCCCCCAAGGCCGACGACAAGTTCTGGGATGTCCTTCAGGACTGGGATTGGGACGAAACCAGCGGCGGCACTCCATCTGCGGCAGCCAAAGAGGCTGAGCCAGAGACAGCAGCCCCGCGCGAAGGCCGGTCGAGTCCAAGACGGCGCGAGGATTCGCGCGGCGGTCGATCCGGTTCACGTGGTGGAAGCCGTTCCGGTGGTCGCTCTGAAGGCCGTGGCGAAACTCGATCGGAACAGCGGGAAGACCGCCCCGCGCGCTCAGATCGACCAGCCCGTGCCCCCGCATCAGCCCCATCCGAACCTGCGGCAGCCAAGCCAGAACGAGGTGCTTCCGAACGCTCATCCGGTGAGCGTTCTTCCGCCGACCGCCCGGAACGACCCTCAAGGTCCTCATCCAGCCGTCGGCGTCCTGCGGAACCAGTACTCCCCCCTGACGATGGTTTTGGGGCGGGTGTGTCTGGTGAAGAAAATCGTCGCTCCGAACGTGCGCGTCCCGAGCCCGAAGACGATGACCTGGATCCGATCGAAGCCGAAGAGGACGCGGTTGGTGGCGATGCTGGTTCTACCGAGACCTCCGAGGATGGTCAGCCACGGAAACGTCGCCGTCGCCGCCGCCGGCGCGGGCGGGGTGGTGAGGAGTCAGCACCTGTCACTGCCCGACGTGATGAGGACGACGAAGAGGAAGCGGATGACGAAGAAGAGTCGACTGCTGAGGCGGAAGACACGGACGATGTCGAATTGGAAGCAGACCAACCCGTCGCCGCGCCTCGCCCCAAGGGGCGTGAACGGTCCCGCGGTCGGAATGACCGTGGAAGAAGCCGCAACCGCCGCGACACACAGGAGGGCAGTTCCGAGCTGATCGAATCCGACTTCGAGGAAATTCCAGACGACGAGGAAGATCGGCCAAAGGTTGCCAGCAGTTCGGTGGAAGATGACGACGAAGGCATCGAACCGATCAGCTACGACAACGTCCCAAGCTGGGAAGAGGCGATCTCCTACATCCTGAATCCGCAACAGGTTCAGGTGGAAGGCGGAGCGCCAGCCGGTGGCGGTGGCTCACGACGGGTGCAGGGCGAAGCCCCCAAGCCCACTCGTCACTACGGAAAGAGAAAGTAAGCGAACGTGTCGCACCCAGACTGAGAAACCCAAACTGAGAAAGGGTGCCGCCCGATATCAGTGTCTTGAACCAAGCCACCCTGAACCGGGTGGCTTTTTTTCTCGGGTCGAGCCAAGCGTGAAAACGAGGCGACCATGCCCATTTACGAATATGCCGTGATGCAGCCGGACGGACGGTTGGGAAACACGTTTGAGGTGTTGCAGGGCATCCATGACCCGCCGCTGACAGTTCATCCAGAAACTGGAGAACCGGTGGAGAGGATCCTGTCGATGGCCAGTTTTTCAGGTGGCACACCGTCAAAGGTCGGGGCCAAGGCCGACATCAGCAGCGGAAATCTGGAACGACTGGGCTTCACCCAATACAAGAAATCTGGCGACGGACAGTACCAAAAGAGCTTCGGTGCCGGCCCCGACATGATCTCGCGCGATGACGTGGAATAGACCGCGCGCGGCGAGCTTCGGTACTCTCCCACCCGGCCCGTTTCAGCGGGGATAGATGCGCTGCCAATACGGAGCGGAGAACCACGGATAAGGGCTCACGACCGTGGCATGTGCTTCATACCCCGCCGGGCCGATTTGCGGCCGGGAAATCGACTGACCACGTGACTTCGCCCCTTCCATCCGCGCCAGACGGAGTTGTGCTCGGAGGCGGGCTCGCTCAAAGAGCAGTGCCTGCGCAGATGTCGTCGACTCCGCAGGCGATTCTGATGTGCGGTAGGTTCGCCGTGGCGGTGGCGGATCGTAATCGGGAACCACGGTGCCTCCCGGCTCCTCGGTGAGGGCATCGCCCAACGATTCAGGTGCGGCGGGTGTCACGGTTGGGACTGGAATGGCACTTTTGTCGCTCGCCGCGTCGGCGACGACCGCCCGGGGAATGGCGGACGCCAGCGTGGCAGACTCGACAGCCACGCTGCGCTCATCGCGCAGCACACCTGCCAGGACCGAGGTGGCACTTTGGGAAACATCAGAAAATGTCGCTGCCGCCGATCCAGTCGTGGCTCGACGCGGTAGTTCGATCATCCGCGCCGCCACAAGCGCTGGTGCAGGCGGGGAGAGGAACGGCTCTGATGCGGGAGCAGCTTCCGGCTCTGTCGGAGGCAGAGGCACTCTCGGTCCCAGACGATCTGCGCCGAATGGGAGAAATGGCACACGCGGAGGAACCGGCGGTGTGGTCAAATCGGCCTGCACGCCGTCTTGAGCGACCGCGCATGCCTGCAGGGCCAGTCCCAGACTCAAACCCCAGAGGCATCGGCGCATTGCGCACTCCCGGCAACGACACTTGCAGCCCCGCAAAACCGCGGGGATACGTCCCTTCATTCCATCGGCCAGTTTGCATTCGTGTCGCTGAGATTCCGAACGGAGCGGCAAAGGTCGCCCTCATGTCAAACTCCGCTTGACTGACAAGACCCGGCGATTGAAGGACGAAAAGTCGGTTCTGCGGACAGAAATGGAACTCCGATTCGGCTCGTTCCAATTTCCGGTATTGCCAGCGTGGTAGTTGCAGTGATTCGACTGAATTGGCAAATCTCGCTCGTCCACCATCTTGACGTAAAGACATTGCGTCTCATAGAATTGTGAAGGGGATGACCACAGACATTGAGCGAATCACAAGCCATGGCTCGAACGCCGCAAGATATTACCGATGCCGAACTCGCCGTCCTCAATCTGTTGTGGGAGCGCGGTCGTTCCACAGTGCGCGAACTGACAGATGTCATTTACCCCGGTGGTTCCGGTTCGCACTACGCCACGGTGCAAAAACTGCTGGAGCGTCTGGAAGGCAAAGCCTGCGTGAAGCGCGACCGTGAACCGTGGCCGCATGAGTTCGAGTCGACCATCCGCCGAGAAGAACTGATTGTTCGGCGACTGCAGGCCACCGCCGACAAACTGTGCCACGGTTCGCTGGAACCCCTGCTGACACAACTGGTTCGCAACCAGACCCTGTCCGCGGAAGACCGACAGTCCTTGCGGGGATTGCTGGACGAACTGGATGTCGAGGCAAAAACTTCGGAAAAATAGACAGTTTGCGCGCGAATTGCGATCAAGATTCCGTAGTTCCAGCGAATCACTTGCGGGCGAAGCGTTTCGCCAGCCGAGTGCCGCCAAAAATGGTGGTAAATTTCGTGGACGCGGAGAGTGTTTGTGCGCTCACTCCTCGATCTTGCCCTCACGAATGCGATACTCGCATTGCTTTTGGCAGCCACCGCTTGGGCTGCCTCCCGCTTCTTCCGCCGCTCCACCGTCACACACATCCTATGGACGTTGGTGCTCATCAAGCTGCTGACCCCGCCTGTCGTTCAATTCTCCTTGGGCTGGAGCCTGCCCTCTGTCTGGACGGCCTTTGGACAATCCACGCGTGAATCTGTCGAAACTCGCTGGCCGACAAGCAGCCTGATGCCGTGGTCCCGCGCTGACGAGATGGCCGAATTGACGCATTCCGTGGGGATTTGGCAAGTTCCACACGAAAGCCCGTCCCTGCTCCAGCAGATTCCGTGGAATCAGGCCGGAGTGGCCCTCATGGTCTGCTGGGCGGCAGTCAGCGGTGCCTGGTTTACACTGCAGGGCTGGCGCATCTGGCAGTTTTCCCGATGGGTGGGCGTTGCTGAACTGGCTCCGCCAGAACTCCAGGCCGAGGCACACATTTTGGCGCGGCGGCTCGGTTTGCGCAAAGCCCCTCCCATCCGCATTGTTGACGGTGTGTTTTCACCAATGGTCTGGGCCGTGGGACCAGCCACGACGATTCTTTTCCC
Source organism: Planctomycetaceae bacterium (assembly GCA_021732845.1). Lineage (GTDB taxonomy): Bacteria > Planctomycetota > Planctomycetia > Planctomycetales > Planctomycetaceae > JAKFUF01. The sequence continues at coordinate 38,981 of JAKFUF010000030.1, read as the reverse complement.
CCGCGACTTGCTGGCGCGAATGGAGGCCGCCGCACGCCACACGCTGCTGACCCATGAACTGGCGCACTGCCGTCGGCGGGACCATTGGGTGCGCGTTCTGGAACTGCTGGCCACAGGCCTGTATTGGTGGAATCCGGTGGTGTGGTGGGCACGGCGTGAAATCGAGATTGCCGAGGAGGAATGCTGTGATGCCTGCGTCGTCAGCCACTTCTCGGCTGAGCCACGCCGCTATGCGGAAGCACTGTTGACGACGATCGATTTTCTCGCGGAAGCCCGGCCCTGCCGGCCTGCCATTGCCTGTGGCTTGGGCGATGTCCCATTCCTCCGGCAGCGACTGACGCACATCATGCGCGGTCCTCGTCCGCAAAACTGGACTCATGCGGCGCGTGGCGTCTGCCTGTTGATGGCCGCGCTCCTCCCTCTTCATCCCGTGATCTTTGGCGGGCCACTACAGGTGGTCGTCCCGCCCGTCGCCGCCGAAGTCGCCCGGTGACTGCGGATCGAATGGGGAATCGCGAGCCATTCCGCGGCGCAGGTGAACGCTGCGCGTTCCCGGTGCTGGCTTTTCCTGCCATGGGAGCGGGCTTCGGCGGTGTCCCGCATGACGAAGCCGCCCGTCAGATGGCTGCCGCCTATCAGCACTACCTCAATCCCCCGCACCGGATCGACTGGGATTTCGTGGTGGAGCGACACAAGGCAATTTCGTACCACCGGAACCGTCAAGACTTGAAGTAGAGAAGTAGAGATGCCGTTGGTTGCTTGGATCCCCGATTCTCGACAAGATGAGCGGGTTGAGGTTGCCAATGCTGATTCCCCATCGACCGTCCCTGACGATTGAGTTCTTCATGTACCGCAGGATCTCTGCCCTCTTCGCCTCTGTGACCGGCTGTCTGCTGGGCCTGGTGTGTCTCGCGGCCCCTTCAGGCCACGCCGCTGAATTGGACTACAACACGGTGTCGGAAGGGCTGCGGGTCGAGAAGCTCGACTCGGCCGACACGGAGTCGTTTCTGGGTGTCAAAGCCGACAGCACCGGCCGCCTGTTTGTGGGCAGCCGCGTGGCTTTGTATGTGTACGAGCCACGTGAGGACGGTGGGTATGAGCCACGGCAGGAGTTGCTGCGGCTGCCGGAGCATACGTGGGTGTATGACATTGAGATCCGCGGCGATGACGTGTACCTGCTGACGGTCAGCGCGCTTTATGTGGTGCCGAATGCGCGGGTGCAGCGGAAGGGGCTGTCCGCCCATCGGCTGGTATGGGGTGTCCCGCTGGGGCATGTCCACCAGTGCTTTCATGGGATGACGTGGGGGCCGGACGGAGATCTGTATTTCTCGATGGGCGACCCGTTGTGGTACTACGGCGACTTCAGCCGCCCCGACCATTGGGGCCACTGGACAATGTTCAGCCGCGCGCCCGGCAGCGATCTGAAGGAGACGCCAAAAGACGAGGCTTGGGTGAAGACACCCTACACCGGTGTCGGCGCGGTATTCCGCTGCAGGCCGGACGGCAGCGGGCTGCAAGTCGTGGCCCGGGGCCTGCGCAACAGTTGCGGGCTGGTGTTCGACAAGGATTGGAATCTCTTCACGAACGACAACGACCACGAGTCGATGCCAGCAGAGTATGTTCCCGGACGGCTGAACCACGTCACGCCACACGCCTACTTCAACTGGCCACGAGGCTGGATGCGGGAGAAGACTCCCGACCGCGCCGACCTGCTGGAAACAATGATCACCACGCTTGGCCGGGCGGTTCCGGTGGGGCAGTGGTACTACAACGACGGCTTTCTGCCGGAGTTGAAAAACAGCCTGTTGGTCGCCCGCTGGTGTACCCGCAAGGTCACGTTCTACCCGCTGAGCCACCACGGCTCGACGTTTCACTGCACCGAGCACGACCTGCTGGCTGGCCGCGATCAGGCGCGGCCCGTGGGCGTCACCGTGGGGCGTGGGGGACGGGTCTTCGCCACGATCTGTTACATGGCACAAAACGAAGGTTCACCCGTCTACAAAAGCGACTTGGTGATGATCACCCGGGCCGATGACAAGGCCACGCATCCCTTCATGTCGTACGATGCCCCGAAGGCTTCCACGGAGCGGCTGCTGGCGGAACTGTCGCAGGCGGACTGGTCTCGAAGGTACCTCGCGCATGTCGAATTGCAGCGGCGGTCCACGGACAAGAGCATCAACTTCATGGCCTTGTTCGACTCCCTCAAGTCGGACGATCCGGCCCGCGTCCACCTGCCGTATCTCATGGCCGCCTTTGGCGCGCTGGCCCAGCCGGCGCTGCTGGCCCTGTTGAAGGATGCCAATCCGATGGTGCGTCTGCAGGCAGTGCGTGTGCTCAGTGACGGCATGGCGGAACAAGCGGCCGCCGATCTGCTGGCCACCTTTGGTCCCCTGCTAAAGGACGAGAATGCACAGGTGCGGCAAGCCGCTGTCCTGGCATTCTTTGGTTTGAAATCCGGCGAACCTGTCCCCGCGGAAGTTCTGAACACCGCCGCCGTCAGTGAAGACACCTACCTGCGGCAGGCAGCGACGCTCCTGCTCGCGGAGAAAGGGACGTGGGACGAAATTGGCAACCGCTGCCAGATGGGCGACGCGAAGAACCGCCTCGCGGGGGTGCTGGCGGCTGGCTTCAAACTGACGCTCCCTCCAACGGGCAGCCCGATTGCCGCCGGCCTGCCGCTCGTGGCTTGGCGGGCCGAAGACGCCTACAAGATTCAGTTTGTCGACTCGCCAGAAAACAGGCCGGCAGACCTGCGAACCGTCCAGAAGCAAATCGGACTGTTTACTGTCGCCGAGCATTGGAAAGCCGGCAAGCACACGCCAGAGCAGGAAAAACTGTTCGCATTGCTGGTCGGCCGGCTGGGTGACGAAAGCGAGCCCGTGCGGCTGCAGGCGGCCTACTTCCTGTCGCTGCTCAACGACTCGACCATCGAACCTGCCGTGGCTCAAGTTCGCCGGGACACCGCCACCAAACGGCTCTCGACCTCCTCTCCGATCGCGATTTCAAAAACCTGGGTCGTGGGGCCATTCGCCGATGGTGGGAAGGGGTTCGACGCCATCCACGCGCCCGAACGCGGCCCGCTTGATCCTGCCGCCAGCTACAAGCTGGAAAACAGCGAGCTGACCTGGAAGGAAGTCACCTTCGGGCGGCAGATCCATTTCCGTGAGATGTATGGTCCATGCGACAACACATCGTCCTACGCCGCGCTGCGGATGGAGAGCGGCACCCGGCAAACGGCGATGCTGCTGGTGGGTTCGGACGATGGAGTGAAAGTGTGGCACAACGGCCGGCTGGTTTGGACCAATGACATCGAGCGCGGTGGCCTGCCGATTCAGGATGTGGTGGTGTTGGACCTGCAGCCAGGCAGCAACGACCTGCTGGTGCGAGTTCGCAACCGCACGGGAGAGCATGGGCTGTACTTGCACTACCGCGCACTGCAACCGCTGGCGGTGTCGCTGCCGGAAAAGATTGAAGCCGGGTCGCTGGCCGCGCGGTTGAAGGAAGCAGCCACAACTCCGGGAGCAATGGCCTTGGATCCCAAGTTTTTGGAGACGAACTGGGCCGCGGCGGTGAAGCTGGGAAATATCGAAAACGGCAAGAAACTGTTCGGTGCCAATGGACTGGGATGCGCCAAGTGCCATGCGGTCAAACCCGAAGAGGGAATGAACGCCGGGCCGAGCCTCGCGGAGCCCGGCAAGCGGTTCACGCTGCCGTATCTTGTGGAATCGGTGCTGCTGCCGAGCAAGCAGATTTCACCGGTGTTCAAGGCGACCACAGTCGAAACAAAGCAGGGAAAAGTCTTGACTGGCCTGGTGGTGGGTGAAACCGGCGAGAAACTGGAAATGATCCTCACCGACGCCACGCGGATCACGATTCCCACCGCGGAGATCGAAGAACGCAAACTGCAGAGTGTTTCGCCGATGCCCAATGGGTTGGTGAAGACGCCGGAAGAGCTGCGCGACATTCTCGCGTACCTGCTGAGCGGCCAGTGAGCGAGGAACCCCGGTTGGGACAGTCAGGAGAGAATAACTGGGGTAAAAAGGATGCCTCGATTTGGCGGGCGACGTGGGGGGAGGGCTCTGGTCCTCCAGAGCCGCGGGCAACAGGTGATCTGCATTTTGTTAAAATTGTTTGCGTAAATGCAGTAAAACAATACGCGTAATTGGCGAGCGATGTTTATCGCGGCTCAGCAGGAGCTGACCCCTATTCGCAACGCCGCCCTGCTGACCACCGCTGTTAAATTCAGGAGAGACTGGTGAGTATCGACAACGCTGAAATCCGGACGCAGCACAGCCCCGTTTCCGTGGAGGCCCGGCCGCTCGCTGCCGAGTTTCTGAAAAAGCTGCGGGATTTGTTCAGCGCCGAGAACCTGCTGGAAACCAGCGACGAACTGCTGGTCTATGAGTGTGATGGCTTCGTCATCGAAAAGCGCATGCCCGACGTGGTGGTGTTTCCCACCACGACCGATCAGGCCGTCGCCATTGTCAAACTGTGCAACGAATACGATGTGCCGTTTGTGCCACGGGGCGCGGGGACGAGCCTGGCGGGTGGCTGCCTGCCGGTGGGCGGCGGAGTGATGATCGCCCTGACACGGATGCGGCAGATTCTTGAAATCAATCTGCGCGACCGGTATGCCATCGTTGAGCCAGGGCTGGTCAATGTGCATCTCACCAACCGGCTCAAGGGGACCGGCTACCATTACGCCCCCGACCCCAGCAGCCAGGGGGCCTGCACCATCGGCGGGAACTTCGCCACCAATTCCGGCGGTCCGCACACCCTCAAGTACGGTGTGACGGTCAACCATGTCCTCGGGGCCGAAATGGTGATGCCCGACGGCAGCGTGGCTCAGATCGGCGGTGTCGCTGAAGACGGCCCGGGCTACGACCTGACCGGGCTGTTTGTGGGGAACGAGGGGACCTTTGGCATATGCACCAAGATCATCGTGCGGCTCACGCGCGATCCCGCGGCCTACCGCACCATGCTTGGCGTCTTCAACTCGATTCAAGATGCCACCCAAACCATCAGCAACATCATTGGCGCGGGCATCGTTCCCGCCGCTCTGGAACTGATGGATCAGGGGATCATCGAAGCCGTTGAAGCTGCATTTCACTTCGGCTTCCCGCTGGACGCCGCGGCGGTCCTGCTCATTGAAGTCGACGGTCTGGAACTGGCCGTCGACGAAGAGGCGGCCAAAATCATTCAGATCTGTCAGGAGACCGGTGCGCGTGAAGTGCGGCAGGCAAACACACCCAAGGAACGGTTGCTCTTGTGGAAGTGCCGCAAGCAGGCGTTTGGTGCCATCGGCCGGCTGAGCCCCAGTTACTGCACGCAGGATGGTGTCGTTCCGCGGACCAAGCTGCCCGAAATCCTGCAGCACATCACCGAAGTCAGCGCCCGCCACCAACTGCGGATCGTGAACGTGTTTCACGCGGGCGACGGCAACATTCACCCGATTCTGCTGTTCGATGAACGCGACCAGGACCAGGTTCGGCGGGTATTGTTGGCCAGCGACGAGATCCTGGAAAAGTGCATCGACCTCGGCGGCAGCGTCACCGGGGAGCATGGGATCGGCGTGGAAAAGATCAGCTTCATGGACAAGCTGTTCACCGCCAACGACCTGGCCGTGATGGCCGACGTGCGGCAGGCCTTCAACCCGCGGCAACTATGCAGCCCGATGAAAATGCTGCCCACCGCCGGTGCGTGCGGGACGGAACATATCGAACGCAGCGTGCCGGGACGCAAGGCGGCGATGTGAGCCGGCCGAAGTCTCAACGCATATTGACGGCGACAATGCTGATGCCCACTGCGGCTAAATCAATGGCAATTTTCGGATTCCCGATTTCACAGTCTGCCAGGTTGCTGGACAGCATCTGACTTCCACTCATGAACGCGCTTTAGTCATCCATTCAGGGGATTCTTCACATGGTCGGCATCGGCTTCTTTGAACTGCTTATCATCGCCGCCTGCGGATTGCCCTGCATCGCCATTCCCATCGTCGTCGTGGTGATCCTCGCCACCAAAAAGAACAAAAATTCGAATGAAGACTGACGGATCTGCTTGTGGGCGGAAGCTCCAGCCATGATCTCCGAACACCGCTGCGGACCGGCTCGCCATCGTGCGCATGACCCGCACTCGGTGTCCCGAATTCATGCCTTCGAATCCTGTGGATCAACACCAAGGCTCGACCGTCGCGACCGGCCAGCCGGACTGGTCTTCCAGCAGGCTGCGGCTTTGCTGAAGTTCCTGAGCCACGCCGGGAAACAGGGAACTCCAACCGTCCCGGTGGTGACCTGCTGCCGAAAGACCTCTTTGGACATCGGTTACGGCTTCCAAAATCTTTCAGGCTGTGTGAGCCACCAAAAACCAGATTTCAAACAATTGGTGTAGATCGTTATTACCCCGGCACGAAAGACTCGCACGGCGAAAGCGACCCGGGAGCCCTTTCGTGGTTCACTGAACCACGAAAGGCACGAAAGGTCGAACCACGAGTCACACAATCCTCCACGAATGAGAAACCGCCGAGTTCAGGTCAAAGGCTCCCGGGGCGATTTCGCCGTGCGAGTCTTTCGTGCCGGGGTAATAGCGCCGACGAGTCTGACCGAATTTGATTCAGCGATGAATCGATTCAAGACTGAATCGATGGGCATACCGAGTTGGAGCGATGTCCTCCACAATCTGTGTCGCCATCGACGAGTGCGGCTCACGGCTTCGCCAGAAACTCCAGCGTCCCCAACATCGACGCATCCTGCGTCGCAAATGTCTCCAGCACATCGGCTTCGATGATAAACGTGAACACGACCTGCCGGCCATCGGGGGCGGCGGCGACGTTGTAGATCCACTGGTAAGGGATCTCCTGGAGGCCCACCTCAGATGTCTCAGCCTTTGCTTTGGGATCTGTGCCCTTGTCCGCGCCTTTGGCAGTGGCTGCGGGCTTTGGCGCTTCCGCGGCTTTCCCGGGAGGCTTCGCAGGCGTTTTGGCCCCTTCGCCTGAGGCGGTTGCATCGTCCGGCTTGACCTTCACTGGCCGGCGGATCGCACCGGCGACAGCCACTTGGTAGAGCCACGTCTTGTCGGTTGTTTCGAGGACTTTGGCCTGCAGAATCTGCTGGAAGCTCGAGCCCAGCGACTTTTGGATGTCCGCCTTGAACCGCTCCTCGGTGATGTGCTGGCCGGGCTCGACCTTGGGGTTGATCGGGTTGATGTTGCATTGGGCGATGATCCCGCCGTTGTGCATCATCCGCAGGATGGCGACATCTTTGGTCTGGTGAAAAGTGTGCCACGAGCGGTCGTGGTAGAACCTGACGCCCCAATCGGGAGACTCGAAGACCAGCAGCAGGTTGGCCGGGTTGGGATCAAGGGGGATATCCTTGAGGTCAGCTTCCGAAATCTTGGAAGGCTTGTCCATCGGTGCACGGGTCAGGGAAACACGGGCGGTAATGTCGAATTGCGGATTCAACACACCTGGCTGCCGCTTCTCGGTCTGCTGCAATTCAACCGTCGTGATGCAGTTTTGCTTGAGGTCGAAAATGAAGGATCCGGTGAGGGTCACCTTGGAGGTGGTTCCCATGTCGGCCCCTTCGACTTCGCCGTCAAGATCGACGTTTGCCTGAAAATTGGTCACGCTCACCAGTTTGCAGACGAGCTTGGACTTTTCGACCGTCTCCAGGCCAGTGAGGGTTTGCATCACCCACTCCGCCGGCTTCCAGGTTTCGCCGGGTTCGACCGCGCGGTCCGGCAGCAACCCCAGTAGGGCCAGGCTGTCGCCCGGGATCTGCAGCAGGTCCAGCTCGTCGTAGGTCAATGGTCCGGCGGGGCTGAACTGCCGAATCCCCTCGCGCCGGCCCTCGGCCACCATCAAACGTTGTGTCGGCCGGAGCATCCGCTGGCTCCTGAAGTCACCCGTGACAACCGACGCCCCGGCTTCGTCGAAGTAGCGGACGGAACGCAGCGCTTCGGCATCGCGACCAGTTCCCGGCAGCCTCCGTTCGGAACCTTTGAACCGCGCGGCTCCAGTCAACTTAACGGGGGCCGGTTTGCCATCGCGCCCCGGCGCGGTGATCGTCCCTTCCAGACCAACCTGCGTCGAAACCGCAAACACCCGCGTGTCGGTAAACGGCTCCTGCATTTTGATCGCATCGGCGGCGTTCGCCGGCTGACCGGCAGACAACGCCAGCAGAAAAATCGCCGCCGGGATGGCGGTCCACCCGCATTTTGGGAACGGCGTAGTAGGGTACTGCCGGCTGCCCGTCAATCGTCCATCCATGATGACCTCAGTCTTCGAAGTGTTTTGGTCGGTCCGCTCGTCTCGCCATGGCTTGCAACTGCGGCAAACACGGGTGCGAAAGTGGGCTGCCGCCATTGTGCAATCTTGAATTGGTTAACCATCGTAGACCGGTGTGAACTCCACGCCGCACATTCGCAGGTAAACCGACAGGATTCCGCGATGATGGACGGAGTGGTTCAGCACCCAGGTCCGGATGCACGCCCCTTTGCTCAGGGTGAACAGCGTCTGCCCACCCATTTTCATGGTCCAGCATTCCGCCATCACGGCGTCCGTCGCCGCCGCAATCGCTGCCCGTGCCGCTACGAGCCCCTCGTCGAAACTGGCCACGATCTTGGCAGGATCATCAATGGACGGTGTTTTGTAGGCTGGACCATCGACCGGCGCGATGTCGAACACATCCTGCTGCAGGATCATTGAAGTCCAGCCCACGATCTCGGCGAGATGATTGGCATTCCACCCGATGGTGTGCAACATCTCGGCCGGTTTCCAGTCGAGATGCTGCCGGGGGACTGCTGCCAATACCTTTCGCGTGCGACCCATCTCTTCGTCGAGTTCCGGCAGCATCAATTCAGCAATCGTCATTCCGTGAGTCCATTCCCTGACCGTGCTTGGAAAAAGAACTTCGACTTTTAACCATTGTCACCGTCCGGATTCAGACCAACTCCAGAATCTTGTCCATTCGCCGGGAGACCTCAGCCAGGCGTTCGCGGTCACCGCCGGCGACTTCGGCCGTACACCAGCCATCCTTGAAACCGATCTCGTCCAGGGCCTTCAGCACGGCCGGCCAGTTGCAGTCGCCTTCACCCAGTTCCGCCCTGAAGCCCGCGTACGGACCCTTCTCGTCGCGCATCTTGCGGCTGTATTCCTTGATGTCGAGCTTCATGATCCGTTTGCCGAGAATTCGGATCCACTGCTCGGGCCAGCCGTAGTTCACCACGTTGCCGACATCGAAGTACGAGCCAACCAGCGGACTTTCGAACTCGTCGATGTAGCGCGCCATCTCCAATGGCGACAGCAGGAACATGTTCCAGACGTTCTCAAAGGCGATCTTCATGCCCAGCTCACCCGCCAGGGGCAGCGCTTTGCGAATCTCTTCCTGCGTGTACTTGTAGGCATCGTCGTACGAAATTTTGTCATTCACCACGCCGACCACCAGCAGCACGGTTGTTCCTCCATAAGCCTTGGAGTCACGCATGGCGGTCTTCAGGCCCTCAAGGCCCGCGGCACGAATGGCAGCATCCGGCGACGACAGGGGCTGCCCCCAGTGGACGTAGTCGACAACTCCATGCACGATCAGCCCGCTCTCGTCGCGGGCCTTCAGCACTTCCGCATGGTCGGCGGGTTTGTCCATGTCGATGCCGTCGTAGCCGATTTCCTTCAGCATTTTGAAGGTGTCGACCAGTGGCCCGCTGTGCTTGACCATGCTGAACTTCAGCGCCTTCTTCAGCGGCCGTTTCCGGGCTTCTGCCGCCACGGCGGGCGCGCCTTGTCCAGCCACGGCGGCGGCTGCCAGAACACCGGAAGCCTTCAGAAAATCGCGGCGGTCGAGAGGCTGCATCGGGATGGTCTCCGGGTGTCAGTTCTTGGTGCGGTGAATTTCTCCGACCGCATCCTATAAACTCCCGGTGCGTTTTTCAGCCTCTACGCCGACAATTCGCCCACAACTGGAGACGCCGGAACAAGGCCATGCGACTCAGGCCGCGCTGCGTTGCGACTGGCGTTGAGCTTCCAGTTCGGCATGGATGAGGCAGCCACGCGCGACGGTGTAGGTCGCTGTCGCCGCCTGCACCCGGTCGATTTTCACGGGAAAGCCCGGTCGCTGAACATGCTCCGCGAGAATCTCGCAGACACCGGGCATGTTGGCTGAGCCGCCGCCCAGCACGAGTGTCGTCGGCTGGCGAAATTCCGGAAACTGGCCTTTTGCCAGATGTCTGGCGAGCCCGGCGGCGGCGTCGAGTACGAACTGCCGGTAGATCTTTCCCAGGAGCTTTTCATCGCGGGATACCGGCGCAATCAGCGGATGCGAAAGTTGCTCCTTGTCGCGACATGCCCGGGCGGCATTGGGCATCTGTCGCCCCAAGACATCCGTACAGCAGTCGCCACGCTCCCTGGCGAATTGTTCGTCCACGATGCTGCCGCCCAATGGAATCGAGCCGTGGCTGAGTCCATGGCCACCCTGCATCACAGTGATTTCGCAACTCGCGGCACCCATCACCAAGGCAATCCCGCTGAACCGGGATTCCACCAGTTCGGCCAGGGCGAGGGCTTCGCCGGCAGTCGCCGGAGCGGGTGTATAGCCTCGCTGACGGATGAGTCGGTCAAAAAACTCGGTCTGCCTCACGCGTGACGGCTGGCGTGCCAACGATGCACTGAGCGTTGAGCCAGGTTGCGTGAAGCTGCATTTCTCTCCGGGATAAGCAGACTGGGGCAGAACCGATGACAGCAACACCTCCAGAAATTGGTGGTTTAGCGAATCGTGGCTCGGCACGACTCCTCCCGGCAGCAGATCGGTGCAGGGGACCTCGAACTGCCGCGAATACTCAACCGCCGCATCACCAAGCAATACCAGATGGGTGTCGCAGCGGCTGTGACCCCGACCTAGTTTTTCCAGCCGTCTTTGGTGCAGTGTGTTGTCTGGAAGGACTACGTACACTGGCCGCACGGATCGAGCCACGAGTTTATCGTTTGTTCCCCGCAGGGACCGAAACGTGTGCGAACCCAAGTCCAGCGCAGCGGTCATGAAGGTGTTCCCGGAACAGGATTCAACGTGCGGCTCAGCACATCTGCGATCTTGCTGCGGTTCACTCGCGGCAACTGAGGGTTTGGCATCGCGGGGTCGGTCACCACATCCGCCACGAAGTGGGGCTCAGGCCCGGCAATCGGAGCGTCAAGGCGATGCTGAGCCGTTCTGGCGGGCTGGCCAGAGAATTCTAGATCGGTCGGCAGAACGACCGGAAGTTCGAGATACTCAAGCTCATCCTTGATCAACGCGTCCAAACTGTAGCGCGGATGTGAGCTTGTCGTCTCCGACCCGGTGCTCACGGCACTTTGAGATGCCAACGTTGCTCCACCCTTCGTCTGCCCAATCGGCGGCAGTGGCAAGCTCTCCTTGGCCGAGAACTTGCGGCGTTCCAATTCGGTCAGCACGAACAGGGCCAGCCCGAACACACTGCATGTGGACATGAAGATGAACAGGTACGGCGGACTCGCGACCTTTTGCTTGGTCACCTGTATGGTTGCCGGTCGGCTCGACTTCGACACATCCCGTTGAATGGTTCGCTGAGGCGCAGGCCGAGGCTCCGTCGCAGTTTCCTCGGCCGTGAAAGCTTGCGGAACGGTGACTGCGGGTTCAGGGGTGTCGACAGGCGTCGGCACCAGAATATTCGGCGCGGTGGGAAACACCGGGGCGTTCATTTGTGGAGCATCGGGGAGTTGCGTTTCTTCCTCCGCGGGTTCGACCGCAGGTGCGGCCGTTGCGCGAATCTCTGGCTGCGGCGAGGGTGGCAAGAACGCCGTTTCCTGTGGACGGGGCTCGATGGTGGGCCGAACGGTTCCTATCGGGGCCGGGAGTGCTGGCAGCGCGGCACGGTCAATCTCACTCGGATCGGCGATCACCACGGTGCCCGGCTTGAGCGGTGTCAGGGCACTCTGTGGCATCGTCGCTGTCTCAGGGACTCCCGTGGCCCCCACCAGGGTAAATGTCCCTCGCGGAGGATGCCGCAAGGACACCATCAGGCCCTGCAAATGCGCCTGGTCCACTGGGAGATCAACGACAACAGGACGATCAATAAATCGCAGGAGGACGAGCGTCACCCTGGCTGGGGCCGTGGCATTCGCCAGTTCGCTGAGCCGCACGTTTCGTTGACCAGACAGCACCCGCCCGGCACCCTGCGCGTGGCTCGATCCCTCCGCCAACGCGACGTCATCCGGCATGAGCGTAAACGTGGACTGGGGAGAAAACCAGACTTTGAGATTTCCACGCCCGCCCCGAATAATCCGAAACTGGCCGGTGGAACCTGTGGTCAGCCCTCCCGCGGCCTCCACCAGATCTGTCAGTTTCGCTGTCCTGGAGAGTGGAAATACGCCAGGCTTGCCGATGTTGCCCAGGATCGCCACGTGCCGTACGGCAACGGTGCCGCTCGCGGGGACCATCTGCACGCCGGGCTGCGTTCTGGAATACCCGGTAGATTGACGGGGCGGAATGTAGGCGCGCAAGACCTGGCAATGCGCGATGGTCGCTGTCTGCAGAACAAGCAGCGCGATCCACAGGCCGGTCAAGCGGTTCCACATGAAGAAATCATCCCGAACTTCGGCGCGAAGGCAGCGCGAAAGGACGCGCTCAGTTCCTTCGTCATCGGCGTGTCGGCAGCCGGACTTTAACGATTGTGCCGGATTCATCACGCGTCCCGCGAGCGAGGAACCCCGACAGCGGATGGATAAAGTGGCGCAGCCACCCATCCGCGCCAGGGGTTCCGGAGCGAGCAGAGCTGACACCGTCCCGCGAGCGAGGAACCCCGATAGCGGATGGATAAAGTGGCGCAGCCACCCATCCGCGCCAGGGGTTCCGGAGCGAGCAGAGCTGACACCGGCCCGCGAGCGAGGAACCCCGACAGCGGATGAAGAAGGTGGCACAGCCACCCATCCGCGCCAGGGGTTCCGCAGCGAGCAAAACTTACCAGCTCGGCCGGTGCGGCGGAGGCATCGCGGCGGGCGACTCCTGGGTGGCCGGACCAGACCAGCCGTCCGTGCTGGCGAAGATTTGACCGGGTTCGCCGTCGGCACGGGCCTGCTGCACTCCGGCCCGATATCCTTCAAACCAATCCGCGGCACGGACGCGTCCGCACTCTGTGCGTTGACAGACATTCCAATAGCGGCATGGGGCGAGTGCCGGCGGAACACCCGTTCCCCCTTCGGCGATGTCCACATACGCGCAGACAAAGCCCTCTCGAAAGTGACACGAAGGCGTCGGGGAACCGCGCCTGAGTGCGGCGCAGGCATGCTTTCTCGCCAGGCAACGCGTCCTCCAACTGTCGATCGGAGCACAATAACCGTGATGGGCACATCCGCCACGGGGGCAGCCGGACCCGCCCGTCGCGCAGGCACCATTTGTCCCACAATTTAGGTTGGGCGCGCACGTCGCGTGACCCGCCGACCTGGTCGCGCTGCAACCCGGAAGAACCAATATGAATACGGCCAGCAGCCCAACAATCCGTTGCATGATCCGCCCCATCCTGGCAGCGGCACGTCAATCCGCGCCGCCACCGGCTCAATGGCAATGATTCCTCCGACACCGTCGGTATCGACCTCCCGCAGCCAACGGTCGACTTCCCTTCGTCGTTTGACACTTGCTTCGATTGTGTGGGGCTTGCCCACAAAACGAGCGCTGCCGGTTGTACCAATGACACAGCCCGTGGCCTTCCAATGCCTAGCCCCTGCCATGCGTGCTGCTGCAGGCATGGAACTTCAACCGACATCATCCGTATTGTGGCTGCCCCAACCTGATGAGAGCCACCATTGAGCCCCGACCTCACGGTTCAGAGTCGGATGGCCTGAAAAAACTTAAAACTTTCAGGCTGAAGCAGAGCGAACATTCCTTGCAAACCTGCGTCCAAGCCTTACAATCTTCTCTCTGGATGTGGTGATCGCAAAATCACCACGCCGCCCCTATAGCTCAATGGCAGAGCTAGTGACTCTTAATCACTCGGTTCTAGGTTCGAGTCCTAGTGGGGGCACTGAGTTTTTCCTCTCAGGCAAAAAGTTGTAAGACGTCTCCGAATCGAGACTTACGATACCTGTCGAACGGTCGGCAGTGCGGATGAAACCCAAAGCAATCGTGGTAGATTTACCACGAAATGGGAGTCCGCAGCATGTCTCGTCCAAAAAACTCCATTCCGTCTTACACCTTCCACAAGCCGACCGGACAAGCACGAGTCCGGGTCGCTGGCCGTGATTTTTACCTCGGCCCCTTCGGTTCTCCCGAGTCCCGGCAAGAATACGCCCGGCTCCTCGCCCTCCATGCTGGTGGCTTGGATCTTTCTGGGCCGCCGCCGGGATCCCCTGGAACACAACTCACGGTTGCCGAGCTGCTGCTCGCCTTCTGGAGGTTCGCTGAGGGCTACTACGTCAAGAACGGCAAAGTCACCTCGGAACTCGACTGTTATAAATCTGCGTTTCGGCCACTGAAGAAACTGTACGGCTTGACGGCCATTCTGGAGTTTGGCCCGCTTGCGCTCAAAGCTGTACGGACTTCGATGGTCGCCGAAGGGTGGACGCGGAAGTTCATCAACAAATCCGTGAGTCGGATCCGTCGAGTGTTTCGCTGGGGTGTCTCCAATGAGTTGGTCCCGGCCTCACTTGTCCAGGCGCTGGAGGCTGTGGAACCACTCCTAGAGGGCCGCACAGAAGCGCATGACAACGCCCCTCGGCATTCCGTCCCGAAGGCCAGCATTGATGCGGTTCGCGCACGCGTGAAGCAAAAGACGCGGGACATCGACCTGCTCCTGGCGACAGGTGCTCGGCCCGGCGAGATCCTGATGCTCACCACCGGAATGTTGAACCGTTCGGGTGAGATCTGGGTTGCGGAACTTCACGATCACAAGATGAAACACATGGGCACGACAAGAAGGCTCTATTTCAGTGCTGCCCCCCAAACGATTCTGACTCGACATCTCAAGGTCGATCCGGACGAACGGCTCTTCCAAATCACACGGAACACATTTGGAAAGCTGATCACCGATGCCTGCGAACGCGCTGGGATCCCGAAATTTACGCCCCACTGGCTCCGCCCCACGGTCGCCACGCGGATTCGAGCCACACATGGGATCGGAGATGCTCAGGGCCTTCTCGGCCATGCCAAACCCGACATGACGGCACGGTACAGCGCCGATCCGGAGGCACGAGTCATTGCGCTGATGAAAAAGATCGGGTGAGTGCACTGAACCAGCGAAAGCAGGGGAATCGTGATTCCCCTGCTTTTATTGCATTTTGACTCCAGGCGTGAACGGCGGCTCTCGCTGTCGTACGATGGGAGGATGGAGGGCGTGCGACACACCGTCACCTGAACGCCCTCCCCCATTTCATTTTCTTCAGGACCAAACCGCACCCCGGAGCGCGTGATGTCGACAAATAAGAATCCCGAGACCCGGGTCGACGCCGCGCCTGGCTCCAACGGGTTTGGAGAGGTTGACCCTGTCGAAGTCCTTGTCGCTCACTGCTCCAAAACTGTTCCGATCAAAAGTGACAGGGAGAGTGCCCCACCACTCGGCGTGGAAGAACCGAGCGATGACGAACTGCGCTAACTCCAATCGCTGGCCGAGGCAGCAGAGGCGGAGGCTGACCAAGTTGACGATGATTTGATGGCGAGGCGGAGACTGCTGCTTCAACTATGGGAAATCGCTCGTTCGAAGCACGTCCACTGGGTGTGATTGGTTAACCCGAATAATTGCGTGGGGATCATCCGAACTGGGGGAAATGGCATTATGACGGCAAGTGATTGCAGCAAAACAACTTTGTGAGGTTAAGACCGTATCATTTTAACGTCGCGTACCAGGCCCGTTTTGGAGGCCGGCATTCTGAAACACCCCGTAAAATGCGAGACTTGAGTCCCTGTGGAAGACTGGTTGCGCCCGAGCGGAACTCGCCACGATTTTCTCGAATCGAGAGTTGTTCAAGAAAACCATCTGGTACAAAAACGGCGTAAAAGTGGATATGTCCAAATACGTGAATGTTGACGCACTGCTTGGGGGGCGTGGCCCATGAGTAACAACCTGTCTGATGACATCGTGACAATACGAGCCGCAATTACTCCTTATTTTGGAGGGAAAGCCCGCCTTCTGGAATATTTCGCATCTCATTCTCGTGCGACCATCGAGTTGTACTGTGAATCGGCGGTGCCAAAGCGTCTTATGCTCGAATGTCAGGACACCACCTATATTCGAGGTCCGTTGGTATGGCTTAACTGTCAATTCGCAGTTGAACGTGTTCATGGCGGATTTCGATTTATTGATCATTCTGTTGACTTTGAGTTGCAGGCAACGCTTGTTAAGCTCAGGCAGCCGGGATAATTAGCAAAACTTAGGGTCCGCTTCGCGGACCGCGAGTTCCTGGTGACTTGCTCCAGCGCAGGGGATGAACGAGGCGCAAATTCTGCAGGAGAGGATGGCGTCATGCGTTGGGGGCCGCGATGCATGGCTTGGGTGGACCCGACGGGTTCGATGGCGTAGCCGATAACATTTTCGAGAAGGCCGCACTTCAAGCAAACACCTTGATGGCGCGTTGGGGCCTCCGGTAAAAAATTCGGCGGCGGCGCGGACGACCTGTTTTCGGGCACAGTCAATTGGCCGTCACGTCGACGACTGCTTCAAACACGGATCGGGCTGCTTTGTGTACGACACCGAAGTCGCCCGTGGCTGGGATGTCGTTGAGACCGCCATCACCGAACTTGGCGCCTGGGATGCCACGTGGCTTGCCGCCGGCCTGTCACTGGCCGCCGGCACAGGGTTGGCTTTGGTTGTGAGTGAGCCACGGCCTTCGAGCCCGCGCCGTGGCTCACGCCGCCGCGGAGCCGCTGCTCCGACATTCATTCCGGTTGCTGGCGACGAGCCATTGCCGGATTCGGACGGTGCAGACTTGGTGTCACCGCCTGCGGTCGAACTCACTTCCCATATAGACCAGCTTTTCGCAGAATCAGACCTCATGGACCTCACCGCCCCGGCCATTCAATCCATGCCCCTCCCGCAGCCACCGTTCCCGACCGCTCCACCCCGCCGCTCGTGGTGGGCCGCGCCGCTATTGCTCCTCTCGGCCCTGTGCCTGTGGAACGCGGTTCCGGCATCCACCGCCACGCCGCTGACAGCCACGCCGTTGGCTGCGGCGACGCCCTCCGCCACAATCCACTCCGGCGGCATCACCAAGAAGCTGCGCACCACGCCGATCGGTGAAATCCGCCTGGGGATGCGGGTCCTGGCCGAGAACCCCGAGCTAGCCGGCCAGCACCTCCCCGACACCACGATCGACCACGCCACCTGGCGCACCATCGCCCTGACGATGACCAAACCCGACGGCGGCCGCCTCGACATGGAGTTCATCCGCTCGCCCGAGTGGATGGACCAAACTGGCACCCGCGCTATCGGCGACACGATCCCCCTCGACCTCCCTGAACTCAACGTCTCCGGCCCCGCCACCGTCACTGCCATCAGCCCGTGCCCAACGCTGGAAACCGGCGAAGGCCGCCTGGTGACGGGCCGATTCGTGCATGAATCGGCGGAGGTGCTCAACCTATACGTCGAGGGGTTGGAAAAGCCGATCGGGACAACGCCGAATCATCCGTTCTGGAGTGAGGGTCACAATCGCTTCATACCAGCAGGAATGCTCCGCGAAAGCGAACGATTGCGGTCGCTCTTTGGGCGAACTTACATCACGAGTCTCAGCAGTCATCGTATAGACAATGTGTACAACTTGGAGGTCGATGTCGAACATGTGTTCTTTGTCGGCCATACGGGAGTTCTGGTTCATAACTCATATCCGATGTTTCATGGCACCGACGTTGAAACAGCGCTATCGATGCTGAATGGAGGGAAACTCAATGCAGCTGAGGCAGCGGCGCGGCACATTGACGGGAGTGCTGGATTTTATTTGGCTTCGCACTTGGACGACGCAATGTATTTTGGTCAACGCAGAAACGGAACCGTACTACAATTTGACGTCTCAGATGAAGCCATGCAGACGTTGCTCGCTCGAGGAGCGGTTCGCAGGCCGATCCCTCGTGGAGGAATGGCTTTCTTCAATGGTGATGAATTGTTTATCCCACCTTCACTTTTTGAAGTGCTCAACTCGTTGTTGGATGCAAAGCAGATTCGAATTACCCCGGCCAGGTGGAAATGACATCAATGCAAATCGTCGATTCAATCGAGAACATCCGGCGACGGCCCGATATGTTTCTGCCATTCGGCCAATTGTCAGCGGCGTCACTACTGTCATGCATCGCCACGGAGGCTCTAATCTTGGCCGAGACCTCAGTACGCTGCGAGCGACGTGGAGACTGGTGGATAGCAATGTCCGAATTCGATTGGCTGTCAACCAATTCTATTACTCACCCAATCCAATACTTCCAATCCACGGTGCCATTTCCTCAAGCAGGACAGAATTCGCATTTTGGCGAAATTGTTCTTGCCGCATATTGCCCAAACCTCGTTACGGTCGGGGCTGGTGAATTCCTCCTCATTCGAGGTGCTGTCAGTCAGGATTTGATGCAATTCCTGGATGGCTATCGCGCGGCGGGGCGCGCTGTGGCATTTTCGATTATACAAGACAAGTGAACAACGTATTGATACTTCCAGCGAGAACCAGCGATGATCCGGATAGTACGGGGGTTCAAAGATGACCAACGACGGCAATGACGGAAGTCGCCGGGATGTACGGCTCGGGCGGACCTGGTCGGTTCCCGGTGGGAGCCGATGATGTGTTCGAGAAGGCGGCCCGCTCCAGCAAACACCTGGATGGCGCATTGGGGGCTGCCGGTAAAAAATTCGGCGGTGTAGCAGACGATCTGTTTTCGGGCGCGGGCTCCTCGATTGGCCGTCACGCCGACGACTGCTTCAAACACGGTTCTGGCTGCTTCGTCTACGAGACCGAAGTTGCCCGTGGCTGGGATGTCGTCGAGCCTGCCATCACCGAGCCCGCCGCCTGGGATGCCACGTGGCTCACCGCCGGCCTCACGCTCGCCGCCGGAACCGGCGTGGCTCTCATCGTGGGTGAGCCACGGCGTTCCGCCCCGCGCCGTGGCTCACGCCGCCGCGGAACTGACGCTGCCACATTCGTTCCTGTTGCTGGCGACGAACCGCCGCCGGATTCGGACGGAGCGGACTTGGTGTCACCGCCTGCGGTCGAACTCACTTCCCACACAGACCAGCTTTTCGCAGAATCAGATCTCATGGACCTCACCACACCGGCAATTCAATCCATGCCCCTCTCGCACCCACCGTTCCCGACGGCACCACCCCGCCGCTCGTGGTGGACCATCCCGCTGCTGCTCCTCTCGGCCCTGTGCCTGTGGAACGCGGTCCCGGGGTCCACCGCCACGCCGCTGACAGCCACGCCGTTGGCTGCGGCGATGCCCTCCGCCACAATCCACTCCGGCGGCATCACCAAGAAACTCCGCACCACACCGATCGGCGAAATCCGTCTCGGCATGCGGGTCCTGGCCGAGAACCCCGAACTGGCGGGTCAGCACCTCCCCGACACCCCGATCGACGCCGCCACCTGGCGCACCATCGCCCTGACGATGACCAAGCCCGACGGCGGCCGGCTCGACATGGAGTTCATCCGCTCCCCCGAGTGGATGGAAGAAACCGGTGCCCTCTCCCCCGGCGACACCATCCCCCTCGACCTGCCCGAACTCAACGTCTCCGGCCCCGCGACGGTCACCGCCATCGGTCCATGTCCACCGCTGGAGGAGGGCGAGGGTCGCCTCGTGACGGGACGGTTCGTGCATGAGGCGGCAGAGGTTCTCAATCTGTATGTCGAGGGTCTGGAAAAGCCGATCGGAACGACGCCGAATCATCTGTTTTGGAGCGAGGATCGGAGAGAGTTTGTCTCTGCCGGACAACTGAGAATGGCCGAAATTCTGAAATGCGCCGATGGCATTGGCAGACGGCTGGTCGATTTGCAACACGGTTCAGCGACCCAGGTATTCAATCTGGAAGTGGATCAAGATCATGTTTACGCTGTGGGGGCATTCGGAACTGTCGTACACAATGCATGTCCCGGCGATGGGCTAGCTCCTCCCAGTGCATTTCGAGTGGGGTTGCATGGGGACATGCCTTCCCCCAGAATTGGGACGGAATCCCATCACGGAGTTATGTCAAGATGGATGAAGGAGCATTTTCCCAAATACAATCCCGACAAAGCTCCTGCTGTTTTGATGGACATTGAAAGGCACAATGCCACGAGAAGGGTATTTAACAACTGGCGAGGCGAGATTGGTGGTAAAGTTGATTGGAGTAAGATCTCTGAGGCTGATATCCGAAAGCTATCGGAACGCATGTTCGATGCGGCTGGAGTTCCTGAAGCGGTACGTGCCGAGTACTACACGCTTTTCGAGGGATTTCTTAAGACTTTAAAGTAGGGAAATGGAGGATTGCGAATGGCACCACACGAGAAACTTTCCAGAATCTACGACCGTGCGTTGAGTGTGGGAGTGGAATCACTTTCGACCGACGAGCGTGAGTTATACCTTATCCAAGACTTCATCATTGAATTGGAAATGGGAGGGTTGTCTGGATATTTCTACAACCGACTACCTATTAAGGGGCAAATTCCAGGGGCAGTTGTTGCGATGCGTAAGTATGGGCTTGACGAATTGGCTGAACTTGTCGGCGAGGCTTTACAGATATTTGGGCCTTACGCTGAGTCAAGCTCTGCGAAATCATGGTCGGAGGTTCTGCAGCAGCTCGATCCTGGCAGTCGATTGGCGGTCATTGAGGAGAGAATCGATGCGATTGACAATTATGGGCTTCACAAGTCTCTAATCACATAGCGTGCAATCCTTGCGTTCGCCGTGCTTGGCGATGACGGAAGTCGCCGGGATGTATGGCTCGGGTGGACCCGGCCGATTCCCTGGCGGGGCCGATGACATTTTCGAGAAGGCCGCTCGTTCCAGCAAACACCTGGATGGCGCGCTGGGGGCTGCCGGTAAAAAATTCGGCAGCGTGGCGGACGACCTGTTTTCGGGCGCAGGGTCGTCCATCGGTCGTCACTCCGAAGACTGCTTCACCCACGGCACCGGCTGCTTTGTGTACGACACCGAAGTCGCCCGTGGCTGGGATTCTGTGGAGCCACCGCGTGACGCAGAACCCGCCTGGGATGCCACGTGGCTTGCCGCCGGCCTGTCACTGGCCGCCGGGACGGGTCTTGCCCTGATCGTGAGTGAGCCACGGCCTTCCGCCACGCGCCGTGGCTCACGCCGCCGCGGAACTGACGCTGCCACATTCGTTCCTGTTGCTGGCGACGAACCGCCGCCGGATTCGGACGGAGCGGACTTGGTGTCACCGCCTGCGGTCGAACTCACTTCCCATACAGACCAGCTTTTCGCAGAATCAGATCTCATGGACCTCACCGCGCCGGCCATTCAAACCATGCCCCTCTCGCACCCACCGTTCCCGACGGCACCACCCCGCCGCTCGTGGTGGGCCATCCCGCTGCTGCTCCTCTCGGCCCTGTGCCTGTGGAACGCGGTCCCCGGGTCCACCGCCACGCCGCTGACAGCCACGCCGTTGGCTGCGGCGACGCCCTCCGCCACAATCCACTCCGGCGGCATCACCAAGAAGCTGCGAACCAGTTCCTTGAATTTTTAGATCGATGGAAAATCGCACCATGCGTCGTGTGGCCCAGAAATCGCCACAATAAGGACAAGAATTGTCTGCTCCGTCTGGAGGAGATCTTGGGGACTCCGCTGAGTGATCATTCTGGTCCAGCGCTTCAAATCTGTTATTGTTGGTGCGCAGCCACGGGCCTTGATCCCGCGAGACAATCTGGAAATCCGGCAGGAGCCACGCGATGAGTTCACCGCTCCGTTTGATCGTTCTTGGGCTGTTGCCGGCGCTCACTGTGTTGGGAGCGGCAAACGGAGCCGAACGTCAACCTGTGGTCGTGACGGATGCCGCCCGAAAGATTCACGCGGCGGGATTCGTCTTTGATGGTCACAACGATCTGCCGTGGATGATTCGCACCGAAGCCGCGTCGTCGTTTGACCATGCCGATCTGCGACAGCCACTGCCAAAGCTGCACACTGACATCGCGCGGCTGCGGACCGGGAATGTCGGGGCTCAATTCTGGTCGGTGTACGTTCCGGCGGAAACGGCCCAGGAACACAAGGCCCTGCTGCAGACGCTGGAGCAGATTGCCATCGTGCAGGCGATGATGAAACGCTATCCCGATGTGTTCGAGATGGCGTCAACCGCGGAGGATGTCGAGCGGATCCAGAAAACCGGCAAAATTGCCTCCATGATCGGCGTCGAGGGTGGACATTGCATTGAGGATTCGCTGGGCAACCTCAAACGGCTGTATGACCTGGGTGCACGGTACATGACCCTCACCCATTCCGACACGCTGGCCTGGGCGGATGCCGCGACGGATGAGCCACGGCACGCGGGGCTGACGGCGTTTGGTGAAGATGTCGTGCGGGAAATGAACCGGCTGGGAATGCTGGTCGATCTGTCGCATGTGTCCCCCGAGACCATGCACGACGCCCTGCGGGTGACGGTCGCCCCGGTGATCTTTTCGCATTCGTCAGCCCGTGCCGTCGCTGACCATCCGCGGAATGTGCCCGATGATGTGCTTGTGAAAGTGAAGGAGAACGGCGGCGTGGTGATGATCAATTTCTATTCCGGCTTCATCCATCCGGAATCCGCCCGCCGCCGGGCCAACAGCCTGGAGAAGAACCGTGAGCTGAAGGCGAAGTTTCCCAACGACGCCGACTTCAAGCAGGCGCGCAAACGGTGGGAGGCCGAAAATCCGCTGCTCCCCGGCGACATTCACGACGTGGTGGACCACATTGAGCAGGTGATCAAAGTCGCGGGAATCGAGCATGTGGGGCTCGGCTCGGATTTCGATGGCATTCCGATGGTGCCCAAGCAGCTTGAAGACGTCTCGACCTATCCGGTCATCACCCAGGAACTGCTGAACCGTGGCTACACCGCGCCGCAAATCCACCTGATCATGAGCGGCAACATCCTGCGGGTGTTGCGAAAGGCCGAAGAAGCGGCAAAACGGGTGGCCGCAAAATAGCACTCAATCATCCATTGGGACGCAGTGGCAATTGTTGATACAATCGTGTCGACTGATTTGTTGCAAGCCGGGAGATTCTGTGTGAAGACGTTCCAGCCACGCGGTGTATTTGGGATGAGGCGCCGGGAGGCGCTGCAGATTGGTGCCGGGCTGTTCGGCCTGAGCCTGCCTGGAATGCTTGAGGCGCGGGCCTTGGCGGCCGGAACCTCGGCGACCAGCGGGTCGGTGAACAAGACGCGATCTGACGTCTCGTGCATTTTTCTGTTTTTGGCCGGCGGGGCGAGCCACTTCGAGACGTTTGATCCCAAGCCACTGGCACCTGCGGAAATTCGTGGGCTGTGGAATCCGCTGCAGACGAATGTGCCGGGCACCTTCCTCTGTGAAAAGCTGCCGCTGTTGGCGCAGCGGATGGACAAGGTGGCTCTCATCCGGTCGTGGCAGGGGAAGAGCGGCGGGCACGACATCGGCTCGCAGCATGTCACCAGTGGCTTCTTTCCGCCCCGCGGCGGCCAGTACTTTCCCAACTTTGGCTGCCTGATTTCCGCGTTGCGCGGCAGCCGTCCGGGTGGGGTGCCGCCGCACTTCGGCCTTCCGGTCGATGCCCGGTATACCAAACCGCCCGGCTACCTCGGACCGGCGTTCGACGCTTTCAACCTCAAGGGGGATCCCTGCAAGCCAGACCTGCGCGAAGCCGCGCTGAAGCTGACACCCGTCCGTTTCGAAGACCGACAGTCGATGCTGACGCAGCTTGAGAACCTGAACCGTCTCGGGGCCGGCCACAGTGGCTCGTTCGAAGCCCACGACAAATTCTCACACGAAGCGATCAATCTCCTCACCAGCGGGGCGATGGAGCGGGCTCTGAAGCTGGATGAAGAACCGCTGGAACTGCGGACACGCTACGGACTGAACATCTATGGACAACGCGTGCTGCTGGCACGCCGGCTGGTCGAGGCCGGAGCACGGTTCGTCACGATCAACCAGGCGGTCCAGGGAGGCTTGTTTGGCGACGGTGTGACCGATGGCACCTGGGACAACCATCAGCTCCTGTTCGATTCGATGATGTCCTTTAAACCTCCAACGTCCAAGCTTCCCAGTGGCTACAAGTGGCACGGGTACGACGGCCCGGGAAACCTGCCGCAACTCGACATGTCGCTGTCGACACTGCTGGACGACTTGGAGGAACGCGGGCTGCTGGAGACCACTCTGATTGTTGTGATGGGCGAGTTTGGCCGTACGCCGCGGATCAACCGTGACGGCGGCCGCGACCATTATCCCAATGCGGGCAGCCTGCTGCTCGCCGGGGGCGGGGTCAAGGGTGGCGCGGTGATCGGCGCGACAGACCGAACCGGCAGCTTGCCTGCCACGCGCCCCTGCACGCCGGAAGATGTGGCAGCTTCGATCTATCACGCCTTGGGACTCGACCCGCACCGGACACACTTCCCCCGCCTGCCGCGCCCCACGCCGATTGCCGATGGCGAAGTGATTGAGGGACTGTTTGCGTGATGGGGCCGCGGGAACCGCAATGGCAGCGCCGGGCGGCCCGCCTGGAGGGGATTGTTCAAGGCGTCGGCTTCCGGCCGTTTGTGTATCGCACGGCGGCTGGCCTGAGGCTCTCGGGATTCGTCCGCAATCAGGCGGGCGGCGTGTATCTGGAGGTTGAAGGCTGGAGCGAGACGCTCGACCAGTTTGCCGCAGCACTGCGGCTGGAATTGCCAGCCCACGCCCGGCTGGACTCCCTCGAGTGGTTCCCTCTTCCAGTCGAAGGTGCCCATGGGTTTGAGATCCAAGACAGCACTGCGGTGCCCGGTGCGCAGATCTCTATTTCCCCCGACCTCGCTACCTGTTCCGACTGTTTGTCCGAGCTGTTTGATCCGGGCAATCGCCGCTACCGCTACCCGTTTCTCAACTGCACCCACTGCGGCCCGCGGCTCACCATTGTGCAAGGTGCACCCTACGACCGTGCCCGCACCACGATGGCTGGCTTTGTCATGTGTCCCGCCTGCCGCCGCGAGTATGACGATCCCGCCGACCGCCGGTTTCACGCCCAGCCAACCGCCTGCCCAGCATGTGGGCCGCAGCTTCAACTGCTGACCGGAAACGGCGAGCCACTGCCAACGACGGTGCCCGTGGAGGAATTCGCCAACGCGCTGCGTTCGGGACAAATTGGTGCCTTGAAGGGTTTGGGTGGCTATCACCTGGTGTGCGATGCGCGGGCGGAGGCCGAGCCGGTGGTGGCGGAACTGCGACGGCGCAAACACCGCGATGCGAAGCCGTTCGCTGTCATGGTCCAGGATCTGTCACAGGCCCGAGAACTGTGCGATGTCAACGAATCCGAGACGGCCTTGCTCACGTCGGCAGCGAGCCCGATCGTCCTGCTCCGGCGCAGTGAGCCACCGCGCGGCGGGGACACTGTGGCCGTCGCGAATTCCGTGGCTCCCGGAAATCCATTTCTGGGCGTCCTGCTGCCATACACCCCGCTGCATCACCTGTTGATGCAGGCAATGCACGGAACCCCGCTGGTGATGACCAGTGGCAACTCGTCTGACGAGCCGATGTCGTATACAGATGCCGATGCGATGGCGCGGCTGGGCGGCATCGCCGACATTTTTCTGACGCACAATCGGCCGATTCATGTTCGCTGCGATGACTCGGTCACCCGGGTCGTGGGCCACCGTGAACTTCCGATCCGCCGCGCGCGGGGTGCCGCACCGGCGTCACTCGTCCTACCCATCGCACTCCGGTGCCCCACGCTGGCGACAGGCGCACAGTTGAAATCCACGTTTGCCCTGGGAAGCGAACAGCGGGCGATTTTGAGCCACCACGTGGGGGATTTGGACCACTTCGCGGCGTATCAGGCATTCGAACGCGAGGTCAAATTGTACGAGGCGTTGTTTGAAATTCGCCCGGAACTCATCGTCCATGACCTGCATCCAGACTATGCCAGTTCAAACTATGCCGTCAAGCGGAGCAACGAGGCGGGAGTGTCGTTGTTCGCCGTGCAGCATCATCATGCTCATGTCGCCAGCGGCATGGCGGAGCATCAACTCGCGGGACCGGTCATCGGCGTGGCGTTTGATGGGACGGGCTTTGGCACGGACGGTGCGATTTGGGGAGGCGAGTTTCTGATTGCCGACTACACCGGCTTTCAACGCGCCGCACATCTCCGTTACGTCGGCCTGCCTGGAGGCGATGCGGCCATTCGCGAACCCTGGCGCAGCGCCGTGGCTCACCTGCTTGATGCGGGATGTGACACCTCTTTGCTGACGACTGTCCCCGCGGACTCCTTACGCACCGTTCAACAGATGCTCGCCCGTGGCTTGAACACGCCCCCAACCTCCAGCATGGGGCGGTTGTTCGACGCGGTGGCGGCCATCGTCGGAGTTCGATCTCATGTGAGCTACGAGGGTCAGGCGGCGATGGAACTGGAATGGCTGGCTACGACTGCCGCGCCGACGGATGAGCTTTATCCTTATGCCGTGACTGCCGAAACGCTTCCCGGCAACGAACAGGCAGTGCTGATCATCGACACCCGGATGCTGATCCAGGCCATTGCTGACGACGTGCATGCGCAGCGGCCAAACTCCCAGATCGCCCGCCAATTCCATTCCACCATCGCCGCGATGGTGGCCGATGTCTGCCAGCGTCTGCGCCGCAGCAACGGCTTGAAGCAGGCCGTTCTCAGCGGCGGCGTATTCCTCAACGTCCTGCTCGTTGAAGAGGCCACGCAGCGTCTGACCGCCCGTGGCTTTGACGTCTTCCGCCATCAGCGGGTCCCGCCGAACGACGGTGGAATCAGCCTCGGTCAGCTCGCGGTGGCAGCCACCCATAGAAACTGACAGCCTGCGCCTTGAGTCATTCAGCTCTGACTTGGCCCGCAAGGGGTGGTAGTCTGTTCAGTGTAATTTCAAATTTCAGATTTCAAATTTCACAGTAAAATGACTTTACGCGACACCAGAATCACCAAGCGGGTGTCGCGCGTTCAACTGACTCTGCAGACAGTTCGAAGCCGCCCAACAGACTGTGAAATTTTAAATCTGAAATTTGCAATTATTTTGACCGGACAGGCTCGCTTTGACTCAAACGAGTTCACGCCAAAAGCGGCTGGATCACCTGGCCATGCACATCGGTCAGGCGGTAGTGCCGGCCTTGGAATTTGAAGGTCAGGCGGGTGTGGTCGATCCCCAGGCAGTGCAGGAGTGTCGCATGCAGGTCGTGGACATGCACTGGGTCTTGCGCGATGTTGTACGAAAAATCGTCCGTCTGCCCGTGGCTCACCCCCGGCTTGATGCCGCCGCCAGCCATCCAGGTGGTGAAGCAGCGCGGATGGTGGTCGCGACCGTAGTTCTCGGCGGTCAATGTCCCCTGGCAATAAACCGTGCGGCCAAACTCGCCACCCCAGACCACCAGCGTCTCATCCAGCAAACCCCGCTGCGCCAAGTCACGCACCAGCGCGGCGGAAGCCTGATCGGTATCGAGGCACTGCCCGGTGATCGCCTTGGGAAGGTTCAGGTGCTGGTCCCAGCCACGGTGGAACAACTGGATGAACCGCACCCCGCGCTCGGCCAGCCGCCGCGCGAGCAGACAGTTGGCGGCATAGGTTCCCGGAGTTCTCGAATCTGAACCATACATCTCGAACGTCTCGGCGGTCTCCTGCGAGACATCCACCAGTTCTGGCACGGAGGTCTGCATCCGGAACGCCAGCTCATACTGGGCGATCCGCGTGGCGATTTCGGGGTCGCCATACTCTTCGAGGTTGAGCTGATTCAGTTCCTTCAGATCATCCAGCAGTTCCCGCCGTGCCGGCGCGTCAATGCCCGGGGGATTGGAGAGGAACAACACCGGGTCGCCACCGGAACGGAATTTCACGCCCTGATAGCGGGAAGGCAGGAAGCCACTGCCCCACAGTCGGTCGTACAGCGGTTGGTCGTTGGGGTTGCCGGTGCCCTTGGAGACCATCGCGACGAAGGCCGGCAGATCCTCGTTTTCGGAGCCGAGGCCGTAGGAGAGCCACGCGCCGATGCTGGGACGCCCGGCGAGTTGCGCACCGGTTTGGAAAAAGGTCACCGCCGGGTCATGGTTGATCGCTTCGGTGTGCAGCGACTTCACGAAGCTCAACCGGTCGGCAATTTTCGCCGTGTGTGGGAGCAGCTCGCTGAGCCACGCTCCGCTTTCGCCATGCTGGGCGAACTTGAAGCGGGTGGGAGCCACGGGAAAACTGGCCTGCGTGGAGGTCATTCCCGTGAGCCGCTGACCCCGGCGGATGGAGTCGGGCAGCTCCGTGCCACGCAGATCGGCGAGGCCCGGCTTGGGATCGAACAGATCCATCTGGGAGGGCGCGCCGGACTGAAACAGGTAGATCACCCGTTTCGCTTTGGGGGCGAAGTGCGGCAGATCCGGCCCGCCGCCCGCGCTCGCTGCGCGGGCGGTGCCGGAGTTCAACAGCGTGGCCAGCGCGCCCAGGCCCACGGCAGAGCGACCGAGAAACTGCCGTCTGCCGAGTGTGGAAGTGTCCAGTTGTGGCACGTTGTCACCTCCGGGAGTTGTGGAGCGCCCGTCACCTTACGCATCACACGTCGAGCAGCATGCGGACGGGATCTTCGATCACATCCCGCACGCGTTTCAGGAAGGTCACCGCCTCGCGGCCATCGACGATGCGGTGGTCGTAGGTCAGCGCCAGGTACATGATCGGCCGGACCACCACTTGCCCGTCGCGCACGACCGCGCGATCTTCAATGTTGTGCATCCCGAGAATGCCGCTCTGCGGGGCGTTGACGATCGGCGTCGACAGCATGGAGCCGTAGACCCCGCCGTTGCTGATGGTAAACGTCCCGCCCTGCAGGTCGGCGACCCCCAGCGTATTGTCTTTGGCCCGCTTGGCGAAGTCGCCGATGGCCAGTTCGATTTCGGCAAAGCTCAGCGTTTCGGTGTTCCGCAGAACGGGCACCACCAGCCCTTTGCCACCGCCAACAGCGATGCCGATGTCGCAGTAGTTGCGGTAGGCAATGTCCGTCCCGCGAATCTCGGCGTTGACCTGCGGCACCTGCTGCAGGGCATCGGTCACGGCCTTCACGAAGAAGGACATGAACCCCAGCTTGATGCCATAGCGGGTCTCGTACACATCCTTGTACTTCTTCCGCAGCTCCATCACGGCGGACATGTCGACTTCGTTGAACGTCGTCAGCAGCGCGGCATTCTGCTGGGCCTCGACCAGCCGCGACGCAATGCGGCGGCGGATCGGGCTCATGGGGACGACGTTTTCGGTCCGCCCGCCTGTGGGGCGGCTCAAAGGCTTGGGCGGTGCCTTCACCGGAAGCTTGGTGGCTGGTGTCGCAGGTTTCGCCGCGGATGCGGCGGGAACCGCCTGCACATCTTCCTTCAGCAGCCGTCCACCGGGGCCGGTTGCTGGCACGTTGCCGGCTGACATCCCCCGTTCGGCCAGCAGACGGGCGGCTGCAGGCATCACGTGGGTTTCGCCATCCTTGGTTCCAGGCGCGGGCGATTTCTCGGCGGCTGGTGCCGCAGGTTTCGCTTCCGGGCTGCCCTTGGCGTCGGCTGACTCCTCAATGTACGCGACAACATCACCGACGTTCGCCGTTGCTCCCGATTCTACCAGCAGCTTGGAAATCTTCCCCGACACGGGTGCCGGAAGGTCGAACGTGGCTTTCTCGGACTCCAGCTCGATGAGGGTCTCGTCGTGAGACACGGTGTCGCCCACCGCCTTCACCCACTGCCCCAGCGTCACCTCGGTGATTGATTCCCCCACCGACGGGATTTTCACTTCAACAGGCATTTCAGACAAAGACCTCGAGACGATGATCGCTGGCATTCCAAAGTCGCATTCAAAGCCGCAGGTCGAACCCGCAGTCAGTGAACTGACAGAATAACCGGTTCGCCAGCCTCGGAGAACCATTGAATCTTGGAATTCCAGGATGGCACAACCGGCAGGCCGCGACCCGCGACTTTCACCAGATGTCGGCGGCGGCGACTCCCTTTGCGGCGGCAAGTTCCGTGGTTTTGGGATTCAACTCCAGACCCACGTAGCCACGGTATCCCAGATCGTGGGCTTCCTTGAGGACGCGGTTGTAATGAATCTCGCCCGTCCCGGGTTCATTGCGTCCCGGATGGTCGGCCAATTGCAGGTATCCTATCGTCTTGGTGGCCATCCCCTCGCGCAGATGTCCGCACAAATCCCCCTCGGTGATGTGCATGTGATACAGGTCCCAGTTGATTTTCACATGGGTCGAACCGACAGCCTGACAGATGGCAATCGCCGGAGCGCTGCCATACAGGCAATGGCCCTTGTGGTCGACGCGGATGTTCATCGGTTCCAGGATCAGCGTCACGTCGTTGGCTTCGGCGATGGGGGCGCCGAGTTTCAGCCCCGCGATCGTTTGCTTGTGCATTTCGGCCTGCGACACGCCGGGAATGTCGTTGCCGGCCACCACCGTCATCAGCTTGCAGTTGAGCAGTTTGGCCGCCTTGCAGCCCTCCTCGATCGCCTTCACGAAGTCGCCGTGGTTTTTGGGATCGTTGAGGCCTGGCGTGAAGCCCCACGCGGTGAATTGTGCGATGTCGAGCTTCAACTCCCGGCTGAGGGCGGCCACCGCCGGCAAATCCTTGCCAGCCAGGGGCCAGAACTCGACGGCCGGGAATCCGAGCGCCGCCGCCTGCCGCATGCGCTCCAGGAACGGCAGTTTGCGGAACCACATCTCGATGTTTACAGCGAACCTGGTGTGCGGCGTTTTCCCAAGCTGACTGTGATCTTCGTCCGCCTGAAGGGGATTATCGTCCCTCAGAGATGTTCCGAGTGCCAGAGCCCCGGCGGCGGTGATGGTGGACCCCAGAAACAGACGGCGATCGAACGGTGACACGGCAGCACTCCCCAGCGAGTTGGCGTGAATCGGCGGGATTAGCCAACAAGAAATGGCGGCCACCCAGTTTGCATGTCATACTGTGTGGCGTGCCCAGATGTCGAGCAGCATTGCACCCGGTCTGGATGTGACGATTGTTCCGCGGATGTCCGGCAACGGCCGACGTGGGATGGTAGGCTGAGTTTTCCTGATTGACATTGGTTTTTTTCGACGAATATACTTGGTGACGTTCAGCGCGGCGAAGCGCCTCCCTTGAGACCGCTTCACATCTCTCGCGTGACAATTCAACACACAATCTGATTTTACGGATTCCGGCGAACGGATTTGCCGCCCTCCTGGCACAACCGAGTCCAGTGGCATAACCGATGAAGACAACTCTCTTCAAAGCCGTGACTGTCACGATCGCCTGCGCCAGCCTCGCCTTTTTCGGGTTTGCCGCCGCCAGCAACACCGTGGTCGACGAGCTGCCGGCCAAGTCCAAAAATCTGAAGGCGGAAATCGCCACGCAGAGCGCGATTTTGGAGGGGATCCGGGCGCAGCGTCCGAATGCTGGCGAGCTGCAAAAGAAAATCGACGAGGCCAGGCTGGTGAACAAGGCCGACACCGAGGCACTGGTCAAGCGGGGAGACTTGATCGCCCGCGAACTCCAGGCGCTAGAGGCCGACCTCGTCGCGCTTTCACGACGGCAGATCGAGAAATCCGGCGAAGCTCGGACGATCCGGGACGAAGCCCAGCGGCTGCGCGAAGAGGGAATTCAGTTGATGAATCAACTGGTGGCCATCCGGTCTGACCGCAAGGCGGCCGAACGCGAAGTCCAAAAATTCAAAGACCTGCTCGTGCAGGCAGAAGGGATGCTGGCCCGGGCGGAATTGCGGCACAAACTGTTGGAGGCCGACCGCCCAGCCGTGGGCTACGACCCCCCACCGACTGCGGCACCCGTTGAAACAAAGCCCGAAGTGCAGCCAGAAGAAGCCAAGCCGGCACAAGACCCCGACGACGCGCCGAAAAACTGATTTGATGGCGGGTTTCGCAGACACCTCCGCCGTCAACGCACGGCCAACAATCTACAGGACGTTTTTCGGAGCGAGGGATAATGAATTTCATCGGCAAGATCGCAGTTGTTTTGCAACTGATCGCGTCCATCCTGTTCATGACGCTGGCCGGTGCGGTCTATTCGACGCACACCAACTGGCGGGCCACCGCCGAAAAGCTGAAGAAGGACCTGGCCACGGAAAAGACGAATTCCGGCCAGTTGACGGGGCAGATGGAGCAGGCCAAACGCGAAGCCGCCGAAGCCCTCGACAAGGAAAAGAAGGCCCGCGAAGTGGCCGAATTCAAGATGACGGGAATGCAGCAGGAATTCGAAGCCACGAAGCAGCGGGTGGTCATCGGTGAGCAGCAGGTCGCCGTGATGCGGCAGCAGCAGGAGATCGCCACCGAAGAGGCCGAGGCCCGCCGGCAGGAAACACTCCAACAGCGCGAAATCAACAAGCAACTGCTCGACAGCCGGAACGCGGTCGTCAAGGAAAAGCTGGCCACCGAAGACGCCCTCAAGGAAGCCCAGGTTGAAAAACGCAATGCCGAACTCAAGAACCAGCAGTTGATCAAGGAAGTGGGTGCCCTGCACACCGTGCTGTTGAAGAACGGCATTTCGACTGATACGGCCGACCTGGCCGCCGACGTGAAGATCCCCCCCCGCGTCGAAGGCGAAATCGAAGCCTCGGAACCCGCCAAGTCTCCCGGCGGATCGGAACTGCTGATCGTGTCGCTGGGACACGACGACCAGTTGCGAAAAGGCCACGAACTGGTGGTGTACCGCTCGGCAGCCGCCGGTGGCTCACCGAAATACCTCGGAAAAATCACCATCATCAAGACCTACCCGGACAAATCGGTGGCTGTGGTCACCGAACGCGCGGGGAACGGCAGCTTCCAGAAAGGCGACCATGTCACGTCGAAGCTCTAATGCCAAATCCGCCCCGAAAGGCCCGCCGCCCGCTCCCGATATCTACGTGGCTCTGCTGCTCGTCAGCTTTGCCGCCCTGTTGTGGGGATGTGTCCTGCTCGGTCTGGAATTGAACCACTACAACTGGGCTCCGCCGACGTAAACTCGGATGTCCTGCAACGGTAAGCACACAAGCCCGGCGCATCGCGCCGGGCTTTCACTCTTTGTAGGGTGTGTGCAGCAACAATGACGGGGGTGTTGCTGCGATCCTTGGCACTCATCCCCGCAATGGATCCGGCTGCTTCCATGGCGGTGGGCAGATCGCGTCGATTCGCGGAAAGTGTTCGGGTGGGATCTGCAAGGCCGCCGCCTCGACCGCTTCGCGAAGCTGTTCCAGCCGCTTGACCCCCACGATGTTGGACACGATCCCGGGGCGGGTCAGAGTCCAGGCGAGCGCATAGCGCGTCAGCGACGTTCCCAGCTCGTCGGCCAGATGCCGCAGTGCTTCCAGCCGTTTCAGCAGGGGCTCATCGACTTTCCAGATCCAATCCGGCTTCTCGGCCGCCCGCGAATCCGGAGGCAGTGGCTCGCCTGGACGGTACTTCCCGGTCAGCAGGCCGCTTTGGAGAGCCTGATAGGGCGTCACGCCGATGCCATATTTTTCACAGAATGCCAGGTCTGGTTCGAACTCCCGTCGCAGCAGGCTGAACGGGACCTGTGACGTAACCACGCGCGGGCCACAGGTCCGATCGGCGAGCCACCGAAACTCGCACATTTGCCAGGCGGAGTGATTCGAAGCCCCGAATGACCGCACCTTCCCCTGCCGCACGCACTGGTCGATCGCCGCCAGCGTCGTTTCTGGCGGCACCTGCCGGTCCGGCCAATGGATGATGTACAGGTCGATGTAGTCAGTTTGCAGCCGTTTCAGACTGCGGTCAACCTCCCGCAGGATATGTGTGGGTGAGAGCCCACGGTCCTGTGGTCCAGGCCCCACCGGCGCGCCCACCTTTGTCGCCACCACCCATCTATCACGGCGGCCTTGAATTGCCTTGCCAACAATCGCTTCCGCCACACCCCCCGGACTGCCCAAAAACCGCTTGTAGCCTTCGTAGACGTTCGCGGTGTCGATGAAGTTGATCCCCAGATCCTGCGCGGCATGGATCAGGCTGATCGATTCCGTCTCTGGAACCGGCGAACCAAAGGTCATCGTTCCGAGACACACAGGTGTCACCATCAGCCCGCTGGCACCAAGTCGTCGCAGTTGCATGGTTTGAAGTTCCTTTCGAAGTGTTGAACAATCCACCGTCAATTTTGCCGCGCCAGCCACCGTTGAAGGTCCGCCGACTCGAATTCCAGCATGTCAGCGCAAGCAGTTCAAGCCGGAGCAGAAGTACCACCTGGCCTTTCTTAAAGCCCACCACGGGTCGATCCTCATTCAGCGGACGGCTTGCGCCGGCGCGAGCCCTCTGGTGTTTCACACAAGCCGGCAGAACTGCGGACGAGTTCCCACGGGATGCATGACAAGAACATGTGCCCCAGCCAAGGCAGCCTATTCGCGTCGATTCGCGTTCATTCGCGGTTCCGAAATTCAACTAGCCGACATCGGTCAACAGGCTGCGGGGAGAAACCGCGAATGAACGCGAATTGACGCGAATAAAAGCTGTTGGTTCGGCCACGGGATCGGAAGTGAGGCAAAGATCAACTCCAGATGCATGTGCCGGCCAATGTTGTCAGGACTGCACAAAGTCGTCTTTTGCTCCGAGCCTGTGATTTCTGCCCCACACCGAGTTTAACTCCGTATGGCGGCGACCATCACAGGCGCGGCAAGGACCGGTTGCGGCGGCCGTGAGTCACAAAGTAGGCGAGTCACTCCGTGACTCGAACCCGGCCGGAGTGACTGGGCGACTTTGAGACTCACCGGAGAGCTTGCACCCTGCTGCGGCAGTTCGGCGACGAGCGGCTGGCTTACTTCCAACCCTACAAGTCATTGTCAAAACAGCGGTGTGATCGTGGGCGGTGGCTCGGACCACATGCAGAAAATCGGCAGCCTCCGCGCCGTCAACCCGTACAACCCGTGGCTCGGAATGTGGACCACCCTCACCGGCCAGCCCCGCGGCATGACCGAGCCACTGCATCCAGAGCAAATGCTCACCCGTCAACGCATCAGGTCGAATTCGCGCTCGGTGCCGCTGCGGTAGGGCGAGCCATCGGGCCGCGTGATCGCCGCGCCGAGAGGGCTGCCGAGACGCGACCAGAGGATGAACACCGCCACGTCGATCGGCTGCTGGTGCAGCAGGACATCAATGCTCTCTTGGAACGACGCCGTGGCGGGAAGCGCCAGGTCTTCCCACATCACCGCCTGCAATGTCACGCCGCTGTACTGCCGCTGCAGGCTGTCGATCACCCGCCGGGCCTGGTCTCGCTCTTCAGACACGTCCCCGGGGCTGGAGATGAAAATGCGCAGCGTCTGCATGGCAGCCGTCATCCAAGGACTTGAAAAGGCGTTGGCAACTGGTGCGAGTTGACCCAAAGCGGAGAAAACTCTCTGAGCCAGCATACACCGTTGGTCTGCTCAGATCATGCTTCAGATTCGTGAAAGTGGGCTCAGACGAGTTTGGGTTTGGAAGCGACAGGCGACATCACGCCGTCATTCGCATTTATTTTAAAACATAACAAACAACTATTTATTGTATTGACATTCCAATACACTGCCGGTAGAGTATTTGAACAGGCGTATATATTACTAGGCAGGCAGGGGAAGAGCAGTGGGCGGATGTCATCAGGACTCGGTGGGAAATGCCCCGCAGGAGTTGCCAGGGGAAGGTGTGCCGCCGGATGTGCGGGCGTCCGCGGGCAGGGCGCGGAAGCTGCGGAGCGACTGCAAGTTCACCGATTTGCAGAACTACATCGAGATCATCACGCACATGGGGATTCTCACGTATGTCGCCCTGTCGCTGGGGATCAGGCGGCCGGCGCTCTACCGGCGGATTGACCGCGCACCGCAGTTGCAGGCGGCGCGAGAAGCGGCACGCGCCGTCGTGGTAAAGGTGGCCTGGGACCAACTCGGCAAGGCGATCGATGCCAAGGCTCCCTGGGCCTTGATGTTCGGCATGGACTGCCTGCTGGGGCAGTCGGCGTCGTCCTCTGTGCCACGCGAATCCCGTTCGGGTGAGTCCTGCACACAGTCGAAGACTCAGCAGGAACTTGTGCCGCAACCCGAAAAGGCAGACGCCTCGACGCTCCGGCTGATTCGGGCGGTGGAACGCGGCGAACCGTGGGCCATCAAGTACTGTTTGAAACACCTGGACCCGGATGGCCATTGCGGCATCAACCGGGCTCACAGGGATGTGGAAAACGACTGCGACTTCGACGCTGAAGGCTCGGAGCCACAGACGGTAGTGGCGCAAAAACTCCCCGGCTACGATCAGGCGACCGAACATGCACAGGATCGCTTTGGGGACCTGATCGGAACAATGAAAGCGCCAGCCGCGCCCCCTGTAATGAGGTCGGTTCCGGTCGCTAAATCGACCGCCGAAGCCGCGGTTCAAACCGTGGTTCAACCGGCATCACCCGCGCCCCCTGTCACCAAACCGGTTGCCGCCTCTCAAACCGTGGTCGAATCGGCACTGTCCGCGCCCCCTATCACGAAACCCGCACTGCTCGCGCCACCTTGCAAGATCTTTGAGGCGAGCCATGGTGCCTCACCCCCCGGCCCCATGGCGAGTCGGCCGGTGGCGGACTGCGCGCCCCCCATCTTGGAGCTGATGCAGCCGGGCGTGCCTGGATTGTCATCACCCGCCGATCGGCCGGAGGACGTGATCAAAGATTCCCGGGTCGATCAGGCATTTTCTGGCGACAATGGCAGCGAACCGACGCCAACGGGTTTCGGTTGAATAACTGTGCGCGTCACGGAGCTGACCGAACGCCGATCCTAGACAACGAAAAGGGGAACCACGATTTTTCACGAATAAGCCGAATAACACGAATGAAAACGAGATGGATTCCATCAACTGCGATGCGAATCCGGTTGGTGATTCGTGAAGATTCGCAAGATTCGTACTACTAACCGTCAGGTTGTTGGCGTGCCGCGACGATTTCGCCAGCGCGTGCTGGAAATCAGTGATCAATAGCGGGTTCTGCTTCTGGTCAGACTCTGGCCAACCGCCCCAACGGGGCAGGATTCGACAGCCCAGGGCGCAGCCGACGAATGTCGGCGGAGCCCTGGGTCGGAGTCGGTGCGAGAAAGGGAGCCCCAACGGGGTGAGATTCATTGAACATCCGACAAACATCACGGTCACGCCCCGATTGGGGCTCCGTCGTTCGTCGTCATTGCACCCAGGGCTCCGTTGGCGTTGCCAACTTCGCCCTGGGCTATCGAATTCTGCCCCGTTGGGGCTGACGATGCGACACTCCGGGGTGTTGGGTTTCGGGCAAGCCCGCGCCATGAGAATTCGTGGTTAATTTATGACCGTACGATTCCCGCACCGTTTTGCCAGGCCTGTCGACTTCACCACCAACTTCATCCGTTGTCCCTGATGGCGTTCGCTGCTGGATAGGGAGACAAATGTCACAGTTATTGTTGCTGCGATCCTTAGGATCGCGTCATCAATAAAAGGGAGTTTTATGTCGGCGTGTTGAGGAGCACAGAACAGCAGTTTATTGAAAGAGCGGCGTGACCAGGGATGATCCCGGAGGGATCACAGCTCTTAGCCGGGGGTTGAGCGAAGTGTCGACAGACACGAAGCGACACCCCCGGAAAAGCAAGAGTGACGAACGCACCCCGGCAGGGGTGCCAGCACCGTTGCTCGCAGGATGCTGCGATCCCTCCGGGATCGGATCTTTTCCTGGTTCCTAACCGGGGGTGTCGCTTCGCTCAACCCCCGGCTAAGAGCTTTCATCCCTCCGGGATGATTTTTGCCATCGTCGCCCGGGAGAGTAATTCGTTCTAACTAAGAATGCGACAGCTATTCTTTCTCCGGTTCTTAGCGTCCGGTTTGTGGCGTTGGCGTCTTCCGATTATCCTCCAACCGGGGGCTAAGGCCCTCCGGCTCATTGGCTGTACAGCTTGTCAAAAGTCGACAGTTATTCTTGCCGCGGTCCTAACGCGTGCTGGCTGATGGACTCGTTCACATCGGCCAGCCATCTAGCAAGCAAGATGTCACAGTTATTGTTGCTGCGATCCTTATCCGTTGAACGATTTCTTCAGGGACCGAGGCGCGTTTCCAGATCACCGGGGCCTCGCTGGGAATCGCGCCGTTCCTACTTCTGCTCGATGGCGGGGGCCGCACCCTTCAACACCGCGCTGTCAGCCAGGGCGGCGGGAGCGGGACCATCCCGGTTCGCCCCGCCGGTCGCGACAGGGGGCGCGGTGGGTTCCATCTCGATGAGATGTGAAGCAGACAGCACGTTGTGCTTCGTCGGGGTTTTGACCGGCAGGCCGTGCGCCTCGTCTTCAAGGTCTTCGTTCTCGACGGCGTCTTCGGTCCCTGCTTGCGGCAGACTGCGCTGCGACAAGACCTCCGCCGAACTCGGCTGCGTCAAATCCACGATGGGGGGCGCGGCTGGCAAAACTGTTTCCCCGCTTCTCGGGGAACACCCTTTCTGGTCAGCCACCGTTTCGCGAGTGGACACAACATAAATGGCATCGGGCCTCTTCAGGGTCATCACCACCCGTTCTGATTGCACGACGGAGGGCGCGGTGGTTGCGGAAGCAGCGCTCGGGGCCGCGGTGGAAACCGCCTTCGCGACAGGGGGCGCAGGCGGCAGTTCGAGTCGCCCCGACAGCAGCCCGTAATTGGCGACGACGTACTTGGTCGCCAGCTCGAAATCATGGATCTTCTCCGGATCCTCCACGACGTCCACCTCGCTGGCAGTCTCTTCTACCTCCGGTTCCTCCTCGCCCTCGTCCGCGTCGTCAGCTCGCCGGTGCAAGCGGTTGATGCCACACTGTCCATCCGGCTCCAGGTGGCTCAGACAATATTTGATGGCCCACCGCTCGCCGCGTTCCAGGGCCTGGACGAGCTTCAACGTCGAGGCATTCGCCAGTTCCGGCTGTGGCTCAACCTCCTGGGGAGTCTTGGACTCAGCCGTTGTGCCCGCC